>NZ_JVOJ01000026.1 GCF_001064145.1 Sanguibacter keddieii
GGACCGGGTGTTTTGAGGGTTGTTGGTTGTTATTGGTGGTGTTGTGCCCATTGGCGCGCGTACTGGTTGGGTGAGAGCCAGCCCAGCGCGCTGTGGGGGTGCTCTTCATTGTAGCGGCGCGACCAGGCACCAATCAGCGTGCGCGCGTGGTTGAGATCCTCGAACATGTTGTCCTCCAAGAGTTCATCACGCATACGGTTGTGTAAGGACTCCACGAACCCGTTATGCCACGGCTGGCCCGGTGGGATGAATGCTTGGAGTGTGTCGTGCTCGCTGGCCCAGCGCCCCACGGCTGCGGCGATGAATTCAGGCCCGTTATCGGCCCGAAGCACCTGGGGTGCCCCATGGGCCAGGGCAGCCAGGTCAAGCATTTCGATCACGTCGACGGCTCCCATGCGCCGCTCAACGCGGAAAGCCAGGTGCTGGCGCGTGAACTCATCAATGACGTGACAGACCTTGAACACGCGCCCCTTCCAGTCCGAGTCGAACTGGAAATCAATGGCCCACACCTGCCCAGGAGCATTCGCTGTGACCAGGGGTTGCAGGCGTGGTGCGGTGCGGGGCTTGTGGGCTTTGCGCGGGCGCACGCGCAGCCCTTCGGCGCGCCACAAGCGCCGGAACGTATCACGCCCTATGACAATGCCCTCGCTCTTGGCCCGCGCCCAGGCACGTTTATAGCCCCACCGTCGATGCGTGGCGGCACAATCGTTCATCCACTGGCGCACAGGACCATGATCACGCAGCGTTTTCGCCCCGCCCGCCGCGCGGGTGCGGCAATACGCTGACCGCGACAGCCCGGCAACGCGCCCATGCAAGACGCTGAGAAAACCCCTGGCCGACAAGGTGGTTCACAGCCTCGTGCCTGCGCGCCGGGCTTAGAAGTTTCCCTCCGCCAACTCTCGCAGCGCTGCCTTTTCCAACTCTGCTTGGCCCAACAACTGCTTGAGACGCGCGTTTTGCTCGCGCAACTCACGCAGCTCCTTGGCCTCACGACGACTCATCGACCCATAACGCTGGCGCCACCGGCACAACGTCGCCTCGCTGATACCCAGCACGCGGCAGGCCTGGGCCGTACTCATGCCCTCACCTCGCAGCGCCTCGGCCTTCTCCAGTTTCACGACAATCTGCTCAGGCGTGTGCTTCGAGAACTTCCTCATGGTCATCCATTCTGCCCGGCCACAAGCAGCCGGGACTACTCAGAACAACCCTCTCAAAACAAACGGTCCGAAAAACCCAGACCCCTCCAAAGGGTGCTGCACGACCGCAGAACCAGGGCCAGCTACGAAACTCGGGGCCCGGCCGCGGCACCCGTGGGCTGCGACGACACTACCGCCAGCTAAATTTCGCACGTAATTTATCGTGGTCATTTTTC
>NZ_JVOJ01000027.1 GCF_001064145.1 Sanguibacter keddieii
GGGTTAAGGGTCAAAAAGTGTGTCCGGAATCGCGGATTTTCACGGATTGACCTGTAGGTTTCCGGAAAGTATATGCTCCGGAAGCATATATCTAGCCCCCGACGGGAAATCCTCGGTGTGGCAGCCGTGATGTGCTATGCGCGGCGTGGTGTGGTGTCGCAATGTCGAAGAACCAACCACGCTGCCACTGCGGCGGTGAAATGAAACGCAACGGCACCACCAGCAAAGGCACCACCAGATGGCGCTGCAAACAATGCGGCGCCTCCAGCGTCAAACGTCGAAACGACATCACCAACGCGGCAGTGTTCACCCAGTTCATCGAGCATTGCACCACCGCAATATCACTCGACGACCTAGCCAAACGAAACGGTGTTAGCCGCGCCACCATGAAGCGGCGCTTCAAGTGGTGCTGGCTCGTTGATGTGCCTGACCCCACCGCCGGCCACCACAAGCGGATCTACGACCAGGTATTTCTCGATGGCACCTACACCGCCGGTGGCTGCCTGATCGTCGCGGCGACCATCGACCACGTGATCGCCTGGCACTGGTGCAAACACGAAACCACCCGCGACTACCAACTGCTGCTTGAACGCATCGAAGCCCCACTCATCGCCGTCATCGACGGCGGCCAAGGCGCATACAGCGCAATCAAAAAGTGCTGGCCGACTACGAAAATTCAACGCTGCCTCGTCCACGCCCAACGCGTGGTCCGCCGCTACACCACCACCAACCCACGCACCGATGCCGGGCGCACCATCTACCGACTTGCGCTGAAACTGACCCGGATCACCACACTGGATGAAGCCGCCGCGTGGGGTGTGCAACTGCACGAGTTTTCAACGATCTACCGGGAATGGATGAACGAGAAAACCATGATCAAAGACCCCAAAACAGGTGCATGGACCCGCGTGTGGACCCACCACAACGTGCGCAAGGCCTACAACAGCCTCAACCATCTTTGGCGGTCCGAGATGCTGTTTGTCTACCTCAACCCGCCAGCAGGAGTCCTTGCGCCCGAGCGGATCAAATCCACCACCAACAGCTTAGAAGGCGGCATCAACGCCCAGCTCAAACTGCTCGCCAGAACCCACCGCGGCAGATCAGGCGAACGACAACGCCGCATGCTGGATTGGTGGCTCTACTTAAAAACGGAACTGCCTGACGATCCAGTACGAATCGCCAGGCAGTCCGACTGGGGCCAGGGCCAACTCGCCAAAGTATCCACCCTGACCCAAACCGAGAACCAAGCCGACCACGAAACAGGACGCCCAGCCCTCTACGACAACGCTATCGACACCGACTACACCCACTCAATCGGCATTCAAAAAGGCCAAATCTAACCCCCGCGACACGCCGAGCCAGACACACATTTTGACCCTTAACCCCAAAAAACCGCGAGAAAAAATCTCGCGGTTCTTATCGTCGGGCTGGCGGGATTTGAACCCACGACCCCTTGACCCCCAGTCAAGTGCGCTACCAAGCTGCGCCACAGCCCGTATTCAGTTCGTCGCCGTGGCGACCTGTAGAACTATAGCGCATCTTGCCAAGGAGAGGCAAGCCGACCTAAGTGTGCCACAGCACACCTAGACCGGATCGTGGCCTTCTGTCGTGTGCCCCACGCTGCATGTCAGAAAACGAAAAAATGAATCGGCGCGCAGGAGGCGACTACACTATCCCCTGTCCATACAACATGCATCCACGAGAGTTTTTCAATGACCAGTCGACGTCTTCTCTCTGTCACGGCAAGCCTTGCTCTGGCGGCCGCAGGCTTCATCGCACCCGCAATCGTTGCGCAGGGACCTTCTGCTGCGGCGAGCCCGACGGTGAGCGCGTCTTCAAACGCTCCCGCCTATGCCCCTGCCGCGGTCGCTGGAGGAACGCGAGCACAGACGCAGGCCGTGACGATGCCCGCGAGGCGCGTCCGAATCCGTTCGCATTCCGATAACCCCGTCGTCACCATCATCTCACTCGTGCTGGGAGTCCTCATCGTCGGAGGTGGCATCCTGGTACGTTACGCGATATTTAAGGCCACGCAGCGCAACTCGACCCCGCCAACGATGTTCAACGGCCCCAACGGACCGCAGTACGGCGTCACGCCAAGCAGCTACGGCACCGCGAACTACCCGCGGGCGGGCGCACCCCAGCCCGGCTCCCAGGTATACGGCACCGGAGCGTACGGTAACCAGCAGGGCGGATATCCCTCCAGCGGCGCGCAGGGCCCTCAAGGACCCTACGGAACGGGATTCTGACACCCGCAACGTGAGTGCCCCGCACCGTCAGGTGCGGGGCACTCACGTCGAGCGAGAGAGCGTCTTAGCGCGACGCGTCGCGCGCCGCAAGGTTGCGGTCGACGAAGACCAGGACGGCCTCGCACACGCCATCGACATCGAGCCCAGTGGAGTCCACGGTTTCGACACCGGGAGCGGCCACCATGAACTCAGAGACCTGAGAATCGGCCTTGTCACGGCCCTCGACCTGCGCCCGCACAATCTCCATGTGTTCCTCGGTTGCATCGCCGTAGAGTTCGAGCGTCCGGCGACGCAGACGGGCCTCCTGATCGGCGAGCAACAGAACACGCACATCGGCGTCGGGGCAGACGACGGTCGTGATGTCGCGCCCCTCAGCGATCATGCCGGAGCCCTCCTCGCGGGCCTCCATCATGCGACGGCGCTGCTCCGTCGCCATCCACGCGCGCACGTCGAGATTCGTCGAAATGTGCTTGATCGCCAGGGCGATACGCGGCTCGCGAATCTCGAGTGTGATCTCACGATCCCCGATCCACACGTGCGGATCCGACGGATCCGACACGAGGCGCAGCGGCATGCGATCAGCCGCCGCAGCGACCGCCGCCGTATCCTCCAGATCGATGCCTTCGTCCAGGCAATACCACGTCAGCGCACGGTACATGGCGCCCGTGTCGAGGTAGCCAATGCCCAGACGGCTCGCCAGAGCCTTCGACACCGTGGACTTGCCCGAACCGGCGGGCCCATCGATGGCAATCGTCATGCCGACACGCGAAATCGCGTCTCGACGCATCGTGTCGTTCATCAAAACGTTCTCCTCACCGAGGTCGTTTAGTGGGTGATGAGTCGCCAACCCCGCTGTTGCAGGTCAGCGACGGCGCGGTCAGCGACCGCCGGGTCAATCATGACGCGAGCGACGCCTGCCTGTGCGCCCGCAGAGTGCTCCAAAACCAAGTCTTCGATGTTAATGCCTGCCTCGCCGAGCTCGCTGAAAAGTCTACCGAGAGCGCCCGGCTCATCGGGGATGAGCACCTCGATCTCGCGGTATCGAGACGGCGCACCGCCGTGCTTGCCGGGAATCCGGGAAACGCCTTGGTTACCCGCGGTCATCACCCGATTAATCGCACCCACGGAACCGCCACGCAGGGGACCAAGTTCAGCGGCCGCGTCGAGGTGCGTGAGCAAGTCATCGAGGTCGGTGCGTAGCTCGCGCAAGATGTGTGCGACCGGACCGGCATTGCCGGCCAGAATCGCCGTCCACAGGCGCGGGTCGGACGCCGCAATACGGGCGGTATCGCGCAGCCCCTGCCCTGCCAGACCCAGCGCCTGGGCGGGGGCGTCAACGAGACGCGCGGCGAGCATCGACGACACCAGCTGCGGAACGTGCGACACGAGAGCGACAGCGTGGTCGTGCGTGCCCGCGTTCATCTCGAGAGGCACGGCACCGACGTCCGTTGCCAGCGCACGCGTAACCAGCACCGCTCGCGGCCACGTCGTCTCGTGTGCAACGATCACCCACGGGCGTCCGTAGAACAGGTCGGCATCGGCAGCGCCGGCACCGCTGCGCTCGCGACCGGCCATCGGGTGCGAACCGACGTAGCGCGAGGCTGCTTCGAGACAATCCACGCGTTCCAATCCGCGCAGTACGTCGGCAACAACCGCGTCTTTCACTGAGGCGACATCGGTGACGATCGCATCGGGAAAACGCAGCAGCGACTCGACGATCACGCGGTCAGCGACATCCGGGGGCGTCGCGACGACGACAATGGAGGGTGCCTTGTAGGACGGCGCGTCTGAGCCACAGTCGCTCGGGCGAACCCCGGCCTCGGCAAGGACGTCGCCGAACACATGCCCGGCGCCCACGTCGGAGGCCAGGCGCAGCGAGGCGGGCGACGCGTCCTCGAGATAGACGCGCACTCCCCCGGCCCGCAGCGCCAGTCCCAGTGACGCACCCAGCAGACCCGATCCAATGATGAGAACAGGCCCCGCCGTTTGCACGACGCGCGCGCCGACGCCGTCAGAGGTGCTCACAGTCCAACGGCCCCGTACAGTGCGCTCAGCGCGTTGCCCTTCACGCGGCGGGTCGTGCCCTGCTTGAGGTGGTCGAGAGTGATCGGACCGAAGCCTGTGCGAACGAGCTCGCGCACCGGGTAGCCAACAGCCTCCATCATGCGGCGCACGAGGCGGTTACGGCCCTCGTGCACAACGATCTCGACGGTCGTGATATCGCCGTAGGTGTCGACGATGCGGAAGGAGTCAACCTTGATCGGGCCGTCCTCCAGCTCAATGCCGTTCATGAGGGTGCGCTTGACGCCAGGCTTGACCTCGCCGTGCAGACGCGCCACGTAGGTCTTGCGGATCTCGTACTTGGGGTGGGTCAGACGGTTCGCCAGCTCGCCGTCGTTGGTCAGCAGCAGCAGGCCGGACGTGTCGATGTCGAGGCGGCCCACGTGGTACAGGCGCTCGGGGTAGTCGGCGATCAGGTCGGCAATCGTGGGGCGGCCCTCCGGGTCGCTCATCGTGGACACCGTGCCGATCGGCTTATTGACGGCCAGGACGATGTGCTTCGTCTCATCCAGGATCAGGCGCTCGCCGTCCACGTGAATGACCTGCTTCGCCGGGTCCACGCGCACGCCCTGGTTTCGCACCACGGTGCCGTCGACGCTCACGCGGCCGTCTGCGATCATCTGTTCGGACGCGCGCCTGGATGCGACGCCAGCCTGGGCGAGCACCTTCTGCAGGCGCACTCCACCCTCTGTGTAGGGGTTAGCCCTCATAGTTCTTCCTCCAATTCATCCAGCGCGTCGGCATCTGGCAGGTAGGGTGCCAACGGTACCAGCTCCGACAGGCTCGTTAATCCCATTTTCTCAAGAAATTCCCCGGTCGTCCCGTACAGGCGCGCACCGGATGGTGTCAGCCCCGTCTCCTCCACGAGGCCTCGGGCGAGCAGCGTGCGCACGACGCCGTCCACGTTCACCCCTCGGATACGGCAGATTCGCGCCCTCGAAATGGGCTGACGGTAGGCAATGACAGCCAGTGTTTCGAGCGCAGCCTGAGACAACCGCGCGTGCGACGACCCGACGACGAAGCGCCCGACCACGTCAGCGTATGCTCGCGCGGAATAGATGCGCCAGCCGCCCGCCACCTCGCGCAGCTCGAAACCGCGCGGACGATCCTGTCCCTCACCCAGGTACTCGGCGGCGAGAGCGCGCAGCTGCGCCTCGACGTCCTCGACGCTCGCTCCGAGCACGTCGGCGAGAACGGACGCGGCGACCGGCTCCGAGGCCACCATCAGGATCGCCTCGATCGGACCGCGCAGCGTGTTCTCACTCATCGGCGTCTCCTCCTTGTGTCTCAATCGCTACCTCGGGCGGGGACGATGTCGTGGCTGAATCCGCGTCACCCACGCCCGCATAGTCGTCCACATCAATGTCGATGCTTCCCTCGCTGCCGGTCCACTGAATCGTCAGTGTGCCGAGCGCCCCGTCTTGCTCGAACTCAACGGCTCCGCGCCTGTAGAGCTCCAAGAGCGCGAGGAAGCGAGACACGACAACAGCACGCGTCGGGACATCCTCGACGAGCTCATGGAACGTCATGCGCCCCGCCTCGGCGAGCATCGACGAGACGAGCAGAGCCTGCTCGCGCACGGGGACAACTGGATCGTGCAGGTGGGCGACCTGAACCGTCGGGCTCGTCGACGACAGAGCGTCCGCGGCCAGACGCGCCAGATCCTCCGGGGTTGCGAGCCACCGAAGCTCGGGCAAGAGGGTCGCAAAATGAGGCTCGAGGGGCACGTCCCTGGCAACGTACGAACCAAACTCCCCCATTTGAGCATCGATGTTCTTTGCCGCTTCCTTGAAAGCCCGATACTGCAGGAGCCTCGAGAACAGGAGATCGCGGGCCTCCAGGTCGGCCTCGGACGCGTTGTCCTCCTCGTCGACACTGGGCAGCAAATGCGCGGCCTTCATGTCCAGGAGCGTCGCCGCGACGACCAGGAATTCCGTCGTGCGCGACAGGTCCGGGGACGCTTTCATGAACGCGATGAACTCGTCGGTCACCTGCGCGAGCGCAACCTCGGTGATGTCGAGTTTCTTGCGCGCGATCAGAGACAGAAGAAGATCGAAAGGACCTTCAAAAACTGGGAGTGAGACCGCAAAGAGGTCAAACTCCCCCTGAACCTCGAGGCTGTCAGGCCGCGTCGCCACGGGCGATGACTTCCCGCGCGAGTCGACGGTACGCGTGAGCGCCCGCGTGGTTGGGAGCGTAGGAAATGATCGGCTCGGTGGCCACAGAAGCGTCCGGGAACTTGATCGTACGCCCGATGCGCGTATCAAAGACCAGATCGCCGAAGGCCTCCTGAAGGCGCTGCAGAACCTCGCGCGAGTGCAGCGTCCGCGAGTCGACCATCGTAGCAACGATGCCGTCGATCTTCAGGCGCGGGTTGATGCGATCGCGCACCGTCTCGATGGTCTCGACCAGCAGGGCCACGCCACGCAGCGCGAAGAACTCTGCCTCCACGGGGACGATGACGCCGTGAGCTGCCGTCAGAGCATTGACCGCGAGCAGGCCGAGGGAGGGCTGACAGTCGATGAGGACCACGTCGTAGTCGGCTTCGACGTGTCGCAGGACGCGCGCCAGAGCGCTCTCACGGGCGACCTCGTTCACCAGCTGAACCTCGGCCGCAGACAGGTCGATGTTCGCGGGGATAATGTCGAGGTTCTCCGTCGACGTGTGGCAGATGGTCGCCTTGACGTCAGCCTTCGGGTTCATGAGCAGCGTGTAGATCGTCTGCTCCATGTCGAGCGCATTAATACCCAGACCGACGGAAGCGGCACCCTGCGGGTCGAAGTCCACGATCAGGACGCGACGACCGTACTCGGCCAGCGCAGCACCCAGGTTGATGGTGGTCGTCGTCTTGCCGACGCCGCCCTTCTGATTGCACATGGCGATCACGCGGGCGGGACCATGCCCCGACAGCGGCGCGGGCACGGGAAAATCGACCGGCTCTTCGTGCAGGTCGGGCGTCAGCGTAGGGTGCGAGTTCGTGGTCACGCCCCCATCCTAATTCATCACCGCACGGATACGTCGGTGCCACGCGCCCGAGGGTGCGAGAGCGTGAAAACTTCCCGCAGTGCCTGGGCTGTCACCTGGGTGTAGATCTGCGTCGTCGCCACCGACGCGTGCCCGAGAAGCTCCTGCACCTCACGCACGGACGCACCTCCTTCGAGCAGATGCGTCGCGAACGAGTGCCGCAGCGTATGAGGGGACACCCGCTCGCCCAGCTGCGCAGCCTCCGCTGCTCGCCGGATCGCGGTCCATGCGCTCTGCCGGGACAGCGCCCCTCCCCGGGAGTTCAGGAAAAACGCGGTGGATCCCCGGCCTCGTGCGGCGAGCGCCGGGCGGGCGCGCACCCGATATGCGTCGAGGGCGTCCACTGCGAACGACCCGACGGGAACGATCCGCTCTTTACGTCCCTTGCCGAACAGGCGCACGACAGGAACGTCTCCGCTCAGATCGAGGTCATCGGCACTGAGCGAGACGGCCTCGGAGACACGGGCCCCCGTCGCGTAGAGGAGCTCGAGGAGGGCGGCGTCGCGCAGGCCGATAGGAGAATCGTCAGCGTGGGCCGCGTCCAGCAGTCGTCCCACTTCGTCGACGGACAGGGCCTTGGGGAGGTGGCGTCCCTGACGCGGGGCGTGCAACTGCGCAGCAGCATCGGTGCCGACAGCCCCCTCGGTCATCGCGTACTTGTGGAGTCCGCGAATAGCCGCCGACGCGCGCGCCACCGACGAGGCAGCAGCCGGAGTTCCCGTGACCTGCCCAGATGCCAGCCGCATCGTGTAATCCTCAATGTCCGAAGCGCTGATGTCGTCGACGTTGACCTTCCCCCGCATCTTCATGTCAAACGCGTAGCGGGCGACGTCGCGGTGATAGTTTGAAACTGTATGCGTAGACGCTCCCTTCTCAACGCGCAGATAGTCCACCCAGTCGCGGACGAGAGCTTCTAGGGATGCCATGGTGACAGGGTAAGCGACTATGCAACAAATGTGCGTGACCGCTATCGGCAAGCGCACATTTTCGCTAGACTGTGACGCGGTAAACCATTTCCTGCCCCAACGCTGGGGCCCAACAACTGGAGACCACCGTGACACTTCACTGGGATCACATCGATGACGAAGCGGTCAAGACCGCTAAGATCCTCGCCGCCGACGCCGTTGAGCAGGCCGGATCGGGCCACCCCGGTACCGCCATCTCGCTCGCCCCCGCCGCCTACCTCCTCTACAACAAGGTCATGAACGTCGACCCGGCGGATCCGCGCTGGATCGGTCGTGACCGCTTCATCCTCTCGGCCGGCCACTCCTCGCTGACCCAGTACGTCCAGCTCTACCTGTCCGGCTTCGGCCTCGAACTCGACGACATTAAGACGCTTCGTACCGCCGGCTCCCTGACCCCCGGCCACCCAGAATACGGCCACACCAAGGGCGTTGAGATCACCACCGGCCCGCTGGGCACCGGCATCGCCTCCGCCGTCGGCTTCGCCATGAACGCCCGCCGCGTCCACGGCCTGCTCGATCCCGAGACCCCCCTCGGCGAGTCCGTCTTCGACCACAACGTCTACGTCATCGCCGGTGACGGCTGCTTCGAGGAAGGCGTCTCCGCCGAGGCCTCCTCCCTCGCCGGCACCCAGGAGCTGGGCAACATCACCGTCATCTGGGACGACAACCACATCTCCATCGAAGACGACACCTCGATCGCCTTCAACGAGGATGTCCTGGCCCGCTACGAGGCCTACGGCTGGCATGTCCAGCGCGTCGACTGGCTCGGCGAGGACGGCTCCTACGAGGAGAACACCGCCGCCCTGAACGACGCCCTCGACGCCGCCAAGGCCGAGACCAAGAAGCCCTCCCTCATCGCACTGCGCACCATCATCGGCTGGCCGACCCCCGGCAAGCAGAACACCGGCGGCATCCACGGCTCCAAGCTGGGCTCCGAGGCCCTCAAAGGCCTGAAGGAAGCCCTGGGCGCCGACCCCGAGAAGATGTTCGACGCCGACCCCGCGATCGTGGACGAGGTCCGCGCCCGCGCCGCCGCCCGCGCCGCCGAGTACCGCAAGGGCTGGGACGCTCGCTTCGAGGCGTGGAAGTCCGCTCACCCCGAGCAGGCCGCCCTGCTGGAGCGCCTCCTCGAAGGACGCCTCCCCGAGGGCTGGGAAGCCTCACTGCCCACCTTCGAAGATGGCAAGGCCATCGCGACCCGCGCCGCCTCCGGCCAGGTCCTCAACGCGATCGCCCCCGTCCTGCCCGAGCTGTGGGGCGGCTCCGCCGACCTCGCCGGCTCGAACAACACCTTCCTGAAGGGCGAGCCCTCGTTCCTGCCCGCGCACCGTTCCTCGTCGGCGTTCAGCGGCAACGAGTTCGGCCGCAACCTCCACTTCGGCGTGCGCGAGTTCGCGATGGGCGCGGCCCTCAACGGCATCGCCGCCGACGGCTTCACCCGCGCGTACGGCGGCACGTTCTTCGTGTTCTCCGACTTCATGCGCGGCGCGGTACGCCTCGCCGCCCTCATGGACCTGCCCGTCACCTACGTGTGGACCCACGACTCCATCGGCGTCGGTGAAGACGGCCCGACCCACCAGCCGATCGAGCACCTGGCGTCCTACCGCGCGATCCCGAACTTCGCGGTCGTGCGCCCCGCCGACGCCGCCGAGACCGCCGCGTCCTGGAAGGCCATCCTCGAGCAGTCCCACCCGGCAGCCATCATCCTGTCGCGCCAGAACCTGCCCAACCCCGCACGCGGCGAAGGCACCGGACTGGCCACCACCGAGGACCTGGCGCGCGGTGCCTACGTCCTGGCCGACACCGAGGGCACGCCCGACGTGATCCTGCTGGCCTCCGGCTCCGAGGTCTCCGTCGCCCTCGAGGCACGCGAGGCCCTGGCCGCCGACGGCGTCGCCGCCCGCGTCGTCTCCGTGCCCTGCCTCGACTGGTTCGAGGCCCAGGACCGCGAGTACCGCGACTCGGTTCTGCCCCCGTCGGTTCGCGCCCGCGTCTCCGTCGAGGCCGGCATCGCCCTGCCGTGGTACCGCTGGATCGGCGACGCCGGCCGCGCGGTCTCCATCGAGCACTTCGGCGCCTCCGCACCGGGCGAGGCCCTCTTCAAGGAGTACGGCATCGATGCCGAGCACGTGGCCGCAGCCGCGAAGGAATCCATCGAGGCCGCTCGTTCGTGACTTTTTAGTCAACTGAACTGAACATAGGGCTGCTGGCGCGCGAGGGCGTGCCAGCAGCCCTATTCTCATAGACATGTGTGGGTCCTCGGTCCCGTTCCGCTCACCCTACGGTTGACGCGTTCGGGCCCCGGCCTCGTCCCAATCCTTCTGCGAACGGAGACCACTCGTGACCAACGAGATCCCCACCCTACGCGATCCCCAGGACCGCAGGCTTCCGCGTATCTCACCGCCCTGCGGCCTCGTCATCTTCGGTATCACCGGTGACCTCGCCCGCAAGAAGTTGCTCCCCGCGATCTACGACCTCGCAAACCGCGGTCTGCTCCACCCCGCGTTTTCGCTCACCGGCTTCGCGCGCCGCGACTGGAGCCCCCAGGACTTCGAGGAATACGTGCGCGCGTCCATCGAGGCACACACCCGCACCGGCTTTAACGAGGGCACGTGGAACCAGCTGCGCTCGGGTCTGCGCTTTGTCTCGGGCACCTTCGACGATCCCGACGCCTACCGCCAGCTCGCTGACACCGTCGCCGAGCTCGACCACTCGCGCGGTACCGGCGGCAACCATGCGTTCTACCTCTCGATTCCGCCGTCATACTTCCCTGTCGTGGCCAAGCACCTGTCCGACACGGGCCTCAACAAGCGTCAGGGCCGCGAATGGCGTCGCGTCATCATCGAGAAGCCTTTCGGCCACGACCTTCAGTCCGCGCAAGAGCTCTCCGACGTGATCTCGCAGATCTTCGACGAGCAGGATGTCTTCCGCATCGACCATTATCTGGGCAAGGAAACCGTCCAGAACATCATGGCGATGCGCTTCGCGAACGCTATGTTCGAACCCCTGTGGAAGGCGAACTACGTCGATTCCGTGCAGATCACGATGGCCGAGGACATCGGCATCGGCACGCGTGCGGGCTACTACGACGGTATCGGAGCGGCGCGCGACATCATTCAAAACCACCTGCTTCAGCTGATGGCGCTGACCGCCATGGAGGAGCCCGTCCACTTCACGCCCGAGGAAATCCGGTCGGAGAAGGAAAAGGTGCTCTCCGCGGTGCGCCTGCCCGAGGACCTCGCCATCGATACGGCCCGCGGGCAGTACGCTGGCGGCTGGCAGGGCGGCGACCAGGTGCGCGGCTACCTCGAGGAGGACGGCATCCCGGCCGACTCGACCACCGAGACCTTCGCTGCAATCAAGATCTTCGTGGACACGCGCCGCTGGGCGGGCGTGCCCTTCTACCTGCGCGCTGGCAAGCGCCTCGGCAAGCGCGTCACCGAGATCGCCGTCATCTTCAAGCGCTCGGCCCACGTTCCGTTCGGTAACTCCGATCTCAGCGAGTCCGGCCAGAACGCGCTCGTCATCCGCGTCCAGCCGGACGAGGGGCTGACCCTCAAGCTCGGCGCGAAGGTGCCGGGCACGTCGATGCAGGTGCGTGACGTGACCATGGACTTCGCCTACGGCCACGCGTTCACCGAGGACTCACCCGAAGCCTACGAGCGTCTCATCCTGGACGCGCTTGTCGGCTCCGCTCCCCTATTCCCGCACCAGCGCGAGGTCGAGGCCTCGTGGAAGATCCTCGACCCGATCCTGTCCTTCTGGGAATCCCAGGGTCAGCCTGAGCCCTACGCTCCCGGCACCTGGGGCCCCCAATCCGCGCACGACATGCTGGCCCGCGACGGCCGTTTCTGGAGGCTCCCGTGATCATCACCCTGAAGAACACCACGTCGGCCGAGGTCGCCTCCCGCATCGTGGAGCTGCGCGACGAGCGCGGTGCCGCCGCTCTGAGCCGTGTTCTCACGCTGCTCATCTGCGTGCCCGACCTCATCGACGTCGACAATGCGATCGGGGTCTCCGACGCGGTCTCTCGTGAGCATCCCTGCCGCGTGATCGTCATCGTCGAGCCCGAGTCCACCGAGGGTACGGCGCGCCTGAACGCCCAGATTCGCGTGGGCGACGCCGCGGGCCTGTCTGACATCATCATCCTCGAGCCTCGCGGTGAGGCCGCGTCGAACATCGACTCGCTCGTCATGCCGCTGCTTCAGTCGGATACGCCGGTCGTCACGTACTGGCCGGTCGTTCCCCCGCCCAACCCGGGCGCGCACCCGCTTGGTCGACTCGCGGTCAAGCGCATCACTGATTCGCGCGCGACCGAGTGCCCCATGGACACACTGTCTGCCCTCTCGGCCGTCTATACTCCCGGTGATACGGATCTCGCGTGGGCCGGCGTCACCCTGTGGCGGGCGCTGCTCGCGGCCATCGCAGAGGACTTCGACCGCCTGCCGACATCGATTCGCGTCGCGGGCAACGCCACGCACCCCTCGCCCTTCCTCGTGGCCGCGTGGCTGCACCATCAGCTGGGCGTGCCCGTCGAGCGAGTCGTCGATCCCGAGGCCCTCACGATCACGGACATCACGTTCTTCTTCGACGACGACACGACCGTGTCACTGTCGCGTAGCGCCTCCTCGGCGGTCGCCCGCCTGTCGCGCCCCGGCCTCGAAGATCGCTCCGTGAACCTCGCGCGCCGCTCCGTGCAGGACTCCCTCATGGAGGATCTGCGTCGCATGGATCCGGACGTCTACTACGGTAAGCTGCTCACGACTGAGTTGCCGCGACTGGCTGCATGCTCTGAGGGGAATAACGATGGTGGCTGTCCACAGGCTTGAAGTACTGCCGACCGTCGAGGAACTGAACGCGGCCGTGGGCCGCGCATTCCTTGCTCGTCTGACCGCCCTCATCAACGAGGCCGACGCCGGTTCTCGCGTCAACCTGGCCATCTCAGGTGGCGCGATCACGACGAGCCTGTTGCCCTCGTTGCTTCCGTTTGTCGGCGAGGTCGACTGGTCACGCGTGCGCGTGTGGCTGGTCGACGAGCGTTATGTGCCCGCCGGCGATGAGGATCGCAACGACGATCAGGCGTGGGAGGGCTTCTTCCACGCGGCCTCCGGCGTTGAGTTTGTCCGCATGCCGACCTCAGATGAATCCGCGCCGGGCGCGGGTTCTCTCGACGAGGCGACCACGGCGTTTGCTGCCACGTGGCGCGATCTCATGGGTGAGTGCTCCTTCGACATCGCACTGATCGGCATGGGACCGGACGGGCACATCTGCTCACTCTTCCCCGGACGCGTCGACATGGACGAGGCCTCCCCTATCCTGGCGATCCGCAATTCCCCGAAGCCGCCGCCCGAGCGCATCACGGTGTCGATGCCCGTCATGCGTGCGTGCGGCGAGGTGTGGCTGACGACTGCGGGATCCGCGAAGGCAGATGCCCTTGGACGAGCCTTCGCTGGCGCGTCGCCACTCGAGATTCCCGTCGCGGGCATCCTCTCCTCCTCGACGCACGTCTACCTCGACGAGGCTGCAGCCGCGCGGATCTCGTAGGAAGGACTTTTGACTCCTATGACATGAATCGGGGGCGGCAGTTGCCGCCCCCGATTGTTCTGTCTTCGATGGCTGTTACCAACCTCGATCCGGTCACGTGGTGAACACGCCGCTTACTGAAGCACCGATAGAGCGTCGATCGCGATCGTCGCCGGGGCCCACACGCCCATCATGAGCGCATAGGGCCACCAGTACTTGCGAGAGATCGCAATGAATTCACGGATAAAAGCCGTCGGGAAATAGTAGAAGGCAGTCTTGGACCCTCAGCCATCCGCGTTGAAACCGACTGCTCGATGGCACGAAGGTGGCCTGCCTGCCCTGGGCAACGCACGATAGAACCAGGAGTACAAGAGAAGCGCAGTGAATAAGAAGAAAAACTAGGCGCCGCACACCGTTAGCGCGACCACCAAACCAATCACCACTGCGGGTAAGCCGGCGAGCAGCGCCGCCGGAAGCGTAACAAACCAGGGGATGATAGTGCAGGCACAGAGGAGGGGAAGCGCGTGTGACAGAGAGAAGCCCTCGCGACGCACCAACGTGACCTCATTGATAAACAAGAAGACGATCGTGGTGAAGGGACTGCGCATCAACACGAGAGCAATCGGCGGGGATATCCACCACTGATTGAGCTGAGCCGATGCCGCTGCGAGCGCCGAGGCGAACAGGAAGAAAAAGAAGAAGGCATTACGAAAACGACGTGGCTCGGTGCGATACGACCAGAAAAACAGGGCTCCCCACACGAGCGTGGGGAGCCACAGACCAGGGTCAACCAGGACGGTCAGCCGCCATACTTTGCAAGAAGCACGTATCCGATGATGCACGCAACCCAGATGAACAGCGTGCCCGTGGTGATGCGGTTCAAGTTACGCTCAGCCACGCCGGAGGATCCGGCCGACGAGGAGATACCGCCACCGAACATGTCCGACAGACCGCCACCCTGTCCCTTGTGCATCAGAATGGACAGGGTCAGCAGGATGCTGGTCAGGAAGATCAGCACGATCAGCACATTGTTCAGAATGGTCACGGTCAATCCAGTTTCTATCGCGGGTCGCCCAGAATCGGAGCGCATACGGCTTTAGTTTAGCCGAGAATGCCGGTGGGGCCAACCGGCACACCGGTTGGCCCCACCTCGCGTTCGCTCCGACCCGGCTTATGTGGCTGGGAGGAGTAAGCGCGAGAGTTTCTCAGGCGTAGAAGTTCGCCATGGCGGCGAAGGAGTCAGCCTTCAGCGACGCACCGCCGACGAGACCGCCGTCGACGTCGGGCTGCGCCATGAGCTCCTTGATGTTGCCGGGCTTGGCGGAGCCGCCGTAGAGGATGCGGGTGGACTCGGCGGTCTCGGCGCCGAAGTCCTCGGCCAGGGCGGCGCGGATGGCACCGCACACTTCCTGAGCGTCCTCGGCGGATGCCGTCTCGCCGGTGCCGATGGCCCAGATGGGCTCGTAGGCGATGACGATCTTGGCGACTTCTTCGGCCTTCCAGCCAGCGAGGGCGGCGCGGATCTGGCCAAGCACGAAGTCGACGTAGGTGCCGGCCTTGCGGATCTCGAGGGCCTCGCCGCAGCACAGGATCGGGGTCATACCAGCGTCGAAGACCTTGCGGGCCTTGGCACCGACGAGTTCGTCGGACTCACCGTGGTACTCGCGGCGCTCGGAGTGGCCCATGACCACGTAGGTGACGCCGAGCTTGGTCAGCATTTCGGTGGAGATTTCGCCGGTGTAGGCGCCGTTGTCGTGGATCGAGACGTCCTGGGCGCCGTACTTGATCTGAAGATCATCGGCGTCGACGATGGTCTGAACGGTGCGGATGTCGGTGAACGGCGGGATCACGAGGACCTCGCACTTAGAGTAGTCGTGGCCAGCGTCGGACAGAGCCATCGCGAGGCCCTGGACGAGGTGGTTGGCCTCGAGGTGATCGAGGTTCATCTTCCAGTTGCCGGCCATCAGGGGGGTGCGTGCCATGAGTCAGTCCTCCAGAACTGCGATACCGGGCAGAACCTTGCCCTCGAGGAGCTCGAGGGAGGCGCCACCACCAGTGGAAATGTGGGAGAAGGTGTTCTCGTCGAAGCCGAGCAGGCGCACGGCAGCGGCGGAGTCGCCGCCGCCGATGACGGAGAACATGGAGCCCTTGGACAGGGCTTCGGCGACGGCGCGGGTGCCGCCGGCGAACGCGTCGAATTCGAAGACGCCCATGGGACCGTTCCAGGCCACGGTCTTGGCGGTCGCGAGCTTGTCAGCGAAGAGCTTCGTGGACTCGGGGCCGATGTCCAGGCCCATCTGGTCGTCGGGGATCGCGTCGACCTTGACGACGGTCGCGGGCGCGTCGGCCGCGAACTCGGGGGCGACGATGACGTCGACGGGCAGGACGAGGTCGACGCCGCGCTCGGCGGCCTCGGCGATGTAGCCCTTGACGGTGTCGATCTGGTCTTCCTCAAGGAGGGACTTGCCCACCGAGTAGCCCTGAGCGGCCAGGAAGGTGAAGACCATGCCGCCGCCAATGAAGAGCATGTCGGCCTTCTTCAGCAGGTTGGCGATGACGCCGAGCTTGTCGGAGACCTTGGAGCCGCCGAGGACGACGCCGTAGGGGCGCTCGGGGTCACCGGTGACCTTGGACAGGGACTCGATCTCCTTGAGGACGAGCAGGCCGGCGGCCGAGGGCAGCAGCTTGGCAATGTCGTAGACGGACGCCTGCTTGCGGTGGACGACACCGAAGCCGTCGGAGACGAACGCATCGCCGAGCTTGGCGTACTCGCGGGCGAGATCTTCGCGCTCCTCGTCAACCTTGGAGGTCTCACGGGGATCGAAACGGACGTTCTCGAGCAGGGCGATCTCGCCCTCGCCCAGGGCGGCAACCGTCTCGGCAGCGGAGGGGCCAACAACGTCGGAGGCAAGCGTGACCTTCACGCCGGAAAGCTCAGCGAGGCGCTTGGCAACGGGGGCCAGCGAGAAGGCGGGATCGACCTTGCCCTTGGGGCGGCCGAGGTGGGCCATGATGACGACCTTGGCACCGGCGTCGGTGAGGGTCTTAAGGGTAGGCAGCGCCGCGCGGATACGGCCGTCGTCGGTGATGACGCCGTCCTTGAGCGGAACGTTGAAGTCGGAGCGGACGAGGACGCGCTTGCCGCGCAGGTCGCCCAGGGTGGAGATGGTCCTCACGAGGAGTCCTTTCGGTCTGAAGGCGGTGGTGATGTACGAGATGCCCGTGCACGAGCGTGCACGGGCATCTCACTGATCAGCTCATGGCTGGTGTTTCAGCTGTGTGCTCAGGCGAGCTTGGAGCCAACGAGGGCGGTGAGGCGAACGAGAGCGTTCGAGTAGCCCCACTCGTTGTCGTACCAGGACAGGACCTTGACGAGGTTGCCGATGACCTTGGTCTCGGTGGCGTCGAAGATCGAGGTGTGCGGGTCGCCCACGATGTCGGAGGAGACGATCGGATCCTCGGTGTACTCGAGAACACCCTTGAGCTCACCCTCAGCGGCGGCCTTCACGGCAGCCTTGACGGCCTCGACGGAGACCTCCTTCTTCGCGATGAAGGTGAGGTCGGTCAGGGAGCCGGTCGGGGTGGGGACGCGGACGGCGAGGCCGTCGAACTTACCCTCGAGCTCGGGCAGGACCAGGGCGACAGCCTGGGCAGCACCGGTCTTGGTGGGGATCATGTTCAGGGCCGCGGCGCGGGCGCGACGCAGATCCTTGTGGGGGGCGTCGAGGACGCGCTGATCGCCCGTGTAGGAGTGGATGGTGGTCATGATGCCGCGCTCGATGCCGAAGTTCTCCTCGAGAACCTTGGCCAGGGGGGCGAGGCAGTTGGTCGTGCAGGAAGCGTTCGACACGATGTTCATCGTGGCGCCGTCGTACTTGTCCTCGTTCACGCCCATGACGAAGGTGCCGTCGACGTTCTTCGCGGGAGCGGAGATGACGACCTTCTTGGCACCGGCGTCCAGGTGAGCCTTGGCCTTCTCGCCATCGGTGAAGAAGCCCGTGGACTCAACGACAACCTCAACGCCGAGCTCGCCCCAGGGCAGATCGGCGGGGTTACGCTGTGCGAGCACCTTGATGTGCTTGCCGTTGACGATGATGCCCTCGTCATCGTAGGACACCTCACCCTGGAAGCGACCCGTGATCGAGTCGTACTTCAGCAGGTGAGCAAGGGTCTTGTTGTCGGTCAGGTCGTTAACGGCGACGACCTCAATGTCCGCGCCCTGCTCGAGAGCTGCGCGGAAGAAGTTACGGCCGATGCGGCCGAAGCCGTTGATGCCAACGCGGGTGGTCACTATGGTTCCTCCTGCTCGTGCCCTCACAGGGCACGGTTTTCGATGCAACCGGGCGTGCGGGTTGCCAGCCCGGCCCGCAGATTTCTGCGGTTCCAGCAGTTCCTAATCTACACCCGAAAGCGGACTCTGTCACAATCCAATTTCGAAATTTGCACGTGGGGTAATTCTCGTTTGGACCGGGACGAACGTAACAGGGGAGGAAGTCAGTCCTCCTCGAGCATGTCGAGGGTGAGCGCAGATTCCGTGTCCGGGATGCCGCGTTCGTGCGCGACCTTATCGGCGAGAGCCAGGAGGCGGCGGATACGACCGGCGACGGCATCCTTGGTCAGGGGCGGATTCGTATGCTTGCCGAGCTCCTCGAGGGAGGCCTGCTTGTACTGCAGGCGCAGGGTGCCGGCCTCGAGCAGGTGGGCGGGAACGTCGTCCCCGAGAATCTCGAAGGCACGTTCGACGCGAGCACCCGCGGCAACGGCCGCGCGGGCGGAGCGACGCAGGTTCGCGTCGTCAAAGTTGGCCAGTCGGTTGGCGCTCCCCCGGGCCTCGCGGCGCTCGCGCCGCTCCTGCCATGCCTCGAAGGTCTGGGGGGCACCCATCGCGGAGATGAGCGTGCCGATCGCGTCCGAATCGCGGACGGAGACGCGGTCGGTGCCGCGAACTTCCTTGGAACGAGCAGCGGCACCGAGCTTACGCGCGCAGCCAACCATCGCAAGGGCGACCTCGGGGCCGGGGCACGTGATCTCCAGCGAAGAAGATCGTCCGGGTTCCATGAGGGAGCCGCGCGCGAGGAAGGCACCGCGCCAGATAGCCGCAGCCTCGGCGGTCCCGGAGGCGACAAGTACCGGCGGCAGGCCGCGAACGGGGCGCCGCAGGGAGTCAACGAGGCCCGTGAGGCGCGCGAGCTCGTCAGCCTTGTGGACCACGCGCACGACGTAGCGCTTGCCGCGTCGCAGAGAAGAACCGGACACCACGACGACGGAGGACTCAGCGTTATACAGCGCCTGCAGGTAGGTGCGCAGGCGACGCGCGGCCACGGGAGAGTCAAGCTCGGCCTCGACGAGAATGCGCCCGCCCACGAGGTGCAGGCCTCCCGCGAAACGCAGCGTCGCGCTCACTTCGGCGGCTACCTCAGACGGCGTCGTGACGACGGCGCGCGCCAGCTCGTCCTTCATGTCAGATGTCAGGGACACGGCTTCTCCAGATATGTGATGTCGTTTGTCAGCAGGCAACAGGTTCTAAGGTAACCACGTTTCGGGCTGTCCGACCTCGCCAAGGAAGCCGTCAAATGCGTCACGCAGCGCCGCGGCGAGGCGCAGCGGATCGTGGTGCGGGGCTCCATCACCCGTGCGAACCTGCCGCAGGAGAACGCGCGCGCCGAGTTCTTCGGCTGCCACGATCAGGTCATCGATATCATCGCAAGCCGTCGGATCCGCGACGACGACGTCGAGCTTGAGCATCGGTGCGTACTCGCGTAGAACGCGCACGTGGTCGGCGGTCGACATCAGGTCGGTTTCGCCGCGCTGGCGCGCCAGGTTAAGCACGAGCGCGCGGTGGGCATCGGTCGTAGCGAGGGCACGGTTAATGTCCGGCACCAGGAGATGCGGGATCACGGAGGTGTACCAGGACCCGGGTCCGAGGACCACCCAGTCGGCCTCGGAGATCGCCTCGGTGACCGCGGCGGGAACCTCGGGGGCCTCGGGCGTGATGCTCACGTGCTCGACGGTGCCGGGAGCGACGGCGACCTTGGACTGGCCGGACACGACGTAGCGGCGACCGCCGTCGTTCATGTCCGCCTCGATGTCAATCGGCGTCGTGGACATGGGCAGGACGCGCCCCTGCGCACCGAGGAGACGTCCGACCCAGTCGAGACCTTCGACGGGATCGTCGAGAAGCTGCCACAGGCCGGTAATCAGCAGGTTACCGAGCGCGTGCCCATTGAGGGGCCCACTCGTATCCAGGCGCAGCTGCATGACGTCGCGCCACGTCAGGCCCCACTCGGATTCCTCGCAGAGAGAGGCCAGCGCCATGCGCAGGTCGCCGGGAGGCAGGATTGGCATCTCCTGGCGCAGTCGGCCGGAGCTGCCGCCATCGTCGGCGACGGTCACGACGGCTGTCAGTGCGCGCGTGATGTGGCGCAGCGCCCGCAGGGTCGCGGACAGACCATGTCCGCCGCCGAGGGCGACGATGTTCTGGCCGGATTCTCCACGTTGAACCCAGCCGGCTGCATCAAGATAGGGCATCAGTCTCTCCCAATGTCACGGTGCATCACACGAACCGTGTATCCGTGTGTGCGCAGGCGTTGCGCGATTGCCTCCGCGGACGCGACGGAGCGGTGCTTTCCACCCGTGCATCCGACGGCAATCGTGACGAACGGCTTCAATTCTGCCAGATAGCCGCTGAGCATGGGGGCGAGAAGGTCAGCGTATCCGAGGGCAAAATCGCGCGCCCCCGGCTGAGAGAGCACGTAGTCGGCGACCGCCTGGTCCTTGCCCGTGAGGTGACGCAGTTCGTCCACCCAGTACGGGTTCTTGAGAAAGCGCACGTCAACGACATGATCGGCGTCGAGGGGCAGGCCGTGCTTGAAGCCAAAGGATTCGACGGTCACCTGCAGGGGACGCTCCTCCCCCGCCACGATGTCACGGATGCGCCTCGTCAGATCGTGAACGCTCATCGTGGAGGTGTCGATGACCTCGTCGGCCGTGCGACGAAGGGGCGCGAGCAGGCGCATCTCGGCCTTGATGCCGTCCATGAGGGTACCTGCGCCCTGGAGGGGATGCGGGCGGCGGTTGGACTCGTAGCGTCGCACCAACGTTTCGGGACTGGCCTCGAGGAAGATGATGCGGTAGACGATGCCCGCGCCCTTGAGCTGTTCGAGAGTCGCATCGAGCGTACGGAAGAAGGTACGCGAGCGCACATCCACACCAACGGCGAGGCGGTGCACGCCCGCTGCCGGATCGTTCGACATCATGCCGACGAGGGCGGGCAGCATGGTCGGCGGCAAGTTGTCGACGACGTACCAGTCGAGGTCTTCGAGCGCGCGGGCAGCGCCGGTGCGGCCCGCCCCGGAGTAGCCGGTGATGATGAGCACCTCATTGGAGGCGCGCGGCTCGTACTTGACGCGCATCATGTCACGCACGGCGATGCCCTCGGGGACCGTGGGAGGGTTCTCCTCGTTGATTGCCGAGGCCTGGGCCTCGGCCGCGTCGCGGTCGTCCGTGGGTGTGTGGTCGGGCATAGCGTCCTCCTGACTGGTCGGCTGATCGGGTGATGGGAGCTGTTAGGCGGAAGGGGCGGGGGCTTCGTCGATCGTGATGCCGGCGGCGGCGCGCCTGGCGATGACTCGCGCTTCCTTCGGCGTGCTCGCGGTAGCGGCGACGACGCCGATCCGCCTGCCGGCGCGGCTCACCGGCTTGCCGAAGATGCGCACGATGTCGGCGGATTCGAGGGCGCGAGCGACGCCGTTGTAGACGGGTGTATCGACGGCGCTCGTCGACTTGATGACCGCCGACGCACCCGGGGTGGCCTGGGCGGTCGAGACGGGCAGGCCGAGGATGGCGCGTGCGTGCAGCTCGAACTCGGACTGGGTTTGTGTCACCATCGTGACCATGCCTGTGTCGTGGGGGCGGGGCGACAGCTCGGAGAACCAGACCTCGTCGCCACGCACGAAGAACTCGACTCCGAAGATGCCGAGACAGGGCCCGTTTCCGGCTTCGGCCAGGGCGTCGGTCACGGCTTTGGCCATCTGCCGCGCGCCCTCGAGGGCGGCCTCGCTCATGGCCATGGGCTGCCAGGATTCGACGTAATCGCCGCCCTCCTGGCGGTGTCCGATGGGCGCGCAGAAGCTCGTCGTGACGGAGCCTGAAGCGGCGTCCCAGGAGCGCACGGTGAGCAGCGTGATCTCGTAATCGAAGTCAACGCCTTCTTCAACGATGACGACGCCGGTCGTGGCGCGGGCGTCATCTTCGGCGTGGGCCCAGGCGGAGGCGGCCTGCTCGGGTCCCGTCACGCGGGACTGGCCGTGCCCGGAGGAGGACATCGTGGGCTTGACGAAGGCCGGGTAGCCGACCTCGTCCAGGGCCGCGGCCAGCTCGGCCTCACTGCGCGCGAAGCGGAAAGCGGAGGTGCGCACGCCGGGCAGCGACGCAGCGAGGTTGCGAATGCGCTGACGGTCCATCGTCACCTGGACGGCAAAGGCGTTGGGGACGACGCGCACGCCGCGCTCCTCATAGGCACTCAAGCACTCTGTTGCGATGGCCTCGACCTCGGGCACGATGAGGTCGACATCCACGGTATCAAGGACCGCACGCAGGGCGACCGGATCACTCATGTCAAAGACGCGGAACTCATCCGCCACCTGCATGGCGGGAGCGCCCTCGTAGGAGTCGCAGGCGATCACCGTGCATCCGTAGCGTTGCAGGGCGATGACGACTTCCTTACCGAGTTCGCCCGATCCCAGCAGCAGCACACGTGCCGGCAGCGGCACGGGAAGCGTCGTTGTCATGGTGTGTCCTCCCTCGACGATGTCGCTAGCCTATCGCGGATCGTGCGCGCAAGGCCGACTCCCACGCCCTTGACCTCGGCGATCTCCTCAACGGAGGACTCCCGAATCCGCTTGACGGAGCCGAAATGCTTGAGCAGCGCGGCCTGGCGTGCCGGTCCAAGCCCTGGAATGGAGTCGAGGACCGAACGACGCTGGGCCTTCGACCGGCGCTTGCGGTGTTTCGTGATCGCGAAGCGGTGAGACTCGTCGCGCAGGTACTGCAGGAGGTACAGGGCCTCCGACGTGCGCGGCAGGATGAGCGGGAAGTCGTCGCCGGGAATCCACACCTCTTCGAGGCGCTTAGCCAGGCCCACGACGGGCACATCCGCGCCCACCGCGTCCAGAGCGGCGCGCGCGGCGTTCACCTGGGGCAGGCCGCCGTCCACGACGACCAGGTCGGGCCGGTAGGAGAAACGCTTGGGGCGTCCCGTCATCGCGTCAATCGGGCCGGACGCGTAGGCGACACCGTCCTCGTCCTCACCGTCAACGCCGGCCTCCTCGGCAAGCAGCCGCGAGAAGCGGCGCGTGAGAACCTCGTTCATCGCGCTCGTGTCGTCGGGGGTGCCGTTTCCGTCCTCACCGCGGATGTTATACGTGCGGTATGCGTCCTTGCGTGGCATACCGTCCTCGAACACGACCATCGAGGCGACCTGGTTCTCTCCGCCCGTGTGCGAGACGTCGTAGCACTCGATGCGCAGGGGCGCACCCGGCAGGTCGAGGTTTTCCGCGAGCTGCTCGAGTGCCTTCGAGCGCGCCGTAATGTCTCCCGCGCGCTTCGTGCGGTGCAGAGCGAGCCCCTGGCGGGCGTTCTCCGTTACCGTCTCCATGATCTGTGCCTTCGGGCCGCGCTTGGGCACGTGCACCGAGACGGACGCGCCGCGGATCTCTGCCAGCCAGCGCGCGATGATCTCCCCTTCCTCCGGCTCGACAGAGACGAGCACCTCCCGTGGGATCGCCGAGGTCGGCGTGTGCGCAACGTCGTCCACGCTCACTGCCGCCACCTTGGCCGCCTTCCCAGCCCCGGCCTCGTCCGGCGACGCCGAGGAATACACCTGCTCGAGGAGGCGGGCCATGAGCGCCGCGTCGTCCGCGCCGTCCACGCGCTCGATCACCCAGCCGCGCGTTCCTCGGATGCGCCCGCCGCGCACGTGGAAGACGTGGACCGCAGCGTCCAGGTCGTCGCTGACGAGTGAAAACACGTCCGCGTCCGAGCCATCGTCGAGCACGACCGCATTGCGCTCCAGCACCGTACGCAGAGCCTTGACATCGTCGCGCAGCTTCGCCGCGCGCTCGAAGTTGAGCTCCATAGACGCCTGGCGCATCTGCTCCTCCAGGTCACGGATCACCGGGCCCGCGCGCCCCTCCATGAACTCGCACAGGCCCTCCGCGAGCTCGCGATGCTCCTCCATGGAAATGCGCCCCACGCACGGGGCCGCACACTTGTCGATGTACCCGAGCAGGCACGGGCGCCCCTGCGCCTTCGCACGCTGAAACACGCCCGCCGAACACGAGCGCATCGGGAAAACACGCAGCAGCTGATCGATCGTCTCGCGGATCGCCCACACCTGCGTGTACGGGCCGAAGTAGCGCGACCCGGCCCGCTTGCGCTCGCGCGTCACCTGCACGCGCGGGAAGCGCTCCCCCATCGACACCGCCAGGTAGGGGTAGGACTTGTCGTCCTTAAACATCACGTTGAAACGCGGATTGAATTCCTTAATCCACGTGAACTCCAGAGTCAGGGCCTCGACCTCGGAACGCACCACGGTCCACTGCACGGCGCTCGCGGTCGTCACCATCTGCTGGGTGCGCGGATGCAGGTTCGCCAGGTCCTGGAAGTAGTTGGTGAGGCGATTGCGCAGGTTTTTGGCCTTGCCGACGTAGATGACGCGGCCGCGCGGGTCTGAGAATCGGTAGACGCCCGGCGAGGTCGGGATGTCTCCCGTGCGGGGTCGGTACGTCGAAGGATCTGCCACGCTCCCAGGGTACGAGGCCGGGGCTGGGAGTGCCTGGCACCCACGTTGGGCGTGCTCTATGTCATGAAACATTTGAATAATGAAACCAATACACACGCACGCCACCTGTAGGCATATACTGGACTTGGCCACGAATTGACCGATTCTTGACCTTTGAGTACAGCTCTCCCACAAAGAAGGACGTTCATGTTCACCTCCACCCAAGAGGTCGCAGACTTTATCTCCGAGCAGAACATTGAACTCGTCGACGTGCGCTTCTGCGACGTCCCCGGTGTTCAGCAGCACTTTACGATCCCCGTGAGCGAGTTCCTGGACGCCGCCTTGTCGGACGGCCTCATGTTCGACGGCTCCTCGGTGCGCGGATTCACCGCCATCCACGAGTCCGACATGAAGCTCATCCCGGACATCTCCTCCGCGTTCGTCGACCCGTTCCGCGATCGTAAGACCCTGGTCGTCAACTTCTCGATCGTCGACCCCTTCACCGACGAGCCCTTCTCGCGCGACCCGCGTCAGGTGGCCGCCAAGGCCGAGGCGTACCTGCGCTCGACCGGCATCGCTGACGAGTGCTTCATCGGCGCAGAGGCGGAGTTCTACCTCTTCGACGACGTGCGCTACCAGGTCACCCCGCACAACACCTTCTTCTCCGTCGACTCCCCCGAGGCGTACTGGAACACCGGCCGCGTCGAAGATGGCGGCAACATGGGCTACAAGGTGCCCATCAAGGGCGGTTACTTCCCCGTCTCCCCCGCCGACAAGTACGCCGACGTGCGCGACGAGATGAGCCGACTCCTCGAGGAGGTCGGCCTGACGATCGAGCGCGCCCACCACGAGGTCGGCTCAGGCGGTCAGCAGGAGATCAACTACCGCTTCGCGACGCTGCAGACCGCGGCCGACGACATGATGAAGTTCAAGTACGTCATTAAGAACGCCGCCCTTGAGTTTGGCCATTCCGCGACCTTCATGCCCAAGCCGCTGTTCGGCGACAACGGTTCGGGCATGCACACCCACATGTCGCTGTGGAAGAACGGCGAGCCCATCTTCTATGACGAGCGCGGTTACGGTTCCCTGTCCGACACGGCCCGCTGGTTCATCGGCGGTCTGCTCGAGCACGCGCCCGCGCTCCTCGCCTTCACGAACCCGTCGGTGAACTCCTTCCGACGCCTGGTTCCCGGCTTCGAGGCCCCCATCAACCTCGTGTACTCGGCGCGTAACCGCTCCGCGTGCATCCGCATCCCCGTCACGGGCACGTCGCCCAAGGCCAAGCGCGTGGAGTACCGCGTGCCTGACCCGAGCGCGAACCCCTACCTGGCGTTCTCCGCGTGCCTCATGGCGGGCATCGACGGCATCAAGCGCCGCATCGAGCCGGCCGCGCCGATCGACAAGGACCTGTACGAGCTGCCCCCGGCCGAGTACCAGGACATCGCGAAGCTGCCGAGCTCCCTCGAGGCCGCCCTCGACGCACTGCGCGAGGACCACGAGTTCCTCACCGAGGGCGACGTCTTCACGCAGGACCTCATCGACACCTGGCTCGACTACAAGGAGACCAAGGAGGTCGCCCCGATGCGCGCCTACCCGCACCCCTACGAATACGAGCTCTACTACGATCTGTGATCTAATCGTCACTCAGCGGCCCCCACCCCGATTAGGGGGCGGGGGCCGCACCACAACCAGTAGACTCACAACGGACCTGTTGTTCAGTCTTTGAACCGATACCCGGGAGAACACGATGAAGCGCATGCGCGATGGCTCGTACACGATCAAGCCGACGTACAAGGTCGGCGAACACGACATCGTGCCCGACATGCTGGCCAAGCGGGCACTCACCCAGCCGCACCAGGTGTGCGTCGAGCAGCGCTCCTCCGTCGGCTCCACCCGCTCTCTGACCGCCGGTGAGCTCCAACGTCAGGTCGAGTACACCGCCTGCGGCCTCATCGGACTCGGCGTGCAGGCGGGAGACGCTGTCGCGATCCTTGCCCCGACCTCGTACGAGTGGCTCCTCCTCGATCTCGCGCTCCTCTCCATCGGCGCAATCACCGTCCCGATCTACGAGTCCGACTCCGCCGCCCAGATCGAGCACATCCTCACCGACGCACACGTGACCCGCGTCTTCACGGCCACCACCCAGCAGGCTGAGCTCGTGCACTCCGTGGCTCCCGAGTACACCGTGGCGGTCGACTCCTTCGACCGCGGCGCCCAGCGCATGATCGCCCGCGCAGCCACCGGCATCACCATCGAGAACGTCGAGCAGCGCCGCGCGACCATCTCCTCCTCGGACATCGCCACCATCATCTACACCTCCGGCACGACCGGAAACCCGAAGGGCGTGGCCTTGACGCACGCGAACTTCGTGGCCACCGCGGGGGGTGCGCGCCAGGTCCTCGGTGAGGTCATCGACTCCCCCGAGACCCGCCTGCTGCTCTTCCTGCCGGTCGCCCACGTGCTCGCGCGCCTCGTCATGCACGTGATCCTGTCGGGCCAGGGCGTCCTCGGCTTCTCCCCCAGTATCAAGAACCTGCTGCCGGACATCCAGGCCTTCAAGCCCTCCGTTCTCCTCGTTGTGCCCCGCGTCCTCGAGAAGGTCTACAACGCGGCCTCCTCCAAGGCGGGCGGCGGCATCAAGGGCCGCATGTTCGCGTGGAGCGCCAAGCAGGCGCGCACCTTCTCCGTGGCCTCCGAGAAGACCTTCGGCCCCGGCCTGTTCAAGAAGATGCGTCACGGCATCGCCGACGCGCTCGTCCTGAAGAAGATTCGCGCGATCCTCGGCCCCAACCTGCGCTACATCGTCTCCGGCGGCGCTCCGCTAGCCACCGACCTCGCTCATTTCTACGCGGGCATGGGTCTCACCCTCATCCAGGGTTACGGCCTGTCCGAGACCACCGGACCAATCGCTGTCCAGCACATCGGCAAGAACCCCGTCGGCGGCGTCGGCCTGCCCCTGCCCGGTAACTTCATCAAGACCGCGAAGGACGGGGAAATCCTCGTGCGCGGCCAGTCCGTCATGCCCGGCTACTATCACCTGCCCGAGCAGACCGCCGAGGTCATGCCCGACGGCAAGTGGTTCCACACGGGTGACCTGGGCTCGATCGACCGCAAGGGCCAGCTGACCATCACGGGCCGCAAGAAGGAGCTCATCGTCACCGCTGGCGGCAAGAACGTCTCCCCCGAGGTCCTCGAGGATTCCCTGGCCACGCACCCGCTGATCGCCAACGTCATCGTCGTCGGCGACCAGCGCCCCTACGTCGGCGCTCTCTTTACGCTTGACGCCGACATGCTGCCCGACTGGCTTGCCAAACACGGCCTGCCGCAGTGCTCGCCCACCGAGGCCGCTGAGCTGCCCGCCGTCCGCGAGTCTCTCGAGAAGGCCGTCGAACGCGCCAACAAGGCAGTGTCCCGCGCCGAGTCGATCCGCAAGTTCCGCATCATCGACGCCACCTTTACGGTCGCGAACGGCTACGTCACACCGTCGATGAAGCTACGCCGCCGCAAGGTGCTCACCGACTACGCCCACGAGGTCGACGCCCTGTACGGCGGCCCCGTCTCTGCTGAGCCGACGAAGAAACACGGATTCTTCCACCGCGCCAAGAAGAACTAATCCCACCACGCACGGCGCACAGCGCCCACCCCACGAAAGGACCGCAATGACGGTACGCAGGCTCGCCGACGGCTCTTGGGAGTCGATCGCGACCCGAGAAGCCACCGAGGACATGAACCTGCCGAAGATGCTCCACCAGCGCGTGGCGTCTCACCCCGGGCAGGTCGCGATCGAGCGACGCTCCAACGTCGGCGCGTGGCGCCGGGTCACCATGGAAACGTTCCTCGGGGAGGCCGACTCGCTTGCACGTGGCCTCATCGGCATCGGGCTCGAGGCCGGCGACCACCTGGCGATCCTGGCCCCCACCTCCTACGAGTGGGCGCTCATCGACGTGGCCGCGCTGTCCTGCGGCGCAATCACCGTCCCCATCTACGAGACGGACTCGGCCTCACAGATCGCGCACATCCTGGCCGACGCCGACGTTCGCATCGTCATTACGGCCACCACGCAGCAGGCCGAGCTGGTCGAATCCGTGCGCACCGAGGGTGTCCGCCATATTCTTTCCCTGGACCGGGGTGCCGAGCGCGTCCTGACGGCAGCCGCTCAGGACGTGAGCGTCGAGCAGGTGCGCGAGCGCACCGACGCCGTGACGCTTCGCGACGAGGCGACGGTCATCTACACCTCCGGCACGACCGGTATGCCCAAGGGCGTCGTACTCACGCACGGCAATTTCATCTCGCCGATGCTGCAGGCCTACGACTTCCTGCCCGTCCTCATCAACGACCCGAAGTCGCGCTCGCTGCTCTTCTTGCCGGTCGCCCACGTCCTGGCGCGCTTCGTCATGTACTGCCTGCTCGCCGGTCAGGGCGTCACCGCTTTCTCCCCGGACACCCGTAACCTCGTCAACGACATCGCGACCTTTAAGCCGACGATGCTCCTCGTGGTTCCGCGCGTCATGGAGAAGGTCTACAACGCCGCGGCCGCGAAGGCCGGCGGCGGCATGAAGGGCCGGATGTTCGCGTGGGCCGCCAATCAGGCGCGTGCCCTGTCCAAGGCCACCGCCTACGTCAACTCTCCCCTGCCCGAGTCTGCAGTCGCTGGTCCCGGACCCGACACGACGCCCGTTCCCGACGCCTCGGCGATGCCTTCCCCCGGCCCGTCGACTGCGCTCAAGTTGCGCGGACGCGTCGCCGACGCGCTCGTCCTGTCGAAGGTCCGCGCGATCCTGGGCCCGAACCTGCACACGATCATCTCGGGTGGTGCTCCCCTGGCCCTCGACCTGGCGAACTTCTATCGCGGCCTGGGCATCACGCTCCTCCAGGGCTACGGACTGTCCGAGACAACCGGCCCGATCTCCGTGGAGACGCCGCAGGACTTCCCGCCAGACTCGGTGGGATTCCCGTGGCCTGGCAACCGCATGAAGATTGCTCCCGACGGCGAGCTCCTCGTCCAGGGCATCTCGGTGTCGAAGGGCTACCACAACCTGCCCGAGGCCACGGCTGAGGCATACGTCGACGGCTGGTTCAAGACCGGCGACCTCGCTTCCATCGACGACCGAGGCCATCTGCGGATCACGGGCCGCAAGAAGGAACTCATCGTCACTGCGGGCGGCAAGAACGTCTCCCCCGAGATCCTCGAAGAGTCCCTGTCGACGCACCCGCTCATCGCGAACATCATCGTGGTTGGCGACAACCGCCCGTACATCGGCGCGCTCATCGCCCTGGACACGGAGATGCTGCCCGAGTGGCTGGCCACCCATGGCCTGCCCATTGTCGATGCTGCGCAGGCCGCGAACCTGCCCGAGGTGCGCGACTCGCTAGAGAAGGCGATCGCCCGCGCCAACAAGGCCGTCTCCCGCGCCGAGTCGATCCGCCGCTACCGCATCGTCAACGCTGCCTTCACCGTGGAGAACGGCTACATGACGCCCTCCCTCAAGCTGAAGCGCCGCCGCGTCCTGGCCGACTACGCCGACGAGGTTGACGCCCTGTACGCGTCGGGCGAGGCTGCGAAGAACCAGGAGTAACCCGGCAAGGCGCGCGGATTCACCGGACACACCAAGCGGCCCCGGTCTCGTTCAACGACGAGGTCGGGGCCGCTTGGTACGTCTCGGAGCGACTATTCGTCGGCCGTGTTGCGTCCCACGACAAAAGCCGCAAAGAGCGCAAGAAGGAAGATGACTCCGATGACCGGCATCGGGATCCAATAGAGCATCCGTCGCGAGATTTCCATGGCCGCCGACGCGACCACGCCGATCATAAGGAACGTGTGGAACGCACGCGCCCACACGAAGCCGCCTGATTCAGCGCTCCACAGGGACACGAGTGTCATGATCAGGAACACGATCGCGACCGCATAGATTGCGATGACCGTCCCCAGCTGCCACGTGTGGCGAGCCTCCGCGTGAGCCAGAACGCTCAGGCACAAGTTGCCAAGGCCGGCGACGAAACCACAGCCCAGTCCATAGACGCGGCTACGCCCAGCCGCGTGGGCGATGAGCGCCTTCAGAGTGAGGCCACCAGACACCACCATGAGCGCCACGACGATGAGGTGGACCCATGCGGGCCAGAAGTGAGAGAAGCCGTAGAGACCGTATGCGGGATTCATAAGATCCATACTAACCATTACTTCCGTGAAGCCGCGGCGTCTCGCTCGGCCTCCTTCGCGAGAACCTCTGCCAGGTACTGACCGGTGAAGGATTCCTCGACCGTCGAGACGTCCTCGGGCGTGCCCTGCGCGACGACCATGCCGCCTCCAGCGCCGCCTTCGGGACCCATGTCGATGATCCAGTCGGCACTCTTAATGACGTCCAGGTTGTGCTCAATAACGATGACGGTGTTCCCCTTATCAGCGAGCGACTGGAGAACCAGGAGGAGCTTGCGGATGTCTTCGGAGTGCAGGCCGGTCGTGGGCTCGTCGAGCACGTACACCGTGCGCCCCGTTGAACGCCGCTGCAGCTCGGAGGCCAGCTTCACGCGCTGCGCCTCGCCGCCCGACAGAGTCGTCGCGCTCTGGCCGAGGCGCACGTATCCCAGGCCAACCTCGACGAGCGTGTTGAGGTGGCGGGCGATGCGCGAGATCGGCGCGAAAAACTGCGCGGCCTCGGCGATCGGCATGTCGAGAACGTCGGCAACGGTCTTGCCCTTGTACTTAACCTCGAGGGTCTCGCGGTTGTAGCGAGCACCGTGGCAGACCTCGCAGGGCACGTACACGTCGGGCAGGAAGTTCATCTCGATCTTCAGGGTGCCATCACCCTTGCAGGACTCGCATCGTCCACCCTTGACGTTGAAAGAGAATCGTCCCGGGCCGTAGCCGCGCACCTTCGCTTCCTGCGTCTCGGCAAACAGCTTACGGATCTGATCCCACACGCCCGTGTAGGTGGCTGGGTTCGAGCGCGGCGTCCGACCAATCGGGCTCTGGTCAACGTGCACGACCTTGTCGAGCTGTTCGATGCCCGTGATCGTGCGGTGACGGCCGGGCACCATGCGCGCGCCGTTCAGACGCGATGCCAGCGTGCGGTACAGGATGCCGTTGACCAGCGTCGACTTACCCGAACCGGACACGCCGGTGACGGCCGTAAAAACACCGAGTGGGAAGGACACGTCGATGTTCTTTAGATTGTTTTCGCGCGCGCCCTTGACGGTCACGACGCGCTTCTTATCGATCGGGCGCCGGGTCGGAGGAAGGACGATGCGACGCTTGCCCGACAGGTACTGACCCGTCAGAGACTTGCGGTTCTTCAGGAGCTCGGAAAGCGGGCCCGAGTGCACGACCCAACCGCCGGTTTCACCCGCGCCGGGACCAATGTCGACGATCCAGTCGGCCGCCTCCATCGTCTCCTCGTCGTGCTCGACAACGATGAGCGTATTGCCAAGATCGCGTAGGCGCTCGAGGGTGGCGATGAGCTTACGGTTATCTCGCTGGTGCAGGCCGATCGAAGGCTCGTCGAGCACGTACAGGACGCCGACGAGGCCGGAGCCGATCTGCGTGGCCAGGCGGATACGCTGCGCCTCGCCACCCGACAACGTGCCAGCGCCACGTGAAAGCGTCAGATAGGTCAGGCCGACATCCACGAGGAAGGCCAGGCGAGCCTCGATCTCAGTGAGGATGGGCGCGGCGATCGAACGGGCGCGCGGTTCGAGCTCAACAGTCGCAAGGAATTCGCGAGCCTCCGAGATGGACAGGTCGGAGAGCTCGGCAATCGACTTGTCCCCGATGCGCACAGCCAGGACCTCGGGCTTGAGGCGCGCGCCGCGGCACGTCGGGCAGGGAATCTCACGCATGTAGGAGTCGAGCTTTTCGGACACGGCAGCCGACTCGGTTTCCTCCCGCTTGCGCTCAATGTAGTTGACCGCACCCTCAAATCCCGTCGTGTAAGAGCGCTCGCGACCCCAGCGGTTGCGGAACTTCACCGTGACCTCGTAGTCCTTGCCGTAGAGGACAGCGTCCTTGACCTTCTTGGGCAGGGACTTCCACGGGGTGCCCATCGCGAAGCCCAGCTCCTTGGAGAGGGACTCGAGGAGCTTCTTGTGGTACTTGAAGTTCGAGTTCCAGGGAATGACCGCACCGTCGGCGAGGGACAGCTCCTCGTCGGGGACGACCAGCTCGGGGTCGACCTCGAGGCGGAAGCCGAGGCCCGAGCAATCCGGGCAGGCACCATAGGGTGCATTGAAGGAGAAGGTACGCGGCTCGATCTCGTCGAGCATGAGCGGGTGGTCATTCGGGCAGGCGCGCTTCTCGGAGAAGCGGCGGCGGCGCTCAGGATCATCGGCGTCCAGGTCAACACAGTCGATGACGACGAGGCCGTCGGAGAGGCGCAGCGCGGTCTCGACAGAATCGGTCAGGCGCTGACGCATGCCCTCTCGCACGACGAGACGGTCAACAACGACCTCGATTGTGTGCTTGAGCTTCTTCTCCAGCTTGGGAGCGTTCTCGAGGCGGACCATCTCACCGTCGATGATCGCACGCGTATAGCCCTCGGAGCGCAGCTCGTCGATGAGGTCCTGGTACTCGCCCTTACGGCCGCGCACGACCGGGGAGAGCACCTGGAAACGCGTGCCCTCATCCATCGTGCGCACGCGGTCGACAATCTGCTGGGGCGTCTGAGCCTGAATGCGGGCGCCACACTCGGGGCAGTGCGCCACGCCCGCGCGGGCGTAGAGCAGACGCAGGTAGTCGTGAATCTCCGTGATCGTGCCGACGGTGGAGCGCGGGTTGCGCGAGGTCGACTTCTGGTCGATGGAGACGGCCGGCGACAGGCCCTCGATGAAGTCCACGTCGGGCTTGTCCATCTGTCCGAGGAACTGGCGCGCGTAGGAGGACAGTGACTCCACGTAGCGGCGCTGTCCCTCGGCGAAGATCGTGTCGAATGCGAGGGAGGACTTACCAGATCCGGACAGGCCGGTGAAGACGATCATGGAGTCACGGGGCAGCTCGAGGTTCACATCCTTCAAGTTGTGTTCGCGGGCACCCTGAATGATTAGCTTGTCATGCACCCCTCGATCCTAGCCGTCCTCTAGGCAAAAGCGCGGATCAGGGCTAGTGTTGGGCTATGGCATACTACGCAGTTGAATACGTGTACAACCCTTCAATGACCGAGACGATGGACGAGGTTCGCCCGACGCACCGCGCGTTCCTGTCCGGCCTGCTCGAGCAGGGAATCAACATTGCGTCCGGTCCCCTCGTTGGCGAGATCCCCGGCGCCCTGATCCTCATCAACGCCGAGAGCCAGGCCGACGTCGAGCGCATCCTCAACGAGGATCCCTTCTACGTCGCCGAGGTCATCCAGGCGCGCCTCATCCGCGAGTGGAACCCCGTCATCCGGGCGTTCTGATCCATGCAAACATTCGAGGCCGGGGCCGGGTTCACACCCGACACCGGCCTCGCTTCGTATCCGGTGGGGCTCAGCCCTCCAAGGAACGTGCAAACTGGCGCGCGTAGAAGATGCGCTGAGCGACCTCAACGAGGAGGGCGGCACAGGCACCGACGCAGACGATGATGAGCCACTCGTATCCGCTCGGCGCGACCATCGAGAAGAAGTGGCGCACGGGCGGAATCAGCACGCCGCCCACGGTCGCGGAAATGACGCTCACCAAGAGCACCCACTTCCATGTCGACAGCGGACGCGAGGTGATGACGAGCAGCCAGATGGCACCCAGCATGAGGGAAAGAATCGCGGCCGTGGACTCGCGCGCCTGCGGCGGGCCATCGACGATCCCAAAGGCGGTGAGGGCAGCGGCTGCCAGGATGATGCCCGTCGGCATCGCGAGCGACAGCGTGCGCTTGAGAAAGCCCGGCACGTAGCGGCGCGGGTTCGGCCATAGGGCCAGGAAGAACGCGGGAATACCGATGGTCAGCGAATCGATGTAGCTGAACTGGCGCGGCAGGAACGGGTAGCGCCAACCGACCAGGGCAGTCACGATAACGAGGACGGCGGCGTAGGTGGTCTTGGCCAGGAACAGCGACGAGACGCGTTCCATGTTGGCGATGATGCGCCGGCCCTCCGATAGGACACCCGGCAGCACCGAGAACTTCGAGTCCACGAGGACGATCTGCGCGACCGCCTTCGTGGCCTGCGTGCCGTTACCCATCGCGATACCCAGGTCGGCGTCCTTGAGCGCGAGGGCGTCGTTGACGCCGTCACCAGTCATGGCCACGCAGTGATTGCGGGCCTGCAGGGCTCCGACCATCGCTCGCTTCTGCTCGGGAGTCACGCGCCCAAACACGTCGTGGTTCTCGATCGCGTCGATGAATGCCTCAGAGGTCAGGTCTTCGGGCAGGTCACGCGCATCCATGAGACGCGCGGGCGAGCCGTCGGGCGCGGTCAGGCCCGCCTGCGCGGCCAGCGCACCCACCGTCGTCGGGTTGTCGCCCGAGATGACGCGCACGTGCACATCCTGGGAGCGGAAGTAGTCGAGCGTCTCGGCCGCGTCGGGGCGCAGATCCTCCTCGAGAACCACGAGGGCTGCAACCGTACGGGTCACGGGAAGCTCGTCATCGGCCACGGCCTCGTCGGCGTGGACGAGGGCCACCACGCGGGAACCTTCCGCAGCGATGCTACGCACCTTCGCAAGGAGTTCCGCATTGACAGCCGAGGCCTCGTCGATGATGAACTCGGGGGCACCGAGAATCCAGGACTCGTGCCCCCTCCCCCACGCGCTCCACTTGCGGGCCGAGGAGAAGGGGACGGACCACTCGATACGCTCGGCGGCACCCGAGCGCTCAGACTCGCCGAGGTGCACCCAAATGGCCTCCGCCGTCGCGTTGGTGCGGTCGCTCGCCGCACTCGCCAGAGCGCGAAGGACCGAGGCCTCGTCACCGGAAATGACCTCGACGCCGCGCACGCGGATGCCGCCGGTGGTCAGCGTGCCCGTCTTGTCGAGGCACAGGCAGTCCACGCGGGCGAGGACCTCGACGGCGGGGAGTTCCTGAACGAGCACACCGCGGCGTGCCAGCGTCGCCGAGCCGATCGCGAAGTTCATGGACGTCAGGAGCACCAGGCCCTGCGGGATCATGCCGATCACCGAGGCGACCGAGAGCACGAGGGCCTCGCGCCAGTCTCCCCCGTGACCGCCGGCGATCCGATTTTGCGAGTAGAAGGTCAGGACGACGATGGGAAGCAGCATAACGGAGACGACCTGCAGCACCCGGTTGATCGACGTCTGGATCTCCGAGACCGTACGCGTGAAGGCGCGCGCCTGCTCGGACAGGCCCTGCGCGTAGACGCGCTCGCCCACGGCCGTGGCCACCATGCGGCCAGCACCCGCAACGACGCTCGTGCCGGCCAACAGCTGATCGCCCTGCTTCTTCTTCACGGGGCGCGACTCGCCGGTCAGCAGCGACTCATCGATCTCGAGGCCCGCCGAGGACAAGACCGTACCGTCCACGCTCACCTGATCGCCGAGCGTCAGATCGATGACGTCGTCGAGCACGACATCGCGCGCTGGCACGACCGACAGGGTGCCGTCGCGCAGGACGGACACCTGCGGAGCATCGACGATGGCAAGGGAGTCGAGGGTCCGCTTGGCACGGAGCTCAGACACGATGCCAATCACCGCGTTGATGATCATGACACCACCGAAAATGCCATCACGCAGGTCGCCGAACAGCAGAACGATGACCGACGCCGCGACGATGATCGCGTTAAACAGCGTCAGCACGTTCTCTCGAATAATCGACGCCACCGAGCGAGACGTGCGGTCCTTCACCCGATTGACCGCGCCGCGCGCGACGCGCTCGGCGACCTCGGCGGCGCTCAGGCCACGCTCGTCAATCGTCAGGCTGTCAGCGCTCATCGGCACCCTCCTCGTCCATGGCGCTGCGCACCAGCGACGCGATCACGGTGATCACCAGAGTCACGACGATGACGCCGAGCGACACGGACACCGAAATCTCCGGCGCCCACTCAACTCCTCGACCTCCGTTGATAAACGGCAGGATGTTGGCATGCAGGGCCTCAAGAATCAACTTAATACCGATAAAACTCAGGATGACGCCGAGACCGTAACCCAGGTACACGAGCTTGCCGAGGAGAGCATCCACCAGGAAGAACAGCTGTCGCAGCCCCATGAGTGCAAACACGTTGCACGCGAACACCAGGAATGCCTGCGAGGTGATGCCGAAGATCGCGGGAATCGAGTCAAAGGCAAACATGAGGTCGGCGGAACCCAGGGCCAGCACGACGACGAACAGCGGGGTGAGGTACGTGCGTCCGCCGTGACGGTACAGCATGCGGTCGCCGATAAAGCCGTCCGTGATGGGCAGGACTCGGCGCACGACGCGGATGAACGCGTTCTCCTCATACTCATCGTCGTCGCCGCCGCCAGTCGCCGTCTCCTTGATCTGCGAGAAAGCCGTCCACAGCAGCCACACGCCGAAAATGAAGAACACCCAGGAGAAGCGCGCCACCAGCGCGGCACCCAGCAGAATGAACACGAGGCGCAGCAGCAGTGCGATGACGATGCCAAAGAGCAGCGCCTTCTGCTGGTTCTCTCGCGGGACCCGGAATGCTTTGAGGATCAGGATGAACACGAAAAGGTTGTCCACGGACAGCGACCATTCCATCGCCCATCCCGCGTAGAACTCCTGAGCGTATAGCCACCCGTTCGTCAGCCAGATTCCGACGCCGAAGATGGCCGCCAACCCCACGTAGAACAGCGCCCAACGGGCTGCCTCGGCAGCCGTCGGCGGATGGGGACGACGGGCATGCCCGAGGAAATCGAGCGCGACCAGACCGATGGCAACGAGAGCCAGAATGCCCCACGCCCACGGGTGAACAACCATGAGTACCTCTTAACTATCCGACCATGAAATTTTAGCGCTGCCCCTCGGCCGGCTCGCGTCACGCGCGCCGCTTGCTGGAAACCGCGAGGGAGGCCACGACCGTCATCAGGATCGTGACGACGATGAAGCCCAGAGAAAACGCGATCGACGGTTCGGGGATCGCGGCTACCTCGTGTCCACCGTTGATAAAAGGCAGCTCGTTCGTGTGCAGCGCGTGGTTGATGAGCTTGAAGCCAATGAAGCCGAGAATCGCGGCCAGGCCGTAGTGCAAGAACACGATCCGGTCGAGCAGGCCGTCTATGAGGAAGTAGAGCTGGCGCAGGCCGAGCAGCGAGAACGCGTTGGCAGCGAACACCAGGTATGCCTCGGAGGTCAGCGAGTAGATCGCGGGGATCGAGTCGACGGCGAACATGACGTCGGCGGTGCCGATCGCGATCACACACAGCAGCATCGGCGTGATGTAGGTGCGTCCGCCGTGGCGGTAGAGCATGCGCGAGCCGATCAAGCCGTCGGTGACGGGCACGACCTTCGAGACCCAGCGCACGATTGACGGCGGGCGGTACTCCTCGTCGTCGTCATCGCTGGAGCCCTCGCGGACCTGGCTGACCGCAGTCCACAGCAGCCACGCGCCGAAGATGTAGAAGACCCACGAGAAGTTTTCGATAAGCGCGGCACCCGCGAGGATGAAGATGAGGCGCAGAACCAGCGCGATGATGATGCCGGCGAGCAGCACCTCCTGCTGGTTTTTCCGCGGCACGCGGAAAGTGGACAGGATAATGACGAAAACGAACAGGTTGTCAATACTCAGCGCTTTTTCGGTGATGTAACCGCCGAGGTATTCCTGGCCGTATTGGGCTCCCCAGACCGCCCAGACGATGACGCCGAAAATGAGGGCGATCGCAATGTAGGCGACGGACCACCAGGTCGCTTCCTTGAGCGTGGGTTCGTGGGGTGTGCGGACGTGGCCGACGATGTCGACGACGATCATGGTCAGGATGATGCCAGCCAGGACGATCCAGGCAAGGGCGTGCACGTGCATACGTGGGGCCTCCGGTACGAGTCGGGTACCGGAGGTCTCCTCCCGCCAGAAAATGCTGGCCGGTGACGCCGGAGGCCACGCCGCGTGGGCGGGCCGTCGTGATGACGACGTCACTGTTGGTGGGAGTACTCCCCTCCGCTAACACTTCCATCCTAGCGGGTACCCGTCGAGTCGCATCCCTAGGTGCGACGTGGCGTCTGTCGCGATTCTCTCCGGGGCACTTGTCGACGAGGCCGTGGCCGCCCCACACCGACAGGCACACGGGGCTGGCCGGCGTCAGTGGGCGCGCTTCATGGCGCGCAGTTCCTTCTTCAGGTCTTCGATTTCGTCACGCAGACGAGCCGCGACCTCGAATTGGAGATGCTGGGCGGCGGTCATCATCTGGGCGGACAGCTCCTCGATGAGTTCGGCGAGCTCAGCTTCGGCGCGCTGGCCCGATGTCATGGCGCGGCCACCACCGGTTGCGTCGCTGCGCTCCCGCTTGCTCTTTTCCTTCCGGTATCCGCCCTCGAGCAGCGTCTGCGTGTCGACCTGCTCGCGGGCGAGCATGTCGGTGACGTCGGAGATCTTCTTACGCAGCGGCTGCGGGTCGATGCCGTGTTCCTTGTTGTAGGCGATCTGGATCTCGCGGCGGCGCATCGTCTCGGAGATGGCCTCGTTCATCGAATCCGTCATATTGTCCGCGTACATGTGGACCTCGCCGGACACGTTTCGGGCGGCGCGACCGATCGTCTGGATGAGCGAGCGGGTCGAGCGCAGGAAGCCTTCCTTGTCAGCGTCGAGGATCGACACGAGGGAGACCTCGGGCAGATCCAGGCCCTCACGCAGCAGGTTGATGCCGACAAGCACGTCGAAGGTACCCAGGCGCAGCTCGCGCAGCAGCTCGACGCGACGCAGGGTGTCGACGTCGGAGTGCAGGTACTCCACCTTGACGCCTCGCTCGGCGAGGTAAGTCGTGAGCTCCTCGGCCATCTTCTTCGTGAGGGTGGTGACGAGGACACGCTCGTCGCGTTCGACGCGCACACGCACCTGCTCGAGGAGGTCGTCGATCTGCCCTTCGGTGGGCTTGACGACGACGAGCGGGTCGACGAGGCCCGTCGGGCGAATGATCTGCTCAACGACACCGTCGGAGCGTTCGAGCTCGTAGGGGCCGGGCGTGGCCGACAGGTAGACAGTCTGTCCGATGCGCTCGGTAAACTCGTCCCACTTGAGCGGGCGGTTATCCATCGCTGAGGGCAGACGGAATCCATAGTCGACGAGGGTGCGCTTACGCGACATGTCACCCTCGAACATCGCGCCGATCTGCGGGACGGTCACGTGCGACTCGTCGATGATGAGCAGGAAGTCGTCGGGGAAGTAGTCCAGCAGCGTGTGCGGAGGCGTGCCGGGTCCGCGCCCGTCGATATGGCGCGAGTAGTTTTCGACGCCGGAGCACGAGCCAATTTCCTTCAGCATCTCCAGGTCGAAGGTGGTGCGCATGCGCAGGCGCTGTTCTTCGAGCAGCTTGTTCTGGCCGCGGAACCACGCGAGGCGATCGTCGAGCTCGTCCTCGATGGAGGCAATCGCCTTCTTCATGCGTTCCTCGCCGGCCACGTAGTGCGACGCCGGGAACAGGTACGTATGGTCCACGTGGTCGATCACGTCGCCGGTGAGCGGATGCAGAACGGCCAAGGAGTCGATCTCGTCGCCGAACATCTCGATGCGGATCGCGAGTTCCTCGTACACGGGGATGATCTCGATCGTGTCGCCACGCACGCGGAACGTACCACGCGTGAAGGCCATGTCGTTGCGCACGTACTGCATGGCAACGAAGCGGCGCAGCAGCGCATCGCGATCGATAATCATTCCGCGCTCGAGCTCGATCATGCGAGCCACATATTCCTCGGGCGTACCGAGGCCGTAGATGCACGAGACTGAGGAGACGACGACCGTGTCGCGCCGGGTCAGCAGCGAATTCGTAGCGCTGTGGCGCAGTCGCTCGACCTCGTCGTTGATCGAGGAGTCCTTCTCGATGAAGGTGTCCGTCTGGGGAACGTAGGCCTCGGGCTGGTAGTAGTCGTAGTAGGAGACGAAGTACTCGACGGCGTTGCCCGGCAGCAGCTCGCGGAACTCGGCCGCGAGCTGGGCGGCGAGCGTCTTGTTCGGCTCGAGGACGAGCGCGGGGCGCTGCAGCTCCTCGATGAGCCACGCCGTTGTCGCGCTCTTACCGGTACCCGTCGCCCCCATGAGGACGACGTCCTGTTCGCCGTCTCGGATGCGCGCAGCCAGCTCCCGGATGGCCTTGGGCTGGTCGCCCGACGGCGTGTACGGGGAGATGACCTCGAAAGGCTTGTTCTGGCGGGTCACGGAGTTAGTGCTCACGCCCCTACGCTACCGCCCAGGCACTCGGGCTGCGCGCACAAAGCGCACGGGTTCGCGACGAGCGTGGAGTGCCCCGGCCTCGTCAATCGATGAGGGGAACGTCCGGGGTCAGCCAACGCCCATAGACCAAGCGCGCGACTTCCTCGAGGTCGTGCGCACTGCCCTCGTTGTCGATCCAGATCGAGGCGATAGCTCGGCGCTGCTGCGACGAGGCCTGGGCGCGGATACGCGCACGCGCGTCCTCGGACGCTACTCCCCTGCCCTCCAGACGCTTGATGCGCTCCTCGACGGGTGCATCGACGATGACGACCGCATCGAAGCGCTCCGCGTGATCCCCTTCAATGAGGAGCGGGATGTCATAGACAGCGAGAGCCCCGTCCGGTGCTCCACGCAGGATCGACCACGCGCGCGCCTCGATGACGGGGTGGGTGATGGCGTTGAGCCGAGCAACACGTTCGTCGGCTCCCTCACCTCCGAAGACCCGGGAGGCGAGAAGCGCCCGGTCCAGGCTCCCGTCCTCCCTCAGCAGGTCGTCCCCGAAGGCACGTGCAACCTCGATCAGCGCCGGCTCGCCCGGCTCGAGAATCTCCCGCGCGATCGCATCCGCGTCTGCCGCCACCGCGCCCTGAGAGGCGAAGATGCGCGTCACCGAGGACTTACCGGAGCCGATGCCTCCGCTCACCGCAATGATGCGGCGCGGTCCCTGCGCGTGAGGCCTGCCAACAGGACGGTGAAGGGTGGCCGTGCAAGCCCCGCAGCTCAGAGTGATAGTCACACCCACAGGGTAGCCCGCCAATTGTTGCTTTTCGTGGTCGTCATGCAAGAATTGGCTCTGTTATAGAACCCACACCATCAAGTGAGTAGCAGTGACGCAGACAGTCAATGACGATTCCGCTGGGCGCTCGAGCAGCACCGCTGTCCTCATCGCGACCTCTCTGACGCTTTTCTCTATGTTTTTCGGCGCAGGTAACCTGATTTTCCCGCCGATCATGGGCGCATCGGCAGGTACCAACTTCACTCCCGCGATGATCGGCTTCCTGATCGGCGGTGTCGCTTTGCCCGTCATCTCCATCATCACGATTGCCCTGTCGGGCACCGACATGCGTGACCTCGTCAGCCGCGCCGGCAAGTCTTTCGGGATCGTCTTTTCCGTCATGGTGTACCTGTCGATCGGTGCTTTCTACGCCCTCCCGCGTACGGGCGCAGTGTCTTTCTCAACCGCCGTCGCGCCTCTCATCGGCACAAAGTCCTTGACCGCATCGATCATCTTCAGCTTCATATTCTTCGGCATTGCGTTCTATCTGTGCTGGAATCCCGGCAGAATTATCGACAACCTCGGCAAGATCCTTACTCCGGTCCTGCTGGGGCTTCTCGTTCTCCTGGTCTTCCTGTGCCTCGCGTCGCTGCCCGCCTCACATGACGCTCCGACCGGCGAATACTCGACCACTCCCCTGGCCGCAGGCCTTCTCGAGGGCTACATGACGATGGACTCGATAGCCGCTCTGGCCTTCGGCATCATCGTCGTCACGTCGCTCGGACACACCGGGGGTGGCATCGGGGCGAAAGTCGTGCGCCGCACGTCGATGGCTGCCATCATCGCGGGATTCCTGCTCGCCGTCGTCTACGTGGGCCTGGGCCTCATCGGCCACGTGATCCCGAATGCTCAGAGCTACAGCGACGGTGCGACACTGCTGGCGGACGCCGCACAGATGACGATGGGCTGGCCCGGACAGATCGTTTTCGGCCTCATCGTGCTGACGGCCTGCATGACGACGGCGGTCGGCTTGATTGCTGCGACGTCGGAGTTCTTCCACCGCCTACTCCCGGCCATCTCCTACCGCGCGTGGATGATCGTCTTCACGATTATCTCGACCGTGCTGGCTTCGGCGGGACTGAGCTCGGTGCTCGCCATCGCGGTACCGATCATCACCTTCCTCTACCCCATCGCGATCACCATTGTCTTCCTGACAGTCGCTACCCACCCGCTCCGCCTGGCCACCCCGGCACTGTGGTCGTTCCGCCTGGGCACGTGGACGGCGGCAGCCTGGTCGGCGGTGACGACGCTGGCGCACATCGGCGTTTACACCGAGCACATCAATTCTGTTCTCATGTGGAGCCCGCTCCAGGCGAACCAGCTCGGTTGGATTCTCCCCACGGTGATCGCGGCGGCGATCGGCGCGTGCATCGACCTGGCAGTTATCAAGCGTTTGACTCCCTAAGCACAACGCGTGCAGGTCCCACGGGCCGCCGCCCGCGGGCACACCAAGCAGCCCGGCCCCACAGGTGTGGAGGGCGCCGGATGGACCGGAGGACACGGGCGGGCTTCAAGGCGCGGCGCCGAACGAAGTGACGCCGCCTAGCCTCGCGGGCGGCCGGGGCCTCCGGCGCCCGGAACACCCGTGGGGCCATAAGCAGCCCATCCCAAAGTTCAGGCAACGGGCATATGAAACCGGTGCCGGCTCTACAGGCGACGATCATGAAAAATTTGAAGGTCAAGTCCTGTGGAGTGGTGTAATCGTTTTGTGTCCTTCGGGTTGGGTTATGCGCTGAGTTGGAGTGGGGGGTCCTCCTGTTGGGTGGGTTGGGGTGTGAGTCGTGATTTGGTGAGGATGTCGAGGCTGAGGTAGCGTCGGCCTTCGGCCCATTCGTCGTTTTGTTCGGCGAGGACGGCTCCGACCAGGCGGATGATGGCCTGGCGGTTGGGGAAGATCCCCACG
>NZ_JVOJ01000028.1 GCF_001064145.1 Sanguibacter keddieii
GGGTTAAGGGTCAAAAAGTGTGTCCGGAATCGCGGATTTTCACGGATTGACCTGTAGGTTTCCGGAAAGTATATGCTCCGGAAGCATATATCTAGCCCCCGACGGGAAATCCTCGGTGTGGCAGCCGTGATGTGCTATGCGCGGCGTGGTGTGGTGTCGCAATGTCGAAGAACCAACCACGCTGCCACTGCGGCGGTGAAATGAAACGCAACGGCACCACCAGCAAAGGCACCACCAGATGGCGCTGCAAACAATGCGGCGCCTCCAGCGTCAAACGTCGAAACGACATCACCAACGCGGCAGTGTTCACCCAGTTCATCGAGCATTGCACCACCGCAATATCACTCGACGACCTAGCCAAACGAAACGGTGTTAGCCGCGCCACCATGAAGCGGCGCTTCAAGTGGTGCTGGCTCGTTGATGTGCCTGACCCCACCGCCGGCCACCACAAGCGGATCTACGACCAGGTATTTCTCGATGGCACCTACACCGCCGGTGGCTGCCTGATCGTCGCGGCGACCATCGACCACGTGATCGCCTGGCACTGGTGCAAACACGAAACCACCCGCGACTACCAACTGCTGCTTGAACGCATCGAAGCCCCACTCATCGCCGTCATCGACGGCGGCCAAGGCGCATACAGCGCAATCAAAAAGTGCTGGCCGACTACGAAAATTCAACGCTGCCTCGTCCACGCCCAACGCGTGGTCCGCCGCTACACCACCACCAACCCACGCACCGATGCCGGGCGCACCATCTACCGACTTGCGCTGAAACTGACCCGGATCACCACACTGGATGAAGCCGCCGCGTGGGGTGTGCAACTGCACGAGTTTTCAACGATCTACCGGGAATGGATGAACGAGAAAACCATGATCAAAGACCCCAAAACAGGTGCATGGACCCGCGTGTGGACCCACCACAACGTGCGCAAGGCCTACAACAGCCTCAACCATCTTTGGCGGTCCGAGATGCTGTTTGTCTACCTCAACCCGCCAGCAGGAGTCCTTGCGCCCGAGCGGATCAAATCCACCACCAACAGCTTAGAAGGCGGCATCAACGCCCAGCTCAAACTGCTCGCCAGAACCCACCGCGGCAGATCAGGCGAACGACAACGCCGCATGCTGGATTGGTGGCTCTACTTAAAAACGGAACTGCCTGACGATCCAGTACGAATCGCCAGGCAGTCCGACTGGGGCCAGGGCCAACTCGCCAAAGTATCCACCCTGACCCAAACCGAGAACCAAGCCGACCACGAAACAGGACGCCCAGCCCTCTACGACAACGCTATCGACACCGACTACACCCACTCAATCGGCATTCAAAAAGGCCAAATCTAACCCCCGCGACACGCCGAGCCAGACACACATTTTGACCCTTAACCCCACTTTTCGTTGCAAATACAAAGAAACCCCGGAACCTCAACAGGTCCCGGGGTCCGGTGGCGGAGGATGGGGGATTCGAACCCCCGAGGGCTTGCACCCAACACGCTTTCCAAGCGTGCGCCATAGGCCACTAGGCGAATCCTCCGTGCACATCGTGCCGGACAATCATAAGCGACAAAAGGCCTTCAGCGCCAATCCTGGCCAATGGAGCAGGTCACAGCACCTTGCGGAATCCTTACGCAATAGTGCCAATCAAGTAGAGAATCCACGCACCTCCGACGAGAATCCCGTTGAAAACGAGGGCCGCGATGGCTTCACGCGCACCGACGCGGCCGGGCAGGCTTTGCGCCTGCACGAGGGCGATAATCGCGAGGACAACGGAGATGAGCCCCGGAAGGACGAAAATTGCGAAGACGCTGACCCACAGGGCAGCCTTCGCGAGGGGATTACCGATCGGCTTGGGCGAGTTGTAGCCGCCATCGGCAAAGATCGCGGCGACATCCACGTACTGCGTCCCGGGGAACGTGGGCCCCGAGAGGCCGGCGCTGGGGACGCGAAGGCGGCCCGGCGCGTATCCGAAGCGGTCGCCCGGCGCATCCATCGAGGAGGTCACATCCGGGGTCGCCCAGGGCACACTCGAGACGGCGGGGGCGATGTTCGAGGACGGCTGACTCATGTGCTCCACTATCCCATAACGGGAGGGGCATGCACCACACTTTGCCCGCTAGAGGGGCTTACGCGTGGCGAAACCTGCGGATACAGGGGCAAACGCGCTACCCTGTTATTCCGACCGGTACGGCCATCCTGCCCATCAACTGATCGGATTTGTACGCTTATGAGCGAAACGAAGACCTCGCTGTTCCGTTGGAAGCTTCACGGTAACGGCACGTCCATTAATCCCGGTGACGTCGTCCTCCCGGGTGAGCGACTGTCGTGGCCGCGCACTATTGGCATTGGCGCCCAGCACGTGGTCGCAATGTTTGGTGCGACGTTCCTTGTTCCGTTGTTGACGGGTTTCCCTCCGTCGACAACGCTTTTTTTCACCGCGATCGGCACTCTGCTGTTCTTCCTGATCACGGCGGGCCGTCTGCCCTCGTACCTGGGTTCCTCGTTCGCCCTGATCGCCCCGATTACCGCGGTGTCGGCGTCCATGGGTTCCTCCTACGCGCTCGGCGGCATCATTGCGACGGGTGCGACGCTGGCTACGGTTGGTTTGATCGTTCACTTCGCGGGCGTTCGCTGGATTGACGCGGTGATGCCGCCCGTGGTGACGGGCGCGATTGTGGCTCTCATCGGCCTGAACCTGGCACCTGCCGCGTGGAACTGGGTGAAGGAAGGCCCGATCACTGCTGTTGTGACGATCGTGTCGATCTGCCTCGTGACCGTGCTGTTCAAGGGCATTCTGGGCCGCCTGTCGATCCTGATCGGCGTGCTGATCGGCTACGTGGCGGCGATTCTTCAGGGTCAGGTCGACTTTTCGACCGTGAGCAAGGCCGCTTGGATCGGCTTCCCCGAGTTCCAGGCCCCGAGCTTTGCCCCCTCGACCCTGGGCCTGTTCCTGCCGGTCGTCTTCATCCTGGTCGCGGAGAACGTCGGCCACGTGAAGTCGGTGTCTGCGATGACGGGCGAGAACATGGACGACCTGACGGGACGCGCGCTCATGGCGGATGGCCTGTCCACGATGCTGGCCGGCAGCGGCGGCGGCTCGGGTACGACGACCTACGCGGAGAACATCGGCGTCATGGCGGCGACCCGCGTGTACTCGACGGCCGCGTACCTGATCGCGGCTGGCGTTGCCCTGGTTCTGTCGATGCTGCCGAAGTTCGGCGCCCTGATTGCGACGATTCCCCCGGGCGTCCTCGGCGGCGCGGGCACGGTCCTGTACGGCATGATTGGCATGCTGGGCGTGCGTATTTGGGTGCAGAACCGCGTGGACTTCTCCAACCCGGTGAACCTGAACACCGCCGCGGTCGCCCTGATCGTCGCGATCGCGAACTTCACGTGGAAGATCGGCGACATGTCCTTCGAGGGCATCGCGCTGGGTACTGCCTCGGCTTTGCTGATCTACCACGGCATGCGCCTGATTTCGAAGCTGCGCGGCACGAACCTGGAGGCGGCGACGCCCGCGTCCGCACCGTCGGGCTCGGAGCTGGAGGGCGAGGCGTACTCGAAGCGCCACCGCTCGCCCGCGCCGCAGGCTGACGCCTGATCTGACGCGTTCATTGACGAGGCCGGGGCTCGGCCACTTGCTCACCGCGCGGTGAGGGGTGGGTCGGGCCCCGGCCTCGTTCATCTCTCCCAATTTCGCATGCAATTCCCCGAGCGCGCCACGAACACCGTCAGCACGATGCCCGGAATTCCAACGATTTTAGGCGCACCTACAAAGTGACCGACTGAGAATTGCATGCGAGTTTTTAGAGGAGGGCACCAGCCGCGAGCGTGACGACGGCAAGAAGGGGCAGGATCCCCTGCTTGATCGCGGCGGAACGCTTGTCGGGGGACGTAGCGAAGATCAGGAGGGCGGCGGCCAGGAAGGCTGCGATCATTCCGATGATCAGCATGGGGTCTCTTTCGTCGATGCGTCGTTCAATTGGACCCCAACCTACTCTGTACGCACTCACATCGACAGAGTCACAACGCCCCAACTCATCAAAAACTCAACGAGTTTCCCCTCACAGATTGCGGCCATGGAGACCGCCTATGATTCGCCCACCCCACCGCCGCGCAGCTCGTCGAGCATGCCCGCCGTGATGATGCCCGAGGGCAGGGCGACGACGGCGACGCCCATGAGCGAGGAGATCATTGCAATGGTGCGCCCCACGTCGGAGGAGGGATAAAGGTCGCCATAGCCGACGGTCGTCAGGGAGACGACCGCCCAATACACGGCATCAAAGAAGGTGTTGAAGGTGTCCGGCTCGACGTTGAAGATGACGAGGGCACTGACGAGGATGTAGCCGATGGCCAGGCAAAGGACGGCGAGCAGCGCCTCCCTCTGTTTCTCAAACACGGCGGCGATGGCGGAGGCGCTCTTCGAGTAGCGGATGAGCTTGAAGGCCCGCAGCGCGCGAAACAGGCGGAGGACTCGCAGCGTGCGCAGCGCGTCGTTGAGGGCGTTGAAGACAGGCAGGATCGACAGTAAGTCGATGATGGCCATGGGGGTGAAGGGGTAGATCAGGAACGACAACACGCCCTTGCCAAGCTTCAGGTCCGCCGTCGCCCACCGTGCCAGGTAGTCGATGATGAATACGAGGACGCACACGTATTCAATCGACTCGAGGACGGGGCTGGACCCCTTGAAGCACAGGGGAAGGAGGCTGGCAATAATGAGCACGGTCATGACGCGCCCGTACCACATTGCCGCTCTCCCATCGCCATTGAGCAGGGAGTAGAGCCGTTCCCGCATCCGCATCGTCCTTCCTCGATACGCACGTGCCGCTCCGCTATGCGCGCCGCCGCACATCCGCCGAGGCTCGAAGCGAGCACACAATCACGCCTCTCGCCTCCACAACGCACTGTAGCACTGGGCGTGAGCTGCTTTGACAGGACCAGCGCACAGCCAGATTCCCGCTAACACTCACGACTCAAACGTGCACATATGTCATCCATCGGCGCACAAATTTCCACTGACACAAACCATACGTGTTAATTATTTACGTGTAAGGTAGTGAACATGGCAACATGTGCACCCTCGCTATTCACAGCGCTGATCAATACGGAAATGGGCGCGTGGAACACGGTCGAATCCGCCCTTTCCGAGGCGGGAAACGCGCTGACACTCGGCCGTTTCCTCGTCCTGCGCACGGTCCGCGACACCCCCGCGTGCCGCATCCAGGAGGTCGCGGCGAGCCAGGGCATCACCCTGGGAGCGGCCTCGCGCCTCGTCGACCGCCTCCACCGAGACGGGCTCGTGCACCGCACCCCGTGTGAGCACGACCGGCGCGCAATAATCCTGACGGTGACGGACCGGGGTCTGGCGCACCTCGAGGAGGCCTGCACGATCGTCGATAAGGAGCAGGAACGCATCTTCGCCCCACTTTCCACAGCCCAGCGCGAGGAGCTGACGCGCAGCCTCGCGCTCATCGCCGAGGCCAGCAAGGGGCGCGCATGATTCGCTTCGACCACGTCTCCAAGACCTACCCGGGCGGAACAAGGGCCGTCGACGACTTTTCCCTCACCGTCGAACAGGGTTCCACGACCGTCTTCCTGGGCACCTCGGGCTGCGGCAAGACGACGCTCATGCGGATGGTGAACGCGATGGTCACCCCGACCTCGGGCACGGTGTTCGTACGCGGCGAAGACGTCGCAGGCGAGGATCCCGTACGCCTGCGCCGCTCGATCGGCTACGTCCTGCAGGAAGGCGGCCTCTTTCCCCACCGAAGTATCGCAGACAACGTCGCGACGGTCCCGCGCCTAGAAGGGGCCACAAAGCAGGCCTCCCGCGAGCGCGCGCTCGAGCTCCTGGCGCTGGTGGGTCTGGATCGCGAGATGGCCGATCGCTACCCCTCCGAGTTGTCGGGCGGCCAGCGTCAGCGCGTGGGCGTGGCCCGGGCGCTGGCCAACCGCGCGGACATCCTGCTGATGGATGAGCCCTTCGGCGCGCTGGATCCGATCGTGCGTGCTGAGCTGCAGCGCGAGCTGAAGGAGATTCAGCGGGCCCTGGGCACGACGATCCTCTTCGTGACGCACGACGTGGACGAGGCGTTCACGCTGGGTGACCAGGTCGCCGTCCTCTCGACGGGCGGCCACATCGAGCAGATGGGCACGCCCGCCGAGCTACTCTCCTCCCCCGCGTCGCCTTTCGTCGCAGAGTTCGTGGGCGCCTCGCGCGCAGCGCGCCCGGTACGCGTCGCTGGCCCGGGCGGCCTGGTCGTCGACGAGGCCGGAACCCCCGTGGGCACGCTCACCTCCGACGAGGCCGGGGAGCGTCCGTGACCTGGCTGTCCTCGAACTGGGGGATCATCGGCTCCCTGGCTCTCTCTCACCTGTGGATCGCACTGCCAACAATCATCCTCTCGGTGCTGGCGTCCGTGCCGATCGCCCGCTGGGCGGCATTCTCGCGCCGTGGCGGCTGGGTTTTGTCTGCCCTGTCGGCGCTGTACGCGGTGCCGTCGCTGCCGTTCCTGATTGTCATTCCGGTGATCGTGGGGGTGGCGCTGCGCTCGCCGATCAACATGGTGATCGTCCTGACGCTGTACGGCGTGGCGGTCCTGGTGCGCCAGGTCGCCGAGGGCTTCCGCGCGATCCCTCGCGCGACGCTGCAGGCCGCGAACGCGTGCGGCTATCCCCTCTGGCGGCGTTTCGTCGAAGTGGAGCTCCCTCTGGCGACGCCCGTCATCGTCGCGGGCACGCGAGTGGTCGCCACGTCGACGGTGTCGCTCGTGACGGTGGGCGCGTTCATCGGGGTGCGCTCGCTGGGGACGCTGTTCACTGACGGTTTTCAGCGCGGCCTCGTCGCCGAGGTCGTGGCCGGCCTGGTCGCGACGGTCCTCCTCGCGCTCGTCATCGACGCACTGGTGCAGGGCATCGGCTGGGCGCTCACCCCGTGGACGAGGAGGGGGCGGGCATGAGTATCCTTCTCGGAGCACTGGCATGGCTGACGATACCCGCCCACTGGCTGGGCGAGTCCGGGATCCTCGTGAGAGCCACCGAGCACCTGGGCCTCACCCTCCTGATCGTGGCGCTCGCGGCCCTCATCGCACTGCCGCTAGGCACCTGGATCGGGCACACAGGCAGGGGCCGATGGATGGTGAGCGCGACGGGCGCGGCCCGCGCGGTGCCCACCCTCGGCGTCCTGACACTGGCGGGCCTGTGGCTGGGTATTGGTCTGGCGGCGCCCACGCTGGCACTCCTCGTTCTGGCGATTCCGCCGCTCCTGTCGGCAACCTACTCGGGGATCGCCTCGACGCCGCGCGCGACCGTGGACGCGGCGCGAGCAATTGGCCTCACGGAACCCCAGGTCCTCGCGCAGGTTGAAGCCCCGCACGCGGCGGGCCTCGTCGCCGCGGGCGTGCGGTCAGCGACGCTCCAGGTGATCGCGACGACAACACTGGCGGCCTACACGGCGAACTACGGCCTCGGCCGTTTCCTCTACGAGGGCCTGAAGACCCGCGACTACGCGGAGATGATCGGCGGTGCGATCATCGTCGTCGCCCTCGCACTGGCGACCGACGCGCTCCTGGCGCTGGTCGCGCGACGCCTTCGGGCCCGCACCCACTCTTTTGCAGACGATGAGAACAACTCACTCAAGGAGACACTATGAAACGCACGATGATGACGATGGCCACCATCGCGGCTTCCGCCCTGGCGCTGGCCGCCTGCGGTTCCGCAGAGTCGGTCGGCGGGAACGCGAGCACCGGAAGTTCGGAGAATGGCCAGACGACGCTCGTCGTGGGGTCGCAGGACTACTACTCGAACGAGATCATCGCGGAGGCCTACGCGCAGGCGCTTGAGGGTGCCGGGTTTGCGGTCGACCGCCAGATGCGGATCGGCCAGCGCGAGGTCTACATGCCCGAGATCGAGGCCGGATCGATCGACGTCTTCCCCGAGTACACGGGCAACCTGCTGCAGTACCTGGATCAGAATGCGACCGCACGTTCCTCCGACGAGGTGTACGACGCGCTACGCAGTACCCTTCCCAAGGGGCTGCGCGCCCTCGAGCAGGCTAGCGCAACCGACCAGGATTCCTACGTGGTGACGGCCGACTTCGCGCAAGCACACTCGCTGACCTCGATCGGCGACCTCGCGAACGCGGGCACGCTCACCCTGGGCGGTAATTCGGAGCTGCGCACGCGCCCCTACGGCCCGATGGGACTGTCCGACCTGTACGGCGTGACCGTCAACTTCACCCCGATTGAGGATTCGGGCGGCCCTCTCACGGTCAAGGCCCTGAAGGACGGCGACATCCAGCTGGCGAACATCTACTCCTCGGATCCGGCACTTGCGGACGGGACGCTGACGGTCCTGACGGACCCGAAGGGTCTGTTCCTGGCCTCGCACGTGGTGCCCCTGGCCTCGTCGCGGGTCAGCGACGACGCGACCGCGGTCATCAACCGGGTGAGCGAAGCGCTGGACGCGCAGGATCTCATCGAGATGAACCGGGCGTCGACGGTGGAGCAGAAGTCCGCCTCGCAGATCGCCCGCGAGTGGCTGCTTTCGGAGGGCTTGCTCTCCTAAGCGATCTTCAATAGCCGAGGCCGGGGCCGGGTGCGCGTGCACCCTCAGCCCCGGCCTCGTTGCATGCCTAGTCTGTCACACCCCGCACCCTTTTATGTGATACACACCATTATTTGACCTACTTTTTACGTTTGTAACCAAAATGTAATGCGCACATGATGGACATCTCTCGTGTCTTCCAGGCCTCAGGGGTTACTCTCGGACCATACCTGAGGGCACCGCCCCCAGTTCCACCCATCAACCAGGAGGAAGAATCCATGAACCTGAAGAAGGCATGGCTCGTCATCCCCGCGGCTGCCGCGCTCGCTCTGACCGCCTGCGCCGGCGGCGGCAAGACCGATTCCAATTCGTCCGGCTCCGTCGACAAGGTCGTCACGACCAACGGCTCCGAGCCCCAGAACCCGCTCCTGCCGGGTCTGACCAACGAGACCGGCGGCGGCAAGATCCTGTCCGTCCTGTTCAGCCAGCTCGTCCGCTACGACGCTGACGGCAAGGCCGTCCTCGACGTCGCCGAGTCCATCGAGCCCAACGAAGACGCGTCCGAGTGGACCATCAAGCTCCACAACGACCGCAAGTTCTCCGACGGCACCCCCGTCCAGGCTCACAACTTCATCAAGGCCTGGAACCTCATCACCTCCAAGAACCAGCAGCAGGCTGCATTCTTCAGCTTCTTCGAGGGTACCGACGACAAGGGCAACGGAGAGCTCACCGGCCTGACCGAAGTCGACGACTACACCTTCACCGTGAAGCTGAAGAGCCCCACCTCGGACTTTATGTCGCGTCTGGGATACGTCGCCTACGCACCGCTCCCGGACTCCACGCTGGCTGATCCCGATGCCGGCGGCCAGGCCCCCGTGGGCAACGGCCCCTACAAGATGGCCTCGGCCGACGCATGGGAGCACAACGTCAAGTTCACCGCCGTCCCCAACGAGAACTACGTGGGTGACACCAAGGCCCAGAACGACGGCGTGACCTTCGTCTTCTACTCGAGCCTCGACGCGGCCTACCAGGATCTGTCTTCCGACGCCGTGGACGTCCTCGACGCCGTTCCGACCTCCGTGTTCGCCACCTACGAGTCCGAGCTGCCGGGCCGCACCGTGAACCAGCCCGAAGCTGTTGCCCAGTACTTCACGATCCCGCAGTACCTCCCCCACTTCTCGGGTGAGGAAGGCCAGCTGCGCCGCCAGGCCATCTCGATGGCCGTTGATCGCGACACCATCACGAAGACCATCTTCAACGGCACCCGAACCCCCGCCAAGGACTTCACCGCTCCGACGCTTGAGGGCTACGATGCCAACCTCCCCGGCAACGACGTCCTGACCTACAACCCCGACAAGGCCAAGGAACTGTGGGCAAAGGCCGACGCCATCTCCCCGTGGGACGGCACCTTCACCATCGCCTACAACTCCGACGGTGGCCACAAGGAATGGGTCGACGCGACCGCTAACTCCATCAAGAACACCCTGGGCATCGACGCTGAAGGCAACCCCTTCGCCGACTTCAAGTCTCTGCTCAACGCAGAGGACAAGGGCGAGATGACCGGCGCGTTCCGTAGCGGCTGGCAGGGCGACTACCCGGCGCTGTACAACTTCCTGCAGCCTCAGTTCACCACCGGCGCTGATTCCAACAAGGGCGGTTACTCCAACAGCGAGTTCGACTCCCTCGTGACGCAGGCCTCCTCCGCCACCAGCTCCGCCGAGGCCGCGAAGACCCTGGAGCAGGCTCAGACCATCCTGCTGCGCGACATGCCCGTCGTCCCGCTGTGGTACGCCAACGCTAACGGCGCATGGTCCAAGAACGTTGACAACGTCAAGTTCAACTGGCAGGGCCAGCCCGTGCTCTACCAGATCACCAAGAAGTGATCGCACGAGGTTAACCTCTCCCGCGGGGCGGGCGGCGCAAGCCGCCCGCCCCGCGGGCGTCTTCTCGACAGGCACACACACATCAACGCAGCCCAGCATCGCACTGCGCTCCCGCATTGACGCGGGACACACTTTCATCTCAAAACAGCATCACGGGGTTGATACGGCAGACAAATACAGAGACTGATGCGCCATTTGCCCATTCTTTACCCTATGATGAGACCATAGTCGGCCTCGCCCGCGAGGCACCGCCAGGGATCGGACCCCCCTTCCCACGACACGAACACTAAAGGATTGTCCATGCTCCGCTACATCGGACGGCGACTCCTCCAGACCATCCCGGTCTTCTTCGGAGCCACCTTTCTGATCTTCGCGATGGTCTACCTGATGCCAGGTGACCCCGTCGCCGCACTCGGTGGCGACCGCGGCCTCTCCGAGGCCGCCGCCGCGCAGATCCGCGCCCAGTACAACCTGGACAAGCCCTTCTGGATGCAGTACCTGCTGTACCTCAAGGGAGTCTTCACACTCGACTTCGGCACCGCGTTCAACGGCCAGAAGGTCACGTCCATCATGGCGACCGCCTTCCCGACGACCGCGAAGCTCGCCATCTACGCCCTCGCCATCGAGACCATCCTTGGCATCGCCTTGGGCGTCATTGCGGGCATGCGCCGCGGCAAGTGGTTCGACTCCACCATCCTTGTGGTCTCGCTCCTGCTGATCTCGGTCCCCACCTTCGTGCTCGGCTTCGTCCTCCAGTACGTCCTGGGCGTCCAGCTCGCGATTCTGCCGACCACAGCCTCGGCTTCCGTCGACCTCCGGAGCCTCACCATGCCGGCCATGGTGCTCGGCGGCGTCTCCCTGGCCTACGTCATCCGACTGACCCGCCAGTCCGTCTCCGAAAACGTTTCCGCCGACTACGTGCGCACCGCGCGCGCCAAGGGCCTGTGCGGTGGCGTCGTCATGACGCGCCACATCCTGCGTAACTCCCTCATCCCCGTCGCCACGTTCATCGGCGGCGACCTCGGTGCCCTCATGGGCGGCGCGATCATCACCGAGGGTATCTTCAACATCCACGGCGTCGGCGGCACCCTGTGGAGCGCCATCATCAAGGGCGAACCCCAGACCGTCGTTTCAGTGACAACAGTGCTCGTGCTGGTCTACATCATCGCGAACCTGATCGTCGACCTCCTGTACGCCGTGCTCGACCCGAGGATCCGCTATGAGTGACCAGATTCCTTCCGCCAACATCGCCCGCACCCGCGCGGGCCAGGACCACTACGTCTCCGACATCGACGAGACCGGCCTCGGTGCCGTCGACGCGGTCGCCGACGAGGGTGCCCCCTCGTCCATGTGGGGCGAGGCCTGGAAGCACCTGCGCCGCCGCCCGACCTTCTGGATCGCAGCGGCCATCATCGTGCTCGCCGCGCTCCTCGCCATCTTCCCGTCGCTCTTCACCGCGACCGACCCGAAGTTCTGCGAGCTCTCCTCGTCACTGGCCGGCCCCGCCGCCGGACACCCCTTCGGCTTCGACAAGCAGGGCTGCGACATCTACGCCCGCGTCGTCTACGGTGCCCGCGCATCCGTGTCCGTCGGCATCCTCACGACCATCGCGGTCGTCCTGATCGGCGGCACCGTCGGCGCACTCGCCGGCTACTTCGGCGGCTGGTTCGACGCGCTGCTCTCGCGCATCACCGACGTGTTCTTCGCGATCCCGCTGCTCCTCGCCGCCATCGTGTTCATGCAGATGTTCAAGGGTTCGCGCTCCATCTTCATGGTCGTCATCGTCCTGTCCATGTTCGGCTGGACCTCCATCGCGCGTATCACCCGCGGTTCCGTCCTGTCCGCCAAGAACGAAGAATTCGTGACCGCGGCCCGCGCAACCGGCGCATCCCGCGCGCGCATCCTGCTGAGCCACATCATCCCGAACTCGATGGCCCCCATCATCGTGTACGCGACCGTCGCACTGGGCACCTTCATCGTGTCCGAGGCCTCCCTGTCCTTCATGGGTATCGGCCTGCCGACGTCGGTCGTCTCCTGGGGCGCTGACATCTCGTCCGCTCAGACGTCCCTGCGCACCAACCCGATGGTCCTGTTCTACCCGGGCGCGGCCCTGGCCCTGACCGTCCTCAGCTTCATCATGATGGGTGACGCCGTGCGCGAAGCCCTCGACCCGAAGGCACGCAAGTGAGCGAAACGAACACCCCCCAGCTCTCCGACAAGGAGATGGAAGAGATCGTCGAACGAGCCGTCGCCCTCAGCGCGGCCCCAGCCTCGTCCGATGTCCACCCGGACGACACGCAGCCCCTGCTCAAGATCACGGACCTGGAGGTCACCTTCACCTCCTCGACCGGCGTCGTCCCCGCCGTGCGCGGCGCAAACCTGACCATCTACCCCGGCCAGACCGTCGCCATCGTCGGCGAGTCCGGCTCCGGTAAGTCCACGACCGCCGCCGCCGTCATCGGCCTGCTGCCCGGCACCGGCAAGGTCGCGGGCGGAAAGATCGAGTTCGACGGCCGCGACATCACCCACCTGACCACCAGGCAGTGGGTGGAGCTGCGCGGATCCGGCATCGGCCTCGTCCCCCAGGACCCGATGAGTAACCTCAACCCCGTGCTCCGCGTGGGCACGCAGGTCAAGGAGGCCCTCCTCGCGAACGAAGTCGTGCCCCGCTCCGAGGTCGGCCAGCGCGTCACCGCCCTCCTCAAGGAGGCCGGCCTGCCCGACGCGAAACGCCGCGCCAAGCAGTACCCGCACGAGTTCTCCGGCGGCATGCGCCAGCGCGCCCTCATCGCCATCGGCATGGCCGCGCACCCCAAGCTGCTGATCGCCGACGAGCCGACCTCCGCCCTGGACGTCACCGTCCAGCGCCGCATCCTCGACCACCTCGGCAAGCTCACCGCCGAAATGGGCACTGCCGTGCTGTTCATTACGCACGACCTCGGCCTGGCCGCCGAGCGCGCCGAGCAGCTCGTCGTCATGCACCGCGGCCGCATCGTCGAGTCCGGCCCTGCCCTGGAGATCCTCCAGCACCCCCAGCACCCCTACACGAAGCGCCTCGTGTCCGCCGCACCCTCCCTGGCCTCGGCGCGCATCGAGTCCGCTCACAAGCAGGGCATCAAGGTCACCGACGAGGAGCTCGTCGGCGCCGGGAAGGGTTCGACCTCCACGGACGCCATCATCCGCGTCGAAAACCTCACCAAGAAGTTCGACATCCGCGGCGCCAAGAAGGGCCAGGACACCTTCCTGGCCGTCGACGACGTGTCCTTCGAGCTGCGTCGCGGCACGACCCTCGCGGTCGTCGGCGAGTCCGGCTCCGGCAAGTCCACCGCCGCGAACATGGTGCTGCAGCTCCTCAAGCCCACCAAGGGCAAGGTCTACTTCGACGGTGCGGACACCTCGCAGATGAGCGAGGCGCAGCTCTTCCGCCTGCGCCGCCGCCTCCAGGCCGTGTTCCAGAACCCCTACGGCTCGCTGGATCCCATGTTCTCGATCTACCGACTGATCGAGGAGCCCCTGAAGATCCACGGCTACGGCACCCTGGAGTACGCGCGCGCCGAAATCAAGCGCGCCGAGGCCGCGGGCCGCGAGCCCGAGGAGTGGATGCGCGTCCTCGTCGAGGCCGCCGACGCGAAGCGTTCGCTGACCGCCATCGAGAAGCGCGAGTTCAACCCGAAGAAGCTGCGCATCGCGCGCGCTTCCGAGCTGCTCGACATGGTGGCTCTGCCGCGTAGCGCCATGCGCCGCTACCCGAACGAGCTCTCCGGCGGCCAGCGCCAGCGTGTGGCCGTGGCCCGCGCCCTCGCGCTCAACCCGGAGGTCATCGTCCTGGACGAGGCCGTGTCCGCCCTCGACGTGCTGGTACAGAACCAGATCCTGTACCTGCTCAACGACCTGCAGGCGCAGCTGGGCCTGTCCTACCTGTTCATCACGCACGACCTGGCCGTTGTCCGCCAGATCGCCGACGACGTGATCGTCATGGAGAAGGGCAAGCTCGTCGAGGCCAACTCGACGGACGAGCTGTTCAACAACCCGGTCCAGGATTACACGCGTGAGCTGATCGACGCCGTCCCCGGCCGCAACATCCAGCTCAACCTGTGAGCGACTGACACGCGAGGGGGCCCGAGGCGCTGAGGCGCTTCGGGCCCCTGCTGTATGTGGGCATGTGTTCCGGGCTGCTTGTGGCCCCGCTGGTGTTCCGGGTGCCGCGTGTGATTTTGGGCCGGGCTGCTCGGTGTGCCCGTGGGCGGCGGCCCGCCCGCGAGCCGTCCGCGCTGCGAGCTTCGCTCGGCGCGTCGGCTTGAAGCCCGGCCAGGCCCCGCCACCGCCTCATTGATTTCGCACGTAATTCCTCTCTGCCTCATTCAAACATTGAATTTGCATCGTTGGAATTGCAACGTTTGTGGGCCATCTCGAAAAATGACCACGATAAATTACGTGCGAAATTTAGCTGG
>NZ_JVOJ01000029.1 GCF_001064145.1 Sanguibacter keddieii
GGGTTAAGGGTCAAAATGTGTGTCTGGCTCGGCGTGTCGCGGGGGTTAGATTTGGCCTTTTTGAATGCCGATTGAGTGGGTGTAGTCGGTGTCGATAGCGTTGTCGTAGAGGGCTGGGCGTCCTGTTTCGTGGTCGGCTTGGTTCTCGGTTTGGGTCAGGGTGGATACTTTGGCGAGTTGGCCCTGGCCCCAGTCGGACTGCCTGGCGATTCGTACTGGATCGTCAGGCAGTTCCGTTTTTAAGTAGAGCCACCAATCCAGCATGCGGCGTTGTCGTTCGCCTGATCTGCCGCGGTGGGTTCTGGCGAGCAGTTTGAGCTGGGCGTTGATGCCGCCTTCTAAGCTGTTGGTGGTGGATTTGATCCGCTCGGGCGCAAGGACTCCTGCTGGCGGGTTGAGGTAGACAAACAGCATCTCGGACCGCCAAAGATGGTTGAGGCTGTTGTAGGCCTTGCGCACGTTGTGGTGGGTCCACACGCGGGTCCATGCACCTGTTTTGGGGTCTTTGATCATGGTTTTCTCGTTCATCCATTCCCGGTAGATCGTTGAAAACTCGTGCAGTTGCACACCCCACGCGGCGGCTTCATCCAGTGTGGTGATCCGGGTCAGTTTCAGCGCAAGTCGGTAGATGGTGCGCCCGGCATCGGTGCGTGGGTTGGTGGTGGTGTAGCGGCGGACCACGCGTTGGGCGTGGACGAGGCAGCGTTGAATTTTCGTAGTCGGCCAGCACTTTTTGATTGCGCTGTATGCGCCTTGGCCGCCGTCGATGACGGCGATGAGTGGGGCTTCGATGCGTTCAAGCAGCAGTTGGTAGTCGCGGGTGGTTTCGTGTTTGCACCAGTGCCAGGCGATCACGTGGTCGATGGTCGCCGCGACGATCAGGCAGCCACCGGCGGTGTAGGTGCCATCGAGAAATACCTGGTCGTAGATCCGCTTGTGGTGGCCGGCGGTGGGGTCAGGCACATCAACGAGCCAGCACCACTTGAAGCGCCGCTTCATGGTGGCGCGGCTAACACCGTTTCGTTTGGCTAGGTCGTCGAGTGATATTGCGGTGGTGCAATGCTCGATGAACTGGGTGAACACTGCCGCGTTGGTGATGTCGTTTCGACGTTTGACGCTGGAGGCGCCGCATTGTTTGCAGCGCCATCTGGTGGTGCCTTTGCTGGTGGTGCCGTTGCGTTTCATTTCACCGCCGCAGTGGCAGCGTGGTTGGTTCTTCGACATTGCGACACCACACCACGCCGCGCATAGCACATCACGGCTGCCACACCGAGGATTTCCCGTCGGGGGCTAGATATATGCTTCCGGAGCATATACTTTCCGGAAACCTACAGGTCAATCCGTGAAAATCCGCGATTCCGGACACACTTTTTGACCCTTAACCCGTTTTTTGTATGCACTGAACGGCACGGCTGTTGGCGCGCCGGGGAACGGTGGGGACCTCGGTCCCTGGTCGGCCAGAGCTGTTCGTTTGTAACCGAAATGTGATGCAAGATTTTTTTCTTTTATTTCGGCTGGTAAATTGCAGTTTTCCGCTAATCTCTCGTCGATTTATGCAGGCAGGAGGGCCGATGAGCGTTCAATGAATCGGTCACATGTCTTTCAATCGCTGCTGTAAACTCTTTCACAGGTCGAAGTCGTCAACGGGGATGATTTCGACCTGCTTATCTATGCGGCCACGGTGATGGTCATGCGTGGTCGCGGAGCATTCACTCGTCGTCCAGTGCACACACCGATAGACGCACGAGCCGCGCGATCTGCCCCGATACGCAGCACCGGCCTCGTCCATTGAAGAACGAGGCCGGTGAACGTGCGCACAGACGGTTAGTTTTTTACTGCGCGGGAGTCTCTCCGGTACCGCCCGGATCCACTGCGACGTCCTCCAGTGTCGGATTCGCAGTTTCCGGATTCTGGAACTCGGTCACTGTCGTCACCTCTGTGAGGGCCGGATCAGACACCGTCGCGCAGTTGTGTTGCCCGTCTGATCGACGATGTTGAGCCAATTCTCGGCGTCAAGTTCGACAACGAAGAGGTCTTCCAGTGCACCGGCGCCCGCCGATGAAAGCTCTGCGTACAACCACTCCTCGTCGCGATGTAGCAACTTGAGGTTGTCGGTCACGATCTGCCCATTGGACACCAGGACGTAGTTGACGCCTCCTTCGCCCTTGCGGCGTACCGTCAGGGATCCGTTGGCTTCGCGTTGTACGAGGCTGATGTCGCTGAGCGAAAAAATGCCCATGCCGCGTAGCTCCGCGAGAAACTCGACGGGGTCGAGCTTGTGGTCCGTGTTGTCGAGCGCGTCCTGAGTAAATCGCCCGCCCTCGATGATCGTGTACGCCTTTCCCATCACGAGCGAGCGGGTCGACATGAACTTCGACGTCAGGTAGTTCAGGCCGGAGATGATTCCAAAGGTGACGAGCAGGAAGCTGATGTACTCCGCGAACGAGATTGCGTGGTTGTAGATGACGCCGCCGATAATGCCACCGAGGATAAAGTTCCCGATAAAGTCGATCGGTGTCAGCTGGACCGTCTGCTGCTTGCCCGTGAGGCGCAGGTGGAGGACGATCAGGGTGATACCGATCAGGAGCTTAAAGACCGTCATTTCGAAACCATGAAAATCGAACATGACGCCATGCTACCCGCAGGTGACAGGGCTGTACCCTGGAGTGTGATCAGCTCGTCGGATCCGCGTCGATGGCTCCCTGAACATCGTTGAAGATCAGGTTGGAAATCTCGACCTGCACCGTCTCAACCTTCGGCACGTCGCGCAGCAGCAACGGGTCATCTGCGGAGGTCTGAAGGGCTAGCGTGCCGCAACCGAAGATCCGGTCGTCGAAATCCTTTTCGATCTGAATGTCGGAGATGCGGGTGAGCGGCAGATCGTGACCGGTGCGCTTGATGATGCCGGACCGGGTGATGACCCGCTTGGTCGTCACCGTGTAGGTCGTCGTGATCCATTTGATCCAGGGAACAAGAATGAGCGGAATCGATAGGAGGAGCACGGCGATCCAGATGGTCGGAAGCGCCCAGTAGCGCGCGTTCTCGGGAACGTAGAAAGAACCGACAGCCGCTGCGATAACGAGGATCGACTCCACGATGATCGCGGGGAGCAGCTTCTTGATGTGGGTGTGCATGTGGCGGACGATGATCTCGTCCTGGCTGAGGAGCTTCTGTGACAATGCCATGGCACCATCATGCCAGATCTCGCGGGCGAGTGAGAACGACCGCTTCGACGGTCGGTGCTTTACCGAGGCCTGCGGTGCGTTCCGACGATATCGGTGTTCACGATGCCGATCGCCGCCATCAGCGCAAGCATCGTTGTGGGGCCCACGAAACGAAACCCCCGGCTCCTGAGGTCGGCCGCGAGGGCCACCGACTCCGGCAGCTGCGCGGGAACCTCGTCCAGCGAGCGAGGGCGTGGATCGTGGGCCGGGCGATACGACCAGACCAGTTCGCCCAGATGCGAAGGGCCGTCCGCCGTGTTGGGATTGTTTCTGATGACAACCGTCGCGCGAGCGTTAGCGATCGCAGCCTCGATCTTGCGGCGGTTACGAATGATCCCGGGTGCGCTCACGAGACGATCGACGTCGTCGGTCGTGAAGGCGGCGACGCGGTCGGGAATAAAACCCTCAAAGGCCTCCCGAAAAGCCTCGCGTTTTACCAGGACAGTGCGCCAGGAGAGGCCAGCCTGGAATCCCTCCAACACGAGGCGTTCGAAGACGCCCGCCTCGTCATGGATCGGCAAGCCCCATTCGGTGTCGTAGTAGCTGCGTAACAGCTCGTCATGGGAGGCCCACGTGGGCCGGACGAGTCCGTCGTCGCTCGCGGTGAGGCCCGAGGCTAGTGATGGAACTGCGGATTGGGTGAGTGTTGTGTCCATACGTCGATCCTGCGTGACCGGCGTCCAACGGTCAAGCGACAACATCGAGGCCTGTGGATAACGGCACCGGGCGACACGACCCTGTGGAAACACGCCGGGGGAGTGGCAGGTATGGGTGTGGCCCGCCTCCCCGGGGAAGCGGGCCACTCAGGTCGCAGTGTCCTTACCTGCGTCGCTTCTCACGGACACGCACCGACATCTGAATCGGCGTGCCTGCGAAGCCGAAGGTTTCGCGCAGGCGGCGTTCGATGAAGCGGCGATATCCGGGATCAAGGAAGCCCGTCGTGAAGAGCACGAAGCGCGGGGGCTTGCTCGAGGCCTGGGTGCCAAAGAGAATACGGGGCTGCTTACCGCCACGCAGCGGGTGGGGGTGCGCGGCAACGAGCTGGCCGAGGAAGGCGTTGAGCTGTCCGGTCGGGATGCGCGTCTCCCAGCCTTCGAGCGCAGTGTCGAGGGCACGCACGATGCGGTTGACGTGCCAGCCGGTCTTCGCGGCCAGGTTGATGCGCGGCGCCCACTGGATCTGAACCAGCTCCCGCTCGAGCTCGTTCTTGATCTCCTTCTGGCGGTCCTCGTCAACGAGGTCCCACTTGTTGGTGACGACGACGAGCGCGCGGCCCGCGTCGATGACCTGCTGGACGACACGCACGTCCTGCTCGGTCAGCGGCGTCGAGCCGTCGATGAGGACGAGGGCGACCTCGGCCTTCTCGATCGCGGCCTGGGTACGGATGGAAGCGTAGTAGTCGGCGCCCGTCGTCCGGTGCATCTTGCGGCGGATACCCGCGGTGTCGACGAACCACCACGAGCGATCGTCGAGCTCGATGAGCTCATCGACGGGGTCGCGCGTGGTACCGGCGAGCTCATTGACGACGACGCGCTCGCCCCCGGCAAGCGCATTGAGCAGGGACGATTTCCCGACGTTGGGGCGGCCGACGAGGGCGACGCGACGCGGTCCGCCCGACGGCAGGGCCGAGGCGACGGCCGACTCGGTTGGCAGGACCTCCATGACGACGTCCAGGAGATCACCGGTTCCACGTCCATGCAGGGCGGAAATGGGGTAGGGCTCGCCCAGGCCAAGGCTCCACAGGTAGGCGGCGTCGGCCTCCTGCAGGGGAGAGTCCACCTTGTTAGCGGCCAGGATGATCGGCTTGTTCTTGGCGCGCAGCATCTCCACGATGCGCTCGTCCGAGGCCGTGACGCCGACGGTCGCATCCAGGACGAGGACGACAGCGTCAGCGAGGTCGACGGCGATCTCGGCCTGCTCGGCGACGGAGCGATCCAGTCCCTTGACGTCGATTTCCCAGCCGCCCGTGTCGACGAGCGTGAAGTCGCGACCTGCCCATTCGGCGGGGTACGAGACACGGTCGCGGGTCACGCCCGGCGTGTCCTGCACGACGGCCTCGCGGCGACCAAGAATGCGGTTGACCAGCGTGGACTTGCCGACATTCGGACGGCCGACGACTGCAAGAACGGGCAGGCCGGCTGCGAAATCGTCAGAGTCCGCGAGCGCAGACTCGCCAGCCAGGAGCGCCAGGTCCTCCTCGTCCAGGTCGAATTGGTCGAGGTTGGCGCGCATGAGACGGGCGTGAGCCTCGGTCTCCGTCTCGCTGAGGTCGATCGAGTCGGGCGAGGCCACCTCCGCGTCGGCGATGTAGTTCTCGGCAGCGTCCGCGTCGAATGCTGCGGCCGCGTCGGGCTGGTTGTCAAAGTCATTCACCCGCTCAGTCTACGGCGTGGCGCGCCGTGAAGGCCCGATGGGGGCCCTCGCGGCGCGCCAGTTCACAGCTTCGCGCTGTTTATTCGTGCGCGCGCACGTCGCCGGCGAGGACTTCGGCGGCGACGGGCACGTCATTGTAGCGGTGGTGGATCCCCTGGATTTCCTGGTACCACTCGGCACCCTTACCCGTGATGATGACAGTGTCGCCGGGCTCGGCTGCCAGGATCGCGCGTCGTACCGCGTCGCGGCGGCAGGTCGTCACCTCGGTGACGTCTTCCATCCCCGGACGCACGGAGGCGATGCCGCGCAGCAGGTAGTCGCGGATTTCTTGAGGGTCCTCGGTGCGCGGATTCTCGTCCGTCACCCACAGCACGTCGGCTTCGCGTGCAGCAATCTCGGCGAGGTGTTCGCGCTTGGTCGCATCGCGGTCGCCGTCCGTCCCGAAGACAATGACGACGCGGCCGGGGGTGAGCTCGCGGGTCGAGCGCAGAGTCCATTCGAGGGCCTCTGGCGTGTGCGCGTAGTCGACGATGACGAGCGGCTGACCGCCGGGCGTCGGGTTGACCTTTTCCATGCGTCCCGGAATCTGGGGAGCATCCTCGATCGCCGAAATCACATCCGCGAGGTCGATGCCGAGGCTCACGGCGCTGACGATCGCGACGGCGGTGTTCTGAATATTGACCTCACCCAGGATCGGCATGGCAACGCGGTGGCCCGTGCCACTGGGGTCAATCAGGGTGAACACCGTACGCCCGATTGCCTTGTCGGCGGTCACGTCGCGGACTTGCCAGTCGGCGGCCTCCTCGGTCAGCGCGGACACCGTCGTGACCGGTACAGTCGCCTGCTGCGCCAGACGGCGACCCCATTCGTCATCCACGCACACGACGCCGTGGCGGGAATGCTCGGGGGTGAACAACAGGGCCTTCGCCTGGAAGTAGTTCTCCATGTCGCCGTAATAGTCGAGGTGGTCGTGCTGCAGGTTCGTAAACGCGGCAACGTCGAAGACGATGCCGTCGACGCGGTGCAAGGAGAGCGCGTGCGCAGATAGCTCGATAACGCCCGCGCCGCACTCGTACTGCTCGGTGGCCGCAAGGATGCGCGCGATGACGGGAGCCTCGGCGGTCGTGCGCACGGCCTCGAACGAAATGGGGCCGACGTGCGTCTCCACGGTGCCGCACAGTGACGCGTTCGGGAATCGCGACGCGATGGCGGCGCGCATCAGGTACGAGGTCGTCGTCTTCCCGTTCGTGCCGGTCACGGCCATCGTTGTGAGGCGGGTGGAGGGGGATGCGTAGACGTTCGCGCACAGCTGCGGAACGATGGCGCGCGGGTCGGCCACCTGGACGACGGGCACGCCCAGGCCTCGTTCGAAAGCCTGGGTGCGGCCCTCCTCGTCGGTGAGGACGATACTCGCCCCGGCCTCGACCGCCGCGTGCGCGAAACGGATGCCGTGCTGCTTCAGGCCCGGGATTGCGACGAACAACCACTCGGCCTCGCAGTCGTCGGACGACACGGTGACACCGCGAAGGCTGAGGGGGGACTCGGCAATCTGTGCAAGCGAGCCGTCGGCACCGTAGAACCCCTGGATGTCCAGGCCTTCGAGGGCAGTCGTCAACGAAACCGGCGCGATCGTGGGACGAATATCAGTCACTGAAGTCATGGGTCTACTGTAGTTCGTCGCGATGGCGGCGCGCACCACACATACCGATGGTGACACAGTAGGATAGGGGCATGCAGATTTTGACACGCAACGAAGCAACCCATCGCGCTGCCCATCTTCACGTCTCCGCCATCGACGTCGTCGTCGATCTTCGAGACGCCAAGGACACCACGAACCCGACCTATCCCGTCGCGTCGACGCTGACGTTGACGTCGGACGAGGAGCGCACCTTCATTGACATCGCAGGCGAGGTGAGCGAGGTGCTCCTCAACGGCGAACCCCACGCTTTCGACGACGATGAAGACCGCGTGTGGGTCGGTGGACTGCCGGTGGGGGAGACGGTCACCCTCGAGGTTCGCGCCATGGCGCGTTACTCGCGCAGTGGCGAGGGCCTGCACCGCTACACCGATCCCGAGGACGGTGAGGTCTACCTGTACACCCAGTTCGAGCCCAACGATGCTCACCGTGCGTGGCCGTGTGTGGACCAGCCGGACGTGAAGCCCGAGTGGACGTTCCACGTGATCGCTCCCGCCGGCTGGGTCGTCTCTTCCAACGGAGTTGAGGCAGCCGTCGAGGTCGTGGATGACTCGGGCGCGCTGCGCCATGACTTCACGGCAACCCGCCCGCTGTCGAGCTACATCACGGCGATCGTCGCCGGCCCGTGGGCGGTCATTGACGGCGGCACGTGGAGCGGCGGAGCGTCGGATGGCGGCCACGCCGAGCTGGCGCTGCGCCTCCTGTGCCGTCGTACACTCGCGCGCTATCTCGACTCCGACGACGTGTTCGAGGTGACCCGTGCAGGACTTGACTTCTTCCATGAGCGCTACGGAGTGACCTTCCCGTGGGGATCCTACGACCAGGTGTACGTGCCCGAATACAACCTTGGCGCCATGGAAAACCCCGGGTGTATCACGTTTAACGAAAACTATATTTCGCGCTCCACACCCACCTTTTCTGAGCGCCAGCGCCGCGCGAACACGACGCTGCACGAAATGTGCCACATGTGGTTCGGCGACCTCGCCACGCCCTCGTGGTGGGACGACCTGTGGCTCAAGGAGTCTTTCGCCGAGAACCAGGGCACCAGTGCGATTGCGACGGCGACCCGCTACGTGGGTGAATGGGCGAACTTCGCGATGAACCGCAAGATCTGGGCCTACACGCAGGACCAGATGCCGACCACGCACCCGATCGCCGCAGACATTCCGGACGTCGCCGCTGCAAAGACAAACTTCGACGGCATCACCTACGCGAAGGGTGCCTCCGTCCTTAAGCAGCTGGTCGCCTGGGTCGGGGAGGAGGCCTTCTACGAGGGCGCACGCCGCTACTTTGCGGAGCACCAGTTCGGCGCGACCAACCTGCAGGACCTCCTCGTTGCGCTCGAAGGTGCCTCGCGCCAGGAACTCTCCTCCTGGAAGAGCGCGTGGCTTCAGACCTCCGGCCCGTCGACGCTGTCCGCTTCGTGGGTGACGGACAACGTTGGCGCGATTACGGACTTCACGCTTCACCAGGGCGGTGAGGCCTGCAACGGCGTGCTGCGTCCCCATCGTGTCACCGTTTCGACGTGGCGCGTCGCGGCCGGGGCACTCGAACGTACCCACGTGTTCGACGTGCGTATCGACGGCGAAACTGCCCCCATTGATCCCGAGGGTGTTGTGGCGGTGCCCGGCGGTGCCGCGTCCGCCGATTTGGTCGTCGTCAACGACGATGACCTTACCTACGCGATCTCGCGCCTGGACGAGCGCTCGACCGACGTCGCGCTGGCCTACGTAGGCACCATCGATACGGCTATCACGCGAGCCGTCATCTGGGCGTCGCTCTGGAATGCCGTGCGCGACGGTCTGCTGGATCCGCGTCGCTTTGTCGTCGCTGTTCTGAATGCCGTTGCGTCCGAAACTGAGCCCGCGATCCGTGATCGCCTCCTGATCTTCGTCGCTGAGGCGATCTCCTCCTTCCTGCCGGGACAGGCTCGCGCAGACGTCCATGACCAGGTGCTTGCGACGACGATCCGTCTGTCTCGTGAGACCGAGGACTCCGACGCGTGGCGTTCGTACACGCGCGCGTTCATCGCCGAGTTCGCCGCCCGTGGCGGCGATGAGTATGAGGCGACGGTCCGCGACCTCGCCAGCAGTGACAACCCCGATATCGCCTGGCGCGCGCGGCGTGCCCTGGCTGCCCGCGGCCTCGCCGACGAGGCAGCCATCGAGGCGTGGCGCAGTGCCGACGGCTCGGGCGAAGCCGCCCGTATGAGCGTCGAGGCCCTCGCGTCACTGCCCTCGGAGGAGGCCCGCGAGCGGGCCTGGGAGTCGGTGTTCTCCGATACCCTGTCGAACGACTACCTGACCGCGACCCTGGCAGGCCTGCAGGCCTCGTCGTGGGAGGGGGAGTCCGGCATCGCCAGCGCCGTCGAGCGCATGATCTCTTACTGGGAGACCCACACGATCGGCATGGCGCTGCGCTATGCAAACGGCGTGCTCGCTCTCGGTGTCGACGTTGACCGTGATGGCAGCGTCGAGCGCTCCATCGGAGCGCTGCGCCGCTGGATCGGCGAGCACGAGGATGCGCCCGCGCAGCTGCGCCGCATCGTCGTTGAGCACCTCGACGCATTCGAACGTGACGAGCGCGTGCAGCGACGCTGGAGTTCGGGCCAGTGACGCAGCCGGAACATCGAGGCACGAGGCTGGGGGAGCAGCACGACGACGCTGGCACCCAGGCCTCGTCCGTGGACCCCGCCGCCTCGATGTCCCTGCTCACGGCGCTCCTCGCCAACCCCCTGGACGCCGGCTACGAGCACTACCGCGCAGACCACGGCTCACGGCCCACGGGAATCTTCAGCCGCATTGCCGTCTTCGCAGTGGCTGTCGCCCTCGGGTTCGGATCAGTGATCGCGATTGACTCGCTGCGGCACCCGGCCAACGACGTGAAAGCCGATCTGAAAGAGCAGGCTGCCACGCGGTCGCGCAACGTCGAAGCTTTAAACGACGAGGTGCAGTCGCTCGGCCGTGCCGTCGACGACCTGTCGCAGTCTGGCTCGCGAATCGCCGTGGATGGCGCGCGCGACCTCGTGACGGCCACACGACCCGTCACCGGGCCCGGTATCATCGTGACGCTAACGGATCGTAGCGGCCCGGGGAAGGGAAGTGGGGCCGTTCGGGATCAAGACGTCGCGATGGTCGTCAACGCCCTGTGGGCTGCCGGCGCGGATGCGATTTCGGTCAACGGCCAGCGCATTGGGCCAGACACTTTTGTGCGCACCGCAGGCTCGGCCATTTTGGTCAACGTCACCCCCGTATCCTCTCCCTATGAGGTCGCGGCGATCGGGGACTCGAACGCGCTCTCCGTTGCGCTCGTCCGCGGCTCCACCGGTGACTACCTGTCTGCCGCGCAATCAGTGAGTGGCATGACCGTGAGCTCGAAGGTCTCTCAATCGCTGAGTATGGAAGCGCTGGCACCGACATCGTCGCAGTACGCACAACCGCTGGATACACAACACGAAGGAGACACTCAATGATCGCCGTCATCGGATTGATCATCGGCATTGTTCTCGGCGTCTTGCTTGACCCGACCGTGCCCGCGTGGCTGGCCCCGTTCCTTCCCGTCGCCGTCGTTGCCGGCCTGGACGCGCTTTTCGGCGCGGGGCGCGCATGGCTGGAGGGGCGCTTCGCAGACCGCGTGTTCGTGACCTCGTTCTTCTGGAACGTCGTCGTTGCGTGTCTACTCGTCTTCCTGGGAACCCAGCTGGGCGTTGGATCCGCCATGACGACAGCCGTCGTCGTCGTGCTGGGGATTCGTATCTTCTCCAATACCGCATCGATCCGTCGACTGCTCCTGAAGGCCTGACATGAGCGAACAGAGCCCACAGACAATCCCCTCCGTCTCCGAGAGCGAGCCCTCGCGCCGCGGGCGCGGTGTTCATCGTGAGCCTCACGCCGGCCCGCGCCTGTGGGCGCGGGCGAGGCAGGCGTTCTTCGCGCTGCCACGTGGGTTGCACGTCGTCATGCTCGTGATTTTTATGGTTGTGGGATTCGCGTTTGCCACGCAGGTCCGCGCACAGCGATCCGACCCCCTCGAAGGCCTGTCCGAACAGGATCTCGTGACGGTGCTTGATGAGTTGAGCACCCAGGAGCAAAACCTGCGCACGCGTCGCGGTGAACTGTCCAGTGAACTCGATGAGCTGCGCAGTGCTGCGGATGAAGCGCAAGCTCGTGAGCAGGCAGCACGTAAGGCCGAAACGCAGGCGCAGATCGCTGCGGGCACAGTGCCGGTGCACGGCCCCGGCGTGACGGTGTCGGTCGTCGACGCTGGCGCAAATCTGACGTCGACGCAGTTCGTCATGACGCTCGGTGAATTACGTAATGCGGGTGCCGAGGCGATCGAACTCAACGGTATCCGCCTGTCGACTCGGTCCTCGTTCACCGGGCAGGGCGGCTCGATCGCGGTCGACGGAATTCCCATTGCGTCGCCCTACACGTGGAAAGTGATTGGAGAGTCTCAGACGATCGCCACCGCGCTGGACATCCAGGCTGGTTCGGCAGCCCAGATGCGCGCAAAGGGTGCCAATGTGGCGATCACTCCGACGACCGATATGACGATTGAGTCGATTGCGTCTCCGCGCCCGCCCCAGTTCGCAACCTACCAGTGAAGTCCTCCCGTATAATCGGCGGGGGAGTCACCGTGCCCGCGCTTGTCGGATGGTGAACGTTTACACTTAATCCAGTCCCTGAAATGATCGTTTGGAGCGCACAATGTCCGACAACCAGCCGTTTGACCCGACCGCAACCTCCATCTTCGGCCTCGCGCCTGTGACGGAGGACGTCGAAGATGCTCCCGTTGCCCTGTCTGCTCGCGATCGCGAGGCCGTCGAGGCGTTGCCTGCCGGCTCCGCACTCCTGATTGTCCAGCGTGGCCCCAACACGGGCGCGCGCTTCCTCCTTGATCCCGAGGTGACGAACGCCGGTCGTTCGCCCAAGGCCGATATTTTCCTGGATGACGTGACGGTCTCGCGCAAGCACTGCCAGTTCATTGCCTCGAACGGCGGCCACATCGTGCGCGATTCCGGCTCGCTGAACGGCACGTACGTGAACCGTGAGCGCGTCGATTCGATCGAGTTGCACGCGGGCGACGAGGTGCAGATCGGCAAGTATCGTTTGACTTACCAGCCGTCGACCAAGCAGGCCTGACGTGTGCGCAGCTCTTGCACGTCGTCACGAGGTTGCTTCCGCTCAGGAGGTGGCCTCGTGGCCGCATGATGCGGACCATTCGCCCGAGCTGTCGATCGGCCGTGTCGTTGATGCGCTGAAAGCCGAGTTCCCTGCGATTTCGCTGTCGAAGGTTCGCTATCTGGAGAGTGAAGGCCTCGTTTCGCCCGCTCGCACCGGATCCGGGTACCGCAAGTATTCGGCGGCAGACGTTGAGCGACTGCGTTACGTCCTGACGGAGCAGCGCGATTCTTTCACTCCGCTGAGTGTGATTCGCGGGCAGCTTGATGCGCTCGATGCCGGTCATGAGCCCGTGCGCCGTCGTGTCGCGCAGGTCGTTTCTTCAGAGGGACAGACGGTGTCGCTGGGGGGCCGTCGGGCCATTCCAGCGGCGGATCTCTCGGACCTGACGGGCGTCGATATGGACACTCTCGAGCGCTATGCGCGGCTGGGGCTGATCACTCCGGACCTGGCCGGTTATTTCCCTTCCCGCTGCGTGCAGGCCGTGTCCACGATCGCGCGTCTCGAGTCTGCGGGAGTGGATGTTCGCGTGCTGCGCGGAGTCCGTCAGGGCGCGGAACGCAGTGCCGATATCATCGATCAGACGGTTTCTTCTCAGAGGGGACGAGGCCGTGGTGCGGACCGGGAGCGTGCGCGTGCCCGTGCTATCGAACTGGGCGACCTGTTTGCCGAGTTGCATCGGGACATGCTGGCGGTGGCGGTATCATCGCTGGCTGAGGATGGGGACTAAGTCTCATGCTCAACATGAAGGTTAGACTCGCCGGGTCGGTCATTGACCGAGCGTCGCTCGTGGCCTACCGTAGTCCTGTTCTCATCACGTATTACCTGCAAGGAGCCCCCGAGTGAGCGCACAAGCGAACGCCGCAAGCCGGCAAGGCATGCTGTTCGGCGATCCCCTCGAGGGTCTCGACACAGACGAGGTGGGCTATCGCGGCCCTGTTGCGTGCAGTGCGGCTGGTATTACGTACCGTCAGCTCGATTACTGGGCTCGCACCGGTCTCCTGCAGCCGTCGATCCGCGCCGCGCGTGGCTCTGGCTCGCAGCGTCTCTACTCCTTCCGTGACATTCTCGTCCTCAAGGTCGTCAAGAAGCTCCTGGACGCCGGTGTTTCTCTCCAGCAGGTTCGCGTTGCCGTGTCGTCGCTGCAGAACAGGGGAGTGGATGACCTTGCGTCTATCACGCTGATGAGCGACGGCGCTTCGGTCTACGAGTGCACCTCCACAGATGAGGTCATCGATCTCCTTCAGGGAGGACAGGGCGTCTTCGGCATCGCTGTCGGCCGCGTCTGGCGCGAGGTCGAGGGCTCGCTCGCGGAGCTGCCGCTTGAGCGCTCCGAGCCTGCGTTCGTCGACGAGCTCGCCGAGCGTCGTCGGTCGAAGCTTTCCGCTTCCTGACACGCGTCTTCAACGTAGGTGTGGGGTCCAGGCATCGTGCCTGGACCCCACACCTATTGATAGGTGAGCACCGCCCGCGCGATTAACGCCGTCCGAGAGGGCGTGTCACGGTGTAGTCGGCCTCCAGGTCCGTGATTTCCACGGTGACCATGCCGTTTTCGTCGACGATGTAGGACTCTTCGATAAGGGGGCCATCCTCGGTACGAACGACGGGAACGGTCGAGAGGTCAATATCGGAGTGGCGCAGGGCGGGATCGAATGGAACGATGACCTCGCCGTAGGGCTGCAGGTCGCCGCGGGGCACCCCTGCCTCGTCGAATGACGAATACTCGACGAAGCGGAAGTAGCCGATGTTGTGCGCGGCGCGGTAGCGGCGCTTGATCGTCAGGGTCTCACCTGGAGCAAGCTCAGTGTTCGGCTCAAGGAGCGTGTCGAATGAGATGAACGAGCCAGCCTCGCGCTCACGGAAGACGCCGACGCCGCGAGAGAGCTGTTCGCGCACTGTGTACGCGGCCTCGGGATCGGCGCCGATGGCCAGACCGATCGCGGTCGAGGCTGCCGTGTGTGGGGAGCGGTGCACGCGGCGGCCGAAGCGCGAACGGAGGATGCGGGCGACCAGCGGCAGCTGCGAGCCACCGCCCACGACGTACAGGCCAGCGATATCGCCGCCCAGCTGACCAACGCCTGACGCGTCGGGCACCAAGAGGGGTTCCATGGCCTCGATCGTCGCATCGACGAGGGGAGTGGCGGCCTCGTAGAAGTCCGTGACGGGAATTGTCACGGGCTTTCCGTCGACGGGTACGGTGATGAACTTCGTCGAGGGCGAGAGGGTCTCCTTCGCGTCGCGTGAGTCTTCGATGAGACGGTCCCACGCCTTGTCGCCGAGCTTGCCGGAGTCGGTGCCGCCAGCCGCTGCGAGGCGGGTGGCGAGTACGACGTCGAAATCGTCGCCGCCGACCATGTTGAGGCCGCGCGATCCCATGACCTCGTGGAGCGTGCCCGTGGCGGAAACGATAGAAGCGTCGAAGGTACCGCCACCCAGGTCGTAGACAAGGATTGCAGTGCGCTTGGAATTGAGGGTGCCAGCGTGGCGATGCGTGTACTCGAAGCCCGCAGCGGACGGTTCGTTGACCATCGCGAGCACATCCCAGCCCGCGCGGCGGAAGGCCTCAAGGGTAAGAAAGCGCTGCGCCGACCACGCATGCGCTGGAATGCCGACGAGAGCCTCGAGCGGCTCCGAATCGGGCAGCGAGGCGATGGAAGAGTTCGTGCGCAGCTGGTGCGCGACGTAGCTGAGGAAACCCGTCAGCACGTCGAGAATCGAAATGCTGTGATTGCCTAGGCGCAGCGTGGACGTGTCAGTCACCGACGGATCAGACAGCAGACGCTTGAAAGAACGCAGGTGAGGAGCACCGCCCCTGGCGGCATCCTCAGCATCGAACCCGTAGATGAGGCGATCGCCGTCAAGAGCGATGATGGACGGAACGAAATCGACCGTATCGTCATGATTGTTGACGAAAGAGACGATCGGGTAGTTCCCCCGATCAACAATAGCGATCGCAGTGGTTGTGGTGCCAAAATCAACTCCGAGTCTCATGGCACCCACACTAGCGTTTAATTTGGGGAGCTCCTAGGACATCTCGCCGGGCGTTCACACATTCCCCAGTAAGGCTCTGTTTACAATGGTGACAAAGAGCCAGGCGAGAAGGAAGTACACACATCCGGCAATGGCGTCAACCACATAATGATTAGCCGTTGCGACGATTGTCACGATGGTTACAACGGGGTGGGCGGCGAGAATCAGTCGCGCCCACCACGAGCGCCACACGTACATGCCAAGCATGAATGCGACCCATATGGACCAACCCGTGTGCATCGATGGCATGGCTCCGTAGGGGTTCGCAAGCGTGCCAAACAGCTGGGAATATGCGGACGTGTGCTCGGCGACCTCATCGACAAAGCCGAGATCGGGAACGAGGCGCGGGGGAGCCAGGGGATAGGTCCAGTAGGTGATGAGCGCGCCGATAGTCATGATGACGAGAGTCCACCGCGCACTGCGGTAGTGGGTGGGAGCCTTGCGCCAAAGGACAACCAAGGCGAAACCGGTCATTGCTAAAAATGACACTGCGTACTGAGCGGATGCGGCAGATGCGAGCAGTGGATGAGCACTCAGCCAGGTGTTCGCCGAGCCTTCAATAAACAGTCCGAACCGGGACTCAAAAGCTGCAACGTCGTGTGCGTGCGCGACAGCGACGGATTTGGGTGCCTTGGCAAGGAACGACAGGACCGAGTATGCCAAGCAAGCCAATGAGAGTACGGCGATCTCACGAAAGGCAGAGGGCCTCAGGGAGGGCGAGTGTAGGTCCGTTGTCATGACTGCAACTGTACCGCGTGGTCGGAGGGCGGTCGATAAAGAAAAACGGACATAATGTACATTATCGGATCGTGGGGTGGGGTTGAGACGAGGTCGATGGAGCATTCCGCTTGACGTGTCAGATAGAATGGACCCGTTTCATTCTTTTGTTCAGGAGGCTGTTATGGCTGACCGCGCACTGCGTGGCATGCAGATCGGTGCGAAGTCCCTCGAGTCTGAGGACGGCGTTGTTTTCGCCGATCGTTTCGTCGTCCGTTACGCGTGCCCTAACGGTCACGAATTCGAGGTGACGCTGTCCAGCGAGGCCACCGCGCCTGCGACGTGGGAATGCAAGTGCGGCCAGGCGGCCGAGCTCATCGGCGAGACCGTCGACGATGAGGAAAACAAGCCTGTTAAGCCGCAGCGCACCCACTGGGACATGCTGCTTGAGCGCCGCTCGATCGAGGAACTCGAGGTCGTTCTGACCGAGCAGCTAACCGAGTATCGCGAGGGCCGCCTGCGTCCCGAGGGATCGTACCGCAAGGGCTAACGCTTCGGTAGCATCCGTCGCGCGGCCTGGGCCAGTCGGCTCAGGCCGCCTTTCGTTACCATCACGAGTTCCTCGACGAAAATCGACGAGTCGAGCTTCGATTCGCCGGCCATACGCTCGTCGAAGGTGATCGGAACCTCGGCGATGGTCGCGCCCAGCGACCGCTCGAGTTCGGTCATTTCGACCTGGAACCCGAATCCTGTCGTCGCTACCCGACCGAGAACCTCATGTTCGCGCAGGAAAGATGCTCGGTGTAGGCGTAGGCCTGCCGTCGCATCGCGCACGGGCGTGCCCAGACACAAACGGACATAATAATTGCCCGCTTTGGACAGAGCGACGCGCTTCGCCGACCATCCGTTGATGGTACCGCCGGGCACCCAACGTGAACCGATGACCAGGTCGGGACGATCTGGGCCAGCCATGCGGCTCAGTAGCTTCGGCAGATCGACGGGACGATGTGAGCCATCCGCATCCATCTGGAGAATGAACGGATATCCGTGGTCGATACCCCAGCCCATGCCGTCGACGTACGCGGTGGCAAGCCCAGACTTCGCAGGGCGATGAAGGACGTGCAGACGCTCCTCGCTCTCCCGTCGGGTATCGACCCACTCCCCCGTTCCATCGGGCGACGAATCGTCGACGATGAGCACGTGCGCGTCCGGCACGTTCGCCCAGATGTCGCCCAGAATTGTCGGCAGCGTCGACATCTCGTTGTACGTCGGAATAACGATCAGGGTATGGTCGCCGGACGGCGATGGAGAGAAGGATACCGATTCAGTCATGAGTCACATCTTGCCGAATTTAGTGGTCGGACGCACGTCTGGCGCGCGCTGACGCCCTGATTCTTTGTCCGATAACTGTTGCGGTGGTGAGAATCGCAATGACCAACGTTGCCACCATCACGGCACGTGGAATGCTCTCCCCTGCCGAAGCTGTCAACGTCTGCGAGGACCGAAGTGGGATGTCGGCAGCGAGCGTTGCCGCCTCCTCGGTACCCGTGCTGGCGAGAATCGAGCCGTCGGGACGAATCACGTACGAGTGGCCAGTCGTTGAAGCCTGAACGGCGCTGCGCGAATACTCCATTGCGCGCATGCGCAAAAGTTGGCCCTGCTGCGCGGACTCGCCGGACGAGCGGAAATGGTAGTTGTTCGACGGGACAACGATGGCCTGCCCACCACGTGCAACACCATCGCCGATCACGAGGGGGTATGCCGCCTCGAAACAAATACCGACAGCCAGGGGAACGCTACGCCCGTCACGCGCCTGAACCGTCATCAGGGGAGGCTCCTCCCCCGCTTCCATGTCCTTACTGGCCTGAGCAACCTCTGTCGCGAACGAAGCAATGACATCCCGGAAAGGAATGAACTCCCCAAAGGGAACGGGAACGTGCTTGGAGTAGCGGGCGGCCTCGTCCATGCCAGTGCCAGGCTCCCACACCGCCAGCCAGTTCTTTACGCGGTCGCGCTCGTTCAGGTTCGTGTAGCCGATCAGGATCGGCGCATCGAGCGCCGTGGCCGCCGAATCGACGGCCTGACCGATTGCGGGGAATGCAAGCGGATCGCGATCGACGGAACCCTCGCCCCAGAGCGCGATATCAACCGGACGATCAATGACCTGCGGTGAACTCGCGAGCGTGAGGGACGCACGCACGTTGTTATCGGTCACCTCCCCCTCGCGCCTGTACGCCTCGGCCCCGGGCAGCGCAATATCGCCCTGGACCACGCCGACGCGCAACATGCCGTTCTCCGCCTGATTAGGCAGTGAAATGACGATAGGGGCAACGTATATGGCGGCGACGATGACAGCCAGCGCCGGGCGCGAGAACCAATGCTCGCGCACCACGGCGGCATCGCGTGCCGCGAAAGCTCGGCGGACAAGAACGGCAAGAAAGACGACGACTGCGGTGATAAGCGTCGTTCCGCCGTAAGGCGCGAGATGCCCGAGCGGCGAATCCACCTGAGGCAAGGCAACGGAGCCCCACGGGAAGCCCGACCACGGCCAGCGCGAGCGAACAGCGTCGACGCCGGCCCAGGTCAGTGCGAACAAGAAAGCTTGGACGAGGGGACCGCGCGCCCACCGCCACAGCTGGGTCCAGCGTGCAAAGACTACCCAGCCCATGAAGAAGAATGTTTGCACGAGCGCGAGAACGAACCACGGGGGCATTGTGCCAACGGCCAGCGGAATCCAGTCGATGAGAGGAACCCAGAAGCTCATGCCGAATACGAACGTCACTGTCAGCGCACGCGGGGCCCTGGCCTCGTCAATGCGCGACACAAACAGGGCGAGGGCAGGCACCGATAGCCACCACCAGCCCGCGGGTGGAAACGACGCATACAGCGCGAGACCGGCGATCGCGGCGATGATTGAATCGCCGCACACGTGTGCAAACGATGCGCGCTGGAAGATGTGCTGATACCCCACGAGCCCTCCGGGTGTCTCAAATCGTCGACCACGCAACGATACCGCGACCGATGCGGTCCTTCGCGGCTTCGGCTTTGCGCGTCAGCTCGCCGCTGGACGACGCCGACGCGATCTGACCGAGGCAGTCCATGACCTGACGCATCCAGCGGACGAAGTCTCCGGCCTGGATCGGCGTAGCGTCAATCGCCGTAGCCAGCGTCGAGCCGTGCGCCCACGCAAGCGTGGCAGCCATCAGGCCGGCGTCAAGGATCGGGGTCAGGTCGCAGCCGCAGGCCTTTTCGACGCGATGCACGCGCTCCAAGGTCGCCAGGCTCTCATGCCATGCTTCCTGCAGCCGGATTCCCACACCCGCAGGAGCCAGCTGCTGCGCATCGTCGTCGGAACGAGAATCGTAGACGAGCGCTGACACCATCGACGCGAGCTCCGCCTCGTCGAGCTCATTCCACGTGCCCTCATTCATCGACATGGCCACCACCAGGTCGCGCTCACCGAAGATTCGGCGCAAGCGTTGACCCGAGTCCGTGACCTCATCTCCGGCCAAAAAGCCGAGACGTTCGAGGACCGCGCAGACGCGGTCGAACTGGGCGGCCACGGAACCCGTCTGGGAGTCGATGGACGAACGGAGACGATCGATCTCGCGTGCCAGGCGAGTCCACTGGGCACCCGCACGAGCGTGCTCCTCGCGGTGCGGGCAGCGGTGAACCGGATGCTGACGCATCGCAACGCGCAGTGCCGAGATCGGATCGGAGGCCTGCGTGGAATCTGCAGGGACCTCGTACAAGCCCTTGGCAGCGCCTGAGCGAAGCTCCCCGGCGATGCGCGTGCGCTCCTTCGTGCGCCGCAGCGCAGAGCCGCCGGGAATGGACATGTGTCCGACGACAGCAATTGCGCCGCGCACGTCCTCGGGGGCCAGCGCCCTCCACGCGGCATCCTCCCCGATCACCGAGACCTGGGCCCTGCCCGAGGCGCTGGTGTCCTTCGCCCCGACGACGCACAGGCGTGTCTTGCGGCCACGAGTCAGTGCGAGGACGTCGCCCGGGCGCACGCCGGACAGAACGCGGCGCGATTCATCTCGCGCCTCGCGCTTGCGCGCACGCGCACCAGACTTCTCCGCCTGACCCAACTGGTCGCGCAGCGTCAAATACTCGCGAACATCTCCGTGCGAACACGATAGATCCTCGACCGTCGCGTCGCGCTGCGCCTCCAGGTCGGAAAGGCGCGACGCGAGTGCGACGACAGCGGAATCGGCCTGATACTGCGCAAAAGAAGACTCCAGTACCTTGCGAGTCTGGGCGCGCGTCGAGCGCGCGAGCAGGTTGACAACCATGTTGTACGTCGGAGTGAACGCAGAAATCAACGGGTACGTGCGCTTCGACGCGAGGGCGGCGACCTCTTCGGGTGCCACTCCCCCACGATGCGAGACGACCGCGTGCCCTTCGGTGTCGATACCGCGGCGCCCCGCGCGTCCTGAGAGCTGCGTGTACTCGCCGGCGGACAGGGAGACGTGCGCCGAGCCATTCCACTTCGTTAGCGATTCAATGACGACCGTGCGCGCGGGCATATTGATACCGAGCGCGAGCGTCTCGGTTGCGTACACCATCTTGACGAGACCGCGCGAAAACAGGTGTTCGACGCTCTCCTTCATGAGAGGCAGCATGCCGGCGTGGTGTGCGGCAATGCCGCGCATGAGGCCGCGTTTCCACGCCTCGGCGCCAAGGACGATGGCATCCTCAGGAGGAAGAAGCGCGATGACCTCATCCACGTAGGTCTCGATCTCGGCGGCCTCCGAGCGGGTCGTCAGCGTAATGCGCGTGGAGAGGATCTGGCGCACCGCATCCTCGCATCCTGCCCGCGAGAAGATGAACGTGATGGCTGGTAGCAGGCGAGCGCGATCGAGAGAAATCAGCGTCGAGGGACGCGATTCACGCCGTACGCGGACCTCGCGGTTCCACGAGCGCGAGCCGCGCCCGCCGCGCATCCCGGAGTCCCGCGTCGCGGCCACGAGCTCGGGATTGAGCTTTCCCTTTCCAGTCGGCGCGTACAGGTCAAAAATGTCCTCGCCGACAATCATGTGCTGGTAGAGCGGGACCGGGCGCTTTTCGGAAACGATGATCTCGCAGGTGGAACGAACTTCCCGGATCCACGCGCCGAATTCCTCGGCGTTCGACACCGTGGCCGACAGCGCGATGATCGCGACGTGTGCGGGCAGGTGAATGATCACTTCCTCCCACACCGGGCCACGCATCTTATCCGCCAGGTAATGGACCTCGTCGAGAATGACGACGCCCAGGTCGCGCAGGGGTGCTCCCGCGTAGATCATGTTGCGCAGGACCTCTGTCGTCATGACGACGACCGGGGCACCGGAGTTCACCGACGTGTCTCCGGTCGCCAGGCCGACGTTGTGCGCGCCGTACAGGTCGCACAGCTCCAAGTACTTCTGGTTGGACAGCGCTTTGATTGGCGTCGTGTAGAACGCGCGCATTCCCTGCTCGAGGGCGACGTAAGCGCCAAACTGTCCGACGATCGTCTTTCCGGCACCTGTGGGTGCGGCAACGAGGACGGAGCTGCCGGCCTCGACGGCGTCGAGTGCCTGGATCTGGAACGGGTCCGGGGTGAAGCTCAGCGTTAAGACCCAGCGTGCGCGTAGCGACGAGGCGGCCTGTGCTTCGGCCTTGTATGCGGCGTAGCGCTGGGCTGCGCTACCCACGCCGAGGCCGACTTCCTCCTCGCGGCGGCCTACGTGCTCAGCGTCCCGGGTGCGGTGTCGACGTCGTTTGGGGCTCACGATGCATCCTCTCGGGTCCAGATCGACAAAACTGAGCGCGCACGGCGTGCGGCTTCGTCGCGCATATCCGGTGTGACAGCGCGCAGGTGTGGGGCGACGTCAATGAGGAGGCTCAGGCCCCACTGTTCGTTCCAGACAGGCAGGGCGATGCGCGCTCCCCCGCCATCCAGCTCGGCGATAATGCGGCCGTCGTATTCGTCGGCGATCCAACGGGCATCGCGATCGACGTCGAGCGTCCAGGTGGGCGCATCATGGCGCACGCGGCGCGGTTCCTCGATGCGCGGCCCCTCGCCGCGCACGTCGCTGATCGAGGCGACCGCGAAGCTGCGCGCTTCCCCCGCGCGAGTGCACCAGCCGCGCAGGAGCCAGCCGCTTGCGCTCGCCTCGAGCGACCAGGGGTCGACGACGCGGCGCGTGCAAACGCCCGAAGCGGACACGTAGGTGAAAGACACTCGTTCTTCGCGCAGGAGCGCATCGCGCAGGGTCTCAAGGCTCGCGCTCGACGATGCCAGAGAGGGAATCGCTTCCACGTGCTGTTCGGCGTCGGTCTCTTTCAGGCCGCCGAGCGCGCAGACGACGAGGGCTGCGTGCGGAACATGCGCGGAAAGTTCCTTGCCGAGCAACGGAGTCATCGCAGACAGGCCGATGAGAAGTGCCTGTGCCTCAAGCGTTGACAGACGCAGCGGTGCCGAGGCACCCAGCGTTGAGCGCAGTGACACGCGCTGTTCTTGCTCGTAGAGGTCCCAATCGAGCTCGAAAGACGCGCCGGGCAGTGAATCTCCAACGGACGCGAGATACTCGATGTCACGACGCACCTGTCGGCGAGTGCGATGGAAATGCGCGGCGATCTCATCGACGGTCGTGCCGGGATGATCACTCATCCACGCCACCATCGAAGCAAGCCGGACAACGGCCAGTTGAACGTTCTCAGGCATCGCCCTCACCCCACGTGGCGGCCGCGCGCAGGCGCGTCAGCATTGTGTGTCGCAGGGGCTCGGGTGCGACGACAACCACGTCGGCAGCCAACGGAAGAAGGCGGCCGATCCATGTTCCCATCTCTGCGCCTTCAAGTGCGATACGTTCCCAGCCGTGCCGAGGCGAAACGTGCTCCTCAGACGATGTCCCGGCCTCGTAGCCGTGGAGAAGCGTGCGTGCGGTGGAGTCCGCGCGCACGTGGACGACGGGAGAGACGAACGATGATACGCGAGGAAACGCCGCCCCCTCGGGTGGAAGCGAAGCGTCGCCCGGCTCGCCCAGAAAGGAAATCTGCGAGCGTATGCGCGACACACGGAAAGTGCGTTCGCCGCCGCGGTCGAGATCCCAACCCCACAGGTACAATGCCCGGCCCTGCACCGACAGAGCCCACGGCTCGACGGAACGCTCAGTAAGCTCGCGTGAGCCCGGGTATTCGAAACACACCACGCGCCGCTCGCGAATGGCCTGCGACAACACGGTGGCAGCGCCGAGGCCGGTGAGACCCAGGCGAATCGTGGGAGCGGAAACGTCGTCGGAGGAAGCTGCAGCGGCCTTCGCATCGATAGCGTCGGCGAAAAATTCGCTGCTATCCCACGCGCGTGCAGCCAGTGACATCAGAGCGCGGTCAGCACTGGTGACCTCGATGCCGGGCGCAAACGAATCCCACGCGATGCTGTAGCGCTCCCCCGACCGAATCGTCATGTGGGCACCCGCATCACGCAGTGCGTCCTTATCGCGCTGGAATTGCGTCTCAAACGCGTCGTCCGCAAGCCCCTGATACCCGGGAAGGGTACGCAATTGCGCCTTCGTGCGCCCCGGACGCGCGCCCAGGAGCTCAACAAAAAGCTCAAGGACGCGCACGTTAGCGTTGACGGCGGTACTCACCCGCTTACCCTACGCGAAACGCGCGCGTCCCGAGCATACGGCGCACCGTTTAGGACTGGGAAGATTCGGTATCAGCCGCGTTCGCGTACTCGTTGCTCACGATGACGCTCGGATCGACATCCCCCTCAAGAACACCAATCGAGCTCAGGAACGACACCATCGACGACCACGTGGCGAGATCCTGCACTCCGTCGGCGCGCGCGTCATCCCCGAGCCACAGCGGAACAGTCGCAGCGAGAACGGCGTTCGCTGCGGCCAGCGAGGTCTCGTCACTGAGCGACGTGTCCCACTTGGCCGTCGCGTCGATCGCGACCTGGGGATCGGCAGCGATCGTGTTCATCGCCTCGGTGGTTGCAGACACGACCGCGCGTGCCGCATCCGGGTGGGCCTGTGCCCACTCGCGCGTCGTGATAATCGAGGCCGCCACCAGCGGAGTTGAGGCGCCATCGAGTGGGATCTCCCGGATGTCGATGCCCGCCAGCCTCATCTGCACCGCGTCGTTGTTGGTAAAGCCAACGACTGCGTCCACCTGTCCAGCCGCGAGGGCCGCCTGCTGCGTGTAGCCGATCGACGAGATTGTCACGTCGGAGGTCTGTAGGCCACCGGCCTTGATGGCGGCGAGAGTTGCGTAGTAGCTCGAACCGTACTCGCCGGGGATGCCAATGTTCTTTCCAGCCAGGTCCGCGAGGCTCGTGATGGACGACGAGGCCGGGACGATGACGCTTCCCGGGTAGGTCGCGTAATACTGGCCGATAGACACGAGGTCCAGGCCCTGCGAGGCAGCCACCGCGGCCTCGTCGCCGGAGGCAATGACCACGTCCTCCTGACCGGCGAGAAGCGCCGTGAACAGCCCCTCGTCCGAGCCATGATGACGAACGGTGGGCGTGATACCAGCGTCGTTATACAGCCCCTGAGAATCCGCGACGTAGACGGGGGCAAACTGCACGTTCGGAATGTAGGTCAGGCCGATCGTCACGTCCGAGGCGCCCTGCGAGGATGCGCCCGACTGCGTAGCGCCCGGACCGACCGTGCAAGCGCCCAGAGCCAGCGAGGCGCTGGCACCGATAACGGTCGCGCGAACGATAGTGGAAAGCTTCAAGGGATGTCTCCTTCACTGCGTGATGGCGTAACGCTTCGACCGCTCGATCCGGTACACGATGACGTACAGAATCGTCGCCATGACGCACAGGATCGCGATAACGACGAACATGCCGGCGGTGTCCACGTTGCTTCTCATTTGAGTGAGTACCTGCCCGAGCCCGGACCCTCCCATGACCATCTCCCCCACGACTGCGCCCGTGACAGACAGAGCGAACCCGTTACGCAAGCCGCCCAGAATGGCGGGAGCAGCGAGAGGTAGCTCCATGTGTACGGCCATCGTCCAACCCGTTGCGCCGTCGAGTGCGGCAGCCTCGAGCAACTCGCGATCAATATGACGCAAGCCGACGACAGTGGACACAAGGATCGGGAAAAACACCATCAACGCACACAGCACGATGACCGGTGTGATGCCGTATCCGACCCACAGGACGAGAATGGGGGCGATTGCGATGGCGGGCAACGCCTGGGTTGCCCCAAGGAAGGGTTCCACCGCCGCGGCCAACAGCCGCCAGCGGTAGATCGCATACGCTAACGGCAGCGCAACGACCGTTCCGAGCGCGCACCCCGCGATAGCCTCGCCTCCCGTCACCGCAATCTGGCGCCAGGTCGTGGGGCGCTGGAGCAACGCCACACCTTTTCGGGTAACAGCAAACGGATCGGGTAGACGCCAGGCTTCGATGCCGGTCAACGTCGTCGTCAGCCACCATCCCGCCAACATAAGGGCGAGAAAGATGATCGGTGCCGCAACGGTGAGCGCACCGCGGGGCTTGTTCCGAATTGCCACGACTGACTTTCCGACACCGGGGGTACGCGCAGCACAGCAGACGCACGGATGCGCCTCATGCACTCCTCCCATCCGGACTTTCACCGTCGGTTCCGGAATTTCACCGGCTCAACCGCCCTCGTTCTGTGAGGGCGGGTCGCGGACTATCACCGCCGGTTCGGACTTTCACCGACCCCGGAGTACTCGTGTGCCATTGTGCCACCGGCGCGCGCACCGCGCGAGGCGTATCCGCTATGAAAGAAAAAGGGCGGCCGGGCGGGATCTCGTCCCGTTCCGGCCGCCAGAAAAGTTGTGCGGTCAGTGCGAGTGGGCGTTGGCGAGCTCGCGCAGCGCCTCAACCTCACGATGAGCATCTTCCGCACGGAAGACCGCGGAACCGGCGACGAAGTTGTCGGCACCGGCCTCGGCCGCGCGCTCGATAGTGGCGCGGGAAATGCCGCCATCGACCTGGATCGATACCTGCAGCCCCGCGGCGTTGATCGCGGCGCGAGTGCGCTCGATCTTCGGGATCATCTGCTCAATGAAGGACTGGCCGCCGAAACCGGGCTCGACCGTCATGATGAGGATCATGTCGAACTCGTTGAGGATGTCCACGAATGGCGCGATGTCTGTCGCGGGCTTGAGAGCCAGGCCGGCGCGCGCACCGATGCGGTGCAGCTCGCGGGCCAGGCGCAGCGGCGCTGCCGCGGCCTCTGCGTGGAAGGTGACGGACTCACAACCGACCTCCGCGTACTGTGGAGCCCAACGATCCGGGTCCTCGATCATGAGGTGCGCGTCGACCGGGAGAATACCGGACTTGACGACAGCCTCCGCGACGGGCAGACCCCACGAGAGATTGGGGACGAAATGGTTGTCCATGACATCGACGTGTGCGATGTCCGCTCCTGCGATCTTCGTGAGCTCACCGCGTAGGTCGGCGATGTCGCAGTTGAGAATCGACGGGCTAATTGTGGCGTTCATAACGCACATGCTAGCGCCTTCGCAGGCAGGCTACAAACATAAGATCCGTGCCGAAACGGTGGTCCCATAGCTGGAGCGTCCGACCGCCGAAGCCCGCAATGACGCCCGCAGATTCCGGCGTGTCCAGCGCCTCAGGTGCGCACTCGTTTGCGAGAGCCACGGTGTCAAGCAGCTCGACCTCGCCAGCCTTCAGCAGGCGCTCGACCTGTTCACGCGTCTCAGCCGCGTGCGGGGAGCACGTGATGTAGGTGAGAACGCCGCCGGGGCGTGTCAGCGCGACCGCCCGATCGAGCAGTTCGCGCTGGAGGACGGTGAGCTCCTGCACGTCCTCGGGCGTGCGGTTCCAGCGGGACTCGGGGCGTCGCCGCATCGACCCCATGCCCGAGCAGGGTGCGTCGACGATGACACGATCAAACGAACCGAGCGGCCATGCGCTGCGTCCCCCACCAAAGGTACGACCGTCGCCGCTCACGACCTCGATGGAGTCGAACTGGCGCGTCGTCCGCTCCACGAGGCGGGCACGGTGCGGGTGCACCTCGTTGGCGGTCACGCGCGCACCTGCGTCGGCCGCGAGTCCGGCGAGAAGCGCGGCCTTGCCGCCGGGACCCGCACACAGGTCGAGCCACCGCTCGTCTGGGCCACCTTCGAGCGGTGCAGATGCGGCGATGAGGGCGGCGAGCTGCGAGCCCTCATCCTGGGCGCCGGAGCGGCCGTCACGAATTGAGGGAAGGCGCGCAGGGTCACCGGATTCGAGAAGTACTGCATAAGGGGAGACAGCGCCCAAGGCGACGCGCGTGTCGAGAATATCCTCGGCCTCGTCAGCGAGTTCGTCGACGCTCATCACAGACGGGCGGGCCGCCAGAGTGACCGTGGGAACCTCGTTATCAGCCTCGAGAACATCGAGAAGCTCATCCGTGGGGTAACCGTGGGCCTTGAGGGCGTCACGGAACGCAGCGACCATCCATGCCGGGTGTGAGTAGCGCACGCCAAGAGCCTCATCCTCGTCCGCAATGGCATCCATGGCTGCCTCACGCTCCGAAGGGTCCTCACGGGTGATCGAGCGAAGGACGGCGTTCACGAAACGGACGGGGCCATCCGTCAGGTGCTCTCGGGCGACATCGACGGTGGCCGAAACAGCCGCGTGATCGGGCACGCGCATGTCGAGGAGCTGGTGGGCGCCCATGCGCAGGATGACAAGCGCGCGCGGATCGAGATCGGCAAGCGGACGATCGATGTGGCGCGAAATGACCCAATCAAGGCGGCCAATCGCGCGCAGCGTGCCGTGGACGAGCTCGGAGGTGAAGGCAGCATCCCGATCGGAGAAGTGACCGTCGCGCCGTGCCTGACGCAAAGCCTTCGGCAAAATGATGTTCGCAAACGCACCCTCAGTCGCGACTTCGTGAAGGACGTCGTATGCGATACGACGAGGCTCATCGGCCTTGCGCAGCTTGCGGTAACCGTCCGCGTAACGCCTCTCGCTCATCGCTCAGCCTCCAGCTCCCCCCCAAGGCGCAGGTCTTGGGACGGACGCGCTCCCCTCGCCCAGGCGGCCGCGTCCATCCAGGACTTGCCGGCCGGGGCGACCTTGCCGAGCACGAGGGCTCCGCTTGCGCACCCGACGGTCACCTGCTTCTTCGTCACCTCGAGCTGCCCGGGAGCCAGATCGTCACGGTCCACAGGCGTTGCCTTGTCGAGCTTCATGCGGGCCCCGCCCGGCACCACCGTGTAGGCACCAGGATTGGGCGTCACGGAACGAATGATGCGGTCCTCGTGTTCGGCGTCGTGCGTGAACGACACGTAGCCGTCGACGTGCTCGAGGCGGCGCGCGTGCGTCACGCCTTCCGCCGACTGCGCAGTCGCGGTTGCACTGCCATCGGCAAGCGCATCGACAACGCCGAGCACCTGATCCGCGCCGGCCTCGGCCATGGACGAGAGTAGCTCGCCAGCGCTCTCGCGAACGATCGGAACCTCGATGCGTGAATAGACGTCGCCCGTATCCAGGCCCTCCTCGAGGTTAAACACGCAGGACGCGGTCGTCGCATCCCCTTGCCGAATCGCCCACTGGACCGGAGCAGCTCCACGCCACCTCGGCAGATCCGAGAAATGCAGGTTTACCCACCCGTGGGCGGGCATCACCAGTACGTTCGGGGGCACGAGGCCGCCGTACGCGACGACAACACCGAGGTCCGCCTGCACGTCCTCGATGCGCTGCACGATCTCGGGGGTCTTCAACGTCGTTGTCTCCAACAGTTCCACACCGAATTCGGCGGCTACTTCCGCCACTGGAGACGGGTAGACCGTCTTGCCGCGACCGCGCCGAGCCGGCGGACGTGTGATGACGAGGGCGACCTCGTGGGACGACGACAGCAGGGCCCGCAGCGTAGGGACTGCGGCCTCGGGGGTACCAGCAAAAATAATGCGCACGGCCGCCAGTTTACGGCACCGCGCAGGCCCTGACTCAGAAGAGCTCGGGTGGGTTCACGCTCATTTTCACGAGCGGAACCTTGCGGGCACTGCGCGAGCGCCGAATACCGGTGAGAACCGCGAGCATCGACGCAGCCCCAGCCAACGGGGTTCGCACCAGCGTACGCACCTCGTTTTCTTCGCCCTCACGCGTCGCGGCTCGTACGACGGTACCGACCAGCTCAGCCCCTCCCTCGCGAATGACCTGTTCGGCGACCTGGCGGACTTGAGCCGCCGGCCCATCGAGAGCAACCATCGTCGCGGCCGGGAAAAAGCCCAGGGCCTCGCGCTCATCCAAGAGACGATCGGCATAGTCGGTGGGGGCCCAGCGCACGAGTGCCTGCCCCAGGGCATCGGGAATCGTCCCGACGACGAGGCCGGGGTGGCCTGGGCGGACGAGAGACAGTGCGTTGAGCCACCGCCTGGCTGCTTCCTCCGGGGCCCACAGCTCCGTGCGGCCAGCTAGGGCGTGGGCGTCGAGAATGATTGCGGCGGCGTAGCCACCGTCCACGTCCGGCTCAGCTCCCGGCGTCGCAACGACAACAGTGGAACGTGCGGGAAGCTGACGGCTGATCCGATGAGCTGCCGACGACTCGAGGACCGACGCGTCCGGGAGGTTGCGCGCGATCTCCTCGGCGGTGCGCGTCGAACCCACGCGAGCTGCGCGCAGCTCTGTGCCGGAGCAGTGCGGGCACCGCCACGTCTGCGAGGTACGCCCGCACCACGAGCAGGTCGTCTCTCCCCCACTGCCCACAGCGAGAGGCCCGGAGCAATGACGACAGCGCGCACGTTCGCCGCAGCGCCGGCAGACGACCGTGGGCCAATACCCTGAGGCCGCGACCTGGATGAGCACGGGGCCTTCTCGAAGCCCCTGGCGGATCATACGCAACGCGGCCTGAGGAATGCGCATGTGGCCGCTGGCTCCCTCACGTTCCGCTTCCGCCTGGCCATGCAGATGGACGCGAGGAGTCGCGTCGCGCAGCGCGTCGGGCACGGGATCGAGGCTCACAGCCCAGCCGGAACGAACGAGTGCCTGTGCCTTTACCGAGCGCGCATGTGAGGCTACGAGGAGTCCCGCTCCCTCCACCGCGCACCGCTGCACGGCGACATCAAGAACATCGCAGCGAGGAAAACGGCGCTCACGCAATCGATCGTCCCCGTCATCGCAGATGACGATGAGGCCCAGCTTCGCGCACGGAACCCACGCAGCCGAGCGCGTCCCGATCACAATCGGAAGACGCCCGAGTGTCGCGGCTACGTGGATGCGGTAGCGCTCCTCGGGACTCACGTCACCGCCCGTGACGGCGACGGGAACACCGAGGTCCTCCTCGAGGACACGTGCGTACCGCGCTGCGTCCTCTCCGGTCGCCGTCACGATAATGGCGCTGCGCCCCGAAGAAACGGCGGCGGCGACGGCATCCGACAAGCACGCGCGCATCCGGGGACGCAACGCGGTGACGACTGCACGCGGAGACTGGCCGGCTGCAAGGCGGTGAAGCAACGCTTCCCCAGCAGAATAAGCAGCCCAGCCCTCGGAAATAGTCGGAGCCGCGACGGATGGCCACGCCGACTCGTGCGCCTCGACAACGGTCTTCTCACCACGCGCGTGCCGCGGCGGAATCGCGAGCGAGAGCACCTGGGAGGTCGTCGCGAGGAAACGCGCGGCAATGCGACGAGCAGTCTCATACAGAGCGGGCGTCAGTACCGGGATCGACGAGACGACGGATTCTATCTGCGCGGCATCGTCAAGCACGTCGCGCCGTGTACGCTCAACGATCCATCCATCCGCGCGCGTGCCGGAAAACCGCACACGAACTGCACGGCCGACCTCGGCCTCGTCAATGAGCGTGCCCGGTACAACGTAGTCAAGCGGCCGATCCATGTGGGGCAGATCGACGTCAACGAGCACACGAGCGATGTCCGCGGCCCGAGACCGCGGCGGATCGAAACCGTCAAGCATGCCCTGTTGGGAAGTCATGATCCTAGTGAATCACGGCCCGCACACATCTGCGTCCCGCTCTCAGCCGAGAAGCTTCAGACCGTACTTCGCGACCACCATGGCGAGCACGCCAAAAACGATCAGGCCCCACAGAGCCCAGTCGAGGCCCTGAGCGACAAGACGGCGCAGCCCCTCGGGTGCCGGGATGACGCCGTCGCGAACATTGATGCGAGTGATTCCACCAAACACGAGTGTTGTCGTTAGGGTGATGAGCAGGCACCACGGGCACAGCACCTGAATGATGAAATACGACTGCCCGAACAGCCAGAACGCAAAGAACAGTGCGATCGTGTACAGCAGGTTCGTGCCGAGCATGTACCAGCGCGGGAACTTCACGCCCGCGAAAATAGCGACGGAGACAGCGAGAACCACGGCCTCGAAAAAGATGCCGAGGAAAGCGTTAGGAAAGCCGAGGATGCGCGCCTGCCACGTCTGCGCGACCGTCGAACACGACAGTACGGACGAAATATCGCAGCCAAAGCGCGCTGACGAGTCAGCGGCCAGCTGCCACGCTTCGATCGAGAGAACAAACGACGTGACGAGGCCGATGGAGCCGGAAATGATCATCTCCAGGCTCGTGCGCCGACGCCACGCGCGGCGAGCGGACTCGGTCTCGTACGAGGGCAGGTAGTCCTGGGCTTCCACTGCCTCACTCATGCGAGCGCAGCCTTGAGCTGGTCGACGCGGTTGATCGCTTCCCACGGGAACTGCTCGCGGCCGAAGTGACCATACGCGGCGGTCTCGCGGTAGATCGGACGCAGCAGATCGAGGTCTTCGATCATGCCGAGGGGACGCAGGTCGAAGACCTCGCGGATGGCGTCCGCGATGCGTGCCTCGGGCGCCGAAGCAGTCCCGAAGGTGTCGACGTACAGGCCGATCGGGCGAGCACGTCCAATGGCGTAGGCAAGCTGAATTTCGCAGCGCTTGGCGATGCCGGCGGCCACGACGTTCTTAGCCACCCAACGGGCGGCGTAGGTGGCGGAACGATCGACCTTCGACGGGTCCTTGCCGGAGAAAGCGCCGCCACCGTGGCGGGCCATGCCGCCATAGGTGTCGACGATGATCTTGCGACCGGTGAGGCCGGCGTCCGCGGCGGGGCCGCCCAGGACGAAGCGACCCGACGGGTTGATAAGAGTGGTCATGGATCCGGTCGCCAACGCGAGACCAGACTCCTCGATGACAGGGGTGATGACGTTGTCGCGCACCGCGTCAGCGATCGCCGACTGCGACAGCGCCTCGTCGTGCTGGGTGGACACGACGATCGTGTCGATACCCACCGGCCGACCGTCCTCGTACGCGAGGGTCACCTGAGTCTTGCCGTCGGGACGCAGCCCTTCAACGATGCCCTGCTTGCGAACGTCAGTCAGTCGCTTTGCCAGGCGATGTGCCAGCCAAATGGGCGCGGGCATGAGATCCGGGGTATCCGAAGAAGCGTAACCGAACATGATGCCCTGATCACCCGCGCCGAGACGATCGCGCGGGTCACCGCCCTGGGAGCCGCGCACTTCAAGGGCTTCATCAACGCCGCCGGCGATGTCGGGGCTCTGGCCGTCCAGCGACACGGAAACGCCGCAGGAGGCACCGTCGAAGCCAACGCGCGACGAGTCGTAGCCGATCGACAGGATCTCACGACGCACAATCTCAGGAATCTCAACGTACGCCTCGGTCGTCACCTCACCGGCGATGTGGATGAGGCCGGTGGCCGCCATCGTCTCGACGGCAACGCGCGAGCGAGGGTCGGCGGCGAGCAGCGCGTCGAGGATCGCATCGGAGATACGGTCACAGACCTTGTCGGGGTGACCTTCGGTAACGGACTCAGAAGAAAAAAGCTGTTGACTCACTGCTTTAGATTATCAAGGAATGAAGCCATATGGCCGACAAGACGAGCGGCAACCTCATCCTTTGAGCCGACGTAACGGCCCGCGATGTGGCCGCTTGCATCGAGGAGGCGAATATCGTTGGGCACGTCGCCAAATCCGACGCTCTCCCCCACCCGGTTCAAACAAATGAAATCAGCACCTTTTCGAGCAGCCTTGTCAGCGCCGTAGGCGAGAATCTCCTCGTCGGTGCCGGTCTCCGCGGCGAAACCGACGACGAGGGGCGGGCGCTGGTCGCCGTGCGCGACTTCAGCGAGGATATCGGGGTTACGAACCAGGCGGATCGTCGGAGCGTCCTCGGTCGATGGGTCCTTCTTCATCTTCGACTCCGAGGTGGCCTCGGGCCGAAAGTCCGCAACGGCTGCCGTCATCACGAGAGCATCGGCGTCGGCCACCTGATCGATCGTTGCATCGCGCATCTGCAGGGCGCTCCCCACGCGAGTGACCTGCACGCCCGTCGGCAGCGCCTCGAGGAGAGCCGACTCGATGTTCGCGGCGATCACCCGTACTGAGGCGCCGGCTCGCGCCGCTGCCGACGCAATCGCCAGTCCCTGACGGCCGGATGACTGATTGCCCAAAAAACGGACCGGATCGATGGGTTCGCGCGTCCCGCCAGCGGTGACAACGACCGTGCGGCCAGCAAGAGGGCTCGACGCCCGGTTGCGAGCATCAAGCACGTCGAGAGCCACCCGAGCGATCTCCTCGGGTTCAGGAAGACGGCCGACACCGCTGTCGCCAGAACCGAGCGCGCCAGACGCAGGATCGATGACGTGCACACCGCGCTCGCGAAGCGTCTTGACGTTGGCCTGCGTGGCGGGTGCCAGCCACATGTTGGAGTGCATCGCGGGGGCAACGACAACGGGCGCGTCAGACGCGAGAACCGTCAGCGAGACCATGTCGTCGGCGAAACCGGCGGCGAGGCGCGCCAAAGAATTCGCGGTCGCGGGAACGACGATGATGAGGTCTGCGAGGCGAGCAAGCTCCACGTGCTCGGCGCGCCCCTCCCCCGCAATGTCAACTGCGACCGGGCGGGAGGTGATGCCCTCCCAGGTGGAGCGGCCAACGAAATCCAATGACGCGCGCGTCGCAGTGACATACACGTCGTGGCCCGCGCGTTGACACTCACGGACCACGATGGGTGCTTTAAAGGCTGCGACGCCGCCGGTCACTCCGACGACGATCGTTGCCATGTCAGGCCTCGGGGTTTGCTTCGAGAGACAGGAGGCCTTCGTTGATCTCGCGCAGGGAAACAGCCAGCGGCTTCTCATCCGGCTGCACGTCGACGACCGGACCCACGAACTGGATCATGTTCTGCTGAAGCTGCAGATTGTAGGAGTTAATCTGTCGTGCGCGCTTCGCGGCGAAAATAACCAGCGCGTACTTGGAATCGACGTGCTCCAGCAGATCGTCAATGGGCGGGGACGTGATGCCCACAGGCTGGGCAACAATTCCGGACATGCGTGTATTCCTCTCAGTGGCGGATTCAGATAGATACTACTCCAGGCCAATGAGCCGAGCCAGCTCATCCACCGCGCGCTCCACATCGTCGTTGATCACAACATGGTCAAACTCCGAGGCAGCCTCCAGCTCAACGCGGGCGGTAGCCAGGCGGCGTGCCTGTTCCTCTGGGCTTTCGGTGCCGCGCCCGATCAGGCGACGTTCGAGCTCCTCCCACGAAGGTGGAGCGAGGAAAATGAACTGCGCGTCGGGCCTGGTGGTGCGGACCTGACGCGCGCCAGCCAGATCGATCTCAAGGAGCACGGGCTTGCCAGCGGCGAGGGCTTCATCGACGGGTCCGCGAGGCGTTCCGTACTTGTTTTTTCCATGAACAGGCGCCCACTCCAACATGTCTCCGCGTTCGATCATTGCATCGAACTCTTGAGCGGAAACGAAGTAGTAGTGGACGCCGTTCAATTCACCGGGCCGAGGATCGCGAGTTGTTGCCGAGATCGACACGTTGAGCGTCGGGAAGCGCTTCGTCAGCGCCGCGACAACAGTTCCCTTTCCAACGGCTGTAGGGCCAGCGAGGACAGTCAGTTGAGCCTTTGTCATGACTCAAGTGTGCCACGCTTGACCGCGTCAGCCGAAACGCTCGACGAGCGCCTTCCGCTGGACGGGGCCGAGGCCACGTACGCGCCTGCTCTGGGCGATCTTGTACTCGTCCATCAGCACGGCAGCCGTGTTCGTGCCGACGCGCGGCAGCGACTCCAGCAGCGAAACGACCTTCATCTTCGCTACGGCTTCGTCTGAATCAGCGAGTTCCAAAACCTCCGACAGGTTCATCGAGCGCGCCTTAAGCGCGTTCTTCACTTCGGCGCGACGCCTCCGTGCCTGCGTTGCCTTTTCGAGGGCCTGCGCCCTCTGTTCTGGCGTGAGATCAGGTAGTGCCATTCTGATCATCTCCTCCGTTGGGATCTTCGGTAAATAAACTATGTCACCTTCCGGACCACTAGTGCCAGACCAAAACGCTGCTCCTTTAGTAACAGAGTAGATTATTGCAGCGAATCGACCGTCGCACGGTAGGCGTTGCGAAGGCCGCTGATACTTGGACCAGAGCGCAAGATTGCGCGGGAGGATGAGGCGAGGACAGCATCTTCCGCTCCGGCGAAAACCTCCCTGACCTGCGCCGGGCCAGCGCCCTGTGCGCCCACTCCTGGAGCCAAAAAAGCGCCATTGAGCGAGGCGAGATCGATGCCCAAACGCTTGACTGCGTCGCCTACGGTGGCTCCCACGACGATGCCAGCAGGGCCAAGATGCTGTTGGTCACACCGGCTGTTAAAGTCCGCCAGTTGGGACACGATGCGCCCCGCAACGCTGGTTCCGTCCTCGCCGCGGGCGTGCTGAACGGAGGCACCTTCGGGGTTCGATGTGAGGGCGAGAACGAACACTCCCCTTCCGGTCTGTCGCGCCAACTCGAGGGCGGGGGTCAGCGATCCGACGCCGAGGTAGGGCGAGAGGGTGACTGCATCGCCGGCAAGCGGGGAGGCATCCGACAGGAACGCCTGTGCATAACCGTCCATCGTCGAGCCGATGTCACCGCGCTTAGCATCCACAATGCACAGCGTGCCGACTTCGCGGCAGGCAGCGATGACATCTTCGAGGATGGCGACGCCTCGAGAGCCGTGCCGTTCGAAGAACGCGGCCTGAGGCTTGAAGGCAGCGACGCGACCGCCGAGCGCCTCGATCACTCGAAGGGAGAACTCTCGCACACCGTTCGCGTCGTCGTCAAGTCCCCATTCCTGCAAGAGGCTCGCGTGTGGATCGATGCCCACGCACACCGGGCCGTAGGCGCGCATGGCGGTGTACAGACGGTCGCCGAAGCCGGCCGAGGCTGCAGGTTTGATTGCGGAAGTAGTCATCGTGTTTCCTCCGATCGAATGGAATCCCATTCCTGCAGCGAGCGCACGGAGTATGCCCCGCGCATTCGCACTTCGATGGCCTGCACCATCGCATTGAACGCCTGCAGCGTGGTCACCGCCGGGCGGTCCTGCGAGGCTGCGGCCGCACGGATCTGATAGCCATCATTACGCGGGGCGCTGCGCTGAGGCGTGTTGACGACCATGTCGATCGCGCCCTCGTTGATGAGGTCGACGACCGTCGGCTCGCCGCCGTCGCCGCGGCCCTCGGAGGACTTACGCACAGCCTGGGCCTCGATGCCGTTGCGGCGCAGGACCGATGCAGTTCCTGAGGTCGCGAGGATCTTGAAGCCCATCTCGTGCATACGGGCGGCCGGCAGAACGATCGCTCGCTTATCGGTGTCCGCAATCGAAATGAAGACGGTGCCCGACGTCGGCATGTCGGTCGAAGCGCCGAGCTGTGCCTTGGCGAATGCCGTCGGGAAGTCGCGGTCGATGCCCATGACCTCGCCGGTCGAACGCATCTCGGGACCGAGGACGGTGTCGACGATTTCGCCGCCAGCCGTGCGGAACCGCTTAAACGGCAAGACGGCTGCCTTCACAGCGATCGATCCGCCGTCGTGAATCTCGCGAGCGTCCGTATCAGGCAGCATCCCCTGCTCGCGTAGGGAGGCGATCGTCGCGCCCACCTGAATGAGGGCTGCAGCCTTAGCAAGCTGGACACCCGTCGCCTTCGACGCGAAGGGAACGGTACGCGAGGCACGCGGGTTCGCCTCGATGACATAGAGGGTGTCGGAGAGCAAGGCGAACTGAATGTTAATCAGGCCGCGCACACCGACGCCGCGTGCGATGGCCTCGGTGGAGGCCGTGATGCGTTCGAGTTCGCGCGCGGACAGCGTCATGGGAGGCAGCACGCAGGAGGAGTCACCCGAGTGGATGCCCGCCTCCTCGATGTGCTCCATGATCGCGCCCATGAAGAGTTCCTCGCCGTCGTACAAGGCGTCGACATCGATCTCGATGGCGGCGTCCAGGAAGCGGTCGATGAGGAGCGGGCCGCGCGAGAACAGCAGCTCGGAGTCGTGGCTCGCGAGGTACTCGCGCAGCGCCGGCTCGTCGTTGATGATCGCCATGCCGCGACCACCCAGCACGAAGGAGGGGCGAACGAGAACCGGGTAGCCGACCTTCTCGGCCACGGCGATAACCTGCTCGGGCGTGTGCGCGGTGTCGTGTGCGGGTGCCGGGCAATGAGCGGCCTCGAGAACCTTGCCGAACTCCTCGCGGTCCTCGGCCAGGTCGATGGCGCGCGGGCTGGTGCCCAGGATCGGCACGCCGGCGCGCTCGAGATCGGCCGCGAGCGACAGCGGGGTCTGGCCACCGAGCTGGACGATCATGCCCTTGACGGGGCCAGCCGCGCACTCGGCGCGGTAAATCTCCAGGACGTCCTCGAGCGTGAGAGGCTCGAAGTAGAGGCGGTCGGAAATGTCGTAGTCGGTCGACACCGTCTCGGGGTTGCAGTTGACCATGATGGTCTCGTAGTGATCGCGCAGGGACATGGCTGCGTGCACGCACGAGTAGTCGAACTCGATACCCTGACCGATTCGGTTGGGACCGGCACCCAGGATGATGACGGCTTCGCGCTCGCGCGGACGGACCTCGTTCTCCTGGTCGTAGGTCGAGTAGTGGTAGGGGGTGCGGGCCGCGAACTCTGCGGCGCAGGTGTCGACCGTCTTGAAGACGGGGTGGATACCGAAGGCACCACGCACCTCGCGCACCGTGTCCTCCGACAGGCCACGCATGGCAGCGATCTGGCGGTCGGAGAAGCCGTGACGCTTCGCCTCGGCCAGAACGTCGCCCGTGAGCGCCTCGGCCTCGCGAATGCGGGTCGCGACCTCGTCGAGGAGGAACATCTGGTCGAGGAACCACGGGTCGATCTTGGTCGACTCAAACAGCTCCTCGAGCGTTGCGCCGCCACGAATAGCCTGCTGGACCTGAACGAGACGGCCCTCGGTGCCAACTGCCGCAGCCCCGACGAGCGCGCGGGTCTCCTCGGGGGTAGGTGCCTCGCCGTCCCAGTGGAACTGCACACCGCCCTTATCGATCGAGCGCAGGGCCTTCTGCAGCGCCTCGGTGTAGGAGCGGCCGATCGCCATGGCCTCGCCCACGGCCTTCATCGAGGTCGTGAGGGTCGGGTCGGCAGCCGGGAACTTCTCGAAGGTGAAGCGCGGGACCTTGACGACGACGTAGTCGAGCGTCGGCTCGAACGAGGCCGGGGTCGATCCCGTGATGTCGTTCGGGATCTCGTCGAGCGTGTAGCCGGTGGCGAGGCGCGCGGCGATCTTCGCGATCGGGAAGCCCGTCGCCTTCGAGGCCAGCGCGGACGAACGCGACACGCGCGGATTCATCTCGATGACGATGATGCGACCGGTCTCCGGGTGGATCGCAAACTGGATGTTACAGCCGCCGGTGTCCACGCCCACGGCGCGGATGACAGCGATGCCGATGTCACGCAGGCGCTGCATCTCGCGGTCGGTGAGGGTCAGCGCCGGAGCGACCGTGATCGAATCACCCGTGTGCACGCCGACCGGGTCGACGTTCTCGATCGAACACACGACGACGACGTTGTCCGCCTTGTCGCGCATGAGCTCGAGCTCGTATTCCTTCCAGCCGAGGATCGACTCCTCGAGGAGAACCTCGGTCGTGATCGAGGCGGCCAGGCCCTGGCTGGCAATGCGCTCGAGGTCTTCGGGGGTGTAAGCAAAACCGGAGCCGAGGCCACCCATCGTGAAGGAGGGGCGAACGACGAGGGGGTAGCCAAGCTCGGCAGCGGCCGCGTGGCACTCCTCCATCGTGTGGGCGATGAAGGAACGAGCGACCTCGGCGCCGGAGCGCTCAACGATCTCCTTGAACTCCTCGCGGTCCTCACCGGCGCGAATCGCGTCGATGGACGCGCCGATCAGCTCGACGTTGAAACGCTCGAGAACGCCCATTTCCGACAGCGCGACGGCCGTGTTCAGCGCCGTCTGGCCGCCCAACGTGGGCAGCAGCGCGTCGGGGCGCTCCTTCTCGATGATCGAGGCCACGACCTCCGGGGTGATCGGCTCGACGTAGGTGGCGTCGGCGATGCCCGGGTCGGTCATGATGGTCGCCGGGTTGGAGTTAACGAGGATGACGCGCAGGCCCTCCTCCTTCAGCACGCGGCATGCCTGCGTGCCCGAGTAGTCGAACTCGCACGCTTGGCCGATGACAATGGGGCCCGATCCGATGACGAGGACGGACGACAGATCGTTCCTGCGGGGCATCAGTGGGTCTCCTTAGCGGCACTCATCAGGGAAATAAAACGATCGAAGAGCAGCTCGCCGTCATGCGGGCCTGCAGCTGCCTCGGGGTGGTACTGGACGGAGAAAGCGGGAATGTCCAGGGCGCGCAGGCCCTCGACGACGCCATCGTTGAGGCCGACGTGGGAGACCTCGACGCGCCCGTAGCGTCCCGATTCGAAGGGAGCGATCGAGGGCTCCCCCACCGGGGCGTCCACCGCGAAGCCGTGGTTGTGAGCGGTGATCTCCACGCGGCCTGTGGCCACGTCCTTCACCGGCTGGTTGATGCCACGGTGACCATAGTCCAGCTTGTAGGTGCCGTAGCCGAGGGCGCGGCCAAAGAGCTGGTGACCAAAGCAGATGCCGAAGTATGGGATGCCCGCGTCCAGGACAGCGCGCAGCACGCCGATTTCGCGGTCGGCCGTCGACGGGTCGCCGGGGCCGTTGGAGAAGAAGACGCCGTCCGGCTTGAGTGCCTCGATATCGGCGAAGGACACGGTGGAAGGCACCACGTAGACGCGCACTCCGCGCGCGGCCAGGTGGTAGGGCGTGCGCGACTTGATACCGAGGTCGACTGCAACGACGCGCGCGATGGGTTCCTTGCCCTCGAAGTCGCCGAGAGGCTCCACCACGTAGGTTTCGTCCGTCGACACCTCAGCGGCCAATGCCTGCCCGCTCATCGCGGGCGACTCGGCGACGATGCGCACGAGGGAGGCCACGGCCTCGTCACCCAGGTACTGCGCGCCCACGGGCAGCGCATCACCCGAGAAGATGCCGGCGCGCATGGCACCGCGCTCACGGATGTGGCGGGTGATCGCACGCGTGTCGACGTCCGCGATGCCGACGATGCCCTGAGAGATCAGCTCGTCCTCCAGCTCGCGGCGCGAGCGCCAGTTAGAGGCGCGGCGGGCGGCGTCTCGCACGACGAAGCCCGCAACCCAGATTCGCGAGGACTCAGGGTCCTCGTCATTGACGCCGGTGTTACCGATGTGCGGGGCAGTCATGACGACGATCTGGCGGTGGTACGACGGGTCGGTGAGCGTCTCCTGGTAGCCGGTCATGCCGGTCGAGAACACGATTTCGCCGAGCGTGCGGCCCCTCGCGCCCCACGCGCGGCCCATGAAAACGGTGCCGTCCTCCAGGACGAGCAGAGCGATATCGGACGTGGTCATCGGTCCTCCTTAGCAACCGGGGCGGCATCGACGACCGTGGGGACGCCGTTGTAAATCGTGTAGCGCACCTGTCCGGGCAGTTCCATACCGCGGAAGGGGCAGTTCGTGGAGCGCGTCCACTGCTTGGCCGGGTCGACCGTCACGCGGACGGTGGCGTCCACGAGGGTCACGTGTGCGGGGGCCCCAACGACGAGGCCCTGGCCCTGCGATTCCACGCGGCCGATCTGGGCGGGAGCCGTCGACATCACGCGAGCGACGTCTGCCCAGTCCATACGGCCCGTGTTCACCATCGTCTCGATGATGATCGGCAGCGCCGTCTCCAGGCCGGTCATACCAAATGCGCCGGCCTGCCACTCGCAGTCCTTCATCTCGAGGGGATGTGGCGCATGGTCCGTGCCGATGCAGTCAATCGTGCCGTCGGCCAGACCCTCACGCACTGCTTCGACGTCCTCGGCGCGGCGCAACGGCGGGTTCACCTTGTAGAGCGGGTCGTAGGTGGCGGCCAGCTGTTCGGTCAGGAGCAGGTGGTGAGGTGTGGCCTCGGCCGTGATGTCGACGCCCTGCGCCTTGCCCCAGCGCACGAGGTCGACCGAGCCCGCGGTGGACAGATGACACACGTGCAGGCGTGAGCCGACGTGCTTGGCGAGCAGGATGTCGCGGGCGATGATTGCCTCTTCGGCGACGGCGGGCCAACCGGCCAGGCCGAGCTCGCCGGACAGCGTCGATTCGTTCATCTGAGCGCCCTCGGTGAGGGCGGGATCCTGGCTGTGCTGGGCGATCACGCCGCCGAAGCCCTTGACATATTCGAGGGCGCGGCGCATGAGGACGGGATCGGACACGCACTTGCCGTCGTCGGAGAAGACGCGGACCTGTGAGCGCGAACGGGCCATCGAGCCGAGCGATGCGAGGTGCTTGCCTTCCAAGCCCTTGGTGACGGCACCGACGGGACGCACCTCGACCCAGTCGGCCTCCTCGCCCAGCCGAAGCACCTGGTCGACGATGGCCGCGGTGTCCTGCGTGGGCGTCGTGTTGGCCATCGCGTGCACTGCCGTGTAGCCGCCGACGGCAGCCGCGCGCGTGCCGGTGAAGACGGTCTCGGCGTCCTCCCCGCCCGGCTGGCGCAGGTGGGTGTGAATGTCGACGAGGCCGGGCAGAGCGATGAGGCCTTCCGCGTCGATGACGCGCGGGTCGCGCACGGCGTCGCGGGCGTCGGCACCGATCGCGACGATTGTGCCACCGGAGAGCGCAATGTCGGTGGGCTGCCCGCCGAGCAGCGAGGCGCCGGTGATCAGGATGTCACGGTTCTGTTCAGTCATTGCTGTGTCCTTCCGATGCGAGGAGCAGGTAGAGGGCGGCCATGCGGATGCACACACCGTTCGACACCTGTTCGACGATGACAGATTGGTCTGAGTCGGCTGCGTCAGCGCAGATTTCAAGGCCTCGGTTCATCGGGCCGGGATGCATGACGACAGCGCTGGGCGGCAGCGTAGCGAAGCGCGCGGGGGTGAGGCCGTACTCCGCGTGGTAGGCGCCGGGTGAGGGGAAGAAACCGCCGCCCGCGCTCGACATGCGCTCGCGCTGCACGCGCAGCATCATGACCGCGTCGGGCTTGGCCGCCAGGGCCTCGTCGAAGTTGTAGGAGGTGTCGCAGTTCCAGGTCTGGACGCCGATCGGCAGGAGTGTTGGGGGCGCGACGAGGGTGACGCGGGCACCCAGGAGCGTCAGGAGATCGACGTTGGAGCGCGCCACGCGCGAGTGGAGGACGTCGCCGACGATAATGACGTGGGCACCGTCGAGGCCGGAGCCGGGGGCGGGTGTTCCGTCGTTGCCGAGCGACGGCGCATAGTGGCGGCGCAGCGTCATCGCGTCAAGGAGTGCCTGCGTCGGATGCTGGTGGGTGCCGTCGCCTGCGTTGAGGACCGGCAGGTTCATCCAGCCGGCGTGCGCGAGACGGTGTGCCGCACCCGACGAGGAGTGGCGCACGATGACCGCGTCCGCGCCCATGGCTTCCAGCGTGAGCGCGGTGTCCTTGAGGGACTCGCCCTTGGAGACGGAGGAGCCGCGAGACTGGAAGTTAATGACGTCGGCGCTCAGGCGCTTGGCGGCGGTCTCAAAAGAGATGCGGGTTCGCGTCGAATCCTCAAAGAAGAGGTTGACGACAGTCTTGCCCTGAAGCGTCGGAAGCTTCTTCACACCGTGGCGCTGAGTGGCGGCCATCTGCTCCGCTGTGTCGAGGATCAGAATCGCCTCCTCGCGCGTCAGGTCACGGATCGAAATGAGATGGCTCAGGCTCATCGTTTACAGGCCTTTCCCGAGAAGGACGCCATCGCGCCCGTCTGTTTCGTCGAGCAGAATGGTGACAATTTCGTCGCGGGAGGTCGGCAGGTTCTTACCGACGTAATCCGGGCGAATCGGAAGCTCGCGATGGCCTCTGTCGACGAGGACTGCGAGCTGAACGGCCGCGGGGCGACCGATACGAGAGAGAGCGTCGAGCGCAGCCTTGATGGTGCGGCCCGTGTAGAGCACGTCGTCGACGAGGATGACCGTCTTGCCGTTAATACCAGCGCGAGGAACCAGAGTCTCTTTCGGAGCCCTCAGGGGCTGAGAGGCCAGGTCGTCACGGTACATCGTGGTGTCGATAATTGCGAGTTCCGCGTGGGTGCCGGAAACTTCGCGGATGCGATCGACGAGGCGGCGTGCCAACGTCGCGCCACGAGTGGGGATGCCTGCGATCACGAGATTATCGCTGCCACCGTTGCGTTCGACGATCTCATAAGCGATGCGTGTCAGGGAGCGTGCGACGTCGCCAACTCCCAATACTTCTTTGCCGCGCGATGCGCGATCTGCGTGCACTTCGGCCACGCGTACTCCTTCCCCGCCTCACGGGACGGTCATTAAAGGAACTGTCGTACTCCCATCCTACGCGCCTGGTCAGGAGGCAGTGTGACGCCACTACGTGTGAAAGACCACGTGAAATGACCATATGTGAAATCGGTGTCGAGCTGTTGTTCATTGCTTGACATGCAACGAGCAGACTGCGGTGTCGAGATAGCTCTGTGGACCATACCCGGTAGGGGTATTCTCCAATACCCCTACCGGGTACCCCGTCTTCCATGCCAGAATGCGAGCCCTTTGGCGATGCAATGAAAGGGGTGAACCCGGTAAAATTCAATCTGCGCCGACGGTGCCAAAGCGACTTGACTACAGAAAGGCCACACTATGACGATCGAACAGCTTCCCCAGCCCGAGGTCCGCGGTGGCGGCTGCGGCTGCGGCGAACACGACGTTGCCGAGCCGACCATTGATGCGACCGCTATCCCCCACCGTCTGCGTCATGCGGCCGTCCTCGGCGCTGCCCAGTCGATGAACGCCGGTGAATCCTTCATCATCCGCGCTCCGCACCTGCCTCGCCCGCTGCTCGCGCAGATCGCGCAGCTGCCCGGCGAGTGGACTTTCGAGGTCATCGTTGACGGCCCGGAGTTCTGGGATGTGCGCACGACGCGCCTGTCTCTGTGACACAGCCTGATGACATGGTGAAGGCCGACTCTCGCATGAGAGTCGGCCTTCACCTTCAGTATGAAGCGAGCGCTCAGTACTCCTCGAGGAGTTCGTCGAGCTCATCTTCGACGCTGCCGCGATCCAGCGGCTTGGCACCAGCGGGCAGAGAGCGCGCGGGCGCTTCCTGTGCGGGCAGCTCATCGTCAGACGACGACTCGGCCTCATCGGAAGCGAGGACGTCCTCTTCCTCGGAGCTGCGACGCGACCACGCGGTGGACGCGAGATCCTTGCGGATCGCGTCGAGAACCGCGTTCACGAACGACGGCGACGTGTCGGTCGAGATCGATCGAACGATCGAAATGGCCTCGTCGATGACGATGATCGGCGACACCTCGTCGTTCTCGAGCATCTCCCACACCGCCACGCGCATCACCGCGAGGTCGACGGCAGCGATGCGATCCAGGCCGGGCACGCGCGCGTGCGCCGAGATCAGCGAGTCGATGCGACGCAGATTGTCCGCCACGCCGGCGATGATCTGGATCGAGAACTCCGGGAGCGGAGTCTGAGCCGCAGTGATGACGCGGCGCTCGCGCAGCAGGTCGCGCAGCACGTCGGGGTTTGACCCCATGCCGCGCTGGTCGGCCTCGTAAACGACGTCGGCCGCGCGCTTGCGGGCCTTGGTGCGCGAGGTGAAGCGGTGCTGCTTCGACATTACTCGGTCACGCGACCCGAGTACGAGCCGTCGCGGGTGTCAACCTTGACGCGGGTGCCTTCCTCCATGAAGAGGGGAACCTGGATCTCGTAGCCGGTCTCGAGGGTCGCGGGCTTGGTGCCGGCGGAGGAACGGTCGCCCTGCAGGCCGGGCTCCGTGTGTGTGATCGTCAGGACGACGGTGGCGGGCAGCTCGACAAACAGGACGGTGCCGTCGTGCTGGGAGACGATAACGTCCTGGTTCTCGACCATGAAGTTGCGGGCGTCGCCCACGGTCTCGGCGGGAACGTTGATCTGCTCGTAGGTGGACTGATCCATGAAGACGTAGTCAGTGCCGTCCTGGTACAGGTACGTCATGTCGCGACGGTCGACGGTCGCGGTCTCGATCTTCAGGCCCGCGTTGAAGGTCTTGTCGACGGTCTTGCCGGACAGGACGTTCTTGATCTTGGTGCGCACGAAGGCCGGGCCCTTGCCGGGCTTCACGTGCTGGAATTCGACAACCTGCCAGAGCTGGCCGTCGATCACCATAACCAGGCCGTTCTTCAGATCATTGGTCGTTGCCACAGGGGTACCTCACTTGTGAAGGAATCAGTAATCAGGGGTCAGTTTACACGCGCGTGCGACCAAATCCGCGACTTCTTGCGGGGTGCAAGCACTCGTATCGACTGTTGTGTCGGCCACGGAGGCGTATACCTCGCGCGCTTGTTTCATCAGCTGGGTCAGCACGGCGCGGGGTGCACCGAGCCCGACCGAGCGCGGAGCACCGAGGCCTTCTCGGCGTGATACCGCGGAAAGATCGGCACTGAGTTCAATGACGTACGCGCCGTTTGCGCGCGCCCGTTCGATTGACGAGGCAGTGGCTGGGTCGAGCGGCGCAGAGGCTCCGAGCGTGACAATACCCTCGTCGAGGCTAAGGAGACGCGCGGCTTCTTCGCGCGTTGTGGTAGCCAGACGCGGATCGCGTCCGACCACGAGTGTGCGCATAGTTGCGCCCAGACGTTCCTCGACGGCCTCGTCAACCTCGTAGAGCGGAAGTTCGTAGCGACGAGAAAGCTCGCGTCCAACGGTGGTTTTGCCGCAGCCCGTGACTCCGATCAACACGATGAGGCTCATGCGCGAATGCCAATCTGTGAGGCCGGAACCGCCAGCTCCTGCGGATCGACGGAGACCGTCCCCGGGTTTGTGATGCCGTCAAGGAGGACGAAACGCAGGACTCCGCGCCGCACTTTCTTGTCGGAAAGCATGATGCGGGTGAGCTCGTCGAGAGTGCTTCCCTCATAGCGGATGGGCAGTCCGACGCGAGAGAAGATCTGGTCGTGGCGGGCAACATCGTCAGCGCTGAGCAGGCCCCTGGCCTGAGCCAAACGCGCGGCGAAACAACATCCGACTGCGACCGCATCGCCGTGGCGCCAGGTGTAGTCGTTCGCCCGCTCAATCGCGTGCGCGAGCGTGTGTCCGTAGTTGAGGATCTCGCGCAGGCCGCCCTCTGTCAGGTCGGCCGACACAACGCGGGCCTTCACGGCGATCGCGCGGGTCGTGATCTCTGCGAGCTGCGGGCTGTTCGATCGCAGGAGTTCGCTCGGTTCCGTCTCCTCGACGATGCGCAGGATCTCCCGGTCGGCGATGAAACCGCACTTGATGACCTCGGCGGCACCCGCCGCCAGGTCGGGTGAGGGGAGGCTCTCGAGGAGGTCCATATCGGCAACCACGGACGTTGCCGGATAGAACGAACCGACAAGGTTCTTCCCGACCGACGTGTTGATTCCCGTCTTGCCGCCAACGGCCGCGTCAACCATGGCGAGGAGTGTCGTCGGAACGTTGATGAGGGTGATGCCCCGCAGCCACGTGGCAGCAACGAACCCGGCCATGTCGGTGGTTGCTCCCCCACCCATGGCGACGATCGCGTCTTTACGCCCGAGCTGAAGGCGCCCACACTCGTCCCACAGGGAGGCGACGACGTCGATGGACTTTCCGGCCTCGGCATCGGGGTGATCGGCAGTCGACGCTTCGATGCCCTGCTCACGCAGGTACTGTGCCAGGGCCTCGGCACGGCGAGAAAGAGGCCGCGCGTGAATGATGAGCACCTTGGTTGCGGCCTCATCGAGAGCCTCACGAATCGGCTCGAAGCCGAGCCCGTGTCCGACCGTGATGGTTGAGGGGTGTTCTCCGGTGACGCGGATAATCGTGCTCATGAGTGCTCCAACTGCTGGGCGATGGCGGTGACGACATCGTCGACGGGACCGGGTCCAGACTCGACGACAATGGTGGCGACGGCTCGGTAGTGTGGCTCGCGCTCGCTACGCAGGCGCGCGAGGGTCCCGGACGGATCCTGAGCCAGCAGCGGCCGATGCGTCTTCGAGGCGGTGCGACGAACGAGCTCCTCGTGGGGAGCATCGATGTAGACGACCGTGTGCCCGGACAGGAGCTCACGAACGGCGGGAGTCGCCGCCGCTCCCCCACCCAACGACACAACGGCCTCGTGCGTGAGCGCGTCGGCGACTGCTGCGGTCTCCATCAAACGAAATGCGGCTTCTCCGTCGGAAGCGAAAATATCGGCAATCGGACGGCCCTCGCGCTCGACGATCAGCGCATCGGTGTCGATGTGGGCGACACCGAGACGCTTCGCTAAGAGCCGTCCGACCTTGGACTTGCCCGCACCGGGTAAGCCGACGAGGACGACGGGCCCCAGAGCACTCATGCGCGCTCCCCCACCACCGAGAGGTAAGCCTGAAGATTCCTGCGCATCTCGCCAACCGATCGACCGCCCGCGTGATCCGACAGGGCGTCCGCGAGCACGAGGGCCACCTCGGCCTCGGCGATTACTGCGCCGGACACGACCTGGCAGGTGTCGGAGCGCTGGTGCAAGCCCACAGCCTCCTCACCCGTCGCAAGGTCGACGCTGCGCAGCGCGTGCGGAACGGTCGAGATCGGCTTGAAAGCTGCGCGCGCGACGATCGGCGCGCCGTTGGAGGTCCCTCCTTCAATGCCTCCGGCGTGGTTGGAGGAGCGCGTCAGATGTCCATCCTCGCCCCGCACGATCTCGTCGTGGGCCGCAGAGCCGAGCAGTGCGGCCTGCGCGAAGCCGTCGCCGATTTCAACGCCCTTGACGGACTGGATCGACATGAGGGCGGCCGCCAGGCGTGCATCGAGGCGCTCGCGAGCGGTCACGTGAGTACCCAAGCCGACGGGTACGTCATATGCGATAACTTCGGCGACGCCGCCAATTGTGTCGCCCGCCTGCTTGGCGGCGTCGACGGCTGCCTCGAAACGGGCGTTATCCTCCGGATCAAGCGTGCGCATCGAGGCCTCGCACAGTGCCGCTTCGTCGGCGGGTGTGGGAGTCGACGAGGCCGTGGCACCCTGCGCTCCGACAGAGACGACGTGAGACACGAGACGGACTCCCGCGACCTGCTCCAGGAGAGCTTCGGCGAGCACACCGAGTGCAACGCGCGCGGCGGTCTCGCGGGCGCTGGCACGTTCAAGAACAGGACGTGCCTCGGACAGGTCGTAGGACAGCATGCCGGGAAGATCCGCGTGACCGGGCCGGGGCCTCGTCAGCGGTCGATTGCGAGCGATTTCGCGCTCGTCTCCCGTTCCCGCATCAATGAGAAGCTCCGTCGGATCGACCGGATCGGCGCTCATCACGGTCTCCCACTTGGGCCACTCGGAGTTACCAATGCGAATGGCCACGGGAGCGCCGGTCGTCACGCCGTGGCGCACGCCGGCCAGGATCGACACCTCGTCGGCCTCGAACTTCTGGCGCGCGCCGCGCCCGTAGCCGAGGCGCCGGCGCGCGAGGCCGCGGCGCAGGTCCTCGGTCGTCACACGCAGCCCGGAAGGCAAACCCTCGATCGTTGCAAGCAGTGCGGGTCCGTGCGATTCACCGGCGGTCGTCCATCTCAGCATGCCTCCCAGTGTCCCACAAGCGACAAGCCTTGCGCGAAACGGCTCTCACGAGCTGAACGGTCACGACTGAGGTGTCTGATCCCCGTTCGTAGCGGCACCGGGTTCTGTACCGAGAATGTCGATGACGACGCACAGCGTGTCGTCACCGGCGGCCAGGTCCGGAGGGATCGTGATGGCGAGGCGCGACCCCACCTTCTGGTCAACGAGAGCCGTCGCGAGGCCCTTCATCGCCGTCCCCAGGTTAATGACCTCGGGCACGCCGGTCTCCCACGTGGACACACGCACGGTGCCGTCGGTCCAGCCGAGAACCGTGAACTGGGCGACAACCCGATCGTCTTCGTGGACCTGCACCCCGTCACCCTTGATGAGGGTCTGGGTCGTGACGCCGCCGGGAAGCGTGTCGATGTGGCTGATGATCGGCCCGTCCGGGCTCATCTCGACGCTCATTGGGCCGACGCTGGCGTCGACCGGCGTACCGGTTGCGATCGACGGAAGAATATCGACGACGTCGACTTCGATGGTGTTCGGCGATCCGTCGCCCATCGTGATGGAACGGAATGCGAGCACACGTGTCCCCTCGCGCTTGCCGGTCACCAGACGCGAAAGGTCGTCATCGATCTGACCGGAGCCGACGATGCCGAGGCTCATCTGAGGACGGCCGGATTCGGAGAGCATGCGTCCGCTGGTTCCGTCGAAAGCGGTGACGGAGACGAGAACGGGTGAGCCTTCGGTGATTTCGCGACCGCTGCCTTCCTCAAGCACGCGCGCTTTGAAACCGTCGACTTCCAGCGGTGCCTTGATCTCGATAGTCGGTGTCGCACCAACGCGGCCGGACACGGTCACTCGGTCGAACAGGGCGAGCGTCGGCGACTGCGTGGTGCCTTCGGGCACGTTTGCTTCGTCTGCAGCGGGGCGGGGATGGAACGCCCACCAGGCAAGCCCGCCTCCCGAGGCGATGAGAACCACCACGAGCACAACGCGCAGGAGGATAGCGGCACGGGAGGTGCCGCGGGAGCGCTGCGCACGCGCAGCCGCGCGCTGGGAGGATCCACGTGCGCGGCTAACGGCGCGGGACTCGGTGGACGACGACTCGGGGCTCATGCGGGAATCGTAGGAGACTGAGCGTCGATCTGCGCGATGAGCGCGTCGACACGGGGGTCGGTTGTGGCTAACGGATCCTGCAAGGACAACGGAATCGTCGAAGACTCGTCGAGACGCACGTGCACCCAGTCGACGCTGAGGTCAGCTCGGGCGTCTTCGGCGGCTGCGATGATGCGTCCGCGCAGGCTCGCGCGGGTCGTCGCTGGCGCGATCGTCTGCGCTCGACGGACACCCTCGACGGTGGTGAGGCGCCGCATAAGTCCGGCGCGTTCCATTCGCTCCCACAGGCCATCCGCCGTGATATCGGAGTACGACAGCTCGAGGCGCGCCACGCGCGGATCAGCAAGGCTCGCTCCGCTCCTCGCGCAGTACGACGTGAGAAGCTTGTACTTGATCGCGATGTCGAGCTCGGTGTCGATGCTGCTCCAGTCACCGCTGGCGATGGCATCGATGCCTCTGCCCCACAGGTCAACGACGTAGGCGCGCATCGGGTCCAGCTCCGCGATGGGAATGCGGGCGAGCACGCGCTCGCGGATCTCTCGTTGCAGCGCGACGGCGCTCGTCGTGCGACCATTGGCAAGCTCGAGGGGCGTTGAGCCGGACAGATCCGAGTTGACCTCGCGGATCGCACGCATCGGATCTGCGAGCGCCAGGTCTTCGATCTGCAGCCCGTCCTCGATCGCGTGGATGAGGAGCTCGGTCATCCCGACTTTCAGCGCAGTAGTCGGCTCTGCGACGTTCGTGTCGCCGACGATGACGTGCATGCGTCGGTATGCGCCGGAATCAGCCAAGGCCTCGTCGCGCGTGTTAATAATCGGACGCGAGCGTGTGGTCGCCGAGGACACAGCGTCCCACATCTGATCGGCGCGCTGGGAGAACTGGAGGCGCGGAGATGCCGCAGCGGTGTTGATCCACCCGTTACCGACCAGGATCTGGCGCGTCACGAAGAACGCGACAAGCGCATCGGCGACCTGACGGAAGTCGCGGCGCCGATGGAGAAGATAGTTTTCGTGACAGCCGTAGGAGTTGCCCTGTGAGTCCAGGTTGTTGCGGAACAGATGCAGGTGTAGGTCTGAGCCGAGCTCAGCCAGGGCCTCGTCTGCCTGGACGGCCAGATCAGCAAGCATCGATGCACCAGCGCGATCCTGCTCGAGCAAATCCTCCAGACGATCGCACTCGGCAGTCGCGTATTCGGGGTGAGCGCCCACGTCGAGGTAGAGGCGCCCGCCGTTACGCAGGAACAGGTTCGATGAACGCCCTTGATGCAGGAGCGGCTCGAACAGCTGGCGAGCGGCGTGCTCGGCATCCATCGGGGCACCCCCGCTCGGGGAGGCGGCCGTGAGCCCGTACTCCGTTTCGATGCCGAAAACTCGACGCCTCACGTCACTGGCCGCCCTTCTGGACGAAGCCCTGGACGAACGCTTCGGCGTTGGTTTCGAGAACGGAGTCGATCTCGTCGAGGAGGGAGTCGATCGACGAGATGCGAGCCTGAACCTGGCCGGCCGCCTCGAGAGCGTCGTCTTCGGGGGTCGGGCCACCTGCAAAAATCTGATTCGACATTATTCGTTCTTCTTTCTGTCGTCGTTCATCGAGTAGATGTATCGCGTGCGTCGGGAAGCGGGAATCGGACGAGGTCCCCCTCGCCCGGGTCAAAGACGAGCGAGGACCATGACGCCTTGACGAGGTCGGGTCGATTGGCGACGGCCCATCCGCGGACGTGAGCGCGAGTGTTCGTGGGCGCCACATCTGCGGCGCGTTCGACCTCCTCATCGGACACGAGGCGGCGCACCATGCCGGCCTTCGCGAGTCGATAGACGAGGCCGTGGCTGGGACGCAGGTCTGCCCACTGCAGGTCGATGGCGGCCAGACGCGGGTCGGTCCACTCGAGCCCGGCGCGTTCCTTCTGTCGCTTGACGAGCTGGTATTTACCCACCCATTCGACCTCGGTGGCCACCGAGAAAAGATCGGCGCGCATGCGATCAAGAACCGACTGCCACAGGGTGAGGATCTCGCGGTCGACCGCGGTGGGCGTCGTTCCGGTTTCGTCAAAAGTATCGAGCACCAGATCCAGGTACACCTGCTGAAGCTCCGCCGCCGTGTAGGCACCGCCCGCGGTCGTCACCTTGTAGTCGAGGTCGGGATGATGCGACACGTTCCAGGTTTCCTGCACCGGATCGTCCATGACGATGGAATCCCAGCGAAGGTCCGTGCCCTGCTCTATTGCCCACAGGACAAGCGACGTCGTTCCGAAACGCAGGAAGGCCGAGACATCGAACATGTTGCCGTCTCCGCCGATCACGTGCAGTCGGCGGAACTGAGCCGGATTCGCATGCGGCTCGTCGCGCGTGTTGATGATCGGACGGTTGAAGGTGGTCTCCAGTCCTACTTCGTTCTCGACGAAGTCGGCTCGCTGGGACATCTGGAAGCCGGGAACCTCGCTCTTCTGTCCGCGTCCGACGCGGCCGGCCCCGCAGATGACGGGACGCGTCACCATGAAGGGCGTGAGACCTCGAACGATCGCATCAAGGTCGGTGATGCGAGGCATCTGGTAGTTCTCGTGGGTGCCGTAGGCAGCGCCCTTACCGTCGGTGTTGTTCTTGACGAGGACGATGGGATCTTCGCCCTGTTCCTCCAGGCGTGCCATGACGCGCTGGGCGATCACCTCGCCGGCTCGGTCCCACAGGAGCGCGTCACGCGCGCCGATCGTCTCGGGTGCGGAGTACTCGGGGTGCGCATGGTCGACGTACAGGCGTGCGCCATTCGTGAGGACCGCGGTCGTCGCCGCTGGAAGTGCGAGTTCTTCGGGGGTCGGCCGCGCGACGCGCTCCGAACCACCGGACGGTGCGAGGTGGTACGGATCGTCAGTCAGAAGCGATGGGTCGGCAGCCGCACGCGACATGCGCATGCCGCGCAGATCGTTGAGCGGGTCCTCCCCCGTGTAGTCCCAGCGGACGACGCCCGCACCCTGGGCCGGCGTCCCCTCTCGGCTTATCTCGCCGTACGTGGTGACAACCTTCGTCGACAGGGCGATCGGGTTTGCCCACGCGTCGCCCGGACGGTACACGCCGTACTCGGTCTCGGTACCAATAATGCGTTCGCTGCTCATTTCACCGTTCCAATCGGCTTCACGCTGACGATTTCAGGAGCCAGTCCGCTCGTACGAGCCCAGTCTTCCGGCGAGGAGGTGGCCGCGAGTTCGAGGGACTCGTTCATCTCCTCGTGCACTCCGCGCAGCAGATGATCCATGCTCAGCCCGGAAGATGCGCCCGTCAGCGCGTCCTTAATCGCGTATTTCTTAGCTCGTTCAACGATGCCGGCGATGAGAGCGCCGGACACAAGGTCGGACAGGTAGATGCGCTTGTGGTCACCATTCACGAGGGTTGCCAGGAAGAGCGCAGTCGTCTCGTTACGAGCGTAGAGCGCGTCGACAGCACGTTCGCTCATGCCCGCCACGGCCTCGTTGATGCCTCCGAAACGCTCGATTTCCGAGGCGTGAATCGGCACCTGGGGCGTCAGATACTTCGAGAAGATGTCGATGGCACCCGCGCGGTCGGGACGGTCCACGCGGATGCGCACGTCGAGGCGTCCCGGCCGCAACACAGCTGGATCGATCATGTCCGCGCGGTTGGATGCGCCGATGATGACGACGTTGTCGAGGGACTCGACGCCGTCCATCTCGGCGAGGAGCTGCGGAACGATCATCGTTTCGACGTCTGAGGACACGCCTGTGCCGCGCGTGCGGAACAGGGCTTCCATCTCGTCGAAGAAGATCACGACGGGAGTGTCACCGGCTGCAAGGGTCCGCGCACGAGCGAAAATGGCGCGAATCTGGCGCTCGGTTTCGCCGACAAACTTGTTGAGCAGTTCCGGACCCTTGATCGACAGGAAGAACGTCGATGCTCCCCCGCGCTTCGACAACGAGTTCGCGACGGCCTTCGCGATGAGGGTCTTGCCCGAGCCGGGAGGGCCATACAGAAGAATGCCTTTGGGAGGACGCAGACCAAACTGGCGGTACAGCTCGGGATGGTTGAAAGGCATCTCGATCGAGTCGCGCACCTGAGCGATCTGATCGTCGAGACCACCGATGTCCTCGTACGTGACGTCGGGAACCTCGGGGGTGAGCAGCTGCTCGACGTCCTCGCGCACGATGCGCTCGAACGCGATGCCCGAGCGGGCATCCACGACGAGGGAGTCGCCGGGGCGCAGGTTTCCGTGGCGTAGAGGGCCGGCCAGCTCGAGCAGGGTCTCCGCGCCGCCTTCCGTCGCCACGAGCACCCGGTCTGTGCCAACCAGCTCAAGCACGGACACGACCTGCCCGCTGCGCGGGAAGTCATCCGCGGCGACGGCGATCATCGTGTCGTCGAGGCGCACCCACTGCCCGTACGACAGGTCGTTGACATCAAGCTTCGGGGTGACGGCGACACGCATACGCTTACCGGCCGTGACGACCTCGATGTGACGCGACGCGGGGAATGCTCGCACGAACGTGGCCAGCGTCTGCGGAGGGCGTGACACGTCGGCCAGCTCGCCCTGCAGCCGAATCAACTCGGTGCGCGCGGTCGAAAGCGCAGTGGTGAGTCGGCCGTTCTTTTCCTCCAGCGATATCAGGCGTCGTTCGAGGGCCTGACGGGCTTCGACCTCACTCATCAGTTGCTGCCTCACGTCCCTCCGACGCCCACGTGTCGGCCTGTGCAACGACGTCGCGGCGAACCTTGCGCACCTTCTTCTCCGAGTTCACTCGCTGACCGACCTTCTCCAGCGACCAATCCTGCTCGTCGTCCCACGCGCCGCCCTGGCCTTGCGCCGCCTTCGCCGGGCGCGTCGAACGCTCCTGCGGCGTAACGCCCGGCGCGAGGAGGCGGGTGACCACGAGAAAACCGGTGTGAGCCACCATGCGGTGCTCGGGGCGCACGGCGAGGCCGTCGAGGTGCCACTCGCGGCGCATGTCCTCCCACGCAATCGGGTCCGTGAAACGCTCGGAGGCACGCAGATCCTCGACGAGACGCGACATCTGAGTCACGGTCGCGACGTAGCACACGAGCACACCGCCCGGAATCAGCGCATGCGTGATGGCTTCAATGTTCTCCCACGGCGCGAGCATGTCGAGCACGACCCGGTCGACGCTGCCTGCTTCGGCGGACCACAGCACCTCGTCAACGTCACCGACGCGCAGGTCCCATGCGGGGTGACGGCGGCCGAACCACAGGTCGACGTTGGCAGCAGCGATATCAGCAAAGTCCTGGCGTCGCTCCACGGAGATAAGACGGCCCTGCGGGCCAACCGCATCCAGGAGAGCCATCGATAGCGCGCCGGAGCCAGCGCCGGCCTCGACGACGGCCGCGCCGGGGAAGATATCACCCATGTGGGTGATGACCCCCGCGTCCTTGGGGTAGACCACGGCGGCACCGCGGGGCATCGACATCACGTAGTCAACCTGAAGCGGGCGTAGGATCTGGAACTGGCGGCCTTCCTCCGTGACGATCACCTGGCCGTCGGGACGGCCAATGACGTCGTTATGGTTGAATCCGCCGCGGTTGGACTGGAAACGACCCCCGCTCACGAGAATCACCTGGTGGAAGCGTCCCTTGGGGTCGCGAACCTGCACACGGTCACCCTCGGAAAGGACGCCTCGGCGGGTGGGCTGTCCACAATCGGTGGCCGACATCGAAGTATTACGCTGAATAGTCATTACGTAAAGGATACCGCTTGCCACCTGCTGCGCCCATGGCAGGACACAGATGAGGGTGGGAGGGGTTAGCGTGGTATTCATGACAGACCTGATCACCCCTTCTGCTCACGAGCGCACGTGGGAACCCGCTCTTTCGGCTTCGCGGGCAAAGGAATACGAGCGATGCCCCCTGCAGTACCGCCTTCACGTCCTGGACGGGTACCGCGAACCGGAAACACGCGCAAAGGCACTGGGAACGATCGTGCATGCGGTGCTGGAAAATCTGTTCGCTCTGCCTGCTCACGAGCGCACTCCCGAAGCTGCGCGCGTCCAGGTGTGGCCACAATACGAGGCCCTGGCGTCGAAGAACCCGGAGGTTCCTGCGTTATTTCGTGACGATGCGGACCGCGATGCCTGGCTTGACGAGGCACGCGGGGTCATCGACGGGTACTTTGCGATTGAGCAGCCTCAGTGGATCGCGCCCGCAGCGCTCGAGCAGCGCGTGACAACGACGACCTCGGGCGGCGTACGCCTCCTCGGTTTCATTGACCGTGTGGACCGCGCCCCTGACGGACGACTACGGGTCGTGGATTACAAGACCGGAAAGGCACCGGGCCCGCGTTACGTGGACGAGGCCCTGTATCAGCTGCGTTTCTACGCGCTGCTCCTCGCGCGCACGCAGGTGCTTCCTTCTCGCATGCAGCTCGTCTACCTGAAAGCCGGCCAGGTCATCACCTTCGATCCTGAGGCGGGCGATATCGCGAACTTTGAGCATCACATTGACCAACTCTGGGACTCGATCGCCCGCGACATCGAGAATGACTCGTTCACACCGCGCAAGAATCCACTGTGCAACTGGTGCGGGGTGCGTTCGCTCTGCCCGGTGTTCGGTGGAACCACTCCCCCGCTCCCCGAGCAACATGCACGGTGGCTGTCGCGGACTCGGCTAGGCTAGACGCATGGACTTGAAGCAATGCGGCCGCACCGGTCTCTACCTGTCGGCCATTGGCATCGGCACGCTCACCTGGGGCCGCGACACCGACGGTCCCGAAGCTCTCGACATGCTGCGCCGTTTCGTCGACGCGGGCGGCAACCTTGTGGAATGCTCCGCGTCCCATGGCGACGGAATGGCGGTCGACATCCTGTCCGAAGCCATCTCATCTGTGGGTCGGCACCGCGTGGCGGTGGCGTGGCGCGGCGGCGTACGACGGGTGTCGGAAGGCGCGTGGGTGAGCGCCGCCGGGCGCGGCGATCTGCTGCGCAGCCTCGACGATGCCCTCGCACGGTTGGACACGGACTACGTGGACATGTGGATGGTCGAACCGCGCCCGGAAGTTCCCCTGGAGGAAACTCTCGAAGCAGCAAGCGCGGCCTACCGCTCTGGCCGTGCGCGCTACGTGGGCCTATCGCGGGCGACGCATTGGCAGCTTGCCGAGGCTGTCACGCGCGGCGTGGTTGGTGCTAGTGCTCCGATCTCGGTGGTGGAGTTCCCTTTCTCGCTCGCCGATACCTCGCGGGCAGCGACGGTTGTCGAGCTGAGTGAACACGGAGTCGGCGTCATCGCCGCATCCGCGCTGGCCGGCGGTGCCCTGACGGGCAAGTACCGCCACTCAACGCCTGCGGATTCACGCGCCGCTTCACCTCATCTCCGCCATCTGGTGGAGGGATACCTGACGGGTTCTGCGCGCGCCGTGATTGAGGCCGCCACGCGCGCGGGTGCGGGACTGGAGCGCTCGACGGGCGACGTTGCACTTGCGTGGGTGCGTGATTATCCGGGAGTCACGAGTGCCCTCGTCGGCCCCCGCACGTTGCGCCAGTTGGAGACCCTGCTGGACTATACGGAGCCATTACCGGTGCCCATTCGGCAGGTGCTCTCCGAGGTGGCTCAGTAAGGCACACTTCACGCGATCGCCATCATGCGCGTGCGTATAGATGGGTGGGGCCCGAACCGTTTGGTTCGGGCCCCACCCATCTATCACAGGCTGATAATCGAATCAGTCGTCGACTTCGATGAAGTCGTCGTCCTCATCATCCTCGTCGCCGTCTTCCTCATCGTCATCATCCTCGTCGAAATCGTCATCGTCATCCTCGGAGTCATCGAGAATGTCGAACGGCAATTCCACGCCCAGCTGGGTGAAAAGAATGTCGTCGTAGGTGAAGAACGCGTCGCGCAGCGCAAGCTCAGCTGCTTCGAGCGCGGCGTCGTCGGCCTCGTCTCCATCGCGCGCGATGTCGAAGTGGTTTTCGAAAGCGTTAAGCAGGCGCGTCAGCGCGCGGCGGGCATCTCCAGTCATGACAATCATTCTATCGTGAGACGGCGCACTTTATCAGGGGAGGTTGAGCTGCGAACGGATAACGGAGACCATCAGGTCCGTTCCCTTGATCTCTGCGGTCTGTTCACCACCGAGAATGCGGGTCTGGCCATCCGCGTCAAGCAGCTGCGACGCGCCCATGTTCGGACCGAGGGGCAGGATCACCCATTCCTTCGTCGGCTGGTAGATGGCGTCGGGCTTCTCCCCTTCGATCTGCGCGGTGATGTTCGCGATCACGACGCGGGCCTGCTGGCGCGCGGCATCGGCACGCTTCGATTCACGCACATCGGTGAGGTCACCAACAGCGTAGACGTTCGGGTGATCCACGACCTGCATGGTGCCATCGACACGGATGGTGCCGTTCGGGTTCATGACAGACTCGTAGTCGCTGCCGATCAGGAAGCCGGTGTTGGCGCGAGCGCCGTAGCACTGGAACCACAGGTCGGCCTCGATGACGTCACCGTTCTTGGTTTCGACCATGAAGTGTCCGAGGTCGCCGACGTTCTGCGGGGGCAGGTAGGCCAGCTCTGATCCGCTCACGACGCGCACGCCGAGGGTGGCCAGCTGCTCGCTGATCTCGTTGCGCAGCGCATCGGTGTATCCGGGGGTGCCCAGGATCTGATCTGAGGCCTCGACGATCGTGATGTCCAGGCCCGGGAAGGCGTTGGCGAGCTCGCCGGTCAGCTCAATGCCGACGGTGCCACCGCCAACAATCATGACCGAGCGGGCACGACCGAGGTTCTCGTGCAGCTGCTCGAGGCGGGCCTTGGCCACGGAGGAGCGGTAGGAGGAGTACTTCGCGGGGAACGGATAGGTCGATCCGGTCGCAAACACGACGTAGTCGGCCTCGATCGGGTCGTGGCCGAAGACGTGAACGGTCGTGCCGTCAACACGCGAGACGGTGCCGCGCACGACCTCGCCGCGGTGCAGCAGGTTCGTGTAGGGCATGAAGATCGCGTGTTCCCACACGGTGTCGACCGCGGCACGCAGCGCGGCTGCGTGGTGGACGAACTGGTCCTTCTGTTCGATGAGAACAACGTCCGCGAGGGGGTCCAGCCCCTTTGCGACCGTGACGCCTCCGTAACCTCCGCCGATGACTGCGACGCGTGCCATGTCTTTCCTCCTTATGAGTGGGCCGCGTCTATTGTGTCACCTGGCGGGCACGAATGCGCGTGCTAGGGACCTTAGTCCGCGTCGTTAGTGTTCTCCCCTGTCTCCAGGCCGAGGCCGCGGGCAATATTGGGCGCAAAGAAGTTGGGACCCTTGAGGACCTTTCCATCCTCGCGCAGCTTGACGGAGCCGTCGGGCATGAGCTTGGAAAGGTTCGAGGCCTGGACCTCAGCGAGCACAGAATCGAGGTCCATACCGGACTCAATCGCCATGCCGTAGATGACGTAGATGAGGTCGGCAAGGGCATCCGCAGCCTCGATGACATCGCGCTCGCCATCGTCCGCCGCGACCGCCTCGGCGGTAGCCGCCTCAATGATCGCGCGGGCGCGCGTACCATACACCGCCCCCATGAGTTCAGCGAACTCTTCGGCGATGAGGCTCATGCGCAATCCGAGGCGCTCGTAGGACAGCGTCGGATCATCGAAAGATCGAATCGGAACCGAGTACGTGCGGTGGAACTCCTGAACGAGTTCCATCGGGCTGGGAGCGCCCTGCGCGGACGAGGTGGGGGTGTTCTTCTCGCTCATGCGTGATCCTTTCGAGACTGTTCCCAGGCCGTGGCCAGGATGTTCGTAAATGCGGTGATCGTTTGATGTCCGTCGACGAGGAACTGCGCGTCGAAAACGTACGTCGGGACGGCGGTGACACCCATGTGCATCGCCACCTGGAAGTCCGAATAGACGCGGGAGGCCCATTCCTCGTCGCCCAAGGCGTCGCCAGCAAGTTCCGGTGGCATGCCGATGTCCTGGGCGCACCCGATGAGCACCTCGGGATGAGAGATGTCCAGGCCCATCTCGAAGTGCGCGCGCATGATGGCCTCGGCGACCTTCAGCTGCAGCGAGGAGGGGCCTGCCACCGTATCGGAATCAATATCCGCATCGTGCGCAGCCGCGATGACGCGGTGTGCGCGCGATGTCGGAGCGATGATGAGCTTATCGAAGTCGAAGCGAATCCCCTCGCGCGCACCGAGTGCCTGCATCCGTTCGTCAGATTCGTGTACTTCTTCGAGCGTCGCGGCACCGGATTCCACGAGGGCCACGACGCGGGGCTTGTCCACTGGGCCGTCAAGTTCCGGGTCGAGAAGGAAGGCGTGCAGGTAGACCTCGACCTCGTCACGATACTTGAATTCCTCGAGGGCTACGCGCAGGTGCCTCAGCCCGAGATAGCTCCACGGGTCGCAGGTGTCGAGCCACATGTCGATACGCACGATGCCTCCTCACGATTGATATGGAAAACCCCGGAGCCTTTCGGCTCCGGGGCATCTCGTGCGCGGAGGGGGACTTGAACCCCCACCCTCGTAAAATGAGGACTAGCACCTCAAGCTAGCGCGTCTGCCTATTCCGCCACCCGCGCAGGTGAGCGATGCGAACCGTTGCGATCCGCAAGCGAGTAGAAGCTTAACACGATGTCAGCGACATGCGCCAATCGAAACTAGGAGTCTTTTTCGCCGCCGCGCAGACGCGAGTCGAGAGTCGAGAAAACCTTGACAATAGAATCAATATCGGTTTCAGTCATGCCGTCCAGAAGGTACTCGCTGACGGTCTGCTGATGCAGTTCTGTGGCAGCAAGCACAGTTTCGATTCCCTGGGTGGTGAGACACGCGTCGTAACCGCGGCGATCAACAGCGGACGGAATGCGCTCCACCCACCCGTCGCGCGACAGATTCGAGACGAGGTAGGTGACGCGCGACGGAGAATAAACGATGCGGTCAGCCAGCTCGCCCATGCGCAGACGATGGCCCGGCGCCTCCCAGAGGGCCAACAGGATGTTGTAGTCGGGCATGGAAACCCCGTAGGTGCGCTTGAGGCGCGTTTCGAGAATGCCCTGCAGGCGCCCGGATGCCTCGAAGAAGACTCGCCATGCGGCAGCGCGCGCACTATTGGCCTGAACGATTGGCGTCAGTCGTGCTCGTGATTCCATGTCTCCCTCCTCGTGGTCGTGTCGGATGCTCCTCTCGGGATAATAGGGCATAGTGACTAAGAAAGCACCAACAACGCGGGGGAGCCACGTGTTTTTATCCATTTCTGCTGTCCTTTTTGACGTCGACGGAACGATTGTTGATTCCGCTCCTGCCGTCATGAGCGCATTTCGTGGCGCGCTGTCAGACTATGATCTGCCGATCCCCGATGACCAGCGGCTTCGCACGTATGTCGGCCCGCCGCTGTGGTACTCCTTCGGCGACCTGGGGTACGAGGGTGAGCTCCTGGCCAACCTCGTGAGCGGCTACCGTGCGCGATACCAAGCTCACTTTCTTGATCCCGAGCCGTTTCCCGGGGTCATTGATCTGCTCCATGAGCTTCACGATGCGGGTGTCCCGCTGGCGACCGCAACCTCGAAGCAAGCGCCGATGGCTCTGGCTCAGATGTCACACCTCGGCCTGTCCAGCGTTTTCGATGTGATCGCCGGCGCTACCCCTGATCCGGCATCGAGCAAAGCAACCGTCATTCACGAGGCCCTGACGCGCTTGGAGGAGCGCGGCGCCGACATCTCCTGTCCCGTCATCGTCGGCGACTCGATCTGGGACGTTCGCGGCGCCAAGGAGGCCGGCATTCCGGTAATCGGCGTTGGATGGGGCTACGCAACTGACGACGGCCTGGACGACGCGGACGCCGTGTGCGAGACGGTCGAAGACCTGCGCGCCTACCTCCTGGATGGCGTGGCGAAGCACGCGCAGAGCGCTCGTTAGCGAAAGTCTCGGGAACGCACGTTGATGGGCAGGTCGACGGGAGCAATCCGGAAAGCTTGCACGTTGATCGCACCATCGCCCCATTCGAGCGTCCCGCGAACGAGGAGCGCGTTCGACTCCAGGCAGACGCGTCGAAACTTCTTCCACGCGCCCACCGACACGGAGACATTGACGAAACCCGTCTCGTCCTCAAGCGAGAGGAACGTGATCCCTCCGCCCGTGTGCGGGCGCTGTCGATGGGTGACGACTCCGGCGACGTCGACGATGCATCCGGCCAGGTGCTGACCCAGCTCGCCGGCCCGGAGGGCGCTAGCGGGCAGCGATTCGCGCACGTAGCTGAAAGGGTGCTCCCCCGGGGTCAGACCCGTCGCGGCGACATCCGATTGCATGAGTTCCGCCTCCGATAGCGAGGGTAAGTCGGGCACGCGCGAGCCCACCTCCGTGCCCGGAAGAAACGGCTGCCAGTGACCGCCCCAAGCCTGTGGCTGCGCGAGCGCTCCTGCGGCCCACGCTCCCTCTCGCCTGCCCACCCCTAGGCACTCGAGGGCACCGGCCATCGCGAGCTTTTCCATGGCAGAGGCGCTCACGTGGGCTCGGCGCGCGAGGTCCGCCTGACTCGTAAACGCTCCCTGGTGCCTGGCTTCGACGATGCGCTCGGCGGCCGCACCCAGGCCTCGTACCTGATTCAGGCCGATACGCACCGCGAGGTCATTATCAACGTCGAGGGGAACGGTGCCGCGCGAGGGCAAAGACTCCGGACGCCCCGGGCTGTAGGACTCCCCCGACTCGTCCTCGCTCACGCGTTGCACGCTCGCGTCGACGAGCGAATCGTTGACCGACGGACCGACCACACGCACACCGTGTCTGCGGGCGTCCTGCACGAGTGTCGCGGGAGAATAGAAGCCCATCGGCTGGGAGGCCAGGATCGCGGCATAAAAGTGCTCAGGGGCGTGCACTTTCAGCCAGGACGAGGCGTACACGATGTGTGCAAACGAAAATGAATGAGACTCCGGGAATCCGAAGTCTGCAAAGCCCTTGAGCTGTTCGAAGATGCGCTCGCGCGTGGGCGCATCGATCCCTCGCTCTTTCATGCCGGCCATCAGGTCCCCTTTCAGGGCCTCCATGCGCTCCGGGCTGCGCTTTGCCCCCATCGCGCGACGCAGCTGATCGGCACGCGCTCCCGACAAGCCCGCCGCGTCTGTCGCGATACGCATGAGCTGCTCCTGAAAGAGGGGGACACCGAGCGTCTGGCGCAGAGCGGGCTCAAGAAGCGGGTGCAGATAGGTGACCTCCTCGCGTCCCGAGCGTCGCCGCAGATAGGGATTGACTGAGCGCCCCTGGATCGGCCCCGGTCGGATCAGAGCGACCTCCACGACAATGTCGTAGAAGCAGCGCGGTTTGAGCCTGGGCAGAGTGTTCATTTGCGCGCGCGACTCCACCTGAAAGACGCCAACCGTGTCGGCCGCGCACAGCAGGTCGTAGACCCTCGGATCCTCCTCCGGCAGTGTGTGCAGCCCCAGGGGCTGACCCTCGCGCCCGCGCACGACGCGTGACGCCCAGCCACGCAGCTGATTCGAGGCCTCCCCCGCACATGCGCGGCCCGCCTGGAGCTCATCGAAAGCGACGCGCAACGCCGTCAGCATGCCGAGCGACAGTAGGTCAAACTTCACGAGGCCGGCGTCCGCGCAGTCTTCCTTGTCCCACTGGAGGACGGTGCGCCCGGGCATCGCGGCCCAGCCGACCGGGCAGATGCGCGACACCGGCTGATCGGTGAGCACCATGCCTCCCGAGTGAATCCCCATGTGCCGGGGAAGACGCGAAAGCGCGCGGGCCGCATCCCCAACGAGGGGTGGCACTTCTCCCCTGCCCTGGGACCAGGCTGTGGCCGTGCCAGTCGGGTATCCGAGGGCACGCGCAGCGTCGCGGATCGCTGAGCGCGGGCGGTACGTGATGACGTTCGCGACCTGGGCCGCGCGATCCCTCCCAAACGTGTCGTAGACGTACTGGATGACATCTTCGCGGCGGCAGGCTTCGATGTCGACGTCGATATCCGGCGGCCCCGAGCGCGCATCTGATAGAAATCGCTCGAACAGCAGGTTGTGGCGCACCGCATCCACCGCCGTGATTCCCAGGCAATAGCACACCGCTGAGTTGGCGGCGCTCCCCCTGCCCTGGCACAGGATTCCGTTGCGGGCGCAAAAGTCGACGATCTCCTTGACGATCAGAAAGTAGCCCGCGAAGCCGAGTCGCTCGATGACCCCTAGTTCGCGATCGATCGTCTCCCATGCCCGGGGGTGGTGCGCGCGTGATCCGTAACGCGCACTCGCACCCTCGAAGGTGCAGTGCGCAAGCCAGCTGTCCGGAGTATGCCCGTCGGGAACCTGGGTACGCGGCAGGCGCGGGGCGACGAGGCGCAGGTCGAAAGCGCATGAGGCTGCGACCTCGCACGCGTTGTCGAGAGCCTGCGGGTGCGCCCCATGCAGTTGCGCCATCTCGGCGGGCGAACGCAAAAAGGAGCGGTGTGCTCCCAGGTGAGCCTCCGCCTCGTCCAGGGAGGAGCCCAAGCGGGTCGCCGCCAGAATGTCTCCGAGCGCCTGCTTCGAGGGCGACGACATGCGCGCTCCACTCGTTGCCACCAGGCGAGTTCCGCTCGCGCGCGCAAGCTCCGCGAGCATGTCTCCGGCCTCGTCCTCGTCCCCGCGGGCCCCCTGCCATTCGACAAGCACATGGTCGCGGCCAAACGCGTCCACGAGCACGTCCAGTACTCGGCGTGCGGACGCCGCGCCCCCCGCTCGCAGTGCGCGCATGAGCGGGCCCCGCCTGCCGCCGGTGAGGACGACAAGGTCGCCGCCGGCCTCGCTCAGATTGACGAGGTCATGGCGGGGTTTGCGCTGTCCGGGTTCACTCAGCGATCGATTGCTCATCGCTCCCACGAGATTGGCGTAGCCGCTGGGGCTGGCCGCCAGGATGGGAAGGCGCATCCCCGGATCTTCCGCTCCGGGAGCAAGCCCCCACCCCGGCGCAGACGAACCCGCAACGATGCCCCTCAGAGCATCCCACGCGAGCGTAAGCTCAGCGCCGTACACGATCGGCAGGCCGGCCGCTCGGGCGGCCATGGTCGTCTGGACCGTCGAGTACATGCCATCAACGTCGAGAATTGCGAGGGCGTCGAGGCCCAGGCGCGCAGCTTCTTCCACCATCCGCGCGGGTTCGTCGGTCCCGTCGAGAAAGGTGAAGGCGCTGTGTGCGTGCAGTTCTGCGTAGCGTCGTTCCGTGGTCACCCACCCATTATATAGAACATATGTTCGATAGTAATGGTGGGCGTGTGCGTTGGCGCGTACGGATGGAGCGAACGGAGCGCCTCCCGCGACAGTCACAAGCCCTATGCTGGGAGTATGGAATCCATGCTCGCAGCGTCGCTTGACTCCCCCGGCACCCTGGTGCTCGAGAAACGCCCAATTCCGGCACTCGGTCCGCGCGACGTTCTCTTGGCCGTCGAAGCAACAACGCTGTGCGGGACGGACCTGCGCATCGCGACGGGACAAAAGACGAACGGCGTCGCCCCGGGCGTGGTCCTCGGGCACGAAATCGCAGCACGCGTGTGGCGCATCGGAAGCGACCTCACCGCGAGGATCGACGTTCCCGCCCCGGGTACGCAGGTCGGACTCGCTCCAGAGATTGCCTGCGGGCACTGCGCTCCCTGCGCGAGTGGACACTCCAACGTGTGCGCGAACATGCGGCTGTTTGGAACCGGGGTGGATGGAGGCCTCGCGGACCTCATTGTCGTCCCCGAAGAAGCCCTCGCGTGCATCACTCCCGTTGCTCGCGACATCGCCCCACCTCACCTCGCGCTCGCGGAGCCACTGTCCTGCTGCCTGCGCGCAACGTCGCGCCTACCGATCGAAGCCGGCTCCCGCGTCCTCGTTCTGGGTACGGGACCGATCGGGCTCATCCACTGCGCGCTCGCGGTGTCCGCCGGCGCGCGCGTCATGGCGTGCGGACGACAGGCACGACTAGAACCCGCGCGGGCGATGGGAGCTGAGGTGACAACCGCCGCCCAAGGCGAGGACCTCGTGCGTGAGGTCCTTGCGTGGACTGACGGTGTTGGACCAGACGTCGTCATTATCGCAGTCGGCGACCCGGGCCTCGTCCCCATTGCCGCTCAGTGCGCCCGCATTGGCGGCCACATTTCCTTCTTCGCAGGCTTCCCCGCGGGGGCAATGGCTCAGATCGACCCAAACCTCGTGCACTACCGCGAACTAACCGTCAGTGGCAGCGCCAACGCGACCCTTGATGACTACGCGGCGGCCGTTGATGCGCTCTCACGCGGACGCATCGACCTGTCGCCACTCATCACACACGAGTATGAGCTGTCCGACGTGCACGACGCCCTCGAGGCTGTTCGGACTCGCGCCGGCCTGAAGGTGGCCGTGCGCCCGAGGGGTGTGAGCGCCCCTTAGTCGAGGAGCCCGCGCAGGTCCGCGTCGCTGAGCCGAGCGCCCGTCCCGGTCCCGTTCATCACCGAGGAAATGAGCTGGCGCTTGCGATCCTGGAGCTCCACAACCTTCGCTTCGATCGTATCCGTCGCGACCATTCGATAGACGTTGACTTTCTTCGTCTGACCGATGCGGTGCGCGCGATCAATTGCTTGCTCCTCAGCAGCGGGATTCCACCAGGGATCCATGACGTAGACGTAGTCCGCTTCGGTGAGGGTCAATCCGGAGCCGCCGGCCTTCAGGGAGATAAGGAAAACCTGGGCCTGACCCGAGCGGAACTGTTCGATGACCTTAGCGCGAGCGCGTGTGGACCCGTCTAGCTGCACGACGGATATTCCACGGCGCTCAAGCATGTGTCGGATACGCTCCAGGAACGAGGTGAACTGGCTAAACACCAGCGCCTGATGTCCCAGTGGCACGATTTCATCGAGGCGATCGGCCAGGTACTCGACTTTTGCCGACCCCACGTGCGCATACGATTCTTCGACAAGAGCCGGATCGAGCGCTAGCTGGCGCAGCCTCGTGATCGACGCGAGCACGCTCATCCGGTTCGCATCCACGTCGCGCAGCAGATCGAGAATCCGCGCACGCTCGCGCGCCAGGTACTGGTCGTAGATATGGCGGTGTTCCTTACCCAGATCGACGCGCACGATGTCGACGATCTTATCGGGCAGATCCGGAGCTACCTCCTCCTTCGTGCGACGCAGAACAAAGGGCGCAACATATGCCGTCAAGCGCCCGATCATTGCCGGATCCGTTCCGTTTTCAATCGGCCTGCGCACCTGCTGCTGGAACGTCTCCCACGGGGGCAGGAGGCCGGGGCACGTCAAGGACAGCAACGACCACAGGTCTCCCAGCGAGTTTTCGATGGGGGTACCGGACACCGCCAACTTCCAGGGTGACTCAAGATCACGAAGCGCGCGGTACGTCGCGGTGCGAGGGTTTTTCACTACCTGCGCTTCATCGATGACAACTCCGCCTAGGCGCACCTGGCTCCACTGCTCCACCTCCAGGCGGGCGAGCGTGTAGGAGGTGACGACGATATCCGCGTCGGCAACCTCTTGCGCAATCGTTGTGCCGCGGCGGGTTGCCGTTTCGGTCACTCCTCGTACACGCAGATGCGGCGTGAATTGTCGTGACTGTTCGATCCACACGCCGACGACGGAGGTCGGCGCAATGACCACAACAGGAGACGCGTCACTCGCAGGTGTGTGCGCGCGCAATGCCGCCACCGCCGACAGGATCTGAACGGTCTTACCCAGGCCCATGTCGTCAGCCAGAATTCCGCCGATGCCACCGGACAGGCGAGCCGTCAACCACGCGTGTCCGCGCCGCTGGTACGGGCGCAGGATCGAACTCAGCGACGGCACCGGCGCCAACCCCTTATCCGAGGAGCCGTCTCGCAGCGGAGCGATCCGTCTCCTCCACGCGTCGCTGATGCGTACGTGGTCGGATACGCTCGCAAATAGGTCGACGACACCGACCTGCATCGGCGTAAGCCTGACCCCTTCACCGTCCCATCCCGCGAGGGTGCGCGCTTCTTCCAAGAGAGTTGCCAACGATCGAATACGCTCACCGTCGAGGCGAACCCATGTTTCCTCGACCTCGACATAGTCCTGCCCGCCTGCGATCGCCTCGAGCGCGTCGCGCACGCTGATCGTCACGTGGCCGAGGCGCAGACGCACGTTGAGGTCGAACCAGTCGCGCTCGGCTGGATCAACACTCACATCGATGTCGAAGCCGTCTTCTCGCACGTCGATCGCACGCACATCATCCGCAACATCCCACACGAGGCCATCGACACCTTCGGAATCGACAACCGTGTCCAAGAATGCGGGAACGCGCCACGGAGACAAGCTCCCCGTTGTCGGAGGTGCACTCCACAGGGCGGAGTCCAGCCCGTGTCCCCACGACTCGACGCGACCCACTATCTCGGCCACGGCCTCGTCGCCCAGGCAGTGGGCCACCGGAGTGCGCGAGCGCGACTCACCCTGGCAATACTCGGCCCACCAGCGCACCACGACCGATTCCCCGTCGCGACGCACCGTGCCCACAAGGGACACGTCCGGGCGAGCCTGCGCGTCAAAACTCCCATCGGAGGACGCCATCGAAAAACGCCTGAGGAGGGCGGGCAGCCACGTGCCACGAAACTGTGCGACATCGTCAACAGGAATGTGCAGGCCGCGGTCGAGAGGAAAGCCATCGAGTGTTCCCAGCCCCTCGATGCGCGCGATCGTGAGCCCTCCATCCAGCAAGAGCACGCTTGCATCGCGGTCGATACGCGGCCTTGTGATCACATCTTCTCCGTTGCACGCGACAACCCTGACGTCAAGGCCGTCAGAACCTGAGCGCACATCAATGTCCGCGTCCCACGTCGCGTGCGAGAGCACCACCTTCTCATCGGCGTCTGGCGAGGCGTAGAGCTCAACCCCAGCCCGCACGAGGCGCGACAGCCACGCGTAGGCATGCTCGCCCAGCGAGCTGAGCGTCACCTCCGTGCGCGAGTGCCACGAACGCGATTCACGCGACAGACGGTAGCCCTCGCGCATGAGAGAAACATGCGTCGGATCCAAGCCATCCGTCACAGACGCCCACTGGGTCGCCGTCAGATCGAGCCACGAGGCTCGCTTCGTCGTCCACCCCGATGAGGAGCTACGCCGCAGAGGGATAAGAGATGGCTCGACGCCGGGATCATGCGCGTCAACGACGAGGGCCAACGGCTCGCCCAGGCGGTCGCGGTCGGAGCCCAGCATCTGTTCGAGGACACGGCTCCACTCAGGCACCGAGCGCTGCTTGTCGCGGGCATCTTCGCGTCCGACGATGAGCGTCGCGACCGTATGCGAACAGTCACTGCGCAACGGGCATGCACACGTGAGGGAGGGACGCACAGCGCCCTGCGCGACGCGCACGCGATAGGTCAGCCCAGCTTCCTTCACGCGCGCCTCGGCCAGCTCACCATCCTCGCTCCAGGAAAATTCCCGCACCGCGCCACCGCGCGCCAAACGCAGGCCGTTCGCCCACGCCGCCGGACCAACGAGGGCCATCATGTCGTCATCCGACAGTGAGGCCAGCGTGTGCGACAGAGATACCATCCTTTCAGTCTACGGCACCCACCCATCCCCGGCACCGGCTCACTGGGCCAGCCCCTCGATCGCCCACTCCCCCTCCTTCCAGACGAGGAGAACGTCCCGTCCATCCTCAAGCAGAGCCCTCATATAGGCCCGAGGCCGCTCCTGCGCCCACCAGCGCCCTCCCACCGGCCATGGCCCTTCCACGCGCGCGATAGCCGCGCGGCGCCCCCTCCCCGACACGGATTGCGAGGCCTCACGCCCGCTCACGAGGTAGGCGGGCTCAGCGCTCAAAGCCCCCCGATGGTCCACACGCACATCATCAAAGGCGCCCGATGCGCCAACGATCCTCACGCGTACAGGCTCGTCAAAGAGCGTCGCTGGGGGCTGAGCGATGCGCCCGTCCCACGCCCCCTCGCGCGGACGAAGGAGAGGCTCACTGCCCCATCTGGCCATCACAACACGGCTGCGCGGATCATATCCACCCTGCACCCGTGGCATCAGGAGAGCATCTGGCCCCGCCATGCCCTGGATGCGCACGACGCTGCGCGAGACATCGCGCTCGCGGTCTGACCGCCCCCACAACGCCGATGCACTGCGCCCTACCCGCGGGTCACATGCGGTCACGCGTATACAGGTCACTGCGCCGCTGGGCCCTTCGACGCCCGAAGTCCACCCCGCGAGCGTCCACCGAACGCGCAGAGCAACGTCATCGGACGCACACACGTCGCATCCGCTCCACGTGCGAGTGCGCTCACCGCCCCCACCATCCTCCACATCAATGCGCAGCGTCTGCGAGACGAGTCCGCCCTGCCCCAGCCTTTGAGACAGGTCTCGTGCGATGCGCCCAATGGGCACCATCATCGTATCGATGGATTCTCCACCCACATCAATGGTGCACTCCATCGTGATGTCTGGTTGAATGCGCCCAGCTAGCGTGATGGCGCTGTCGCCTCCAGAGGCGAGATTCCAGAGCACGTCACCGACGTCACCGAAGCGCTCGCACACACGGCCTCGCCCCAGCGCCAGAAAATCCGCGCACGTGTGGACACCCAGTCCTGTCAATAGCTCAATGGCGTCAGCTGCTCTGTGAGTCATCGCGACAGGAACGGCCCACAGGGCACGATGTAACGGGATGCGCCCCAGGAATGATCGGCTTTCTCCTGCAGGAACAATGCGTCCCTCGCGCGCCGCCTCCAGGGATGCGACCGGACCATCGGCAATACCAACAAAACACTCAACGCCGACGGCTTCTTCAATCGCCGACACGAGAGCCAAGGCGGCACCCTCCTCACTCCCGTGCCAACGGGCGGGGCCGCGCGCCCGACACCTGGCCACCCCGGGGCGCACGCACTCCACCCCGGCCGCCACTGAATCGAAAGCATCGACAACGGCGCCAAACGCTCTGGCCTCACGATCGGGATCGCGAGGCAAACAGACGAGATCGGGACACACGTACGTCGCCTCTCGTATGCTCATGCCGCTCCTGACTCCGGCGCGCCGAGCAGCGCCGCTGGCGACCTCGACGCGTTCGCTATGCACGACGGCCCCAGCTCCACCCGGCGGCAGATCGACCACGAGGCAGTGGACAGGCCAATCGGGCACCCACACCACCATGTCACGCACCTAGACCACCAGCCGCATCCGTTGACGCACCCCATCGCGAGAGAGTCCCGGCCAAGGACGTAGTGTCACGATGGTGCGTCCCATCGATCGGGCCCGAGCGGCCAGGGTCCTCTGTTGCACACTGGATAGTTCAGGAACGTCGAGGCAGACAACATCACATGCCTCTATCAGAAGGGAACACAGATCCCCCACCTGGTAATCTTTCCCTGCGTTTAACACCAGAACACGGTCGAGGTCCATCCCCTGCTGCGAGGCCCATTCCCAGCCGATATTCCCCACTCCACACACGCCGATCCATCCCTCGGAGGGGCACACGTCGATCAGTAATCGGATGAGCTCGGCTCTGCCAGACGGCCCCAGAAGCACAGGAGAAGTACCCGTCTGCGTATGCTCGACATCGTCACGCGCGCGCAGTCCAACAGCCTGTTCGGCACGGTTCAACACGTCGCGCGCCGCCAGCAATCGCGCGTGCGCATCGGTCACGATTCCCCCCTCCCAACAATAGAACATGTGTTCGATAGTGGAAGTGTAGAACCCTGCTCACACATCTGCGTCCCGAACGCCGATCGCGCGCGAATAGGTCACAATGGGAACACCAAGAAAAGGAGCACGCATGAACATCGACCAGCGCCCCCTTGCCACCAGCCCCTACGAAGGCCTGAACGTTCCCACGTTCACACTGTCGTCGAGCGTTCTCACCGACGGCGCACCAATGCCCGAGTCGGCGACCGCCGAGGCCGGATCCCTTTCCCCGGACCTCACATGGCATGGCTTCCCCGAGGGCACGGCGAGCTTCATGCTGACCTGCTTTGACCCGGACGCCCCGATCCCCTCGGGCTGGTGGCACTGGGCGATTCTTGACATCCCGTCCTCCATGACCCACCTGGAGGCGGGCGCTGGAGCATCCGACCTCATGCTGGATGGTCCAGCGTTCCACTTGCGCGGCGATGCGGGTGAGGCCTCCTACTTCGGAGCCGCTCCCCCCGCCGGCGACCGCCCCCACCGCTACGTATTCACGGTGCACGCCCTCGATACGGATTCGCTGGGGCTCGACGACGACGCGACCCCAGCCATGGCCTCGTTCGCGGCGCTCGAGCACACGATCGCACGCGCCTCCCTGACCGTGACCCACCAGGCCTGAAGACCATGCTGCACATTATTTTTTGGGAGCCGGAAATCCCCGGCAATACGGGAGCCGCTATTCGTCTATCCGCATGCACCGGATCGATGCTGCACCTCGTCAAACCGCTAGGATTCGACATGGATGACGCGAAGCTTCGCCGCGCAGGCCTGGACTACCACGACCTCGCGCACGTCAGGGTGCACGATTCTCTCGACGAGGCACTCGCCGAGGTTCCGGGACGCATCTGGGCACTCACGGGTCACGCGACCACCATGTACGCCGACATCTCCTACGCCGATGGGGACGGTCTCCTCTTTGGCCGTGAGTCAGTTGGACTCTCCGAGGAAGCGATGAATCACCCTCGCGTCGAGGATCGCGTGCGCATCCAGATGGTCGACGGGGTGCGTTCCCTCAACTTGGCCAACTCCGCATCGATCGTCTTGTACGAGGCCTGGCACCAGCTGGGTTTCCCGAACGGCATCTAACCCGACGACAGATATGCAACGAACGAGGCCCGGGTCGGATCACTCCTCCGGGCCTCGCTTGCTACGTATGTCGTTCGTTCAAGCAGTGGGTCAGTGTGCCCTCCACGGGGTGGACGGACGTTCGACCTGCTCTGCGAGCGAAACAATCCTGCGCGGGTTCGACCGCCACATCCAGACCAAGCCGATGATCGACACGATGAGAGGCAGGTAGTAGAAATCGACGCCAAAGCCAGTCCACGCTGAGCGCGCCGAATTCAGCTCATCCAAGCCGAGCGACGCGACCCACAAAATGATGGGAATGGCGATCGACAGAGAGATCGTCACCCAGCCAACCAGGCGCATGCGTCGCCCGTTATGGGTGAGCGCCGTGGCCGCGATGAGGTAGTCGATACCCGCGAGCAGCGCGACGATGCGCGGACCCCAGGGTTGTCCCTGTGCTTGAAAAAGATCGAGGACAGCCGTCACGAGAATCCAGGCTCCGAGAAGCCAAAACAAAGCGATGATAATGCGGCCAAGTCCAAACGACGGTGGGCGCTGATCGCGCGCGCCGACGGCCTCGTTCGTCGTGTCATGTCCGTGCACATGTCTGATCCTACCGACAGCACTGTCGCGACGCATCGCATGAGGGATGAGCACTACGCGCGGCCGTGTCGTGTGGCCTGAAGCACCGCGATGGAACACCGAGCTTCAGGACAGCATTGCACAAACGTGGGACAATAGGCCTATAAGGACCGTGAGGCCCGCCATGAAAACAATCATCTGAGCTTCGGCTCATCAGCGAGGAGTTTTAAACCTTGAGCGAATCGACCTACGACATCGTCATTCTGGGTGCGGGTTCCGGCGGCTACGCGACCGCCCTGCGCGCTGCGCAGCTGGGCATGAAGGTCGCCCTTATCGACGGCGATAAGGTGGGCGGCACCTGTCTGCACCGCGGCTGTATCCCCACGAAGGCGTACCTGCACGCTGCAGAGACGGCCGAGGCTGTTCGCGAGTCGTCCAAGTTCGGCGTTTCCTCCACCTTCAACGGCATCGACATGGCTCAGGTGGGCAAGTACCGCGACTCGGTTATTTCCGGTCTGTACAAGGGCCTGCAGGGCCTGCTCAAGTCGCGCAACGTTGAGGTTATCTCCGGCTGGGGCCGCCTCGCCGACGCGAACACCATTGAGGTGAACGGCGAGCGCATCACCGGCCGCAACATCGTTCTGGCGACCGGCTCTTACTCGCGCTCGATCCCCGGCCTCGACATCGGCGGCCGCGTAATCTCCTCCGACCAGGCCCTCCAGATGGACTGGGTTCCCTCCTCCGCCGTGATTCTCGGCGGCGGCGTTATCGGCCTCGAGTTCGCATCCGTGTGGCGCAGCTTCGGTGCCGAGGTCACGATTATCGAGGCGCTGCCCCACCTCGCCAACAATGAGGACGAGGCCATTTCCAAGCAGCTCGAGCGTGCCTACCGTAAGCGCGGCATCAAGTTCCACACGAACACCCGCTTCGCCTCGGCTACGCAGAACGAGCAGGGCGTGCACGTGAGCACCGAAGACGGTAAGGCATTCGACGCTGATGTCCTTCTGGTCGCCGTCGGCCGTGGCCCCGTCACCGAGGGCCTGGGCTACGAGCAGGCCGGCATCACGCTGGATCGCGGCTTCGTCATCACCAACGATCGCCTGCACACCGGCGTCGGTAACATCTACGCGGTGGGCGACATCGTTCCCGGCCTTCAGCTGGCACACCGCGGCTTCATGCAGGGCATCTTCGTCGCCGAGGAGATCGCCGGCCTGAACCCGACCATGCAGGCTGACATCAATATCCCGCGCGTGACCTTCTGCGAGCCGGAAATCGCTTCAGTCGGCATGACCGAGAAGCAGGCGCGCGAAAAGTTTGGAGACCAGGTGCGTACCGTCGAGTACAACCTCGCTGGCAATGGAAAGTCGTCTATCCTGGCCACATCGGGCATCATCAAGCTGGTCTCGGTTGAGGGCGGTCCGATCGTGGGCTTCCACGGCATCGGCGCGCGCATCGGCGAACAGATTGGTGAGGGCGAGCTCATGGTGAACTGGGAGGCGTACCCCTCCGACGTCGCTTCCCTGATCCACGCACACCCCAGCCAGAACGAGTCGCTCGGCGAAGCGGCTATGGCGCTGGCAGGTAAGCCGCTCCACGTCCACAACTGACCGAAATTTTTTAATAGGAGAACACACATGGCAACTTCAGTGACCATGCCCGCTCTGGGCGAATCCGTCACCGAGGGCACCGTCACCACGTGGCTCAAGCAGGTCGGCGACACCGTCGAGCTCGACGAGCCCATCGTTGAGGTGTCCACGGACAAGGTTGACTCCGAGGTCCCCTCCCCCGTGGCCGGCGTCCTGCTGGAAATCCTGGTCCCCGAGGACGAGACCGTCGAGGTCGGCACCGAAATCGCTCGTATTGGTGACGCGTCTGAGGCGTCGGCAGCCCCGGCTGCACCCGCGGCTGCTCCCGTGGAGGCTCCGGCTGCGCCTGCTGCGGCTCCCGTCGAGGCTCCCGCTGCCGTTCCTGCCGCCGCCCCCGCACAGGGTACCGAGGTTCGTATGCCCGCTCTGGGCGAGTCCGTCACCGAGGGCACCGTCACCACGTGGCTGAAGTCCGTAGGCGATGCCGTTGACGCCGACGAGCCGCTGCTCGAGGTGTCCACGGATAAGGTCGACTCCGAGGTCCCCTCCCCCGTCGCTGGTTTCCTGGCAGAAATCCGCGTTCCCGAGGACGAGACTGTCGAGGTCGGCACCGTTGTCGCGATCATTTCTTCGTCGGCTCCCTCTGCTGCTCCCGTTGTGCAGGCTGCGGCGCCGGCGGCGCCTGCTGCCCCCGCGGCTCCCGCCGCTCCGGCGGCACCCGTGGCGCCTGCTGCTCCTGCAGCACCGGTCGCTCCGGCGGCACCCGTGGCGCCTGCTGCTCCCGCCGCACCGGCCGCTCCGGTTGACCCGTTCCCGAACGCGTCGACGCTGGCACAGACGGCTGCTGCTGCTCCGGTTGTTGAAACCCCCGTCGCCGTCACCGGCTCCGCCTACGTCACTCCCATCGTGCGCAAGCTCGCCCGTGAACTTGGCGTCGATCTGGCGTCCGTGTCGGGCACCGGTGTTGGCGGCCGTATCCGCCGCGAGGACATCGAGGCTGCCGCCGCTGCCGCCGCTGCCGCCGCTGCCGTTGCTGCTCCCGCCGCACCGACCGCCCCTGCCGCTCCCGCCGCACCGGCCGCCGCTGTCCGCGAGCCTTCGCCGCTGCGTGGAACGACCGAGAAGATGACCCGCCTGCGCCAGACGATCGCGCGCCGCATGGTCGAGTCGCTCCAGACCGCGGCTCAGCTGACCACGGTCATCGAGGTCGACGTGACGAAGGTTGCCGCTATGCGCGCGCGTTCGAAGGATGCGTTCCTTGCCAAGTACGGCACCAAGCTGACCTTCCTGCCCTTCTTCGTGAAGGCCGCGACGGAGGCTCTCGCCTACCACCCGAAGATCAACGCGACCATCAACGACAAGGAGGTCACGTACTTCGACTACGAGCACGTGGGCATTGCCGTTGACACGCCGCGCGGTCTGCTGGTCCCGGTGATCAAGAACGCCGGGGACAAGGACATCGCCGGCATCGCTGCGTCGATCAATGATCTGGCTGCTCGTACTCGCGACTCGAAGATTGGCCCCGACGAGCTGTCCGGCTCGACGTTCACGGTGACCAACACCGGTTCGGGTGGCGCGCTCTTCGATACGCCGGTCCTCAACATGCCGGAGACCGCGATCTTGGGTGTCGGCACGATCGTGAAGCGTCCGGTCGTGATGAAGGGTGCCGACGGCGCTGACGTCATCGCGATTCGCTCGATGGTCTACCTGGCGCTGTCCTACGACCACCGCCTGATTGACGGCGGGGATGCGTCGCGCTTCCTCATGGACGTGAAGAAGCGCCTGGAGGAGGGTGCGTTCGAGGCCGACCTCGGACTCTGATCCTCACCGAACGCTGATGGGGTGGGCCTCGCATGAGGCCCACCCCATCAGTGTTACTTGGTCAGCCACACAGTTGTCTGGCGCTATTGCGCCGCACCACTTTGCTGATCAGCGGGCTCTGCCTTCACGACCTTTCCTGACACGGGATCGACGCGCACGCGAAGGTCGGTCGCTTGCGGCTCCGCGCTTGCCTCACACGTTCCCGCTCGACATGTTTCCGAGGCGAGAACCGTCAGCGTTGCGCCGACATCGATAGCTCCCGGCTCACAGGCCAACACGGACACGTTATCGATCTGGGAGGACAACTGCGCGACGCGCACTCCATCGCGTTGCATCGTTGCGATGCGCGTCTTGTCTTGATCGAGCAGCTCGCCGCCAAGAACACTTTCGAGAGCCGTTGGATCACCGGCCACCACGGCCTCGTCGCGCGTGCGGATCGCGCGGTTAATCGTCTCCGAGAGCGCGGAAACATCGCACGCGCTACCGGCTGACTGCTCGGGCGACTGCGAGGGATCGCTGTGGACAGATACTTCCGATTGGCCACCGCTTACACCGCTGCGCAGCAAGCCGTAGGCCATGATGGACACGCCCGCAACGATCGCCGCCAGCCCCACAGCAAGGACGCCCAACGCTCGGCGACGGCTATGCTGCCGGGACTGAGTTCGGCCATGTTTGTCAGGCGAAGCCGACACAGTTGCATGCTCAGACCGACCCTCGATGAGGGTATCTTCGCGCAGTGCAGCCGCGCGCAGGTCAGCAATCACACGCTCGGGATCCACGGGCTCACGCGAAATCGGATGCTCGATAGGATCGTCAACGATGGGTGTTGCCTCTGTACGACAATCGTTGCGCTCGTCAAAGCCAAGCTGAGCCAATGCCTCGTCCATGTGCAGAAGGTGCGCGAGCTGACGCAGGCACGCGCGATCAGCCCCCTGCCCACTGAGCCCTTGGCTCCACCCGGGGGTTCCGTCGTGCTCTCCCAACTCGTCGATGAGATCGATGATGACCGCACGCCCGGATGGTGTCACGATGATGTTGGAGGGAGTGAGATCCCCATGGACGATTCCAGCACTGTGCAAAGCACTGACCCCGGCAGCAACTCCTTCGATGATCTGGCGGCGTGTCGCGATGGGACGCAGGTCGGGCGATCCAATTTCCGCGTCAAGGGGACGCCCCGCCACATAGTCGTAGACGATTGCCCAGCGGCCATCATCTGATCGCGCAACATCGCGCAGGGCGACAACGTGTCGTGACGTGATCGAGGCCCATGCCTTCCACCGCTCGAGGCACCGCTCTCCATCTCCGGCAGCGCGCAGCGACAACAGCGCCTCACCCGCATCCGTGCGCGTACGCCACACGGGGCCCGTCGCTCCGATATGGAAGATTTGGCCAACGTCGTAACCGCCAATGTTCATACCGACATTGTCCAGAGCCAGGCAATGTGATGCAACTCATTTCATAAAGTGCCTGATCGGACGGGTGGACTTTCGATCATCAATTGCACGTACAATAATGAGGCTATGAGTGAATCGAATCCCCCCGGCAAGAGGCGCTTCTACCAGAACGTCCTCGACGCGTACCGACTGACCAAACGCACCTACCCGGCACTTCCGTGGATGCTCCTCGGAACAGCCGCTGCGGTGATCGCCGTCTTCATGCTGGTGGCCTGGCTGACCAACATGTCGTTCATTGGCTGGCTTGTCGTCGGCATTATGGGCTCGTTCACCGCAGCCCTCCTGCTACTGAGCATTCTGACGCGCCGTGCACTGTACTCGCAGGTTGAGGATACGGCTGGCGCCGTGAAGGTTGCACTGTCCCAGATTCAGCGCGGCTGGGTGATTCCCGAGCAGCCGGTGGCGTTCACTCGCGAACAGGACCTCGTGTGGCGCATCGTTGGCCGCGCCGGTGTCGTTCTCATTTCCGAGGGCCCCACGTCCCGCGTCCGCCCCCTCCTCCAGACCGAGACGAAGCGCGTCGCCAAGGTCATGCGCAACGTTCCTGTTCACCAGATCCAGGTGGGGCACGATGAGGGGCAGATTGCTCTGAAGGATCTGCAGCGCGAGCTGCGCAAGTTGAAGAACGTGCTGACCCCCGAGGAAGTCCCCCAGGTCTCTGCGCGCATCAACGCTCTCCGCTCGGGTGAGCCCCCCATTCCGAAGGGCATCGACCCCCTGCGCGCCAAGCCGTCACGCCGCGCGCTTCGCGGTAACTGAGCTTTTTCAAGTGGGCAAGCACGTAGTGCTTGCCCACTTGTGTATCCACGATCCGAGACTCATTCGACATGCATAGTATGCACATGCTTGCATATTCATTACGCAATATCGAACGAATCACGGATACCGAGGAACATAATCATGCACACCAAGAAGATTCTCGCCGCACTCACCCTGGCCAGCACTACGGCTGCCATGGCCGCATGCGCAGACCCGACGACGAGCACAAGCACCGCCGATGCGACGACGGGGGCGACCACGTCGACCACCTCGCATTACGACGTCTCATCGATCCCAACCGTCGACGAGATTGCAGCACTTGTTCCCGACGACATCAAGAAGCGGGGCACCCTGCGTAACGGAGCGTCTACCGGATACGCGCCCGCAGAATACATGGATACCGATGGGCAGACCCCCATCGGCTACGACATCGACATCAACAAAGCGCTCGCCAAGGTCATGGGCCTGAACGGCGGAGATACAAAGCACTCTGAGTTCCCGACGATCATCCCCGCACTGGGCACGAAGTTCGACGTCGGCATCTCCTCGTTCACCATTACTTCCGAGCGTGAACAGCAGGTCAACATGGTGTCCTACCTAAACGTCGGATCCGCCTGGGGCGTCGCCGCAGGCAATCCGAAGAATTTCGACCCATCCGATCCGTGCGGAGCGACAATCGCGGTTCAGACCGGCACGGCTCAGGAAGAATACGCGGCGACCCTCTCCGACGAGTGTGTCGCAGCCGGCAAGAGCAAGATCACGGTCATGCCTCACGAGCTGCAGACGGATATTGCCACCAAGCTGATCGGCGGCCAGTACGACGCAACCCTCGCGGACTCGACAGTCATTGGCTACACGAGCGCACAGTCTGCCGGAAAGATCGAGCAGCTGGGCGACACCTTCGAGTCGGCCCCTCAGGGCGTCGCAGTCGCAAAGGCTGATGCACAGCTCACTGAGGCTGTCCAAAAGGCCATGCAGTACCTCATGGACAATGGCTACCTGAACGATATTTTGGCCTCCTATGGCGCTGAGAATGCAGCACTGACGACCGCCACACTCAATCCGAGCGTCAACTGACTCGTGACATGTAGCGCATAATATGCATCACGATGCATATGGGTGCATAATAGTAGCAATCACGGGCTGAAGCCCGCTCCCATCGGAAGGCACATCATGACAATCTCGAAGGCACACGCCCTCATCGTCCTCGCAGCCGCTGCTGCTCTCCCCCTCGCCGCCTGCGCAGACCCGACGTCGACCAGCTCGTCGACGAGCGGAACGGACAACTCCACGGCAGCGGCAACCACGGCCTCGTACGACGTGTCGAAGATCCCGACCGTCGACGAAATCGCCGCCCTGGTTCCCGACGATGTCAAGGAACGTGGCACGCTGCGTAACGGTGCCTCCGCCGACTACGCGCCCGCGGAGTTCCTCGGTGATGATTCGCAGACTCCTCAGGGCTATGACGTCGACATCAACAAGGCGCTTGCCAAGGTCATGGGCCTGAACGAGGGAACCACCAACCACGCGGAGTTCCCCACCATCATTCCCGCTCTGGGCACCAAGTTTGACGTGGGCATCTCCTCCTTCACGATCACCTCCGAACGCGAGGAGCAGGCAAACCTGATCTCCTACGTTCAGGTGGGCTCCGCGTACGGCGTTGCAGCGGGCAACCCGAAGAACTTCGATCCGACCGACCCCTGCGGTACAACGATCGGCGTGCAGACCGGCACCGCGCAGGAAGACTACGCGAACGAGCTGTCGGAGAAGTGCGTCGCCGACGGCAAGGACAAGATCACGATCATGCCGCACGACCTGCAGACTGACATCACCACGAAGGTTATCGGCGGCCAGTACGACGCCACCTTCGCAGACTCCACAGTCATCGGCTACACCACCAACCTGTCCGGCGGCAAGATCGAGCAGGTCGGCGACGTCGTCGAGTCCGCCCCGCAGGGCGTGGCCATCAACAAGAACGACGCGCAGCTGACGCAAGCTGTCCAGAAGGCCATGCAATACCTGATGGACAACGGCTACCTGAAGGACATTCTGGCCACGTACGGTGCCGAAAACGCGGCACTGACCACCGCCGAGCTGAACCCGGCGACGAACGACTGAGGATCTCATGGCTACCATCAAAGACGGCGTTGAGCTGATCGACGCAAAGCCGGTCCCCCGCCCGGGGAGGTGGGCGAGCGCGATCGTCGTGGCAATCCTCGCGGCAATGGCAGTCCATGCGCTGGTGACGAACGAAAACTTCCAGTGGCAGGTCGTGTTCCAGTGGTTGTTCTCGCGTTCGATCATGCAGGGCGTGCTCTTCACGATCATCCTGACGATCCTCGCGATGGTGGTGGGCACCGCTCTCGCCATCACGATGGCGATCATGCGTCAGTCGGTGAATCCGGTCCTGCGATGGGTGGCGATGGCCTACATATGGTTTTTCCGCGGAACCCCTATCTACACGCAGCTGATTTTCTGGTCACTGCTGCCCACGCTCTACCCGAAGCTCTCCTTCGGCGTACCGTTCCTCGGCTCGCTGTTGGGCTGGGAGCTGACCTTTGATACGGCCACGTACTTCACGCCGTTCTGGATGGCGTTCATCGGACTGGGCCTGAACGAAGGCGCATACCTCGCCGAGATCATGCGTGCGGGCCTGCTGAGCGTGTCGAAGGGCCAGTGGGAGGCTGCCACCGCGCTGGGAATGCCGCGCGGAACGATCTTCCGTCGCATCATCCTGCCCCAGGCGATGCGCGTGATCGTACCGCCGATCGGCAACGAGACGATTTCGATGCTCAAGACGACGTCCCTGGTGTCAGCAATACCCTTCACTCTCGAACTCACGTTCATCGCGCGTCAGCGCGGCCAGGCGACATTCGCTCCCGTACCGCTCCTGATTGCGGCTGCGATTTGGTACCTCGTCATCACGAGCCTCCTGATGTGGATTCAGTCCTTCATCGAGAAGTACTACGGCAAGGGGTTCGAGCGTCGCGAGAACGCCAGCGCCCACTCCCCCACATCGTCTCCCTCCGATGACGATCACGAGTCCACGGCCACCAAGCTTAAGTTTATGGATGTGACCCCATGACGACCACGACGACGCCCATGGTCTCCGTTCGCGGAGTCCACAAGTTCTTCGGCGACCTGCATGTCCTGCGGGGTATCGACCTGGACATCGCTTCCGGCGAGGTCTGCGTCATCCTCGGCCCCTCGGGTTCGGGTAAGTCGACGCTCCTGCGCTGCCTGAACATGCTCGAGGACATTAGCGCCGGCCGCGTGTACGTCGACGGTGAGCTGCTCGGCTACTTCGAGGACGGCAGCGGCGTGCTGCACGAGCGCCACGATAAGGAGATCGCTGCTCAGCGTTCTCGTATCGGCATGGTGTTCCAGCGCTTCAATCTCTTCCCGCACAAGACGGCGCTGGAAAACGTCATGGAGGCACCCATTCAGGTCCTCAAGCGTTCGAAGGGCGAGGCGCGCGCCCAGGCTCTCGAGCTGCTTGATCGCGTCGGTCTGGCTGATCGCGCGGACCATTACCCGGCGGAGCTTTCGGGTGGCCAGCAGCAACGAGTTGCCATCGCGCGTGCGCTCGCCATGGATCCCGAGATCATGCTCTTTGATGAGCCGACCTCAGCGCTCGATCCCGAGCTCGTCGGTGAGGTGCTCCAGGTTATGCAGGACCTGGCCGCATCGGGTATGACGATGGCGGTTGTCACCCACGAGATCGGGTTCGCCCGCGAGGTCGCCGACCAGGTCGTCTTCATGGATGGCGGCGTCATCGTCGAGGCCGGAGCTCCCTCCGAGGTGATCGATAACCCGAAGTCGGAGCGAACCAAGGAGTTCTTCTCCAAGGTTCTGTGAGTTCCTCACGACGAGGCCGGGGCTGGTGTGTTCCAGTCCCGGCCTTTGTCGTACCTGCCGTGAAGCGACCGAGGTAGCGCCGTCAGGTGAGGGTAACGAGATCGAGGTAGCTGTCGTCCCACAGGTCCTCATCGGCGTCAGGCAACAGCAGGACGCGCTCTGGGTTGAGCGCCGTGACGGCACCGGGGTCGTGCGTCACGAGGATGACGGCGCCCTCGTAGTCACGTAGGGCAGCGAGGATCTCTTCGCGTGATGCAGGATCGAGGTTGTTGGTCGGCTCGTCGAGAAGCAGGACGTTTGCGCCCGAGACGACGAGTGTCGCTAAGGCGAGTCGTGTCTTCTCACCGCCGGAGAGCACGGACACGGGCTTTTCAACGTCGTCGCCTTGGAAGAGGAACTGGCCGAGAATGTTGCGCACGTGGGTGTCGTCGAGGGTGGGAGCCGCCTCAGCCATGTTTTCGCGGATCGTGCGGGTCTCGTCGAGTGTCTCATGCTCCTGGGCGTAGTAGCCGAGCTTGAGGCCGTGCCCGGGCACGACGCGACCGGAGTCCGGCTCCTCGATGCCGGACAGGAGCCGCAGGAGCGTCGTCTTTCCGGCACCGTTGAGGCCGAGGACGACGACTTTGGAACCGCGATCAATCGCAAGGTCTACGCCTGTGAACACTTCGAGAGAGCCGTAGGACTTCGACAGCCCTTCAGCGGTCAGGGGAACGCGGCCCGACGGCATCGGGTCGGGGAAGCGTAGGCGCGCGACCTTGTCCTGGACGATCTCTGAACCCGCTTGGGCGAAAAGCTCTTCGGCTCTGCGCAGCATCTGCTGTGCGGCAATGGCCTTCGTCGCCTTCGCGCGCATCTTCTCCCCCTGAGCCTTGAGGTGTTCGGCCTTCTTCAACGCGTTCGCGCGTTCCTTGCGGCGACGACGCTCGTCCTCCTCGCGCTGCTTGAGGTAGGCCGACCAGCCAAGGTGATAGATGTCGATCTGCGCGCGGTTTGCATCGAGGTAGAAGACCTGGTTGACGGTGTCGCCCAGCAGCTTGACGTCGTGCGAAATGATCATGACCCCGCCGGGGAAGGTCTTGATCCAGTCGCGGAGCCAAACGATCGAGTCGTGATCGAGGTGGTTCGTCGGTTCGTCGAGGAGCAATACGTCTGCGTTCGAGAACAGCACGCGGGCGAGTTCGACCCTGCGTCGCTGACCGCCGGAGAGGGTATCGAGGGTCTGATCGAGCACCCGGTCTTCAAGCCCCAGCGAGTGCGCGATCTGGGCCGCCTCGGCGTTGGCTGCCCAGCCGCCGGAGTTCGTAAACTGCTGGTCGAGCTTCACGTAACGTTCCATGGCGCGCTGCTGACGGCCGCCCTCGGTCGTTGACATCTCGTGTTCGGCCTTGCGGATGCGCGCGATGATGGAGTCGATGCCGCGCACGGAGATGATACGGTCACGGGCCTTCATCGACGGATCACCCACGTGTGTGTCCTGCGCCAGGTAGCCGACCGTACCATTCGACGAGATTGTGCCGGTGTATTCGGCGGCCCCTCCGCGGTCGCCTTCGCCCGCGAGCAGCCTCATCGTCGTCGTCTTACCCGCGCCGTTTCGGCCGACGAGGCCGATACACATGCCTTTGTCGATACGGAAGCTCGCGTGGTTGACGAGCTCGCGGGGGCCAATGCGCAACGAAAAATCCTGGACGTTAATCACGCTCCAAGAGTAGAGGGAGGGACCGTTGTGGGCGAATCAACCCGGCCAATGGAGTGCCCTGTTGGGCGACATCGTGCGTGTTGCAGGCACAATGGGTGGTGCATATAACCATCCCGCACACACTTTTGTAAGGATTTCCGCCCATGTCAGATAGCCCGATTCCGTCTGGATCGGCGCGCCCCGCGCGCGCCCTCGACATCATTTCGGTCGCATTCGTCGCGTTGCTTCTTATTTCCAATATCGCCGCGACGAAGGCGTTCATGGTGGGTTCATCCACCCACTATTTGATTTTCGATGGGGGTGCGATTCTCTTCCCTCTGACCTACATCATCGGTGACGTGCTCTCGGAGGTGTACGGTTTTGCCCGCGCCCGGCGGGTCATCATCATGGGCTTCGTGGCCTCGTTCCTGGCCTCGCTCACCTTCTTCATCGTCCAGTACCTGCCGCCGGCCCCCGACTACGAGAACCAGGAGGCTTTCGCGGCGGTTCTGGGCGTCGTATGGCGCGCGGTCTTGGCATCGCTTGTTGGCTACCTGGCGGGCCAGCTGCTGAACTCCTACGTGCTCGTGTGGATCCGTCGACGCTGGGGCTCCAAGCACCTGTGGGCTCGACTCATCGGCTCGACGATCGTCGGCGAGGCCGCTGACACTATCCTGTTCTGCACGATTCTCTTCTACGGCGAGATGACGCTGGGCAACTTCATCAACTACACCGTCACCGGCTACTTCTACAAGGTGCTACTCGAAGTCGTCCTCCTGCCCGTGACCTACCCGGTGATCGCTACGATCCGCCGCGTTGAGGGCCTGCACAAGGACGAGGTGTTCGACCGATGAACGACAACTGGCTCCGCGCCCCCTCGCCCGAGGAGATCGCACCCTTCCACGCCCCGGCCTCGTCCGGTGGCCACCGCCCCGACCGCGGGTTCGAGGTCGGCACCCGCCTGGGCATCGAGCGTGGGCTTGGGCGCACGGGCGTCATTCACACGGCGCACGGCATCATTCGCACTCCCGCGTTCATTCCCGTGGGCACGAAGGCGAACGTCAAGGCTCTCACCCCCGAGATGGTCCGGGCGCTGGGTGCCCAGGCCGTCCTGGCCAACGCCTACCACCTGTACCTGCAGCCGGGATCCGACATCGTCGACGAGGCTGGCGGTTTCGCCTCCTTCATGAACTGGGCCGGCCCCACCTACACCGATTCCGGCGGATTCCAGGTCCTGTCTCTCGGTGCCGGCTTCAAGAAGGTCCTGTCCCAGGAGTTCTCCGGGAAGGCCGACCCAACAGACCCCGCCGTTCAGATGCAGGCCATCAAGGCCTCGAACGCGGTCGTCGACGACGACGGCGTGATCTTCTCCAGCCACATCGACGGCACGAAGCATCGCTTTAACCCCGAGGTGTCGATGGGGATCCAGCACCAGCTCGGCTCCGACATCATGTTTGCCTTCGATGAGCTCACGAGCCTGCTGCACCCGCGCTCCTACCAGGAGGAATCCCTCGAGCGCACCCACGCGTGGGCAGCCCGATGCCTCGCCGAGCACAAGCGCCTCACCGAGGAACGTGCTCACAAGCCGTATCAGCAGCTGTGGGGTGTCATCCAGGGTGCCCAGTGGGAGGACCTGCGTCGAGCGGCCGCACGCACGATGGCGGACATGGAGGTCGACGGCCAGCGCTTCGACGGATTCGGCGTCGGTGGTGCCCTCGAGAAGGAAAACCTCGGGACGATCGTCTCGTGGGTGTGTGAGGAACTGGGCGAGGATCGTCCGCGTCACCTCCTGGGCATTTCCGAGCCTGAGGACCTGTTCGCAGGCGTCGCAGCCGGTGCAGACACCTTCGACTGCGTCAATCCTTCGCGCGTCGCACGCAACGCCGCGATTTACACGCCCGACGGGCGTTTCAACATCACGAATGCACGCTTCAAGAGGGATTTCACGCCGCTCGTCGAGGGCTGCGGGTGCTACACCTGCACCCACTACACCCGCGCGTACATTCATCATCTGTTTAAGGCGAAGGAGATCCTGTCGGCGACGCTCGCGACCATTCACAACGAGTGGTTTACACTGCGTCTCGTCGATGGAATCCGCGCATCGATCATCGACGGGTGCTTTGACGAGTTCCGTTCCGACATGCTTGGCCGTTACGAGGCCGGGCGCCGCCGCTGATAGTGTGGAGCAACCATGAGTTTCAATGACAACATCCGTTTGGATCCCTCGCGCGTTGGCACGTCCGGCGCGGGGCGGAAGATCGCAGGTGCGGGCGGTGGCTCGCTGCTCGGTGTTCTCTTGATCCTCGGGTTCTCCTACTTCACCGGCATCGATCTGACGGGCCTGCTGTCGACGTCTTCCGACACGTCGCCGACCTCCTCGTCGACTGTCGACACGTCCACCTGCCAGACGGGACAGGACGCCAACACTCGCGTTGAGTGCCGCATGGTCGCCACTGCGCAGTCCCTCGACGCGGTGTGGAAGACCCAGCTGTCCGCCCAGGATGCGGGCGTCGCGTACCAGCTGCCCGATTTCCAGATCTTCACGAACTCCGTCTCCACCGCGTGTGGTAACGCGACGAGTGCCGTGGGTCCGTTCTACTGCCCCGCAGATTCGACGGTGTACCTCGACCTCGGGTTCTTCGACGACATGGTCTCCACATACGGTGCCTCCGATTCCGTGCTCGCGCAGGAATACGTCGTGGCCCACGAGTGGGGACACCACATCCAGAACATCCAGGGTGTCTTCCGTGCGCACGACACCCGTGAGTCGGGCGAACAGGGCGCGGGCGTGCGCAGCGAGCTCCAGGCCGACTGCTACGCGGGCGTGTGGATGCACTGGGCATCAACTACCCCGGATCCGTCGACCGATACCCCATTCCTGAAGACTCCGACGGCCGATCAGGTTATGGGTGCGCTTCAGACCGCTCAAGCGATCGGGGATGACCGTCTGCAGGAGAAGTACCAGGGGTCCTCGACCCCAGAGACGTGGACGCATGGCAGCGCGGACCAGCGCGCGACCTGGCTGCAGCGCGGACTCGATTCCGGCGATATCTCGACGTGCGACACCTGGAGCGTTCCTCGGGTGTGAGCGGACCTGCGGCTCGGTACAATTGAGTGCGCCCATTCGCAGGAGGAAGTCATGACACGCAGCATCGTCGAGCAGGCTCACGACATGTACGACGCGGTCCCCTATGAGGTGCCCGTGCCTGATGAGTCGCTGTACACCCTGTTGGACGATGCTGCCCGCTTGTATCCCGATCGCATCGCGCTCGACTACTTCGGGGCAACGACCACGTACGCACAGGTGCGCGATCAGGTCCAAAAGGCTGCGCAGGTTCTGCACGAGGCCGGGGTCGGGCCCGGTGATACGGTGGCCATCGCCCTGCCGAACTGCCCGCAGGCTTTTGTTGCCTTCTACGCGTGCATGCGTATTGGGGCGATCGCCGCGCAGCATAATCCACTCGCTCCGGCATCGGAGATCGCAGGACAGCTGGCGCGCCACGGGGGCAAGGTGGCGATCGTGTGGGAAAAGTGCGTGGATGCGTATCCGTTCGATGTTCTCGACACTGTGTTCACGGTGGATATTTCGCACGGTATGCCGATGTCACAGCGTGTGCTTCTTCGACTGCCCGTCGCACGCGCGCGGCGGACTCGCAATCAGTTGCGTGGCTGCGTCCCCTCGCAGACGCGCTCCTGGGACCGCGCCACGGCCTCGTCCGCGCCGATTGATCCGAACCATCCGCTGCCCACAGGCGATGACCGCGCGGTCATCCTGCACACCTCGGGCACCAACGGTGTGCCGAAGTCCGCGCCGCTCACCCACCGCAATATCGGGGTCAACGTCAACCAGTGCATGTTCTGGGTGTGGAAGCTGCACGAGGGCGCCGAAACGTTCTTCTCGTTACTTCCCTACTTCCATGCCTTCGGTCTGACGTTCTTCCTGTGCGCCTCGGTGCGTAAGGCTGCCACCCAGGTTCTGCTGCCGAAATTCGACGCGCAGATGGCTCTCGACGCACACAAACGTCGCCCGGTCACCTTCTTCGTCGGCGTTCCTCCGATGTTCGAGCGCATCCTGCGTCAGGCTCACAAGACAAATGCCGACATCACCTCCATCCGATACGCGGTAGCCGGAGCTATGCCTCTCTCAACCACGCTTGCAGATGACTGGGAGAAAACCACGGGTGGCATGATCGTCGAAGGCTATGGCCTTTCGGAAACCGCGCCGGTCCTGACGGGCGCTCCCCTGTCGGACAAGCGCCGCCACGGTGTCCTTGGCGTACCGTTCCCGTCGACGCAGCTACGCCTTGTCTCTCTCGAGGACGATACGGTCGACGTCGATGACGGGCAGCCCGGCGAGATCATCGTGCGTGGCCCGCAGGTGTTCGACGGATACCTGGACGCACCCGAGGAGAGTGCGCGCGTCTTCACCTCCGAGGGGTGGTTCAAGACCGGTGACATCGGGGTCAACAGCGACGGCTTCATCTCGATGGCTGACCGCAAAAAGGAACTGATTCTATCGGGAGGGTTCAACGTCTACCCCTCCCAGGTCGAGGCAGCGATCCGATCCCATCCGGCAGTGTCCGATGTCGCTGTTGTCGGGGTTCCCGTGAACGATGCAACCGAAGAGGTTGCCGCCGCGATCATCATGGAAGACGGCAATGCACCACTGACTCTTGAGGAAGTGCGCGCCTGGGCGGAAAAGACCATCGCCCACTACGCTCTCCCCCGCCAGCTGGTCGTCATCGCCGAACTGCCGCGCAACCAGATGGGAAAGATCCTGCGTCGCAAGGTCGCCCAGGTCGTGCGCGAGATGCTCGGCCGCGCGTAGCGCCCGTCTGCGGCGCGCGATTCTTCGTTTCCCTTGATAACCGAGGATCAGACGACCATCAACGCGGTGCTGATCACCCACAGCACAAATCCCCCGAAAGCTCACGCTTCCGGGGGATTCGCGTCATGCGGCCATCAGACGTTAAAACCAATGGCACGCAGCTGCTCGCGACCATCGGGCGTGATGCGATCGGGACCCCACGGCGGCATCCAGACCCAGTTGATCTGGACCTCGTCGGTCACGCCAGACAGAATCGTCTGCGCCTGGCGCTCGATGACATCGGTCAGCGGGCAGGCGGCCGACGTCAGGGTCATATCGAGGCGCACCTGGTTCTCGGAACCGATGACGACGCCGTAAACCAGGCCGAGATCGACGATGTTGATGCCGAGCTCGGGGTCGATAACGTCCTTGAGGGCTTCGAGAACGTTCTCGGCTGCAAGCGTGCCCTGCTCGATGACGTCGGTGCCGTCAATCTGACGGGAGGGCACCTCGGAGGCCGGCGCTTCCTGCGCGGGCGCTCCGAAGCGCTGCTCGACGGGCTCAGACTGAGCCATCGGGTTACTCATGGGTGTTCCTTTACTGCTCAGCGGGCTCGCCCGCGGTGGAAATATCGATGCCGGACTTGGCCATTGCATCGCGGAGCGCGTACCAGCCCAGGAGGGCACACTTCACGCGATTCGCGAACTGCGACGTAGATTCGAGAGCGGCCGCGTCGCCCAGGTCATCGAGGATCTCATCGTCGACGCCCAGATTACGCGAATGCATCATGACTTCCATGTCACGGTAGAGACGGCCGATTTCCTCGGCGGACTTGCCTTGGGTCAGGTCGGTCATCATGGACAGCGATGCACGCGAGATCGAGCAGCCGTCGCCTTCCCACTGGAGGGAGGCGAGATGATCACCATCGAGCGACACGCCCAGCGTGACCTCGTCACCGCAGGTGGGATTGACCTGGTGCGACGAGGCATCCATACCGCTTGGATCGCCCGCGCCGTGCTTTTCACGAGCGTGATCCAGGATGACCTGCTGATACAACTGTTCAAGACTGCCCATGGTTTCCTTTCATACCCAACGATCACGTGCAATTCTACTGACCGAAGAAGCTGCGCACCTTCGACAGTCCATCAACGAGGCGTTCAATTTCCTCGGCGGTGGTCGTCGGTGCAACCGACGCACGCGCGGAAGATCGCACCTGGAAAAACGTATGGAGCGGGATCGCGCAGTGGTGTCCGACGCGCACGGCCACGTCCACGGAGTCCATGAACTGGCCGACGTCGTGCGGATGCACACCGTCAACGGCGAAAGCAACGACGCCGATGCGATCAACGTCCGAGTCGGGGCCGAGAACTCTGATGCCATCGATCGACGAGATGCCGTCAAGCATCATGGAGGTGAGCGCGTGCTCGTGGGCCTCCACGCGGACCATGCCGAGTGTCGACAGGTAGCGCAGGGCCTGCGACCAGGCGGCGATCTGTGCGACGGGCTGCGACCCTGCTTCGAAGCGCTCGGGCGGAGCCATGAAGGTCGATTCCTCCATGGTCACCCATTCGATCATCGATCCGCCCGTCAGGACTGGCGGCATCGCAGCCAGAAGCGCACGACGTCCCCACAGGGCACCGGCGCCCGTGGGCCCGAGCATCTTGTGGGAGGAAAATACCGCAAAGTCCACGTCGAGCGTGGATAGGTCGAGCGGCATATGCGCGCTGGACTGGCATGTGTCGAGAAGGATCAGCGCGCCGACGGCCCGGGCAGCCGCGCTCACGGCCGCGACAGGGGAAACCGCACCGGTCACGTTGGATACGTGGGTGAATGCGACCAGCCGCGTATTTGGCGTGATGACGGAGAGAGTCTCCAGGTCGATACGGCCGTCGGGCGTCAGATCGAGCCACGCGAGCTCTGCACCCGTGCGTTCACACAGCTGCTGCCACGGGACGATATTCGCGTGGTGCTCGGCGCGGGTGCAGACGATGCGGTCTCCCGGTCCGACGCGCAAGCCGGCAGACTCCGCGCCTCCCATCCCCTGCGACGCGTTTGCGATGGACAGCGCAACGAGGTTGATCGCCTCGGTCGCATTCTTCGTCCATACGATCTCGTCGGGCGCAACGCCCACGAACGAGGCCAGGGTCCCCCGAGCGCTCTCAAACGCGTCGGTCGCTTCGTCGCCGAGGAGGTGCGTACCCCGGTGAACCGCGCCGTTGCTGTGGCGGTAGAACTCGGCCTCAGCGTCGATGACGCAGGCCGGCTTCTGCGAGGTCGCAGACGCGTCGAGGTACGCGATGGGCGCGCCGCCGCGCCCGAGGCGACTCAGAATCGGAAAATCGATGCGAATCGCCTCGAGCTCGGCGGCGGTGAAATCCGTGGACACCGTGATCAGAGACCCAGGTACTTGTCGTAGCCGTTCTCTTCGAGCTCGTCAGCCAGCTCGGGGCCACCCTGAGCGGCGACGTGACCGTCGACGAAGACGTGAACGTGGCTGGGCTTGATGTAGCGCAGGATGCGGGTGTAGTGCGTGATCAGCATGACGCCGCAGCCGGTCTCGCCGTGAACGCGGTTGACTCCCTCGGACACGATGCGCAGAGCGTCAACGTCGAGGCCGGAGTCGGTCTCGTCGAGGACGGCAAAGGAGGGCTTGAGGAGCTCCATCTGCAGGATCTCCAGGCGCTTCTTCTCGCCGCCGGAGAAGCCGACGTTCACGTCACGCTCGGCGAAGTCGGGGTCCATGCGCAGGTTCTCCATGGAGGTCTTCATTTCCTTGACCCACGAGCGCAGGGCGGGTGCCTGACCGTCGATCGCGGTCTTGGCGGTACGCAGGAAGTTAGAGACGGACACGCCAGCGACCTCGACAGGGTACTGCATCGCGAGGAACAGGCCTGCCTTGGCGCGCTCGTCGACGCTCATCTCTGTGATGAGCTGGTCGTCGAGCCACGCCTCGCCCGAGGTGATCTCGTAGTCGGGGTGGCCGGCCAGGGCGTAGGCCATGGTGGACTTACCGGAGCCGTTGGGGCCCATGATGGCGTGGATTTCGCCGGAGTTGATGGTGAGGTTGACGCCCTTGAGGATTTCCTTGGGGCCTTCGGCGGTCTCGACGGAGACGTGCAGATCCTTAATTCGCAGAGTCGACATATGTATTCCTTACAGCTCAGTTGTTACGGGACTTGGCCAGCTCGGCCTCGACGGTTGCCATGAGGTGGTCGACCACCTCGGGGACGCCGATCTGGTTGATCAGTTCGGCGAAGAAGCCGCGCACGACCAGGCGGCGTGCCTCGTGCTCAGGAACACCACGGCTCATCAGGTAGAACAGCTGCTCGTCGTCGAAACGACCGGTCGCGGACGCGTGTCCGGCTCCTTCGATCTCACCGTTCTCGATCTCGAGGTTGGGCACGGAGTCCGCCTTGGCACCCTCGGTGAGCACCAGGTTGCGGTTCAGCTCGTAGGTGTCCGTGCCGTCGGCGGCCTCGCGGATGAGGCAGTCGCCAATCCACACCGAGTGCGCGTCCTTGCCCTGCAGGGCACCCTTGTAGGTGACGCGCGAGAAGCACTTGGGCTGTGAGTGGTCAACGAACACGCGGTGCTCGAGGTGCTGGCCGCCGTCCGCGAAGTAGATGCCGAGCATGTTGAGCTCGGCACCGGGGCCGCGGAAGTCGGTGTCGGCGCACAGGCGCACGAGGTCGCCGCCGAAGCTGACGACAATGTGCGTGAGCTTGGAGTCACGGCCCAGCGCCAGGCGCTGGTTCGAGGCATGCAGAACGGAATCGTCCCATTCCTGCAGCGACACGACGGTCAAATTCGCGCTGTCGCCCGTCTCGACCTCGACGGTCTGGTTGAGCGCAGCCTGCGCGGAACCGGTGTGCGACAGAATGACCGTGGCTTTGGAGAAAGCACCGGCACGAATCACGAGGTGCTGTGCACGGGTACCTTCGACGTCTGCGACGTTGATGCGCACGGGTGCGTCGAGCTCGGCCTCGGCCGGGATCTCAACGACGGTCGCCTGCGCGAAGCCGTTCCACGCGACGACCGCGGTGCGGTCGCCGGGGGCCAGGACAGTGCCCAGGCGATTGTCGTCGCGGCTCACGGTCTCGACGACGACCGAGGCGGGAGCGTCAACCGTCACGGGTGCATCGCCTGCGTCGTAGTTGGCAGGCTCGAAAAGGCGCTCGATGCGGCGCATCGGGGTGAAACGCCAGTCTTCCTCGCGTCCGTGCGGCACGGCAATGTCGTCCAGGTTGAACGAGGTGGGACGGTCCGCGCGCGACGGGTGAGCCTTTTCGGCGTCGGCCCCGTGCGAGTGGGCCTTGTTCATGGTGTCGACAATAGTGTTAGGGGTCGTCATCAGCCGACGGATCCTTCCATCTGCAGTTCAATGAGGCGGTTGAGCTCGAGGGCGTACTCCATCGGCAGCTCCTTGGCGATCGGCTCGACGAAACCGCGGACGATCGTCGCCATGGCCTCGTTCTCGTCGAGGCCTCGGCTCATCAGGTAGAAGAGCTGGTCGGCGCTCACCTTCGTGACGGTGGCCTCGTGGCCCATCTCGACATCGTCGGTGCGCACGTCAACGTAGGGGTAGGTGTCGGTTCGCGAAATCTTGTCGACGAGCAGGGCGTCGCACAGCACGTTCGACTTGGAGTGACGCGCACGGGCGTTGACCTGGACGAGGCCACGGTAGGAGGTGCGGCCACCGCCTCGGGACACGGACTTCGACACGATCGATGAAGACGTGTGGGGTGCCATGTGCACCATCTTCGCGCCGGTGTCCTGCTGCTGGCCGGGGCCGGCGAAACCGATGGACAGCGTCTCACCACGGGCGTGCTCGCCCATGAGGAAGCAGGCCGGGTACTTCATGGTGATCGCGGCACCCATGTTGCCATCGACCCATTCCATGGTGCCGCCTTCCTCCACCATCGCACGCTGGGTCACGAGGTTGAGAACGTTCGTCGACCAGTTCTGAATGGTCGTGTAGCGCACGCGAGCGTCCTTCTTCACGAAGATCTCGATGACGCCCGAGTGGAGGGAATTCTCGTCGTAAATCGGGGCGGTGCAGCCCTCGACGTAGTGGACGTAAGAGCCCTCGTCGGCGATGATGAGCGTGCGCTCAAACTGACCCATCGCCGAGGTGTTGATGCGGAAGTACGCCTGCAGCGGGATCGTCACGTGGACGCCCTTGGGGACGTAGACGAAGGAACCACCGGACCAGGCGGCGGTGTTCAGCGCGGAGAACTTATTGTCACCTGCGGGCACGCACTTGCCGAAGTACTCCTCGAAAATCTCCGGGTACTCGCGCAGGCCGGTGTCGGTGTCGGTAAAGATGACGCCCTGACGCTCCAGGTCTTCCTGGATCTGCTGGTAGACGACCTCAGATTCGTACTGAGCGGCGACGCCGGAAACCAGGCGCGACTTTTCGGCCTCGGGGATACCGAGGCGATCGTAGGTGTCGCGGATTTCCTCGGGAAGGTCTGCCCAGTCGTTGACCTGACGATCCGTGGGGCGCACGTAGTACTTGAACGCATCGAAATCCACGTGGGACAGGTCGGGGCCCCACGCCGGCATCGGCTTGCGTTCGAACAGTTCCAGCGCCTTCAGGCGGCGCTCCCGCATCCACTGCGGCTCGTCCTTCACCTCAGAGATGAAGCGAACGATTTCTTCGTTAATTCCGGTGGGGACATCCTTCGAGTAGTCGTCGGAGTCGTGCCAACCGTATTCGTAACCGCCGATCGACTCGATGATCTCGTCATCGGTCATTCGACGGTCATCAGCGCCCGAGGCGGGTGCCTGCGTCATAGTTGTGTCAACCTCTCGTTCTTAACCAAGTGCTACTTGCGTCGCACGTTCCGCGCTCCCGGGCGAATCACGGGCATACCCACGGGAATGTGGGTGGTGCACACGTGTCCTCCGCCAGCAAGCGTGGAAAGTCGTTGGACGTGGACGTCCAGCAGCTTGCCAAAGGCAAGCGTCTCGGCGTCGCACAGCTGCGGGAAATCCCCCGCGACATGTTGAATCGGGCAGTGGCCCTGGCACAGCTGAACGGCAAGCGTTCCACCGCCGATGTCACGCACAGTGGCCGCGTAGCCATCCTGCGTCAGCGCATCGGCGAGTGCCTGGGCACGCACCCGCGGATCTGAACCCGCATCGCGCACGATCGGGGCGTAGCGCCGCTCGATCTCACGCGAACGCGCCGCAGCGAAAGACTCGACGGCCTCATTCCCACCGAGCTGCCCAAGGTACCCGAGGGCCTTGGAAGCCAGGTCGGAATATCCATCGGCAAGGTGAACGTGTGCCCGTTCGGTAGCGACATAGTGACGTGCGGGCCTGCCACGACCACGCTTCGACGGAGCACTGGGCTCGTGCTCGGCGATCTCCTTGGAGTCCAACAGGAGCGTGATGTGGCGCCGCACGGCAGCCGTCGTCAGCCCCAGGACCTTCGCAATCGACGAGGCCGTGACCGGCCCCTTTTCGACGATGAGATCGAGCACCTGCTGTCGAGTAGTGGCGTCTGATTCTTCTGCCACGTGTCCTCCGCTCCGACGCTCCGTTACTGCGCCTCTGTGTGCTTTTCTCTGGGAACGAGTGTACGCCAATTTAGATAAATAGGCGTTGCGAAAAGCCGTTAGGAGTGTCGGACGGCCCACAAATTTCGGGACTAAGGACCTACGGAGTAATCAGGAGCGAAGCCACGGGGCATTGACGGGCCGCAATCCAGCCCACCCGCGGGCGCGGGCAGCGTGGGTGGCGAGCACACCGATGACGGCCGACGGATTATGCAGTCGCCCGTCCAGCACCATAGTGAGGGCATCGTCGAGGCCAACCCACGCGTATTCCATCGTCGCCTCCTCGTCCTCACGTTCGAAAGCCTCGTCGGCGTCCCGAAGGTCGCGCGCGAGGAAAATACGCAGCGGCTCGGTCGAGCCACCGGGAGAGGTGAAATAGTCGACGAGAACATCCCAGCGTTTCGCAACCAGATCCGCCTCTTCAGCAAGCTCACGCTGCGCTGCGACGCGCGGATCCTCACCGGGGATGTCAAGCAACCCCGCGGGAATCTCCCACAGCAAGGCCTTCACGGGGTGACGGTACTGACGTTCGAGGAGAATCTCCTCTCCCCCACTCTCACCGCGCAGCACAACCACTGCAACGGCACCCGGGTGGCGCGTGTATTCACGAACCACGGGTTCCTGCCCCTCGACGACAATGACGTGGTCCTTGACCATGTCGACGATGCGGCCGCTCCATACGACCTGGCTCGCCGCAACCGCGTGCGGGCTTGGTTGATCCGCAATGGCCTGAACCTGCTCGTTCGGCAGAAAATGCATGTCGTCTCTTATTCCTTCTCATCCGAACGCGAAGAATAACGCCCGACGTGACGCTTCAACGCAGCTTCAATCAGCCCCGCAAAAAGCGGGTGCGGGCGCGTCGGACGACTCTTGAACTCCGGGTGCGCCTGCGTTGCAACATAGTAGGGATGCTGCTTCGAATCAAGCTCGACGAACTCGACAAGTGAGCCGTCCGGAGAGGTTCCGGACACCTTCAAGCCTGCCTGTTCGAGACGCTCACGGTAGGCATTGTTGACCTCGTAGCGATGGCGGTGCCGCTCACTGACCTCCGTCGCGCCATAGGTGGTGGCAACAATCGAATTCGGGGCGAGAGCCGCGGGGTATGCGCCGAGTCGCATCGTTCCGCCCATGTCACCGCTGCCATCGACGAACTCGTGTTGGTCGGCCATCGTGTGGATGACGGGCTCGGTCGTGTCCGGATCCATTTCGGTCGACGACGCCCCGGTGATGCCAGCGAGATGACGGGCGGCCTCAATCACCATGCACTGCAGGCCCAGGCACAGCCCCAGCGTCGGAACACGATGCTCGCGCGCCCAGCGCAGCGCGCCGAGCTTTCCCTCAATGCCACGGATGCCGAAGCCTCCGGGGACAACGATCGCGTCGACGCCGGCGAGCTCGCGGGCAGCACCTTCGGGTGTCTCGCACGTGTCCGAGGCGACCCAGCGGATGTCAACGCGAGCGTTGTGTGCGAAGCCGCCGTGCTTGATCGCCTCAGACACCGACAGATACGCGTCGTGCAGGTCGATGTACTTGCCGACCAGGGCAACCTCAACGCGGCGCTTGGGAGAATGCACGCGCTCCAGGAGCTCCTTCCATTCCTTCCAGTCGACGTCGCGGAAGGACAATCCGAGGCGCTGGACCAGGTAGGCGTCGAGGCCCTCGCGATACAGCGTCAGCGGCACGTTGTAGATGGAGGCGACGTCGGCGCACTCGATGACCGCGTCGGGGTCGACATCACACATGAGGGCTACCTTCGACTTGATGCCCTCAGGCAGCGCGCGATCGGTGCGCAGCACCAGCGCGTCAGGCGCGATGCCAATCGATCGCAGTGCGCTGACGGAGTGCTGCGTCGGCTTTGTCTTCAACTCGCCCGCCGCGGGCAGGAAAGGAATAAGCGACACGTGCACGAAGGCAACGTTCGAGCGGCCGAGGTCGTGGCGCACCTGACGGGCCGCCTCCAAGAACGGCTGCGATTCGATGTCGCCGACAGTGCCGCCGATTTCCGTGATGATGACGTCCGGACGGTCACCATTCTCGTCGGGCTGGGCCTGGCGACGCATGACGTTCTTAATCTCGTCGGTGATATGAGGGATGACCTGAACCGTGTCGCCCAGGTATTCGCCGCGGCGCTCCTTGGCGATCACCGTGGAATACACCTGGCCGGTCGTCGCATTAGCGGCACCCGACAGGTTCACGTCGAGGAAGCGCTCGTAGTGGCCGATATCCAGATCGGTCTCCGCGCCATCCTCCGTCACGAACACCTCGCCGTGCTGGAAGGGGTTCATCGTGCCGGGATCGACGTTGATGTAGGGATCGAGCTTCTGCATGACCACATGCAGTCCCCGCGATCGAAGGAGTCTGCCCAAGCTGGAGGCGGTCAGGCCCTTGCCCAAGGAGGAGACGACACCCCCCGTCACAAAAATGTGCTTGGTCATGGAATGTTCCGCGCGCACCGCACGCATTGAAGTACTCACCATGGAACTCCAGTCTAACACTCCACCGATGACTCGGCCCCCGCTATCTCTGCAGATCAGCGGGGGCCGACGAGGCACATCGCGTATTGACGCGCTTTACTTGTTGCTGGGGATGACAGACTGTGCTCCGTTACCCACACCGAAAGCGCGGGCGCCCGTCGCGGGCGTCGACAGCGCGAGCGCGGTATCGACGGCGGCGAGGGTCGTACCAACGGAGTCAACCGTCGTGACGGTGACGCCACTAGCACGCACCTGAGAGATCATCGCGTCACGGGTGGAGGCGTCGCCAACAAGAACGCCGTTCGTCGAACCGAGGGCCTGACCGAGGCCAACCCACGCATCCGGGCTCTGAGTCGCCGCAGCGGGCGTCGCGTTGGAGACGGCCGTGGCCTGCGCGCGTGGTCCGACCGCGACGATCGCCGTGGCGCTTCCATTCGCATCCTCGTCAACGGTCATGATCGGCGTGGATTCGTCGGTGAGAATCTGACGCAGCAGGTCGGTCTCGGCTCCGGTGGTGGTGAGCACCTGGACGATCGAATAGCCAACGACGCCATCGGCACTAGCGGTCTTGGCCGCCCCCGAAGCGAGATGCGACGCCAGGGTCGTTGACAGTGTCGTGCGGTACTGGCTCATCGAGGTGGACTGCCAGTTGTCGCTCAGCGTCACACGCCCGACGACGCTCGCGCCGGCATCGGTCAGCGTCGAACGAATCGCGGCCACGTCGTCGTCAGATGCGCCGGGCAGGACGACGAGAGCAACCTTGGCGGAGCTGAGCGAGGCAGTAAGCGTCGAAGATGCGAGAGCCTTGAGGCCGGCAGCCTCCGCATCGGCGCGAGCGCTCAGCAGCGGGTCCGGTGCCGAGGCAGTAGCCGACGAGCTGACGCCGGCCTGGATACGGCTCTGCAGCGGGCCTGCCCCCAGAACGACGCCAACGGCCAGGGCGATGAAGATCCCGATGATCGAGACAACGTGGTAGCGGAAGTTAATCATTGGGCTCCTCCTGCGGAGTGCATCAGCGAGTCGAAGAATGAAGTAACGGGGTGCAGTAGGTCATTGCCCCACGGGGTCGACCACAGGGCAACGCCCATCAGGGCCAGTGCGACCACGGCGAGCAGGACAAGCGTCCAACCGCGCGGGCGCGGGCGGAAGGTAGCCGCAACCGCCTGCGCACCGATAAGGCGCGAGCCAACCGCGAGTCGCGAGAAGAATGCGGGGGCGACCAGTGCCCGGCCGGCGTCAACCAGTTCCGCCTCCCCGTAGGACACGCCGGCGGTGACGACAGCGGGTGCCGTCGAATGTGCGGCGACAACGAGAGCCGCGTCGAGAGAGGTGCCAGCCATGGCAATGCGTTCGTAAACAACGCCCATGCGGTCGAGTCGATCCGCGCCGGGCGCGAGACCGTCTCCTCCGACGCGGACAATGAACGAACGGGCCTTGCGGATCGCCTTCTCACTCATGAGTTCGGCGTCGCCGACGACGAGGTCGAGCGACAGCCGGGCCTTCAGAGCCACGTCGGCTCCGCCGTCGACGGCGATCACGAACGGGCTGACCTCGGATCGCCAACGCGCAAGCGCACGCAACTCAGCCTTCGCGTCGGCAGCGCCCGTCACGAGGAGAATCGGCTTCTTGCCAAGGTCGGAGAGCTCGGGTACGTCGACTCCGCGCAGCACTGTGGCGCCATCTTTCGCCAGGTAATCCTCAATGGAGGCGTCGACACCGGCGAAAAGCGCGGACGAGTCGGCGACGTCGACGTCCAAGTCGTCCGACGACACAACGGATCCGGTCGCGATAACGGAGCCGTCCACGAGGACCTTCGAGCCTGTCACCGTCACCTCTTGACCTTCGCGCAGCGACATAATGTCCTGGCCCAGGTCGTCGACGAGGACGATGCCGGCCTCGAGGATGAGGCGAGGCCCCAGCGCGGCTGCGCGTCCCGTCAGAGACGGCTGCGCGTTCAGCACGGCCACGGGATCGGCTGCGACAAGCGCCGCGGCGCTCTCGCGATCCAGGTCCGCAACGTTGATGACGGCGATTTCGCCGCGTTCTAGGCGCGTCGCCAGATGCTTGGGGCGGTCGTCAATGCGAATTCGCCCGGAGCGCGCGCTCGATTCCTTTGAAAGTGTCTCACTCATCCCTGCGATTGTGACACGGCAGAGGCCAAGACTTGCGATGCGTGGCGGCGCGCCGCAGCTGAGTGCGGATCCCCACCCATCATGCGTGTCAATTCAGCTTCACGCTCATCGCCGCTGACTTCACGCACCTTCGTGGTCCCGTCGTTCTTTTCGATGACGAGGTGCTGGTCGCCGAAAGCCGCGACTTGGGCCAGGTGCGTGACGACAATGACCTGTCGCGTTTCCGCAAGCTTCTTGAGACGTGCGCCGACCTCCGTGGCCGTCTGCCCACCAATACCGGCATCGATCTCGTCAAAGATGAACGTCGAGGAGGCCTCAGTGCGCCCCAACATCAGTTCCAATGCGAGCATGACACGGGACAACTCGCCACCGGAGGCCCCCTGTCCGAGTGGACGGGCGGGAGCGTGAGGATGCGGCTGCAGCCGGAAGACGACGTTCTCGCATCCATGGGAGGTCGGTTTCGTCGGCTCACAATCGATGTGCAGCATCGCGTCGGGCATCGACAGGGCGTGCAGCTCCTCGTTCACGCCTTCCGCGAGCTGTGCCGCAAGACGCATGCGTGCCTGCGTGACGCGGCGCCCGCACTCAAGCACACGCTCCTGAGCGGCCACCAGTTCACGTTCGACAGTCTCAGGATCGGACACCGGCGAAGAAAGCTCGTCGACGCGGCAGCGAGCCTCGTCGGCCCACGCGAGGAGACCCTCTATGTCGCCAGCGCGCCCGCGCAGAACGTCCTTGATGGCCGCCCGTCGCGCGTGAATCTGCGCCAGCCTCTCCGGATCCGCGTCGAGGCGCGCCAGGTACGCTGAGACGTCATCAGCGAGTGCTTCCAGCTCAAGCACCTGACTGCGCGCGCGTCCCACAAACTCAGCCACGGCCTCGTCACATCGGGCTGCGTCATCAAGCTGCGCGTAGGCGTGCCGGGTTGCCTCGACCGCCCCGGTAAAGTCACCCCGATCGTCACCCTTGAGATACCCCAGAGACACGCCAACCAACGCACGCAGGTCCTCGACGTTCGTCAGGCGCGCTGCCTCGCGAACGAGGCCTTCCTCCTCGCCGATCGTAGGATCGAGATCTTCGATCTGGCGGATGGCAGCACGCAGATCCTCCAGCTCCTCGGCACGCTCGCTCGCATCGCCGCGCAACGAATCCAGGCGATGCTTGACGTCGACCGCATAGCGGAAAGCGACTCGGTACTCTTCGAGCGCAGCAGCATGCTCCTCGCCGCCGAACTGATCGAGCGCACGACGCTGGGCGGCTTCCCCCGTCAAGCGGATCTGGTCGGCCTGCCCGTGGATCGTCACCATCGACCCGACGATATCCGCCAAAACCGAGGCCGGCACGGGACGCGATCCGAGGTGCGCGCGGGAGCGCCCAGCAGCACGCACCGAACGACCGACAATCAGCTCGCCCCCCTCGACGAGGCCGCCGCTCTCCTCAACGCGTGCTGCAACCTCCTCCCCCACCGAGAAAATGCCGTCGACGGATAGACGGTCAGCGCCCGAGCGCACGAGCGCCGCATCCGCGCGGGCACCGAGCAGCAGCTGCAAGCTGGACAGTACCATCGTCTTACCCGCACCGGTCTCGCCTGTGACGACGATAAGGCCCTCACCAAAGTCGACGTGAGCAGACTCGATGACGCCGAGTTGCGAAATGTCGAGCGACTCGATCACTGGGGACCATCCCTCCACCCACGCACGGGAAGATTGAACTTGCGAACAAGGCGCGCAGAAAACGGCGTATCGTCCACGCGCACGAGCTGCACGGGTGACGAACCGACACGCGCACGAACCACTGCACCAGCGGGGACGGTCATACGCCGCAGGCCGTCACACCACATCTCCGGAGGCGTCCACATGTCGTCGAGAACAACGATCTCCACACACGCCGAGGGGCCGACGACGAGCGGGCGCGTGAATAGGCCGTGAGCGGCCAACGGGGCGACGACAATCGCCTCCGTATCGGGCCACACGACCGGCCCTCCCGCGGAGAACGAGTAAGCGGTCGATCCGGTCGGAGTCGACAAAATCATGCCGTCAGCACCGTACGTCGACACTTCCTGCCCGTCGACAACGAGGGCAAAATGAACGGGATGCGCGACATCCGTGTGCATGACGACAGCCTCGTTGAGCGCCCAGTCATCAGCCTTCGATCCGTCGGGACGTTCCATCGTGACATCGAGTGTCATGCGTCGTTCGACCGAAAAGTCGCCATCCGCGATCTTGCGGGCGATGTCGCCGGTCCCCCTGTCGCCCAGCTCCGTCAAGAAACCCATGTGGCCGGCATTGATGCCGAGGAGAGGCACCCCCAGCGCGCGAGCACTCGACGCAGCGACCAAGAATGTGCCATCGCCGCCGATTGAAAGCACCATGTCGATATCGTGACCCGAAGCGTCGTCCACGACGTCGATACCCCGTTCCTTGAGTGCGTCGGCGAGGCTCACGGCACTCGTCACCGCATTGGGGCGGTGACGGTGACGAACCATCAGAACTCGAGTCATCGGGAGCCTCCAGCTGGACCGGCCTCGACCGCACGCCGGATGTAGTCGGTGAGCTGCGTCGGGTCGATGGGATCCGGGTAGTCGCGGCGCATGTGCACGAAATACTCGACGTTTCCGGACGGACCGGGCAGCGGCGACGCGGCGATCGCGGCGATATCCAGGCCAAGGTCGATGGCACAGCGCGCAACCGTCTCCACGGTTTCCACATGATGTTCCGGATTACGGACGACGCCTCCGTGGCCGAGGCGTTCCTTACCGATTTCGAACTGAGGCTTGACCATGAGGAGGAAGTCGGCGTGGGGCGCGGCCGCAGCGACGAGCGCAGGAAGAACCAACGTCAGCGAAATGAACGACATATCGCCAACGACAAGCTCAGGAGCGGGAGCGACGGAAGCTGGATCGAGGGTGCGCACGTTCGTCCGATCGTGCACCTCCACGCGCGGGTCGCTCTGCAACTTCCATGCGAGCTGGCCATACCCGACATCGACGGCAACGACGGACGCTGCGCCACGCCGTAGCAACACATCGGTGAAACCACCCGTCGAAGCGCCTGCATCCAAAGCACGGCGTCCCTCGATCAACGGTGCCTTGTCACCGAGCGCATCGAGCGCTCCTGCAAGCTTGTGAGCACCACGCGATACGTACTCTGGATCATCCGACTCCTCGACGACGATCGCCTGAGCGGGGTCCATCTGGCGCGCGGGCTTGAGCACGATCTGTCCGTCGAGCTTGACGCGCCCGTCCTCGATCATCTGTGCGGCAGCGGAACGGGACTTCGCAAGGCCGCGGCGCACCAGCTCGGAGTCGATTCTGCGTAACTTCATGCGCCGTTCCCCTCGTTGCGTGAGGCCGTCAGTTGCGCGCCGGGGTGGACAGTACCGGTCGGTGCGTCGGCAGACAGGGCCCGCCGTAAGTTGGCCTCGATCGCTCGGAGCGTCTCTACTTGAAGGGACGCTCCGAGCTGATCGAAACCGACCAGGCGGGCTTCAGTCTGCTCGCGTAATGCCATCAGGCCTGCTCGTCCAGATCCGCCGTGCGCTCCAGGAGCTCCTCGAGCTCCTCTTCACCGGGTAGGAACGCGGGGGTCGAAGCGCCCGGCTCCGGCAGGTTGTCTGCGTCCGCGGCGACATCGTAGAAGTCGTCCTCGTCCGAAGCGGCAACGGGCTCGGGCTGGGAGACGATACCTGCGGGATCCTCGTTGTCGACGACCGTGATGTCGGGGCAGGTGACCGGCGAGCCGGCGCCATCCGCGTATTCCCACGCGGCAGCGGCAAGCGCACGGTAGGAGTCGATGCTGATCGTGACAGGCTCGGTCAGTTCGACGTCATCAAGCGTGAGCACGCCGGAGCGGGTGGCCTTGGCAACCTGAGAGACCCCACAGGTCCAGGTGCCGTCGCGGTGGTGCTTGGGTGCGGGGTGCGCCTCCAGCAGACCACGCATGTCGATCGCCAGGTAGCTGGGTCGCTGTCCGCGCGGGGCGCGGATGACGTCGCGCGCCTGGTGGACGCCCGTCAGGACGTGCAGGGCAGCCACGCCAGCGGCGACAGCGCCCATAATGTCGGTCTCGAGGCGATCACCGACAGCGAGCGGGTTCTGCGCGCCCACGAGCTCGCCGGCACGGCGGTAGATACCCGGCTCAGGCTTGCCGCCAGCAATCGGACGCTTGCGCGTCGCGTGCTGAATGGCGCGAACCAGCGAGCCGTTGCCCAGTGCCTGGCCACGCTCGATAGGCAAGGTTGCATCAAGGTTCGAGGCGTAGAAAGCGGCCCCACGCTCGATCGCGAAAGCACCTTCGGACAACAGCGCCCAGTCGACCTGCTTATCGAGGCCCTGAACGACCGCGACGGGCTCGTCGTCGGCGCTGTCCACGAGAACGAAGCCTCGCTCCTCGAGAGCGAGACGCAGGCCGGCGCCGCCGATGACGAAGACCTTCGCGCCCTCCTCGAGTTCTTCAGCCATGATCGCTGCGATGTCCATCGCGGAGGTCATGACCATGTCAGGCGTCGCCTGGAAGTCCATGGAGTTCAGCTTGTCGGCCACCTGCTGGGGGGTTCGCATCGCGTTGTTGGTGACAAAAGCCGAGGCCATGCCGGCCTCACGCGCCTCGATAACCGACGCAGCGGCATGCTCGATCGTCTCGTCACCGGACCACGCAGTACCGTCAAGGTCGAGCAGGGCACAGTCGTATTCTTCAGCGAGCGCCGCGCCGGAGCCGCGCAGCGGGGAACGCTTACCATCCACGTCGGCATCAGCGTACAGAGCGATATCGACGATCTCCGTGTCCTCGACCTCGGCAGGCATCGACGCGATGACCTCAGCTGCTTCGTCTTCACGTCCGAGGTCGAGCAGTCGCTGCGCCTTGACCTCCATCAGGCGGCGGCGCAGTTCGTCGTCAGCTTCAGCCGGCAGCGCTGCAAGTGCATCGTCAACGATCACGAGGCCAACCTCGGCCTGGCCAAGATCCGCGCGGGCGCCGGACGAGACGAGCACGAGCTCGACCTGTTCGGAGAGGTCGAGGGTCGAGGGATCGGTGGCGTCGATAATTTCGACGGCCTTTTCCGGATGGCCAAGACCGCGCTCAGCGTCGGCTTCCACGGCACGCAGCGAAGAATCGCCACGCATACGACGCACGGCGCGCACCTCGCGCAGGGCTTCCTCATAGCGACCCGACGCATAGGCAGTGAGCGCGGCTGCCTCGCGCACAACGTCGACGCGGCCTGCGCGCGCAACAGCAGCCTGCGCATGCTGGTAGGCAGCCTCGGGATCAAGATCGATCAGCTGGCCGGCCATCACCAGGTGACGGGCAACAATGTCACGATTGGGACCAGAAAGGGTGGTCAGAGCGCGCAGAGCATCGCGGTCGAGCTCATCTGCGCTAACACCGGCTGGAATCGTCGGCTCATTACCGTTGGGCGAGACGTACTCATCCGTCGAGGAGTAGCTCTTGTAACCGCCGTCGCCACGAGGCGCGCCCCCGCGACCGCGATCCTGGAAGCCGCCACGGCGGTCGTCGCGCCGCTGGTAGCCGCCGCAGTCCCCACGACGATCATCACGCGAACCAAAGTCACGACGATCATTGTCGCGACGCTGGAAACCACCGCGCTCGCCATCACGACGGTCGTCGCGGAAGCCCCCACGACGATCATCACGACGCTGGAAACCACGATCACCGTCACGACGATCATCACGACGGAAACCACCACGCTCGNCGCGGTCCTCGAAATTTCCACGGCGGTCGTCGCGCCGCTGGTAGCCGCCGCGGTCCCCACGACGATCATCACGCGAACCAAAGTCACGACGATCAT
>NZ_JVOJ01000030.1 GCF_001064145.1 Sanguibacter keddieii
GCACGTCCCTGAACAGCAACCATTGAAACCACCATCACCTCTGCACCCGAAAACTGCACCAAAAACACCCATTTCGCGCCCGCAAAGGCGATGACGGTTTCAACCCACCACAGATACCAGCGAGCAAAGGCGACGACGGTTTCAATCCCACACAGGTACAAGCAAGCAAAGGCGATGACGGTTTTAGTCGAGGCTCGGCCCGCACCCGCAAAGGCGATGACGGTTTCAGATAAGCAGGCGGCCTGGCCTACAGGGCCAGGCCTCGGTGCCCACGGGCAGCAACGACACAACCGCCTCCCAAATTTCGCACGTAATTTATCGTGGTCATTTTTCGAGACACCCCAAAAACATTGCAATTCCAACGACGCAAATTCAATGTTTGAACAAGCCGCAGGGGAATTACGTGCGAAATTGATGGGCGGCGGCGGGGCCTGGCCGTGCTTCAATCCGACGCGCCGAGCCACATATCAGCGACCAGGCGCCGCCGGTGTGGAGGGTGCCGGAGGGACCGGAGGACACGGGCGGGCTTCGAGGCGCGGCGCCGAACGAAGTGAGGCCCTAGCCTCGCGGGCGGCCGGGCCCTCCGGCGCCCGGAACACCAGCGGGGCCACAAGCAACAACACGCAACGCGGACGGCACGTGGGCGGGCCACCGCCCACGGGCACACCAAGCAGCCCGGCCCAACAAGGTCCAGCAGGGAAAAGCTACGAAATCTTCTCCATCGGGGCCATGCGCACGAGGAGACGCTTCTCGGCCATGCCGAAGCGGATGCGAGCCACGGTGCGCGGCCCCTCCCCCTCGACGCCGGTGACGGTGCCCGCCCCCAGGGTCGCGTGCTTGACACGGTCCCCGACCTTGAGCGAGAGCACCGGTTTCTCCTCGGCTGGCCTGGCTGCGGGAGCCACGCCCATGCGCGTCACCTTGCGCACACCCGCGGGCTGCGCGGAGGCCCCACCACGGCCGGAGCCGAAGGCACCCGTGTCGGCATCACCCCACGGGTCGCGCCCCTCGGAGCGACGGGAACGCCCGTAGGAACCCGAGCCGTAGGACCCGGACCCGTAGGAGCCCCCGTAGGACGCGCGCATGCGCTCCCCCGACGTGGCCGCGCGGCGCACGTCGAGGAGCTCGGCGGGGATGTCGTCGAGGAAGCGTGAGGGCGGCATCTCCTGCGGAGTGCCCCAGGCGCTGCGCACGGCCGCGCGCGTCAGGTAGAGGCGTTCGCGCGCACGCGTGATGGCCACGTACGCGAGGCGTCGTTCCTCTTCCAGTTCGCTCTCGTCGCCGAGGCTGCGCTGGTGCGGGAAGGTCCCGTCCTCCATGCCGGTGACGAACACGACCGGGAATTCGAGGCCCTTCGCGGTGTGGACGGTCATGAGGGTGACCTGTCCGCCGCGCTCGCCCTCCGCGGGCACTTGGTCCGAGTCGGCGACGAGGGCGACGCGCTCGAGGAAGTCCGCAAGGGTTCCGCCCGGAGCGTCGGCCGTGAAGGCCCCCGCGACCGAGTGCAGTTCCGCCAGGTTTTCCACGCGCGAGGCATCCTGCGGATCCTCGCTGCGGCGCAGCTCCGCCAGGTAGCCGGTGCGGTCCAGGACCTCCTCGAGGATGTCGGCCTGGGATGCGCCGCGCGCCTCGGCGGCTCGCAGCGTCTCGATGAGCCCCCAGAAGGCGGCCGCGGACTTCGCGGCGCGGGCGGTGATGCCCAGGACCTCGGGTGCCGCCTCGGGCGCGCTCTCAGCAGGGGACGAGGCCGGGGCCGCAGCCGCGCTCGAATCCGCAGCCGCGCTCGCATCTGCACCGTCGCGAGCACCCGGGTTCTCCCCCGCCGCACCGCCCGAGGAAACGGAAACCGAGGAATCAGCCGAGGCCTCGTCCGGGGACGTGGAGCGTGCGAGCGCGTCGACGTCGATTCCCTCGCCCTCACCCGCGGGGCGCCCGGCGCGCAGCCACAGGTGACGCAGGGCCGCGCCGAAGGAGATTCCGTAGTGGGCGGCGTGCGCGGCGATGGCTTCTTCGGCCTTCGCGCCGATGCCGCGCTTGGGCACGTTGAGGACGCGGCGGGCAGCGACCGTGTCGTCGGGGTTGGAGATGACCTGCAGGTACGCCAGGGCGTCCTTGATTTCGCGGCGCTCGTAGAAGCGGGTGCCGCCGACGACGCGGTACGGGATGCCCTGGCGAACGAGGAGTTCCTCCAGCGCGCGGGACTGCGCGTTCGTGCGGTAGAAGACCGCGATGTCGCCCCATTCGACGCCGGAGTCCGCGAGGCGGTCGATCTCACCGACGACGAAGCGGGCCTCGTCGTGCTCGGAATCGGCGGCGTCCAGGGTGATGAGCGCGCCGTCGCCCGAGGCCGTCCACAGGTTCTTCGCGCGCCGCCCCGTGTTGCGGGCGATGACGGCGTTTGCGGCCGACAGGATGTTCTGCGTCGAGCGGTAGTTCTGCTCGAGCAGGATCGTGTGCGCACCCGTAAAGTCGCGCTCGAACTCCTCGATGTTGCGGATCGTGGCGCCTCGGAAGGCGTAAATCGACTGGTCGGAGTCACCCACGACCGTCAGCTCGGCCGGCGTCACCCCGTCAGATCCATCCCCCACGAGGGCGCGCACGAGGACGTACTGCGCGTGGTTCGTGTCCTGGTATTCGTCCACGAGGATGTGGCGGAAGCGCCGGTGGTAGTGCTCGGCGATCAGCGGATTCTCGCGCAGCAGGTCGACCGTGCGCATGATGAGGTCGTCGAAGTCCAGCGCATTCGAGGCGCGCATGCGCTTGTCGTACTCGACGTAGGCGTCCGCGACGATGCGCGAGACCGGGTCCTTGCCTGCTGTCTCCGCGTAGCGCGCCGGGCCGATCAGCTCGTTCTTCGCGTCCGAAATGCGCGCCGCCACCATCTTCGGGGTGAAGCGCTTGATGTCCACGTCCATGGCCTTGAGGACCATCTGGATGAGGCGCTGGGAATCCTGGGCGTCGTAGATCGTGAACGACGAGGACAGGCCCGCCGCCTCGTGCTCGTAGCGCAGCAGGCGCACGCACGCCGAGTGGAAGGTCGACACCCACATGCGGCGCGCGTCGTCCCCCACGAGGGCACCCGCGCGCTCGCGCATCTCGGCCGCCGCTTTGTTCGTGAAGGTGATCGCCAGGATCTCCCCGGCCCGCGCGCGGCCCGTGGCCAGCAGGTAGGCGATGCGGTGCGTGAGGACACGCGTCTTGCCGGAGCCCGCGCCCGCCAGGATCAGCAGGGGCGAGCCCGCGTGGGTGACGGCCTCGCGCTGGCGGTCGTTGAGGCCGTGCGTGAGCGACTCGGGATCCACGCCGGGGCGCGAGGGATGCTCCCAGCCCGACGAAAAACCACCCGAAGAAGCGGGAGGTTCCCACGCGGACGGCGCACCCGATGCCCCACCCGGCACGGCGATCTCCGGCCACGCGTCGGAGCCCAAGGCATCCTCCACGTCAAAGGCGGGCACCTCCGGCGGCACATAGTCGTCCTGGCGGCCCCCGTCGGGGCCGATCAGGAAACCAAGGTCAGGCAAAGAAGTCGAGTCACTCATCGCCTCCAAGGGTAAACCGCCCCACCCTCACCTGCGACCCCCGCCCCGGGTGGCACCAACCACGAACGGCCAGATGGGGTTGGCCAACCGCGACAGGCGGCATACGACGAGGCCGGGGCCTCCCCGCGCTGATACGCGATAGAAACCCCGGCCTCGTCGAAGCGATTACTTCTTGCGGTACAGCGACTTCGTCGCGTACACCGGCTCCGTCGTCACCTGGATGCCGAGGGAACGGAAGATGCCCTCGTCCACGGGTCCCAGGATGACCGACTCGTGCACGTCGCAGTCGCGCAGCGAGCTCAGCTTGTCGAGGGCACGGCGCGCGTTGTCGTCGCCGTTGGCGGACACAGCCAGGGCGATGAGGACCTCGTCGGTGTGCAGGCGCGGATTGCGCGAGCCCAGGTCGTGGGTCTTCAGGCGCTGGATAGGCTCGATCGACTGGGGAGCCAGGAGCTGGACCTCGTCGGGCAGGCCCGCGAGCTTCTTGAGGGCGTTGAGGAGCATCGCCGAGGAGCAGCCCAGCAGCGCCGACGTCTTGCCCGTGACGATCTGGCCGTCAGGCAGCTCAATCGCGGCGGCCGGCTCGCCCGTGGCCTCGGCCAGCTCGAGGGCCGGACGCACGACCGGGCGGTCCATGCGGCCCACGCCCACGCGGCTCATCAGCAGGGAGATGCGCGCCGACTGCACGGGCTCACTCATTTCCTTCTTCTCGGCCACGAGGGCCTTGTAGTAGCGGCGGATGATCTCCTGGCGCGAGGCCTCCTTGCAGGCCTCGTCGTCGACGATGCAGTGGCCCGCCATGTTGACGCCCATGTCCGTGGGGCTCTTGTAGGGGGAGGATCCGAGGATCTTTTCGAAGAGGCGGTTCAGGACCGGGAAGATTTCGACGTCGCGGTTGTAGTTGACCGTTTTGATCCCGTACGCCTCCAGGTGGAAGGGATCAATCATGTTGACGTCGTCGAGGTCGGCGGTGGCCGCCTCGTAGGCGATGTTGACCGGGTGATCCAGCGGAATGTTCCAGATCGGGAAGGTCTCCCACTTCGCGTACCCCGACTCGATCCCGCGCTTGTGGTCGTGGTACAGCTGCGACAGGCAGGTCGCCATCTTCCCGGAGCCCGGGCCGGGAGCCGTCACGACGACGAGGTCGCGGCTGGTCTCCACGTACTCGTTGGCACCGTAGCCCTCGTCTGAGACGATGCGCTCCACGTCCGAGGGGTAGCCGGGGATCGGGAAGTGGCGGTAGACGCGGATGCCGAGCTTCTCGAAGCGCTCCTTCACCTCGGCGGCTGCCTTGTTGTCGTCCGTCCACTGCGTGATGACGACAGAACCGACGTACAGGCCACGCTCGCGGAACTCGTCGATCTGGCGCAGAACCTCGTCGTCGTAGGTGGTTCCCATGTCGGCGCGGACCTTGCGGCGCGCGAAATCCTTGGCGTTAACGGCGACGATGATTTCGACCTCGTCGGCCAGTTCGCGCAGCATACGCACCTTGTTGTCGGGCGTAAAACCGGGCAGAACGCGCGACGCGTGCATGTCGTCGATCAGTTTGCCACCGAACTCCAAATACAGCTTTCCGCCGAATTCGCTTCGTCGCTGCGCAATGTGTCGAGACTGCATCTCGACGTACTGATCACTATCAAAACCGATGCGGTGCATGCATCCTCCGAGGTCGCGGAAGTAAAGGGGCCGTCCGTGCGGCGCGGTCAGGCGCTGTTACGCCCTCGGGATTCCATTGTAAGGGCGGCGGTGCGCCACACTACAGATGGGGCAAGCGAAAGGGGGTCGACCTCACACGATGTGTCGTTGCATCGCCCAGCGCGTCAGCTCGTTGCGGTTGGAGAGCTGGAGCTTGCGCAGGACCGAACTCACGTGGGTTTCGACGGTCTTGATCGAGATGAACAGGTCGTGGGCGACTTCCTTGTACGTGTAGCCGCGGGCGATGAGTCGCATGACCTCCTGCTCTCGCGCGGACAGCAGGTCCAGCTCGCTGTCGGTCGTGGACACCTCGCCGGTCCCGAAGGCGTCGAGCACGAAGCCGGCCAGGCGCGGGCTGAAAGCGGCGTCCCCGGCGGCAACGCGGCCGATGGCCTCGACAAGGTCGGGGGTGGAGATCGACTTGGTGACGTATCCGCGAGCGCCCGCGCGGATGACCTGGACGACATCCTCGGCAGCATCCGAAACAGACAGCGCCAGGAAGTGCAGGCCCTCGATGTCGCGGCAGGTGCTGGCCACTTCGGCCCCGCCTCCGCCGTTTCCGCCGGGCAGGTGCACGTCGAGGAGGGCAACGTCCGGGGTGAGCGCGCGGCAGGCCGCGATAGCGCCCTCGACGTCGGAGGCGTCGCCGACGACCTCCAGGTCGGCCCCGGAGTTTTCGAGCTCGGCGCGCACGCCTGCCCGAACCATGGGGTGGTCGTCGATGACGAGGATGCGGATGGTCACTGTGTCCTCCCGTTGGGCGCTGTTTCTTCCAGAATATCGGAGCGCGGCACGCTCAGGGCAACTTCGGTGCCGCGGGCGAGACGCCTGATCGTTGCATTACCCCCGGTCCTGCGCATGCGCCCAACGATGGAGTCGCGCACGCCGTGTCGGTCGGCCGCGATGGAGGCGGGGTCAAAGCCCTCGCCGCTGTCTTTGATGAAGGCCTCCACGGCCTGGGGACGCACCTCGACGTAGACGGAGACGGGCGGGGCACCGTGGCGCACGGCGTTTTGGCAGGCCTCGGCGAGTGCCGCGACGAGTGCGAGCTCGCCGGGTCCCGGGCGCATGTCGCCGACGACGACCACGCTGATGGGCACGCCATAGCGGCTCTCGACGCCCACGACCGCCTCGGTGACGGCAGCGTCGAGGGAGTCGGCGGCCTGCGCGTGGCCCGTGTAGAGCCAGGCACGCAGCTCGCGTTCCTCGGTGAGGGCGATGGCGCGCACGCGGGCGGGGTCTTCGGCGGAGGCACGGATGAGGGTCAGGGCCTGGAGGACGGAGTCGTGCAGGTGGGCGGCGATGTCGGCGCGCTCGGCGTCGCGCACGCGCTGCGCCTGCGCCTGCGATAAGTCCTTCGTCGTGCGCAGCCACATGGGGACGAGGGCGAAGAGTACGCCCGCGACCAGGGCCGCGCCGATGAGGCCGCCGCGCAGCAGGATGACGGGCGGGTTGTCGCGTGAGGCGACCATGACGACGCCGAGGCTGAGCAGCGCGATGCCGCCCAGGACCGCCCCGATGAAGCGCACAGAGCGCCAGTTGCGCACCTCGCGGCTCTGGCTCCACACCAGGGTAATGCCGGAGACGATCGAGATGATGGATCCCATGTCGCGCCAGTCGAGGGTGCTCGTCGCGTTCAGGATCGTGCCGGCCACGGCGGCGACCAGGAGCCCCACGCCCGTCGCGATCATGCGGTTACGCGCGACCTGGGCGGCCCGTTCCTCTCGCAGGCGCACGAGGCCGGGGCTGAGCGTACCCGACGCCGAGGCCTCGGGCGTGTCCTCGGGGACCGTCACCCACAGCCACAGGTAGGCGACGGCGCCCACGCCGAGCACAGTGAAGCCGATGAGCGTGACGCGCACCAGGAGCACCGGGATCCCCAGGTGCACGGCCAGGCCCGAGCAGACGCCCCCCATCCAGGGGGTGGGCATGTCGGGGCTGGAGGAGGTCGCGCGCACGAGCGGAGGCCTGGCGGGGGGTGCCGGAATGGGCGGCGTCCACCCCGGTCGGGGGTAACTCTCGGGTCTGCTCACCCTCCCATTGTGGCACGCCCGGGCAGGAGGCCAGGGGTACCCCCGAGACAATCAGGGGCCGTTCAGGGGGTCCCCTACTGTCGGAGCACCCCTGTTGTTTGGTTGAGTAGTGGTATCGATCCACGCATCGTGGATCCCATCGAGAGGAAGTGCACCATGAGTTGGTCTCACGGTCCGTCGGACCCCAGCGGCAACTACCAGCAGCGCCCGCCCCGCAACAGGTTCTTTGAGTCCATGCGCGACTCGGGATGGTACCGCGCCCAGCCTCGCGTCGTCGGCGGCGTCTGCTCGGGCGTGGCCGCACACACCGGGTGGGACATGTCCCTCGTGCGAGTGCTGACCGTCCTCGCCGCGTTCTTCATCCCCCTCGTGCCCCTCGCCTACGCGCTCGGTTGGCTCCTGCTGCCCGAGGCCCAGGACGGCCGCATTCACCTGGAGGAGGCCCTCGAGGGCCGCTTCGATATCGCCGTTGTCGGCGGCATTGTCCTCGGCCTGTTCTCCCTGTCGTCCCTCATCCCCTCCGCGGGCCTCATCTTCGGGGGCGCCGGCATCGGATTTGGCTCCTTCTTCGCGCTCGCCATCATCGGCGGCCTCATCGGCCTCGTGTATCTCGTCGTGGCCAGCGCCAGCTCGTCGAACAAGCAGCGCGGCCCGGGAGCCTCAGGCCAGCAGTACGGGACCCCGCAATACGGGACCCCGCAGTACGGCGGCCAGCAGTACGGGACCCCGCAGTACGGCGGCCAGCAGGGCGCCTCGCCGGCGGGTGATTCCGCCCCTTTTGGGCACAGCGCCCCGGGCGCTAAGGACACGGGCACCACCATGCCACAGCAGCAGAACGCTCAGGCCCCCGAGGGCTTCCCCGCCTACGGCGTCCCCGCGGGCAGCGCAGGTAGCGCGGGCGCGCAGCGCCCCACAGGCGCCGCCACCTCCGCCGCTCAGAGCACGAACGCCGGGCCTCGCCCGGCCGCCGCTCGCCCCACCCAGCCCCACCCCGGCTGGACGCCTCCGCCTAGCGCGCCCAGGCCTCGTCAGTGGACCCCGCGTCCCATGCCAACGCATCGCCCGCGCACTGTCTCCAGTCGCGTGAACCTGGCGATCACGGGCCTCCTGATCCTCGTCGCTGCCACCGTCTTCGCCGGCATCTACATGGTCGACAAGGGACCCGCCATCCCCTTCATCACGGCCGCGACACAGTCCCAGACGATCGCACGCATCATCGTCATCGGAGGCGGCGTATGCCTGATCATCGTCGGCCTCTCCCTCGCGATCGCGGCCCTGCGCGACCGCAGCGCCGGCTGGCTCACGACCCTGTCCATTCTCGGCATCATCGTCGCGCTGCCCACCGCCGCCATCGGCACGGAGGCCACGCAGGGCGCGATCACCACGATCGGCTCCACGATCCAGAATCCGGCCAGCGACAAGACGGTGGATTGGACCGTCAGCTCCGTGCAGGGCTCGAGCCCCCTGGGCACCGTCACGCTCGACCTGAGCGGCGCCCCCGCGGGCACCACCAAGTCGATCACCGTGAGCTGGCAGGCCTGGCAGAACCTGACGATCAAGGTCGCCGAGGGGCAGCCCGTCCAGATCGTGTGCCAGTCAAGCATCGATTCCCTGGCCACGAACATGGACGACGACGGCTGGGCCGCTCCGCTGAGGGACTGCTCCGACAAGACGGCGACCTCCCCCTCGTGGGGCAAGTCCTCTCTCGGCGGCATCACCGTGCTCATCACGCAAGACGCGGAGTTGGAGAACCTGACGATCCTGCAGACCCCGGATTCGTCCGGCACGTGGGGTTCCACGCCGGCGCCGACGCCGAGCACGACGCCCAGCCCCGCCCCGTCCCCCACCCCCACCGGCTCCCAGTCGGGTAACTGAGGAAGGAATACGACCATGACTACTTCCAACGACGACCAGACCACCCAGCTGCCCGAATTCGACGCAACGACGCCGCTTCCGACGACTCCTGCACCCTCCGTCGGCGCGGGTCAGGACACGACCACGGAGATGCCGATCTCCTCGCCGGATCTCTCTTCGGACCCGCTCGCGATCTTCCGCGATGCCCCGACGACGCAGATGCCTGCCGGCTCTGTAGGAGCGGGCGGACGCACCGCCTTCGATCCGGCATCCACGGGTGAGACGACTCCTCGGGGTCACGAGGCCGGGGCTGGCCTGGGCGCTCAGGCCGCCTCGGGTGGCGCGGCTGGGGCCGCGGGCACGTCGGGCGCTCACGCGCCCGGGGCTCAGGCTTCAGGGGCCCAGACGTGGAGCGCTCCCGCGTGGCCCGCCAACATCCGCGACCTGCCCGAGGCGCCCAGCAGGGGCGTGCGCGTCGGCGCGTTTGTCTGGGCGGTCCTGGTGTGCATGGTCGGGGCATTCCTGATTGCCGAGGCCTACATCTCGACCTTCAACCTGCCGGTGCTAGGCATCAGCGCCGTCGCCGCGATCGGTGTCATCCTGATCCTCACTGCTCTCTTCTCGGGCCATTCCAAGAAGACCCCGAAGGCGTCCGCGGCCTCCGTTCCTTCGAATCCCGCGGACGCTATTCGTAGGGACTGACGCTGCCGCGCAACGTGCGCACAAACGGGGTGGGCCCGGGAACCGATTGGTTCCCGGGCCCACCCCGTTGCTTGTCAGAAGCGTCGAATCACAACAGATCCAGCATGGCCGGTGCCACCAGCTTCACGACGTTCTCACGGCCTTCCTTCGCATTGGGGGCATCCACCGCGTAGGCGGCCATCTGCTGGCAGGTCGCCAGGTCGTGCATGCGCAGGGCGGCGCGCACGGCGTTGACTTTCGACGGAGCCATCGACAGGGAGGCGACACCCAGGCCCGTGAGGACCAGGGCAAGCAGCGGATCGCCGCCCGCCTCGCCACACACGCCAATCGGCTTGCCCGTCGCACGACCGCCGTTGCAGGCGTGGCGGATCATCTCGAGGACCGCGGGCTGCCACGGATCCAGGAGAGACGCCAGGTTGCCGTCCAGGCGGTCGGCAGCCATCGTGTACTGCGTCAGGTCGTTCGTGCCGATGGACGCGAAGTCCACGATCGACAGGAGCTGCTCGGCGCGCAGGGCTGCCGCGGGAACCTCGATCATGATGCCGACCTTGGGCAGGCCATAGCCGCGCGCCTTGTCGGCGAACCACTTGGCTTCGTCAGCAGTCGAGACCATGGGGGCCATGACCCAGAGCTCCGCACCCGTCGCCTTGTGGGCGGCGGCCAAAGCCTGCAGCTGCGTGTCGATGAGGTCCTCGCGCACCTGGCACAGGCGCAGGCCGCGCACACCCAGGGCGGGGTTCTCCTCGGCACCCAGGTCCGCGAAGCTCAGCGGCTTGTCGGCGCCCGCGTCGAGGGTACGAACGACCACGCGACGCGACCCGAAGGAGCGCAGAACCTTCGTGTAGGTGTCGGTCTGCTCCTCCAGCGTCGGGGCCTCCGAACGCTCCAGGAACAGGAACTCCGTGCGGAACAAGCCCGAGCCCTCGAGGTCGAACTTCGATGCCTTCATCGCATCGTCGACCGTGCCGATGTTGGCCAGGAGCTTGACGCGGTAGCCGTCGTAGGTCGCCCCTTCACCGTTCGAGCCAGCCAGAGCGAGTGCGCGGCGGCGCGAACGCTCCTTGAGCAGGTCCACCTCGGCATCGGTGGGAGCGACGATCACCTCGCCGACACCACCGTCGAGGGCCAGCATCGTGCCTTCGGCGACCTCCATGATGCCCTCAGCCTTGACGATCGCGGGAATGCCCAGCTGGGCGGCCAGGATCGCCGTGTGCGAGGTGGGGCCACCGATCTCGGTGATGATGCCGAGGACGGTGTCCGGGTTCAGCGTCGCGGTCTCGGCGGGTGCCAGGTCGCGTGCCACGAGGATGACGGGCCCATCGAAGGCCGGGACGCCGGGCTCGGGCAGGCCACGCAGCTCGCAGATCGCGCGATCGCGCACGTCGTACAGGTCGGTCGCGCGCTCGGCCATGTAGCCGCCCAGGCCGCGCAGCATCTGCGCGTAGTCCTCGACAGCATCATGGACAGCCTGGGTGACACCGAGGCCCTTCTTCAGCTTCTTGTCAACGGCCTTGGCCAGGCCGCGGTCACCCGCGAGCTGGGCGGTGGCCTTGAGGATCGCCTTCGTCTCCTCCGGCGCGTTTGCGGCGCGCTCGCTCAGACGAGCGGAAACGGCTGCGAGTGCCTCGCGGACACGCGCGCCGTCGGCGGCAGCGTCAACGCTGCCCGGCTCCGTCGTGTCGACGCCGGGGGCCGGCTGGACGATCGCGGCGGGAGCTGCAGCGGTACCGGCGGAGACGCCGATGCCGTGCAGGACGTCGTGCGTCGCCATCAGCTCACTCCTGGTCGAGGTCGCGCGAGAGCAGCTCGACGAGCGAGTCAAGCACCGCGCCCGCGGAATCATCCTCGGTGGACAGGGTGACGACGTCGCCGTGCTTGGCGCCCAGGGTCATGATTTCGAGGAGCGACGCGGCGTCGGCCTCCTCGCCATCGAAAGCGATGGTGACCTCGACGCCGGAGTCATCAACGGCCTCAGCGAGGACGGATGCGGGACGTGCGTGGAGGCCAACGGAGGAACCAATTGCAACGGTGCGGGAAATCATGGTCGTTCCTTTCAAATGCGGGGATGTCCATCGTGAGACACAGGTGCCCGTACGGCCCATGGTATCGGGCTTAGATACCCGCGCAAAACCCGGTATCACAGACAGTGACATGGGATACATCACCCTCGTAAATGCCGAAAAACCATACGACAACGGACTCCCCCGCCGACCGAGACGACTCCACTGCGCAGTGCCAGCTCCGGCCTCACCGACGTGACGCGAGACTCCCTTCCACCTCACCAACTACACTAGAGTAGTACCGAGGGAAGGAAAGGAAGCGCGCATGAGTTCCCGCGAACCCACTCTGGCCGACGTCGCCGAGCTGGCCGGCGTGAGCCTGACGACCGTGTCGCGCGTTCTCAACAACCGCGGTTACCTCTCGGAAAAGACAAAGAAGAACGTCGCAGACGCGATCGAGACACTCGGCTACCGCCCGAACTCGCTGGCTCGCGCCCTTCACGGCAAGCGCACGCAAACGGTCGGCCTCATCGTTCCTGCGGTCTCCCTCCCCTTCTTCGGCGAACTGGCCGTCGAGGTGGAGAACGCCCTCGCCGACGCCGGTTACCGCATTCTCATTTGTAATTCCATGGGCCGCGCGGACCGTGAGCGCGAGTACCTGTCGCTCCTCGTGGGAAACCGCGTGGACGGCATCATTTCAGGCGCCCACAACGAGGGCCTCGGCGAGTACGACACGATCCGCATGCCCCTGGTGACGATTGACCGCGAGCTGAGCCCGTCCATTCCGAATGTGCGCTGCGCGAACGAGGAGGCGGGTGCCATGGCGACGCGCGCGCTCATCGAGGGCGGGTGCCGCCATCCCCTGCTGCTCACGTCCCGTTCGGGTCCACGTAACCTGCGCGAGGCCGGTTACCGCGCCGAGGTTGAGCGTGCGGGTCTGACCCCGCGCGTGGTCACCGTGCCCTTCGATACGCCGACACCGCAGCGTTTCGCGATGGTCCGCGACACCCTGGACGAGGCCCGCACCGAAGCTCCCATTGACGGGGTGTTCGCGACCGACGATCTGGCGGCCGCCGAGGTCCTCGAGTGGGCGCGCACCCGCAACCTGGCGGTCCCCGCCGACTTGTCCATCATCGGCTTTGACGGCACCGAGTCGATGCGCCGTGCCCTCCCCCACTTGGCGACGATCCGCCAGCCCATTGAGGACATCGCCCGGGCTGCGGTGTCGATCCTCCTCGACCAGATCGAGGGCAAGGCTTCACGTTCCTTGTCCGACGAGGCCGGGGCACCCCCCGCTCAGACGGTCGAATTCTCGGGCACGCTGATTCCGGGGCGATCCCTGTCCTTGTGAGTAGCGCCAACGTCGCCTGCCAGCAGCCCCCCCCAAAAAATAGCCGCATGCAATTCGTCTACCCGAACTTTTAGACAGACCCACAAACGTTGGAATTGCAACACCCTTATTTCAATGCTTAAAAGGTTGACAGGGGAATTGCATGCGACATTGTTGGGAAACCACTCCCTGTGGCCACGCACAGATGGAGGACGCCAGCGCAGCCACGAGAGCAGACAAACGGTGGGCGGCACCAGCGCTGCGCTGGTGCCGCCCACCCGTTATGTCGAGGCTGACTCCCGGCTCAGGCTTCCTTGGGGGCCACGTCGAGCAGCGCGTCGCCGCGCTGGATCTCGCCGCTGGCAACCGGAGTCACCGCGCCGAACTTCTTCTTGTTCGTCACAACGACGGGCGTAATGGTCTCGTAGCCGGCCTCGCGGATCACGTCGAGGTCAACCTCGGCGAGGACGTCGCCGCGGCGCACGACGTCGCCCTTGGCGACGCGGGGCGTGAAGCCCTTGCCGTCCAGCTTGACGGTGTCCATGCCGACGTGGATGAGGACCTGGACGCCGGAGGCGGACTTGAGGCCGTAGGCGTGGCCGGTCGGGAAGGCGACGGTCACGGTGCCATCGAAGGGGGCGACGACGAGGCCGTCGGCGGGCTCGATGCCGATGCCAGGGCCGAGCATGCCCTTGGCGAAGGACTCGTCCTTGAGCTGCTCGAGCGGAACCACGGTGCCCGCGAGGGGCGAGGCGACGGAGAGATCAGCCTTGGCCTCGTCGCTGAAGGACGGGGCCGGGGCGGCAGCCGGGGCCGGGGCGGCGGCAGGAGCGGCGGCGGGGGTCGCCACGGCGGCGGCCACGGGAGCGGCGGCCTTGGCGGCGGGCGCGCGGCCCTCCATGTCGGCCTTACCGCGCGTCATGGCGTAGGCGAAGGTGAAGCCGAAGGACAGGACGAAGACGAGGACCTCGAGGGCCAGGTACGCGGGGATCGACTCCGTCTTGATCGACACGAAGCCGACGAAGCCGGCGGCACCCAGGGCCTGACCGCGCACGTTCAACAGGGCGACGCCCGCAGAGCCGATGGCAGCAGCTGCCATGGCGCAGAAGAAGGGCCAGCGCAGACGCAGGTTGACACCGAAGATGGCGGGCTCGGTGATGCCGAAGACGGCGGAGGCACCACCGGCACCGGCCAGGCCCTTGAGCTTGGCGTCGCGGGTCTTAAAGAAGACGGCCAGGGCGGCAGCACCCTGCGCGACGTTCGCCATGGAGGCGACGGGGAAGATGAAGTCGCCGTCGCCGCCGGACAGCAGCGGGATTTCGATGGCGGGGAAGGACTGGTGCAGGCCGGTCACAACGATCGGGCTGTAGACGAGGCCGAAGAGCAGACCACCGACAACGCCGAGGGTCGAGTAGGTCCAGTTAATGCCCTGGGTCAGGTATTCGGCAGCCACGCGGGTGACGGGGCCGATGATCGTGAAGGCCAGGAAGCCGGTGACCAGCATCGTGATGAGCGGGGTGAGCAGGAAGTCCGCGGTGCCCTTGAGGACCTTGTGCAGGCTCTTCTCGATGAGGCACATGACGTAGGTGACAGCCAGGGTCGGAATGACCTGCGCCTGGTAGCCGATCTTGGCGACATCCATGCCAAAGATGTGCCAATAGCTAACCTGCGCCTCACCGGCGAGCGCCGCGCCCGTATTCCAGGCGTTGAGCAGGTCGGTGGAAACCATGGCCGCGCCGATCGCGGCACCCAGGTAGACGTTGCCGCCGAAACGCTTAGCGGCGGAGAAGCCGACGAGGACCGGCAGCGAGGCGAAGGCCGCGGAGGAAACCATGTTGATGAGGGCCGCGTAGTCCGCGATGCCGGGGTACATCTGGGTCAGCGACTGCTTGTCGAACAGACCCTCGGCGGTCATGACGTTGTTGATGGCCATCATCAGACCGCCGGCGACCAGCGCCGGGAGAATCGGAACGAAGATGTCGGCGATCATCTTGATGAAGCGCGAGAACAGGTTTCCGCCCTTTTCGGCTTCTTCCTTGGCCTCGTCCTTGGAGACCTCACGCACGCCATGGTTTGCGACCATGTTGGCGTAGACCTGGTCGACATCGCCGGGACCGACGATGATCTGGAACATGCCGCCGGCGGCGAATGTGCCCTTCAGATCTTCGTTGTCATCGAGGGCCTGCTGGTTGATCTTGGACTCGTCCGCGATCACCAGGCGGAGACGGGTTGCGCAGTGTGCTGCTGCGCTGATGTTGGATGCGCCGCCGACTGCTTCGACGACCTCTCCTGCCACCTTGGCGTGATCCATTGCCGACCACATTCCTTTCTCAAAACCCCACGCGCAACGCCATTGTTACGCCGCGCTGGGCGGTGTGTAGCAATCGATTGACATACTACGGGTGGCAGACTCCTCAATGCAAGGCGCGTCGGACATCGTCTCAGGTCAGAGCATGAGAGACCGACCACAGACGACGAGGCCGTGGCCAGTGTGAGCAGCCACGGCCTCGCGCGCGGGTCGTTTAGTCGGCGCGCGCGGCGCTCACGGCGCTCACGGAGGCGGTGCCCACGAGCGTCACTCCTGCCCCCTCGCCGTTCAGGAAGCTGCGGGTGGTGAAGACGCGCGAGCCGTCGCCCAGGTAGATCTCGGTGATCGAGCGGTCGTGGAGGATTTCCACGCGGCGCGCCTCCCCCGGCTCCAGGGTGACGACGCGGCGGCCACCGTGGGGGTAGCGCGTGCCGCTCAGGTCGACGGTGAGGCGCCCATCCTCGAGGACAACCTCAAGGCCCGACTCCTCGCCGATGCGCACGGACAGGGCCCCCTCGTAGGAGGCCTCGAAGGCCAGACGCCACGAGCGTGAGCCCGCGAGCTCGGCCACGCGCGCCCCGGCCTCGTCCCCGGGAGCGCCCTCGAGAGTGGCGGGCGCCAGGGGTAGTCCCGGCAGGTACGGGCGGGCAATCACGCGGCCGCCGCGCAGGGTCAAGGCTCGCGGCGCGGTGAAGCAGTGCACCCAGCCGCCGGTCTCGATGGAGGGCTGGTCGTCCTCGCTCGCGTTGCCCGCCCACCCGAAGAGGAGGGTCGGCATATCCGGCGGCGTGGAGGCGGAGCGCGCCATGATCTGGGGCGCGTAGAACTCGGTGCCGCGGTCGAGTTCCTCGAAGGAGCCGTCGGCGCCCCGCAGCTCGGTCCCGACGAGCTCGCCGACGACGGCGACGCACGGGAAGATGTTCTCGAAGCCCTCGCGCTCGGGCGAAATACCCTGGGGACAGAAGATAAGCACGTCGTAGGCTCGGCCGGTCTCCTCGTCCATCAGGCGCACAAGGTTCGGGCACTCCCACATGTAGCCGAACGCGTCGAAGGCACCGTCGGCGTCGGGGAAGGTCATCTCACCCTCGCACTCCCACGCGCGCAGGTCCGTGGAGCGGTAGAGCAGGGCCGCGCCGGTGAGGTTCTCGCGCTGGACGCCGAGCAGCATCCGGTAGGAGCCGTCCGCGTCGCGCCACACCTGCGGGTCACGGAAGTGGGCCGTGTAGCCGTCAGGCTGGCGGCCGATGATCGGGGGCACCTGCTTGTCGAAGTGGACCATGTCGGTCGTTGTGACGACGCACTGGGTGGCCTCGCGCTCCCCCGTCTCGGGGTCCTTGTAATTGCCGGTGTACCACAGCTCAACGTGGTCGCCGACCTCGATGGCGGTGCCCGAGTAGGCACCGTTCGCGTCCTGGTGGGTGTCGGGCAGGATCGCGGGGGCGTGGTAGTCCCAGCGGGTCAGGTCGGCGGAGGTGGCGTGTCCCCAGTAGACGAGCCGGCGCGGGTGCTCGGGCGTGTACTGGAAGAACGCGTGGTACGTCCCGTCAACCTCGATGAGGCCGTTCGGGTCATTCAGTCGACCCACCGGGGGTGCGACGTGAAAGAGCGGGTAGTCGGGATCTTGCGGGGCGCGCGACGAGGCCTCGGCAGCGAGGGCGGACGCGAGAAAATCTTCGGCCATGACCTCACGGTAACACCCCGGGATAGACGAGCGCGCGGGCGGGACGCATCCGTCCCACCCGCGCGCTGTCAAACGTGCGTCACACCTGCCACAAAACGCGACAGATCAACGAAAAACCCAGATCAGGCACCCGTCACATCGTCGGGGTGAGCGTCCGCGTAGCGGGCAAGCTCCTCCTCGACAATGGACTCGTCCAGCTTCACGAACACCGGCGTAGGCTTCGCGATCGGGGTGCCCGGCGTGATCGGATGACGCTCCCAGGTCGGAACCTTCGTGTAGTCGCCCGTGATGATCGGGTAGCCGTCGCGTCCCTCGAAGTCGGCGGGCAGGACCTGCGGGTCGAGCTCGGCGACCTCCTCGATGCGAGGCATCGGCGCGATCTCGCCGGCGCCACCCATGACGCGGTCGATGTCGTTGGCCGCGTGAGGCAGGAACGGGGAGAGCATGAGGTTGAGGTCCGTGACCGCCTGGGCCAGGGTCCACAGGACCGTCGCGAGGCGCTGCTGTTGCTCCGGGGCCTTCAGCTTGAAGGGCTCGGTGTCGGTCACGTACTTGTTGGCCTCGCCAACCAGGCGCATGGCCTCGGACAGCGCTGCCTTCTGGCGGTGGTGGCGGATCAGGTTGCCGACGGTCTCGAAACCGGCCTCGACGGCATCCAGGAGGGCGCGGTCGATGTCCTCGAGCTCACCGGGGGTGGGGATCTCGCCAAACTTCTTGGCGATCATGGAGGCGGTGCGGTTGACCAGGTTGCCCCAGCCGGCGACGAGCTCGCCGTTGGTGCGGCGCACGAACTCAGCCCACGTGAAGTCGGAGTCCGAGGTCTCGGGGCCGGCGGCGCTGATGAAGTAGCGCAGGGCGTCGGCCTGGTAACGCGAGAGGAAATCACGCACGTAGATGACAATGCCGTGCGAGGAGGAGAACTTCTTGCCCTCCATCGTGAGGAACTCGGAGGAGACGACCTCGGTGGGCAGGTTGAGGACGCCCAGGTCACCGGGGGTGCCGCCCTTCGCGCCCTGGCCGTTGTAGCCGAGAATCTCGGCGGGCCAGATCTGGGAGTGGAAGACGATGTTGTCCTTGCCCATGAAGTAGTAGGACAGGGCCTCGGGGTCGTTCCACCACTTGCGCCACGCCTCGGGATCGCCGGTGCGGCGTGCCCACTCGATGGAGGCGCTCAGGTAGCCGATGACGGCGTCGAACCACACGTACAGGCGCTTGGTGGGCTGGTCCTCCCAGCCGGGGATCGGGATGCCCCAGTCGATGTCGCGCGTCATGGCGCGAGGACGGATGTCCTCGAGGAAGTTCTGGGAGAACTTGATGACGTTGGGACGCCAGGTGCCGGACTTCTCGCGCTCGTCGAGCCAGGCGGACAGGGCCTCGGCCAGGGCGGGCAGGTCGAGGAAGTAGTGGGTGGACTCCACGAACTTGGGGGTTTCGCCGTTGATACGCGAGTGCGGGTTGATGAGCTCGGTCGGGTCCATCTGGTTACCGCAGTTGTCGCACTGGTCGCCGCGCGCTCCTTCGGCGCCGCAGATCGGGCAGGTGCCCTCGATGTAGCGGTCGGGCAGGGTGCGGCCGGTGGACGGGGAGATCGCGGCGCGCGTGACCTGCTCGATCATGTAGCCGTTGTCGCGCACGGTGGCAAACATGTCCTGGACGACGCGGTAGTGGTTGCCGGCGGTCGTGCGGGTGAAAAGGTCGTAGGACAGGCCCAAGGCCACGAGGTCCTCGACGATGAGGCGGTTGTTCTGATCTGCGAGTTCGCGGGCGCTCACGCCGGCGCCGTCGGCGGCCACCAGGATGGGGGTGCCGTGTTCATCGGTGCCGGACACCATGAGGACGTCGTGGCCGGCCATTCGCATGTACCGGGAGAAAACGTCGGAGGGGACACCGAATCCCGCAACGTGGCCAATATGACGGGGGCCGTTGGCGTAGGGCCATGCGACGGCGGACAGAATACGACTCATAGCCCCTAACAATACTGCGTCGGTGTCATAAACGGGCAACCGGCCGCATTGCGAGGAATTGAAACAGCCGTTGGACGAGTGTGACCCGGGTGATATTGTTAAGGAAATTACTGAATTTTCTGGGAGGTCCCATGCCCCGCGCACTCATTATCGTCGACGTTCAGCCTACGTTCTGCGAAGGTGGTGCTCTCCCCGTGACGGGCGGTAATGCCGTCGCCGAGGCCGTGGCCGCCTACGTGGACGCGCACCGCGACGAGTACCAGCTGATCGTCACCACGCAGGATTGGCACATCGATCCGGGCGCTCACTTCTCCGAGACGCCGGATTTCGTGGACACCTGGCCCCCGCACGGCGTGGCCGGCACGGACGAGGCCGAGCTGCACCCGGCACTCGCGCACGTGAACGCGGACGTGACGATTAAGAAGGGCCAGTACAAGGCCGCCTACTCGGGTTTCGAGGGAACCACCGAGGAGGGGACCACGCTGGAGGAGGCCCTGCGCGCTGCCGATATCACGGACGTGGACGTCGTGGGCCTCGCTGAGTCGCACTGCGTCGCGTGCACGGCCGTGGATGCTGTCCACGCCGGATTCCCGACGCGTGTCCTGCGCGAGCTGACCGCCCCCGTGACCGAGGAGCTGGGCGCGGTGGCTCGCGAGTGGATGATGACGGAGGGCGTCTTGCTCGTCTGAGGCTCCCCGGCCTCGTTTTTATCGCGCGGCGAGGGCGGCCTTGTAGAGGTCGTTCTTGCGCGCGCCCGTCGCCGCGGCCACCTCGGCTGCGGCGTCCTTGAGGCGCATGCCTTCCGCCGCGAGCGCGAGGACGGCACCAACGTGGTCTTCGGCGCGTGCGCTTCGCGCGTATCCGGCGACGACGATCGTCACCTCACCGAGGACGTCGTCGGCGCCCTCAGCGAGCTGCCCGAGCGTTCCGCGGCGCACCTCCTCGTAGTCTTTCGTGAGCTCGCGACACAGCGCGGCGGCACGGTCGGCGCCAAAGACCTCGGCCATGCGTGTCAGCGTGGCGGCCGCGCGACGGGGTGACTCGAAGAAGATGAGCGTGTGCGGGTCGGTGGCCAGGCCTTCCAGGTAGCGCGTGGCCTCCCCGTCCTTGCGCGGCAGGAACCCCTCGAAGGCGAAGCGGTCGGAGGGCAGGCCGGACAGGGCGAGGGCGACGAGCGGCGCGGAGGGGCCGGGCAGGACGGAGAGGGGGACGCCCGCGTCGATGGCGGCGCGCGCCAGCCGGAAACCGGGGTCGGAGACCGTGGGCATACCCGCGTCGGACACGAAGACGACGCGCGCTCCTGCGCTGGCGGCCTCGACGATGCCCGCGGATTTCTCGGCCTCGTTGTGGTCGTGCAGGGCGACGAGGCGGCCACCCAGCTTGATGCCCAGGCGCGAGGCCAGGGCGAGCGCGCGGCGCGTATCCTCGGCGGCGACGATGTCCGCCCCCGCAAGCGCAGCGACGACGCGGGGCGAGGCGTCACGCACGTCCCCGATCGGGGTGGCTGCCAGCAGGATGGTCCCCGCCTCCTGGCGGTAGGGGTCGCTTCCGCGCTCGTCGCGCGGATTCGGGGACGAGGCCTGGGCACTCGTCGCGGGTCGGGTCGAGTCGGTCGCGGCTTCCATGCCGGTATCGTCTCACTGGTTTCCTGCGCGCGCACGGCGCGTCCGCCTCGCGCCCGCGAACCATTGGGGGACGCGCGAGGCCAGGACGCACGCGGCGCACAGGAGCGCGATAGTACCGCCGGCGCTGAGCCCCGCGGGCACGGCGATCGCCAAGCCAGCCAGGCCGACGAGGGCACCGAGGAGGGGGCAGGCGATGAGGAAGGCGCGCGAGCTGCGCACGAGGGGTGCGAGAGCAGCGGCCGGCGCGGCGATGAGCGCGATCGACAGGATCGTTCCGACAGCGGGGATCGCCACGGTGACCGACGCGAGGATGAGGCCGAGGATGACGAGCTCGTGACGCCCGGCGCGCGAGGCCGCGGCTGGGTTGGCGGGGTCGAAGCAGTGGGCGATCAGCTGGCGTCCACCCAGCGTCACGACAAGCAGCGCGGCAACGAGCACGCCACCCGCCCAAGCGACGTCGGCGGGCGAAACCGTCATGACGGATCCCGTCAGGAAGGAATTCACCGCGAGGGGCAGGGGCTTGAACCAGGTCGCCAGGAAGTAGCCGGAAGCAAAACCCGCGGTCAGAACGATGCCGGCCGCGCCTTGGCTCGAGATGCCGGGGATAGTGGCGAGCCAGCGCATGAGGGCGACGAGCGGGATCGTGCCGAGGAACGCGCCGACGTAGAGAGCCGCCGACATTCCGGAGTGCCCGAAACCGAAGGCGGCGGCGATGACGACGCCGAGAACCGCGCCCGGGAAGGTCCCGTGCGTGACGGATTCGGCGAAGAAAATGCGTCGGTCCAAGTAGGCGAAGGCGCCGACGAGGCCACCCAGGGCCCCGATGATCGTCACGTGCAGCGCCGGGTACAGGAGGAGGCTGGCGATCACGAGGCCTCCCCTCCCCCGGCACTCACGGTCATTTCACGCGGCGTTTCACGCACGGTGGTGGCCGTGCGTGCACGCCGGGCTCGGATTTCGCGCATTGCCAGTGCGGCGACGAAGCAGACGAGGACGCCCAAGGCGACGCACGCCTGCGGGGAGAGCGGGCGGGGAGCGCGCAGGAGTGAGACGCCGAAGCCAGCCCATCCTCCGGCGAGCGCGCAGGCGCCGGCCAGGAGCACCATTGAGCGCGGGCCCGCGGCGAGCAGTCGACCGAAGGCTCCGGGCACGATGAGGTATCCGACGACGAGGAGGACACCGACGGCCGTCGACGCCGCGACGACGATGGCTCCGAGCGCCGCGTTGAACGCGACGTCGATCCAGGTGACCGGTACGCCGCTGACCCGCACGGCCTCACGGTCGAAAGCGACCGCGACCTGCGCACGCCAGGTGAGCGCAAGGAGGGCGGCCGCGACTACGAGGACGAGGGCGCTCGTTGCCATGCGCGACGGGGTTATATCCAGGAGACGGCCGAACATGAGGGATTCAAGCTGCCCGGACATGTCCCCGATGCGCAGGGAGATGACGATGCCGAGGGAGAAAAAGGCAGTGAGCAGGACCGCGGTCGTCGCCTCAGAGTGGCGCTGTTTGCGAGAGGCCACCGTCAGTGCCGCCGCGATGAGGGCCGCGCAGAGCGCACCTCCCGGAATGATGGCGTCGCGCCCGCCGAGGGCCATGCCGACGACAATGCCGGGAAAGACGCCGTGCACCATCGTCTCCGCGCTGAACTCGGCGCGACGCAGGTTGACCAGCGTCGAGGCCGGTCCCACGGCGAGCGCGAGCACGCCGAGGACGATGAGAGGGCGCAGCAGGTAGGGGGCGATCATGACAGGGCCGCAATCGCCTCGTCGGCGCTCGATCCGTAGGCGCGCGCCAAGACCTCGGGCACCAGGACCTCGTCGGTGGGGCCCAGGGCGACGAGGCGGGAGGCGAGCACGCACGCCTGGGAGCACACGTCGCGCGCGAGGGAGAGGTCGTGCGTGGAGACGATGACCCCGACGCCTCCCGCGGTCAGCTTGGCGATGAGGCCCGTGATGATGTCGCGGCTGGGAGCGTCCAGGCCGTTGAAGGGTTCGTCCATCATGACCAGCTCGGGGCGCGCGACCAGGGCGCGCGCGACGAGGACGCGCTGGCGCTGCCCGCCGCTGAGCGTCCCGAAGCGGTGGGAGGCCCGGTCGGAGAGGTTGACGCGCTTGAGGGCGGCACCCACCCGAGCGCGCATCTCGGAGGTGATGCGCCTGCCCCAGCCGGCCTCGGCGATGAGGCCCATGGTGACGACCTCGGCGGCGCTCACGGGGAAGGTGAGGTCCAGGTCGGCGCTCTGCGGCACGAGGCCGATGCGGGTCGCGTCCACGTCGACGGTTCCGGAGAGGACCTGGCAGCCGCCGACGATACCGCGCATGAGGGTCGTCTTACCGCCGCCGTTGGGGCCGACAAGGGCGAGGGCCTGGCCCCCGAACACGTCGAGGGTCAGGCCGGTCAGCGCTGGGGTATGCGCGTACCCCAGCGCCGCGTCTTGAAAGGACACGAGCCTGCCCATCACTGGTCCTTCAGGCGCTCAGGCAGGTCCGGGACGGTGCCGCCCCACGCCTGTGTCACGGCGCGCACGTTGTGGATGATCGAGCCGACGTAGGTGGCTCCCTCGGATCCGTCGGGTCCCAGCGAGTCGCCGTACATCGCATCCTCGCCCACGATCGGGGTGACGCCGGCCGCGCGGGCGATCGCCTCGATGGACTTGGAGTTGTTGGAGTTTTCGGCGAAAAGCGCGACCGCGCCGGATTCCTTGACGGCCTCGACGGCCTTGGCGATGTGGTCGGCGGTGGCGTCCTGCTGCTCGTTGAAGTCGGACAGGGCGGCGCCGATGAATCGGATGCCGTAGTCCCTCGAGAAGTAGCCGAAGGCGTCGTGGGAGGTAAAGAGCACGCGCTGGCCAGCGGGCACCGTCTCGATGGCCTCGGCGGTCCACTGATCGAGCGAGTCGATGTCCTCCAGGTACGAGGCCGTGGCCGCGTTGATCGACGAGGCAGCGTCCGGCGCTGCGGCTGCGAGGCCTGCGCCGAGGTTAGCGACCTGGACGCGGGCGCCCTTCGGCGAGGTCCACACGTGGGGATCGAAGCGGAATTCGGGTTCCTCCCCCGCTTCTTCCGGCGGGAACGGCCACGGGGCGACATCCACGCGCTCGTTTCCGCGATCGATCGTGTAGGCGCCCTCGGGGTCCGGGGTACCCGGGTTGTCGATGTCGGCGGCCGTCAGGACGCCAGAGGTGACGACCATGCGTCCCTTGAAGCCGGAGGAGACGACAGCGTCGTCGAGGAAGTGCTCGAGGTCCACGCCCGAGACCGCCATGACGTCGGCCTGCGCAAGCGCCGATGTCTGCGCCGGGGTCATCTCATGCTCGTGCGCGGAAGCGTTGGGGGCGAGCAGGCAGGTCAGGCTCATGGTGAGGGCAGCGCTGTCAGGGGCGGCACCCACGTGGCTGTTCTTTCCGGCGGCGTCGGTCTTGTCGAGGGAAATATCGGCGGACCGCTCCGCGATCTGGGTGACGTAGTCGCAGATCTGGGTGGTCGTGGCGACCACGCTAAGGCCGTGGGCCGAGGAGGAGGGCGCGCACGCAGCCAGCGAGGCGGTTGCCATGGCCAGCCCTGCGGCAGCGGCTATGCTGCGCGTTGTTGGGGAAAACATTATTACTCCTGTGCACTTTTCGGGTACACGAAATTATAGTCAGAAGCGAGAACAATTCTCAAGTGTCTTGAGCTGAACATTATTTCCAAGTGTCAGAGCGGATGTGCGCCGCGCTCCTTTCAGCACGACGAGGCCGCTAGACTCGGATGCGATGAATACTGCTAACGCACACAACGACACGATCGACGAGACCGCCGACCTCCTCGAGCACGAGCCCGCGGCCGACGACGAGGCCATCGCTCCCCTTGAGCGGGAGCCGACGACCGACGACGAGGCCGCCGCACAGCCCGCCGAGACCTCGTCCACTCCCCCGGCCGCCGGATGGACCCAGCGCCTGTCGACGCCCGCAGCAGCGTGGGTCGCGACAGCGATTGCAACGCTGGTCGCCGCGCTTATTCGACTGCCCGGACTGGGCAACGTCCGTACGCTCATCTTCGATGAGACCTACTACGTGAAGGACGCCTGGTCACTCCTCACCCTCGGGTACGAGGGGACGTGGGCGAAAGACGTTGACACGGCATTCGCCAACGGCGACACCTCCGGCCTGTCCGCGGTGGGCGGCTATCCCGTTCATCCGCCAACGGGCAAGTGGCTGATCGCGATGGGCATGAAGATCTTCGGCCAGGCCAACCCCGTGGGATGGCGCATCGCGGCGGCCATCTGCGGCATCATCACCGTATTCCTTCTGTGCCGACTTGCTCAGAACCTGTTCCGCTCCCCCGCCATCACACTCCTCGCTGGCCTGTTCCTGGCGACGGACGGCATGGCGATTGTCATGAGCCGCACGTCCATCCTCGACGGATTCCTCGCCATGTTTGCGCTGGCCGCATTCCTGTGCGTCGTCAAGGATCAGCACATGGCACAGCCCGCGCTCATCGCCAAGCTGGCCGAATGGGATGGACTGAGCGAGCCGAGGCGGGGGTGGCGCTGCGCCTGGGCACACCTCACCCTGCGCGATCGCCGCCCCTTTGCGATCGGCCCCAATGCGGGAAACCGCCCGTGGCTTTTCGCGGCTGGCATCTGTGCAGGCCTCGCCTGCTCCGTTAAGTGGTCCGGAATTTACGTGCTCGCTTTCCTTGGATTGTTCGTCGCACTGCGCGAGGTGACGTGCCGCTGGCGCGCGGGGCATCCGACACCGATCCGAGGCGCACTCCTGGCAGACGTGTGGTGGGCGTTCATCCTCATGGTTCCGACGGCGATTCTCACGTATGTAGCGTCCTGGTACGGATGGTTCACACACTCCGCCGCTCACGGACACGGCCGCTCCGGAATTGCGGGATTCGCCGGACAGCTGGCAGACCTGTGGCTCTACCACAAGGAGATGTGGACGTTCCACAACGGACTCAACACGCCCCACAAGTATCAGTCCAGCCCTTACACGTGGCTCGCGCAGGTGCGCGCAACCTCCTTCTACTGGAACAACGGCGAGGCCGTGATGGGCTGCCGATCGGGCAAATGCGCGAGCGACGTCGTCGCCCTCGGCAATCCCCTCCTGTGGTGGGTAGGCATCGGTGCCCTACTACTCGTCATCGTCGCCACGTTCTACTACCGCAATTGGCGCGTGGGCGTCATCGCCCTCGGCTATATCGCGCTCTACGTTCCGTGGCTCGCCTACGCGCACCGCACGATCTTCGTTTTCTACACCGTCGCATTTGCACCTTACGTTGCCCTGGCGGTCGCATGGATGATTGGCCTCCTCGCAGGGTGGGTGACGATCGACGGATCACCCGACCCCGCACCAGCCAGTCGCCAGACCCAGATCACGGGATGGGTCTTTGCGGCGCTCGTGACGGCCGCAATCCTCGGCTGCGCCCTCTACTTCATGCCACTGTGGCGCGGGGACGTTATCGACTACGACTTCTGGCGCGCCCACATGTGGCTGCAAAGCTGGATCTAACGATCCACGCGGACACAAACGAGTAAGGGTGTGGCCCGGCAGTTTCCTGCCGGGCCACACCCTTACCCTGAACGGCTTCTTCGACGAGCCCCCAAGCGTTCAACCACGGTCGTATGACGCCTCACGCCGCGCATACGTGCACACCGGCACCATAACGCCTCGAAAACCGCTCAGACGCTATTCTCACGCCAGCGAAGCAAGCAGCTTACAGATCTGGCCGTTGAGCTCCTCGGAAGGCGCAAAAACGCCATCCTGGAAGTCAGAGCCCAAGTTAATGCCGACCTGCTGCGCGCGCACATCAGCACCGAAGGTCGACAGGATCTCGCGCAGGTGCTCGAGCGGCTTCACCGCGCCGTACCAGGAGTAGCCGACCAGACCAACAGCCTTCTCCTTCAACGTGGCCGGAGGCAGGTAGTCGATCGCGTTCTTCAGGGCCGCGGGCACGGAGTGGTTGTACTCAGGCGTCACGAACAGCACGGCGTCGTTAGCCTCAACGTTCGCGCGAAGACGGACCGCCTCGGGCAGCGTCGGAGCCTGCATCGACGGGGGCATCTCCTCCGCGAACAAAGGAAGCCTATAGTCGCGCAGATCCAAGAACGCGGTCTGCACGCCCTCAACCTGACGAGCCTGGTCCTCAATCCAGCGAACAACCTGCTCGCCGACGCGGCCGGGACGAACGGAACCAAGGACGATTGCAACGGAAGCCATAACGTTTCCTTTCGAAACTTTATTGAAACATCAACTATTATAGGTCGCCAATATGTTTGACACAAGAACAATCGCTATCGCATAGGACACAAGTCCCACGAAGTCACAGCGCTGCAAAGCGCCTGGCTGAGGTATGCAAGCAACAACGCGTAACAGTCTGCGGGTAAAACGCGAAGGGCCTCATCCAACGGATGAGGCCCTTCGTCTTGACGTGTGTTGTGGCGGTGTCCTACTCTCCCACAACCTGGCGGTTGCAGTACCATTGGCGCTGCCGGGCTTAGCTTCCAGGTTCGGAATGGGTGCTGGGCGTTTCCCCGGTGCTATGACCACCACAAGACTGGTGTTCAACACGTCTCCCCCTTTTTTGGGGGGTGTGGGTTGATCGTGGTTTGTATAGTGGTTGCGGCTGTTTTGTTGCCTGTCTTGTTGTTCACCCGCACGTGTTGTGTGGGTTGTTGTTTAGTGTTGGCCCATTAGTACCAGTCGGCTCACGAGCACCTCGCGGTGCTTCCACCTCTGGCCTATCAACCCGCTCGTCTGGCGGGGGCCTCTCACCCCACAGGGGGGGCGTGGAAATCTCATCTTGAAGCAGGCTTCCCGCTTAGATGCTTTCAGCGGTTATCCCTTCCGAACGTAGCCAACCAGCCATGCACCTGGCGGTACAACTGGCACACCAGAGGTTCGTCCATCCCGGTCCTCTCGTACTAGGGACGGCCCTCCTCAAATTTCCTGCGCGCACAGAGGATAGGGACCGAACTGTCTCACGACGTTCTGAACCCAGCTCGCGTACCGCTTTAATGGGCGAACAGCCCAACCCTTGGGACCAACTCCAGCCCCAGGATGCGACGAGCCGACATCGAGGTGCCAAACCATGCCGTCGATATGGACTCTTGGGCAAGATCAGCCTGTTATCCCCGGGGTACCTTTTATCCGTTGAGCGACCACGCACCCACGTGCCATGGCCGGATCACTAGTTCCTGCTTTCGCACCTGCTCGACCCGTCGGTCTCACAGTCAAGCTCCCTTGTACACTTGCACTCGCCACCTGATTACCAACCAGGCTGAGGGAACCTTTGAGCGCCTCCGTTACATTTTAGGAGGCAACCGCCCCAGTTAAACTACCCACCAGGCACTGTCCCCAACCCGGATCACGGGCCAAGGTTGAGGTGACCGCTTGAACCAGAATGGTATTTCAACGACGACTCCACCACCGCTGGCGCGGCAGCTTCACAGTCTCCCACCTATCCTACACAAGTCCAAGCGAACACCAATACCAAGCTATAGTAAAGGTCCCGGGGTCTTTCCGTCCTTCTGCGCGAAACGAGCATCTTTACTCGTACTGCAATTTCACCGAGTTCGCGGTCGAGACAGCGGAGAAGTCGTTACGCCATTCGTGCAGGTCGGAACTTACCCGACAAGGAATTTCGCTACCTTAGGATGGTTATAGTTACCACCGCCGTTTACTGGGGCTTAAATTCACCGCTTCACACCCCACAAGGGGGGTGTTAACGGTTCCTCTTAACCTTCCAGCACCGGGCAGGCGTCAGTGCGTATACATCGCCTTACGGCTTCGCACGCACCTGTGTTTTTGATAAACAGTCGCTTCTCCCTATTCTCTGCGACCCCACAACCCCACCCACGCGCACGGCGTGGGGAAGTCACGGGGTCCTCCTTATCCCGAAGTTACGGAGGAATTTTGCCGAGTTCCTTAACCACGATTCACTCGAACGCCTCGGTATACTCTACCTGACCACCTGAGTCGGTTTAGGGTACGGGCGCGTCATGCCCTCACGTCGAGGCTTTTCTCGGCAGCTTAGGATCACCACAAGTCCACACACGCGTGTGTCCCTCATCAGTTCTCACCCACAATGCCCCCCGGATTTACCTGGAAGACGGGCCACAACCTTAAATACGCACAACCATCGGCGCACTGCAGCTACCTGTCTGCGTCACCCCTGTTAACACGCTTGCCTACAATCACCGGGGCCCCAAGACCCACACACACCACAAAACCCGAAGGTCACGTGGCGGCGTGAGCAAATTGGTTAGCACAATGACTTCAGCATGGGCGGTCACAACGCGGTACCAGAATATCAACTGGTTGTCCATCGACTACGCCTGTCGGCCTCGCCTTAGGACCCGACTAACCCAGGGCGGATAAACCTAGCCCTGGAACCCTTAGTCAATCGGCGCTGCGGATTCTCACCGCAGATTCGTTACTCATGCCTGCATTCTCACTCCCACACAATCCACCAGAAGTTCCCTCCAGGCTTCACCTCGTGCAGGACGCTCCCCTACCCAACAACACACCAGCACTCCAGTTCCTGGCGCCAGCATCACGTGTCGTTGCCACAGCTTCGGCGGTACGCTTGAGCCCCGCTACATTGTCGGCGCAGAACCACTTGACCAGTGAGCTATTACGCACTCTTTCAAGGATGGCTGCTTCTAAGCCAACCTCCTGGTTGTCACCGCGACTCCACATCCTTTCCCACTTAGCGCACGCTTAGGGGCCTTAGCTGATGATCTGGGCTGTTTCCCTCTCGACTACGAAGCTTATCCCCCGCAGTCTCACTGCCACGCTACACCTAATGGCATTCGGAGTTTGGCTGACGTCAGTAACCCACAGGGCCCATCGGCCATCCAGTAGCTCTACCTCCACCAGGGACCACGCGACGCTGCACCTAAATGCATTTCGGGGAGAACCAGCTATCACGGAGTTTGATTGGCCTTTCACCCCTACCCACAGTTCATCCCCCAGGTTTTCAACCCTGGTGGGTTCGGTCCTCCACACAGTCTTACCTCTGCTTCAACCTGACCATGGGTAGATCACCCCGCTTCGGGTCTAGAACACGCGACACACGCCATATTTCAGACTCGCTTTCGCTACGCATACCCCACACGGGTTAAGCACGCCACGTATCACTAACTCGCAGGCTCATTCTTCAAAAGGCACGCCATCACCCCACAAGGCTCTGACGGCTTACAGGCACACGGTTTCAGGTACTATTTCACTCCCCTCCCGGGGTACTTTTCACCATTCCCTCACGGTACTATGCACTATCGGTCATCAAGTAGTATTTAGGCTTACCAAGTGGTCTTGGCAGATTCACACGAGATTTCACGAGTCCCGCGCTACTCGGGCACCACACCCACACCAGAAGCAACCGGTCCGTTTACACGACTCTCACGCTCTACGGTCAGACTTCCCAGACTGTTCAACTCCGGGCAACACCTGGCGCGATCCCCCGGCAGAAGGATCCAACATGGCCCCACAACACCAAACACGCAACGGCCGCCGCCTCTCACACGCATCTGGTTTAGCCTCCTCCGCTTTCGCTCGCCACTACTCACGGAATATCTTTTCCTGCGGGTACTGAGATGTTTCACTTCCCCGCGTTCCCCCCACCACCCTATACACGTTCAGATGATGGTAACCCAGCACAACCCAGGTTAGGTTCCCCCATTCGGACACCCTCGGATAATAACGCTCGTTCGCCAGCTCCCCGAGGCATATCGCAGGCCGCAACGTCCTTCATCAGCTCTTGATGCCAAGGCATCCACCGAATGCCCAACAAAACTAAACAAAACACAAAAAACAGTACAGAACAAATATGCTCGCAACCACTATACAAATCACAAACAACCCACCACACACAACCCACACCCAAAAAAAGAACCCTTCAGGCCGGCTGCGCAGGCACCCACCACCCCACACGGTGGCAGACGCTCACACGGTGTTGAACGTGAACCCGACAGTGTGTCCGCTCGTATAACTTATTATGCCCAACCCAAACACGCACCCACACCCACCACCCACACTGGGCAGTAAACACATGCAGGCACAAGAAAACAAACAACACAACCCAACAGGCCACGCTGCTTGTTCCCCACAAAACTGGGCTCCCTAGAAAGGAGGTGATCCAGCCGCACCTTCCGGTACGGCTACCTTGTTACGACTTCGTCCCAATCGCCAATCCCACCTTCGACCACTCCCCCCGCAAAAACGGTTAGGCCATGGGCTTCGGGTGTTACCAACTTTCGTGACGTGACGGGCGGTGTGTACAAGGCCCGAGAACGTATTCACCGCAGCGTTGCTGATCTGCGATTACTAGCGACTCCACCTTCATGGGGTCGAGTTGCAGACCCCAATCCGAACTGAGACTGGCTTTAAGGGATTCGCTCCACCTCACAGTATCGCAACCCTCTGTACCAACCATTGTAGCATGCGTGAAGCCCAAGACATAAGGGGCATGATGATTTGACGTCATCCCCACCTTCCTCCGAGTTAACCCCGGCAGTCCCCCACGAGTCCCCACCATCACGTGCTGGCAACATAGGGCAAGGGTTGCGCTCGTTGCGGGACTTAACCCAACATCTCACGACACGAGCTGACGACAACCATGCACCACCTGCACACGACCAACTAAATGCCACCACATCTCTGCAGTGCCGCCGTGCATGTCAAGCCTTGGTAAGGTTCTTCGCGTTGCATCGAATTAATCCGCATGCTCCGCCGCTTGTGCGGGCCCCCGTCAATTCCTTTGAGTTTTAGCCTTGCGGCCGTACTCCCCAGGCGGGGCACTTAAAGCGTTAGCTACGGCGCAGAAACCACGGGTGGCCCCCACACCTAGTGCCCAACGTTTACAGCGTGGACTACCAGGGTATCTAATCCTGTTCGCTCCCCACGCTTTCGCTCCTCAGCGTCAGTAACGGCCCAGAGACCCGCCTTCGCCACCGGTGTTCTTCCTGATATCTGCGCATTCCACCGCTACACCAGGAGTTCCAGTCTCCCCTACCGCACTCAAGTCAGCCCGTACCCACCGCACGCCCCCAGTTAAGCCAGAGGATTTCACGGCAGACGCGACCAACCGCCTACAAGCCCTTTACGCCCAATAATTCCGGACAACGCTCGCGCCCTACGTATTACCGCGGCTGCTGGCACGTAGTTAGCCGGCGCTTCTTTACCCACTACCCTCACCACAACCCACAGTTGCGGCTTGACCATGAGCGAAAGAGGTTTACAACCCGAAGGCCTCCATCCCTCACGCGGCGTCGCTGCATCAGGCTTTCGCCCATTGTGCAATATTCCCCACTGCTGCCTCCCGTAGGAGTCTGGGCCGTATCTCAGTCCCAATGTGACCGGTCACCCTCTCAGGCCGGCTACCCGTCAAAGCCTTGGTAGGCCATCACCCCACCAACAAGCTGATAGGCCGCGAGCCCATCCCCCACCAGAAAAAACCTTTCCACCAACCCCCATGCGAAGGCCAGTGAATATCCAGTATTAGCACCCGTTTCCGGGCGTTATCCCAAAGAAGAGGGCAGGTTACTCACGTGTTACTCACCCGTTCGCCACTCATCCACCCAGCAAGCTAGGCTTCAGCGTTCGACTTGCATGTGTTAAGCACGCCGCCAGCGTTCGTCCTGAGCCAGGATCAAACTCTCCGAACAAAAACACAAACGTTAAAGCCCAGAAAAACCAACCAAACAAAACAGTCCGGCCAGCAATCCCAACCAAAAACACTCAAAAACAAAAAACAGGCATAAAAAACAAACAAACACACTATCGAGTTCACAAACAACACCCACAC
>NZ_JVOJ01000031.1 GCF_001064145.1 Sanguibacter keddieii
GCAGAGGTGATGGTGGTTTCAATGGTTGCTGTTCAGGGACGTGCAGTGGTGTTGTCGGTTTCAAAGTCGCCATGTTGTCGCGCCTCGTGCGCGAAAAAGTTCGCCCTGCGTGGTCTGATGGTGGACGTGAGCGCGAAAAAGTTCGCCCTGCACGCTCGAAACACCCCAAAATCGGCGTTTTTACGCTTGCTGGGAGAACTTTTTCGCGGAAGTGCCAGTGGAGGGGCTATGCTGGGCGAGTTTTTTCGCGGAAATGATGCTGAAGGGGCTGTGTTGGGCGAGTTCTTTCGCGCCAATCGGCCCTGCGCCTAGGTCTTGTAGGCGACGTGGCGCACGAGGCTGGCTGCGGTGGGGGTTTTGCAGCATTAGAAGCTGGTTGGCKGCGTGTCGTCGGCGTGTCGTACCTCTAATGACGCCATTTCCCCCGTTTGGTGACGGCCCGGCCGCGCCGAGCGCCGCAAGCACGCGAGCGCCCTCTCGGCGGACTTCACCCCGGAGGGCGCGCAGGCGTTCTTTGACTACCACCAGCAGCAGAAGGAGAAGGAACATGAGCGCAGCGCTCGACAGGCTGAAGCAGCAGAACGAGCCCGAGTAGTCGCAGCAGTAGCTTGGCAGTCCGGAGACGATGGAGCTGTTGACCTCGATCCTCGCCGCCGTCGAGGCGCAGAACACGAGGATCGCCACGCTGACCGAACAGCAGAAGAAGCTCGCGGGGTTCGTGAAGGTCATGGACGAGGAGACGACGAGGCGGGCGGAGCGGATCATCGCCGCTACGGCGAAGCTGGAGGTGCGACAGCTCTGGTCCGCCGCCTCCGCGATGTGCCTCGTTCTCCTGCGGGTGGCCGGGGCCGGCTACGGGATCTTCGCGTCCGTCCGCTGCGTTGCGGGTCTCGTGGAGACCTGGAAGGGCCGCGGGATGCCGAAGTGGTCCCACTGGCGCAAGAGGTGATCACGCCTCACGAGGGCAAGCGCGCGCAGCGCGTGCGGCAGCCCCTGCAACTGGACTATTAGTCAGCTATCACTGTATAGTTCAGTGCATGCTGACCATTGCTTCGCGTCTCGACGTCATGAACCGGCTCGGCCGGGCCATGGCCGACCCGACGCGTTCCCGGATCCTGATGTCCCTGCTTGACGGCCCGAGCCACCCCGCCGTGCTCTCGCGCGAGCTGGGACTGACCCGCTCGAACGTGTCCAACCATCTGACCTGCCTGCGCGACTGCGGCATCGTGGTCGCTGAGCCCGAGGGTCGCCAGACTCGCTACGAGATCGCCGACCCGCACCTGGCCGCGGCGCTGACGGCACTGGTCGATGTGACCCTCGCCGTGGACGAGAGCGCGCCGTGCATCGACCCGGCCTGCTCGGTGCCGGGCTGCTGCGCCGCCAGCAGTTCGGGGGGCGCCTCGTGAGCGCCGCCTGCGGCTGCGACGAGCCGACGACCAGTCCCGCGGACGAGGCAGAGGAGGCAGAGCGCCCGTGGTGGCGTGATCCCGGCCTGGTCGTGCCGATCCTCTCCGGCGTCGCGTTCGGCACCGGCCTGGCGCTGGAGTGGTCGGGGCTGCACATCGCGGCGCTGGTCGCGTTCTGGGCGGGCCTGCTGCTGGGCGCGTACACGTTCGTGCCCGGTGCGATCCGGAATCTTGTTGTGAAGCGCAAGCTCGGGATCGCGCTGCTGATGACGATCAGCGCCGTGGGCGCGGTGATCCTCGGCTACGTCGAGGAGGCGGCCGCGCTGGCGTTCCTCTTCTCGATCGCCGAGGCCCTGGAGGACAAGGCGATGGACCGCGCCCGCGGTGGGCTGCGCGCGCTTCTGAAGCTCGTGCCGGAGACCGCGACCGTGCTGCGCGACGGGACCTCCGCCTCGGTCCCGGCCAGGGAGATCGCCGTCGGCGACGTGCTGCTGGTCCGCCCTGGCGAGCGGGTCGCGACCGATGGGCTGGTCCGCTCGGGCCGGTCGAGCCTGGACACTTCGGCGATCACGGGTGAATCGATCCCGGTCGAGGTCGCGCCCGGAGAAGCGGTGTCGGCGGGCGCGATCAACAGCGCCGGCGTGCTGGAGGTCGAGGCGACCGCCGCGGGCACCGACAACTCACTGACCACGATCGTGGAGCTGGTAGAGCAGGCCCAGGCCGAGAAGGGCGACCGAGCCCGGATCGCTGACCGGATCGCCCGCCCGCTGGTGCCCGGCGTGATGATCCTCGCCGTCCTCGTCGGCGTGCTCGGGTCCCTGCTCGGTGACCCGGAGACCTGGATCACCCGCGCCCTGGTCGTCCTCGTCGCGGCCAGCCCCTGCGCGCTGGCGATCGCGGTGCCCGTCACCGTGGTCTCCGCGATCGGCGCGGCGACCAAGTTCGGCGTCGTCATCAAGAGCGGGGCCGCCTTCGAGCGCCTCGGTGGCATCCGGCACCTGGCCGTGGATAAGACCGGCACTCTGACCCGCAACCGGCCCGAGGTAACCGCCATCGTCGCCGCCCATGGGTTCGACGATGCGCAGGTGCTTGCTTGGGCTGCCGCCGTGGAGCAGCACTCGACGCACCCACTCGCCGCCGCCATCGCCGCCGCGGGCCGGGGAACCCCCGCCGCGCAGGCCGTGGCCGAGGAGGCCGGGCACGGCATCGGTGGCCTGGTCGACGGCCGCAGGGTGGCGGTGGGCAGTCCGCGCTGGATCGACGCCGGTCCGCTCAAGGCCCGGGTCGAGGACCTGGAGGCCGAGGGGCAGACCTGCGTGCTCGTCACCGTCGACGGCCTCCTGGCCGGGGCGATCGGCGTCCGCGACGAGCTGCGCCCCGAGGTCCCCGAGGTCGTGCGGACCCTGCGCGACCAGGGCGTCGAGGTGAGCATGCTCACCGGCGACAACTCCCGCACCGCTGCTGCGCTGGCGAAGCTGGCCGGGATCGGCGACGTGCACGCCGAGCTGCGTCCCGAGGACAAGGCTCGTATCGTCGCCGGGTTCTCGGAGACGCTGCCGACCGCGATGATCGGCGATGGCATCAACGACGCGCCCGCCCTGGCCGGGGCGACCGTGGGCATCGCGATGGGCGCGACCGGCTCCGACGCAGCGATCGAGTCCGCCGACGTCGCCTTCACCGGCCACGACCTCGGCCTCATCCCGCAGGCTCTGCGCCACGCCCGCCGCGGCGGCAGGATCATCAACCAGAACATCGTTCTGTCCTTGGCGATCATCACTGTGCTGCTGCCGCTGGCGATCACCGGCGTGCTCGGCCTGGCAGCGGTCGTCCTCGTGCACGAGGTCGCCGAAGTCGTCGTCATCGCCAACGGACTGCGGGCTGCGCGTGCCCGCAAGCAATAGGTGTTCCGTCCAACGCCATAACTCAGACATGCGCTACGAGAACCCCCTCTATCTCGCCGAGGAGGCCGCAGCCCTGGACCTGATCGCGCGCGTACGCGGCAGACCCCTCGACGCTCATCAAGCAGCTGAGCCAGGACCGCGCACTCGCGGAGGCCGACACCCTCCTCCTGACGATCCCCAACCAGCTCGGATTCGAGGAAAACTGGTCGATTATCCGCAACTTCGCCGAGTATGTGGCCCCCGCGCTCGGGTGGGAGTCGGCGCGCCCAGGCGTCCTCCCGACCGGCTACGACATCGACGAGGCCGTGGCCGAGTAGCCGGTCCTGTGCGGTTCGGTGACTGGGAGTAGGCGACTCGGTTGTCGCATCTTGCCGGCTGTGATCGGGAGAGAGGTGTCAAGAGTCGATCAGCGCCTCGTCATTTAGCCGGGGTGGGAGCGTCGGGATGCCCCACCCCGGTTTCCCTTTTTGTGTGTGCTGGCATACACTGGTCGAACACTATCCATGCAAGACGATGAGGTCTTCTCATAATGGCTCGACGCTCCAAGGGCGCGGTGTCAATCAATCCGCGCTCCGCTCAGAATATGTCCACGCGACCGGCAGATTTTACCAAGAAAAAGCAGGCGATCAGCCCGGTCAAGGTATTCGGCACCGTTGCGGCGCTGGCGTGTATCGTGACCTGCCTGTTCGTGCAGCTACCCGGCCTGGATGTGGCCGGCACGCGCATGTTCGGCATCTTCCTGGCGGCGATTCTGCTGTGGGTGACGGAGGCGGTGCCGCTCGCGGGCACGGCGGTCCTCGTTATTTTCCTGGAGGTCCTGTTCATTTCGGATCACGCGCTGCTCAGCGTGGGTGAGGGCGCCCCGGCCTACACGAAGTTCTTTGGTGCCCTGGCCAACCCGGTCATCATCCTGTTCCTGGGCGGCTTCATGGTGGCCGACGGCGCCGCCAAGTACAAGTTGGATCGTGCCCTGTCGGCCGTCCTCCTCAAGCCCTTCATGGGCAAGCCGCGCCTGACCGTCATGGGCGTCATGCTGATCACCGCGATCATGAGTATGTTCATGTCGAACACGGCGACCACGGCGACGATGTTCGCCGTTATGATGCCCGTCATCATGGCCCTGCCCGAGGGCAAGGCGCGCACCGGTATCGCCCTGTCGATCCCCGTCGCCGCGAACGTCGGCGGCATGGGCACGCCGGTCGGCACGCCCCCGAACGCGATCGCGCTCGGCGCTCTGGAGAACGCGGGTGTCAAGGTGACCTTCCTGCAGTGGATGCTCGCGGCCGTCCCGCTCATGCTGGTGCTCCTGGCCCTGTCCTGGGCCTTCATCGCGTGGCGCTACATCCCCACCGACGCCAAGTTCGACATCGACACGTCGGCGCGCTTCGAGAAGTCACGCAGCGCGATTATCTTCTACTCGGTGGCGGGTGCGACGATCCTCCTGTGGATGACGGAGTCCCTGCACCACATTTCCGCCAACGTCGTGGGCTTCCTGCCGGTCGTGGTCCTTCTGATGACGAAGGTGATGAGCGGGGATGACCTGCGTGCCCTGGACTGGCCCGTCCTGTGGCTGGTCGCGGGCGGTATCGCGCTGGGCTCGGGCGTGGCCGCTACGGGCCTCGACAAGTGGATGCTCGGCTCGATCCAGTGGGCCTCGATCCCCGGCATGCTCCTGATCTTCGTGCTGGCCCTCGTGGGTTGGGTCACCTCGAACGTCATTTCGCACTCCGCTTCCGCGAACCTCCTGATCCCCATGGGTATGGGCCTGGCGACGACGGTCTCGACGAGCGCCGCCGAGATCGCCATCGTCATCGCCCTGGGCTGCTCGCTCGGCATGTGCCTGCCGATTTCGACCCCGCCGAACGCGATCGCGTACTCGACGGGCACGACTCCGACCCGCGAGATGGCGATTGTCGGCATCGTGGTGGGCGTTGTGGGCATCATCCTCCTGGCGTTCATCGCGCCGCTGACCTGGGGATTCATCGGGGTGATGTGACGTGTCCGGGGACGAGGCCATGGCCGGTTCGGGGGCGTCGCGCCCCCGGCCGGGGCTGGCCCGCGGGTGGACGCGGGGGCCCGCGGCGGAGGACGCCTCGGTGCTGGCTCGCACGGACGTGCGCAGCGGCGGTCACCGAGCCGGCTACCCGATTCACATGCTGGTCGTGGGCGATGATTCGCGCTCGATTGCCGCGCCCGTGACGAGGGACTTGGCGCACGCCTTCCCGGGCCTGTGCCTGGACCGCATTGACGGGATCGAGGACCTATCCGGCTACGAGGCCAGCCTGAAGCCGGGCGACCATGTGCTGATGGGCCTGGTGACCTCCGAGGTCGACGACATTGACGCGCTCATCGACCGCGCGAGGGCCTTCCCGGCGCTGCAGCGCATGCAGTGGGTGGTGGTGACGGATAAACCCGAGCACCGCGACCTGGCCCGGTGCATGCAGTCGTGCGCGCTCGCCTCGGTCCTCAAGTCCCCGTGGACGGTTCCCCTGCTGGCGGGTCAGGCGTATTCGACGATGGTGCGCTACCTGCGCGGATGCGGCTATTCGGACAGGCAGATCCGCTCGCTCATCGCTGATCCGCCGCCTTTCGCCGTGCAGGGTCCGCTCCTGGAGGGCCTGGACCGCGACGAGCGCGAGGTCGTCATGGAGCTCCTCGCCGGCGTCGAGCGCGTGCTCGGTCAGAGGCCTCGACTGATTGTCCCCGAGGGGACGCAGCTGGTGACCCAGGGTGAGCCGGTGGGTGCCGTCTACCTGGTGCTAGATGGCCAAGTGTCGCTGCACAGGGATTCCGTGCAGGGCGAGGTCCTGGCGCACCTGGCCTCGTCGGGTCCGCTCATTGGCCTCGTGTCGCTGGCTCGCGCGGAGGATGCGTTCTTCACGGGCGAGACGGCGACCGAGGCGACGCTCGTGCGCCTGACGACCGAGCAGCTCCAGATCGTCATCTCCGAGGACCCGTCGATCGGCGCGACGCTGACGGCGCTCGCGATCCGCTCGCTGACGCGCCGCCTCATGCGCGCCGAGGACCTCCACCTCGAGAACGCGATGCTCGCCGAGGACCTCGAGGCCCAGAAAGAGGCCCTGGCCGCCACCCTTGAGGACCTGCGCGCCACCCGCGCCGAGCTGGTCGAACGCGCGCGTTTTGCGATGCTCGGCGAGCTGAGCGCCGGCATCGCCCACGAGCTCAACAACCCGGTGACCGCCCTCGTGCGCGCGGCCAAGCACCTGCATGAGGACGTGGATGCGGCGCTCGCGGCACCGGCCACGGCCTCGTCGAGGGAGGCGATGGCCCGCGCTCTCACCGCGCCCCCGCGCTCCACGTCGGTCGAGCGCGCTCTCATGAAGGAGCTCCTGCCCGTCGTCGGTGACCGCACGCTCGCGCGTCGCCTCGTGCGCGCGGGGATCCAGGGGGCAGACGGTGCGCGTGCGCTCGCGCAGATCCCGGGAGGCATCGACGCGTACGAGGCCGGGGCGCGCCTGGGCGGGTCCCTGCGCTCGGTGCTCGCCGCGGGTGACCGCGTCATCGAGCTGACCCAGTCTCTCAAGGGCTACGCGCGTCCGGACGCCGAGGACCTCAAGCCCGTGGACGTGCGCGAGGGTATCGATGACGTCCTGCGGCTGACCGCTCACAGGGTGCGCGGTATCCGCATCGACTGCGACTACGAGGATGTGCCGCCCGTGCGCGCGCACCCGGCGAAGCTGCAGCAGGTGTGGACGAACCTCATCGTCAACGCTGCCGAGGCCATCGAGGACGAGACCGCGGACCTGCTCGCGGCCGCCGAGGCCGCCGGCGGCGTGCCCGAGCTGCCCGCCCGCGGCGAGGCCGAGGCCCTCATCCGCATCACTGTGCGTCCCACGCCCGAGGGCGTGAGCGTCACCATCCGCGACAACGGCCCGGGCATCGACCCGGGAATCGTCGACAAGATTATGGAGCCCCACTTCACCACCAAGGCGGGGCGCGTCCGATTCGGCCTGGGCATGGGCATGTCCATCGTCCGAAGCATCATTGCCGATCATGGGGGCACCCTCACGATCGACTCTCACCCGGGATCCACGATCATGCGGATCTCGTTGCCCGCCCAATCACACGAGGAGGAATCATGACCCTGACAATCCTGTCCCTTGAGGACGAAGCAGACGTGCGCGACGCACTCGAGCGCGATCTTGAACAGTTCTGGGACAAGATCCGGCTCGAAGTCGCAGAGGACGTTGACGACGCGTGGGCCGTCATCGACGAGATCCTCGAAGACGGGGACGATCTCGCGCTGGTGCTGTCCGACCACCGCCTGCCCGGAAAGTCGGGCGTTGATTTCCTCGTGGAACTCATGAAGGATGAGCGTTTCAGCGCGACCCGCACGGTGCTGGTCACCGGCCAGGCGGACCAGTCCGACACGATCCGCGCGGTCAACCAGGCGGGCCTGGACTACTACATCGGCAAGCCCTGGAACCCCGATGAGCTGCGCGCGGTCGTGCGCGACCAGCTCACGGAGTATGTGCTTGAGTCCGGTGTGAACCCCCTGCCCTACGTGAGCGTACTCGACGCCGTGCGCGTCATGGAGGCAATCCGCTAAACGGTAGATACAGGGCCGCCGCGCTCGCCGATGAAGGCGAGCGCGGCGGCCCTCATGTCAGCGGGGGCGTCTCAAGTTGTCGGCTCGCACGCCCACAGGGGGAGGGATTGCCAGTTATCGGGTGTGCCCGTTGCTCGCAGGGGGACAATGTCGGTGGCGGGGAACGTTGCGAGGACTGAGGGAAGGGCAGTTCCATCTCCCAGGCCCATCGTGCGGGTGAGGTATTGGATGAGCGTGAGCTGGTCGAAACACTTGTTTTTCTTTGGTGACAACTCTCTGATTCCGAGAATTTCAGCGTCTTCTGGAAGCTTCACTTGTCGCAGTGTGCGATTAAAAAGTCGCCCCTGGTGTGCACAAATATTGCGTAGAATTCTCAGATTCTCGAGCCATGAATTGACCTGTGGGCGAGTTAAGTGCAGAGAGTCAGCGATGCTGTCTTGGCAGTGAATGGGTGCCATTTTAAATAGCATGGCAAGCTGTCCCCATTCAAGGATGTGAACCGCTACCCATATGGGTAGTTTACTTGCGTATTCTTTTTTATAGTGTTTGATAAAATCCTCTTGTGATCGACTGAGGTTTATGTTGTAGGACTTGATCCATCTTCTGTATTCATCGGTTTCATGATTGTTTTCCTTGTCGAAACCTGAGGGTCCTAATCGAAGCGATGCAAGGTGGAGATAGGGGTGATCTTTGCCGAGCGTGTAGCCAATGAGCGCTCGTAATCCTACTTCGATCCGTGAGAGTTCTTGAAAAGTCGTCGTACGGAGTCGCTCATCGAATCGATAGAGCGCTAAGACCTGTTCGAGGTTTGTCTTAGGAGAGAATTGATCAGAGCGCGTTCGGCTCTCCTTATCGTATTGGCGAAAAGGATAAGAGTAGCCGGATAGCCTGTAGTAGCTGATTGACTCGAGTGCTTTCTGTGCGGCTTCAATGTTGTCGATGACCATTCCGCGTGATCGCAATATATCGATCTGTTCGTCGATAGTTCGAAAAGGCTTTTCCATGGTTATGCGCCCTTGCATAGAAGAAAACCGGCCCTGGACCTTGCGGCGGAACCGGTGTTGATAACAACATTGTACTGTTTATTGGTGCCTTATGCCAATCTGGCATAGTTGTGAGGCGCCTCATAGTGGGGTTGAATATGGTCTCACTGCTCATGCCCTTTGCAAAAGAGAAGACCGGCTCTGGATCCCCGCAGCGGGGTAAGAGCCGGTTCTGGTGACTCCATTATATGCGGCCCCTGTTGCGCTTGTCAGCCCTGGGCCTGCTCGCCCGGGTCGTTGCACATGGTGATGCCCTCGAAGCCGGCGGCGCCCAGCACCTGGAAGATCTCGTCGAGGAGGACCATCGGCTCGGCCGTGCCCACCGCGAACTCGGGGTGACGGATCTCGATGGCGGCCATCCCGCGCGGGTCCGTGACCGGCTCGGTGTCGAACTTCTCCGACAGCAGACGGTTCGCCTCCTCCAGGTCGGCGGGGGACCCGAACGCCCAGGTCACGGCCTTGTTGCCCGCGCCCGTGGGGGTGCGGTGAATGTACATGCGCGTCATGAGGATGTGGCGGCCATGACGGGGGAACATGTCGCCCACGCGGGTGAACAGGGCAATGTCGGCCAGGTCCCCTCCGAGCGACGAATCCACGAGCGCGTAGGCGTAGGCGCCGATGCCGCGCAGGGTCAGGGCGTCCGCGAGGAGGCCCATGACCTCGTCGTCGAAGGGCTCAGGTTGGAAGTACACGCCCTCGCCGATCTCCGGTGCGTCTGGGCCAAGCAGCGTGATGTCGAAGCCGGCGTCCGCCAGTGCGTCCCGCACGAGCGCCACGTTGTGCTCCGGGAAGGGGTGCAGCGCGGCCGCGTTCGCCGCGATGCGCTCGATAAACACGTAGGTGGAAAAACCAAGCTCAGCCATGCGCTCATTGTAAGCGCGGGGACACCCGGGTATGCGACGAGGCCGCGGCACCCCGGGTGGTCGGGTGACCACGAGGGGAGGCCACGGCCTCGTCAATGATGGGTAATCAGCGCAGGCACAGCCCCTGCTCGTGGAGGACCTCCATGATGGGGGAGACGTGCGCGCCGCCCACGCCGATGTTGGTGGCGACCAGGTGAGTGAAGGACTCGAGGCGCGAGCCCGAGCGCAGGTCGTAGTACTCGGTGACCTCGCGGTCGTAGTCGGCCAGCGTCTGCGTGTAGGACTCCACGCGCGGGTACGTGTTCTTCGCGGTGACGACCGACAGGGGCATGCGCGGCTTCTGACCCGGCTCCTGGTCCGCATGGCCGACGAGCAGACCGAGAACCGGGAAGGTCAGCTCCGGCAGCTCCAGCGCGTCGACGACGCCGCGCGGATCGGCGAGGATTGAGCCGAGGTAGACGGTGCCCAGGCCCATTGATTCGGCGGCCACGACCACGTTCTGCGCGGCCAGCAGCGCGTCCTCGAGGGCCGTGAGGAACAGGTTGATTGACCCCAGGGCCTCCGAGGAGACGCCCTGTTCGGCGCGGATGCGGCTGTTGCGGTACAGGTCGGCGACGAAGATGAACAGGTCGCCCTTCGTGCCGCCCACGTAGGGCTGGCCGGACGCGGTGCCGATTGCCTCGCGCACCTGCGGGTCGGTGATGTGCAGGATCGTGCACGCCTGCAGGAAGGAGGAGGTGGCGGTGTGGCGCGCCACGTCCATGAGGGTCTCAACCTCGGCGTCGGTGAGAGGCTGATCCTTGTAGGCGCGGATCGTGCGGTGGGCGAGCTGGCTCGCAATCGTCTCGTTTGTCATGCGTTCATTCTACGATTGGGTGCGTGAAACAGATAGAGCCTTTCGGTCCTCTTGCGCTGGCAGCAAACGTCATTCCCGTGGCCGTCCCGTCCCCGGCCGGCGAGCTCAGCGGCCTGCTAACCGGCCCGAGCGCCGCCAGCCTCGTTGACGGAACCCCCGCGATCTCTGCAGCCTCGGCCCCGGGTGCCGTGGGGGAGAACCGCGCGCTCCTCGTCCCCGGTTACACGGGCTCCAAGGAAGACTACGCCCCGGTCCTTCCCTTCCTCGGGGAGGCGGGCTGGGACGTGCTCGCCTACTCGCAACGAGGCCAGGGCGGGTCCGCCGCGCCTGCCGGCCTCGGCGCGTACGGGATGAGCGACTTCGTCGGTGACCTTATCGCCGTCGCCGAGGCCTGGGCCGGGACCTCGGGGCGCGTGCACCTCGTGGGCCACTCTTTCGGCGGCATCGTCGCGCGTGCGGCCGTCGTCAAGCGCCCCGACATCTTCGCCTCCGTCACCCTGTTCTGCTCAGGTCGGGCCGTCTATGACTGGATGAACACCCTGCCCATCCTCGACCCCCTGCCCACGGGCCCCGGCGCGCGCCAGCAGGTGCTGCGCGCCTACTTCCCGGACATGAACTTTGACGAACCCGGCGTCGGATGGGCGGAATTCCAACGTATCCGCGCGCTGGACACGGCCTCGGAAAACCTGGTCGGCATCGCCCGCATCCTCTCCCAGCTGCGCCCTGACACCCCGGCGCTCGCGGCCACGGGCGTGCCCGTGCACGTCCTGTACGGGGACCAGGATGAGATCTGGCCGCCCGCGTGGTACGCCGAGGAGGCCGCAGACCTGGGTGCCCGCGAGAGCATTATTCGCGGGGGCGCGCACAGCGCGCAGCTGCAGTTCCCGCAGCAGTGGGCGGAGTTTGCCAGCTCGTACTGGGCGGATGTGGAGTCGGGGGCGCTGGTCTGGTCCATGTGACGCGAGATGCTGTGACATCGTCCCAAAACGGGCCTTGTGATGCGTATCTGTGAGGATGGATGCTTAGTATTGTGTTTATGAACAAGCGTTCCATCCTTACTGCAGTGCTGGCGCTCGGCCTGGGCATCACCGCCCTGACCGGCTGCGCTACCGATTCCGCTCACTCCTACGTGACTCCGAAGGACGTCAAGACGGTCGAGCGTCCCATCGCTCAGATCGACGACAGTGGCATCAAGGTCCCCGAGAAGCGCGACCTGAAGGTCAAGCTGGCCGACTCCGACAAGGCCGCCAAGTGGAAGATTGAGGTCTCTGACCCGACCGCCCTCGAGGTCGGCAAGTCCGAGAAGAACATCGTCACTCTGCACCCGCTGCGTGCGCTGGGCGAGAACGATGACCCGGTGACCGTGACCCTGACCGATCCGGACGGCATCACCACCGACTTCAAGGTGACCATCACCGAGGGTGCCAACTGATTTTCTACTGACAACGCTTCGGGCCCAGGATCTGCGGATCCTGGGCCCTCCCGTATTGGTGCCCGATCAGGCATCTAACAGAGCATCGATGAACTCCCGCAGTGCCCGCAGCGGTAGCATCAGGTGATTGTCAGCTCCTGGGCAGGGAACAAACTGTGAGGACTGGTGGAGGTAGAAGTCGCGCGCGTGGTTGTTGGCGCAGTGGACCAGGAGGGCAGCGAATCCCACCTCATTGCTGAGCTTGTAGGCTCGCAAGAGTGCATCTTTGAGGAGAGCTGCGCCTATGCCTCGTCCCTGCGCGCGCTGATCGACGGCGAGTCGCGCGAGGAGGAGAACTGGGCATGGCTCCGGGCGTTGGCCAGGTTTGAGGGCATCTGGGAGTTTGCTGCGCTGCACTGCCCCCATCGATAGGGCGTAGAAACCAAGTGTCTCTGGTTCCTGCGTTGTGACGAAGACGCGAGCGTTTCCGGCTCGGTGGTTCTGCCACGCAAATCGGTGGAACCAATCGTCTATCTCAGTGTTGCCCGATTGGAAGCGCGACCGGTCGTCCCTCCGCTCGAGAGGCCGCGGCTCTTGCAGGACTGATACGTACATTAGTTTTTGGAGGTGCTCGGTGTGTTCAGGTCGATGTGAGTGCCGAAGGGCGAGGGGCGATCAAAGAGTTTGCGCAGTTTGGGATCGTCCGTCGGCGAGGCCGCAAGGATTTCTTCGAAGCGGGCGTGCTCCTCTTCGTTCAGAATGAAGAAGCGCTGATCGGCGAGACGTCGCTCTGCCTCCAATGTGGCTGCGGAGAGGACGAAATCGCTGATGCTGCGAGATGTGTATGTGGCGGCGCTGCGAATGAGAGTGTTCTGTTCCTCGGTGAGGCGTAGTTCCAGACGCTGTGTCTTTGCAATGCTCATATCAACTCCTCTTTCGCTCGTACGGACATTATCCGTACGTATAGATACCTTAGCATCTGAGGTGCGAGTGGGCTAGCTCTTTCCCCTGAAAGGATCCCTGCGGGAATGGACCACGTTGCGAGTGGATGAGAGGGGGGTGGCCAACGATGAGTTGGCCACCCCCCTCTGGTATCCCGTGTCTCAGTGCAAGATGCGTGCCAGGAAGTCCCTGGTGGCCTGCTCGCGCGGGTTGTCGATGACCTGCTCGGGCGGGCCCTGCTCGACGATCTGGCCATTGCGCAGGAACACGACGCGGTCGGCCGCCTGGCGGGCGAAGCTGATCTCGTGCGTCGCCATGAGAATCGTCGAATCCTGTGCCTTGATCTCGCGCACGAGGTCGAGGACCTCGCCGACGAGCACCGGGTCCAGTGCCGCCGTGATCTCATCCAGCAGGAGAAGCTCCGGGTTCGTCGCCAGAGCGCGGGCAATCGCCACGCGCTGCTGCTGGCCACCCGACAGGCGATCCGGGTACTCCTTCGCCTTGTCCTTCAAGCCGATGCGGTCCAACAGCTCCATGCCGCGCTCGTGTGCGCGATCCTTCTCCCAGCCGTGCACCTTGCGGGCCGCGAGCGTCACGTTGTCCAGCACCGACATGTGCGGGAACAGGTTGTAGTGCTGAAACACCACGCCGATGCGCGCGCGGATCTGATCCGCGTTCGCACGCGGGTCCGTGATGTCCTCCCCGGCCAGGAAGATCTGGCCGTCGTCCACCCGCTCCAGCAGGTTCGCGCAGCGCAGCAGCGTCGACTTACCCGAGCCCGACGCGCCCAGGAGGACCACGACCTCGTGCGCTGCGACGTCCAGGTCCAGGCCGCGCAGGACGACGTTGTCGCCGAAGCGCTTGACGACGCCGACGGCGCGCAGGACCGGGGTGTTGTTCTCCGAGGTGGGGGAGGCCTCGTTCATCGTGGGAACCGACATCAGACGGTACCTCCCATCTGCTCGCGCTTACGCAGTCGGGCCGTGTACCAGTCCGACAGGCGGATGAAGGGGAACGACAAGATGATGAACAGCAGGCCGGCGACGACGTAGGACGTCATGTTGTAGGTCTTGGCCTGGACCATCTGTGCCGAACGGATCGCGTCGACCGCGCCCAGGACCGAGATCAGGCCGACGTCCTTCTGCATGGAAATGAAGTCATTCATGAGAGCGGGAGTGACCTTGCGGATCGCCTGCGGCACGATGATCATCCGCAGCGTCTGCCCGTGGGACAGACCCAGCGAGCGCGCCGCGTAACGCTGGGAGGGGTGCACGGAGTCCAGGCCCGCGCGCAGCACCTCGGCGACGTATGAGGAGTACGTGAGGATCAGCGCGACCGTGCCCAGGAACGCGGTTGGGATGCGCGTCGTCGGGTTGAGCGCGGGGATGCCGAAGCCGATCAGGTAGAGGACCACCAGGAAGGGGACGCCTCGGAAAACGTCCGTGTACGCGGCCGCCAGGAAGCGGATCGGGAAGAACACGGGACCGGCCAGGGTGCGCGCGGCCGCCAGCAGAGTCGCAAAGACAGCGACGCCCAGAACCGCGATCAGCAGGATCCGGATGTTGAGCCACAGGCCGGACAGGACCTGGGGGAAGGCCTCAACGAAGTATTTGCCGTTGAAGAAGGTGTTGCGGGTGGCCTCCCACCCGTCGGAGTTGACGACCACGGCGATGAGGATCCCCGCGACCACGACCGTGGAGGCCAGGGAGATGAGAATAGACCGGACTGTCTGCTTGCGCCGATAAGCGCGGCGGCCACGCTCCACCGCCGAAACGGTGAGCGTGGCCGCCGCGTTACTCGAGTAGTCACTCATGAGTGTGGGGCCTCACTTGAGGGTGGGCACGTTCTGTGCCTCGTTCAGCCACTTTTCCTGCAGCTCGGCGAGCTTGCCGGATGAGGCCAGGCGATCGATCGCGGCGGAGACCGTGGGGGTGAGCTTGGAGCCCTTGGGCAGGACGATGCCGTACTCCTCGCCGCCCGTCGTGTCGTCAAACTGGCCGATGATGACGCCGTCATCGATCTGCGCGGAGACCATGTAGAACGCGGTCGGCAGGTCGACGACGATCGCGTCCACGCGGCCCGTCTGCAGGGCCAGGACCGTGTCGTCGGAGGAGTTGAACATCTGCAGCTTCTGGGTGAGTCCGGGCTCGAGGTTCTCGGACGCGAACTGCTGAGAGGTGGTGCCGGCCTGGACGCCGATCAGCACGTCCTTGAGGTCCGCGATGGACTTCGCGTCGGCGGCCGGGGTGCCAGCCTTGGTGATGATCGCCGAGGTCGTCGTGTAGTACGGGGACGTGAAGTCGACGGCGTTCTTGCGCTCGTCGGTGATGGAGAACTGCTGAATGTTCAGGTCCCAGTCCTTCGCGCCGGGGGTGATCGACGAATCGAAGGTGGCGCGCACCCACTGGACGTTGTCGGCGGTGTAGCCGAGTTCCTCGGCCAGGGCGTAGATGACGGCCGACTCGTAGCCTTCGCCCGAGGCCGGGTCGTTGTCCAGGATCCACGGCGAGTAGGCGGGATCGGAGGTGGCGACGGTGAGCTTGCCTTCCGTCACGGTCGGCAGCGCGCCGGGGCCGTAGGTCTGGTCGGCGTCGGCGGAAGAAGAGGAGCTCGTGCCGCCCGTGCAGGCGGCCAGGCCGAGGGCCGCGACGGCGGCAACGGCAGCGAGGGAACGGACAGAGCGGCGCATGGGGCCTCCCGGTGACGTGAGGAAATCCGCCGGTGAGGGCGGGTCTGACTCGTTGAGAGTATCGGTGCGCCGAAAAACGCGCTGGCGTCGTTTCGATGCACGAAACAATGGAACGAGGCCTGGACTGGGAAAACGCTGGAATTGTTGGGATTTCGTGGGGTTGGGGGATGGGACACAGTGCTGCGCGGGCATGCGAAAGGGCCGGGCCACATCGGCCCGGCCCTCCCGTCAGATCACTTCTGGAACTTGTCCTTCAGATCGGAGACGACCTCGGTCGCCTTGTCCTTGGCGGCCTCGACGGCCTTCTCGACGTTTTCTTCGCCGAAGGTTTCCTTGGCCTTCTCGATGCCATCTTCAGCCTGCTTCTTCAGATCTTCCAGACCCATGTTTCCTCCTTGGAACGAGCCGCTCGTAGTGGTCGAGCGGGTGGTCTCACCCTATGTCGGAACCGTGGTGCTCGCGCGTTCAAGGTGCCCAGCGGCGCGGTCCACGTGCGGCGGTAGTGCCCGCCCTCGGGGTGGGGCGCGAGGCCCATGGCGTCAATCAGCGGGGACACGTCGGTCATGCGACACTCCAAACGAAGGGAAAGGGAGGCTGAGCGAAAGGGAAACGAAGGGGTCAGCGCGAGGTCGAGTAGCGCACGCGCCCGGACACGACGGTTTCGACGACGCGACCGGCGCCGTGGCGGGCGACGGTGTCGATCGTCTCCACGATCGAGGTGACGGGCACGTCGACGACGCACATGTCGGCGACTGCGCCCGACTGGAGCTGGCCGAGGCGGTCGGGGCCGGTCGCCAGGCCCATCGCGGTGGCACCGCCCAGGGTCGCGGCCTGCAGGAGGCGGCGCGCCAGGTCCTGGTCCTCGTAGCCCTGAGAACGCGCCAGGTCGAAGAGGAGGGCGACGTCCTCGAGCAGGTCGAGGGAGGGGGAGGAGGACAGGGAGTCCGTTCCCACCGCGATCATGTTGCCCTCGTCAAGGTAGGCGCCGACGGGCGGCGCATCCAGGCCGATCACGCGATTCGAGCGCGGGCACAGCGCAACCGCCGTCTGGCGGGCGCGCAGGCGCCTGCGGTCGTCGGCGCGCATGTACACGCCGTGCGCGACGTGGCAGTCGGGTCCGAGGACGCCCAGCTGATCGACGAACTGCGTCGAGGAGAAGCCACCTCCGCGCGAGCGCATCGCCGTGAACGATGAGGAGTGCTCGCTCTTCCACAGGTCGGCCAGGGCGGTCGTGCGCGTTTCGGACCATTCGGCCTCGGAGTGGGACTCGCCCAGGTGAATGTGGATGCGCATGCCGCGGCGCCTGGCCATGTCCGGCAGATCCAGGAGCGGCTCGGCGTCGAGGGAGTAGGGGGCGTGCGGGGAGATGCCCACGGCCGGAGGGGTCGGCATCGCGTCGAGGGATGCGGAGACCTCACGCTCACCGCGGGCCCGCCACTCCTCGTTCGACCAGCCCATGACCTCCCAGTAGGCGACGCCGTGCAGGCCCGCGTCGTGCAGCGCCGAGGCCGCGGCTGCGTCCGTCACCACGTCGGCGGCGGCGGTCGTGCCGCCCTCCAGGAGCAGGCGCGCGCCCGCGGCCGCGTCCCCTGCCCAGTCCAGACCGCTCGCGTCGTAGACCTTGTCGAAGGCGCGCGCCCAGTCGTCGAAACCCCGATACTGACCCGCGCCCACGGACGCCATGCCCGTGTATTGCAGGTGCGTGTGCGCATTGACGAGGCCGGGGAGCAGCACGCCGTCAAAGCGGCGTTCGGTGAAGGAAAGGCCGCGCTGCGTGAGCGTGTTGATGACCCAGTCGCGCGCTCCCACGTGCTCGATGCGTCCGTTGCGCACGGCGACAGCGCCGTCGAGGATCGAGGGGGCGGTGATCGGGATGACTATGCCGGCGGACCAGACGACCACGTCGCTCATGGGGGACCTTTCAGTGGGGAACGCTGACTAACAGTGTAGAAGCGGGGCGGGGGCGACAGCCCGCGGGTGGGCGTGAGCTGCGACTATGACAGGGATAGGGCGGCCAGCGCGGCCGCGGCCACCGCGTCGTCGGCCTCGCGCGGCAGGTCGTGCAGGCCGGGAGCCAGCTCGCCTTCGTGGGTGAGGAGCTCGCGTAGGGACGCCAGCTGCACGCCGAAGCTCATGTCCATGATCTCGATGGGGTTCCCTTCGCCCGCCGTGTAGTTGATGCCCTCCCCGCGCTCGAGGATGCGCAGCATCTTGCCGGAGGGGCTGGTCAGGGTCTGCACGTGGGGATCGCCTAACTCGGCCATGACCCAGGAGGCGGCCACTGCCTCGTCGATGGACACCTCCCCGTCGACGCCGCCGGCGACCGTGACGATCGCGCCGCCCGGCGCCGCCTCCAGCGCGCTCAGCGGGATCGTTGCCCGCTCGCCCGTCGCGGAGATCAGCATGCCTGCGCTCGCAGCTGCCTCCTGAAGCGAGGCCACGGCGAACCCGTCCATCGACGCCTGTAGGGCGCGCACGGGGTCCAGCTCCACGACGGTCACGTGGGCGCCGAGCGCCGCGCCGAAGCGCGCGCAGCCGCGGCCCACGTCGCCGTAGCCGATGACGACGACGCTCATCCCCGCCACGGGCGCGCCCACGCCGCGCAGGTCGATCAGGTCGAGGATCGTCGTCCAGCACGACTGACCCGTCCCGTAGGCGTTGTCGAACAGGGTCTTGGAACGCGCATCGTTCGAGGCCAGGACCGGAATGCGCAGGTCGAAGGAACGCAGGGGGCGCAGCCCCGAGGTGGTCTCCTCCGCCGCGCCGACCAGCGCGTCCAGGACGCCCGGGCAGCGCTGGGTATCGTGCGCCAGGCGGATCAGGTGGGAGCCGTCATCCAGGAGAAATTCGCTGCGCTGGGCCAAAAACTCGCGCGCGAGCTCCCACTCGCGCTCGCGGGAGGCTGCCGAGTCCGCAAACACGGGGATACCGGCGTCGCGCAGGTGGGCCGCGACGTCCTCGCGGGTCTCGGACGCCCAGCCGAAGACGCTCACGCGCGCCCCGGCCTCGGAGAGCATGAGGGCCAGGGCGGCCGTCTTCGGCTCCAGGACGAGGGAGAGCCCCACGCTTCGGCCCGCCACCAGGGGAGCCAGGGCGCGTGCCGCCGCCTCGGTGACCGGCATGTGGGCGCGCGCCCACTCGATGCGTCCCTCGTCGCCAGGGCCCGTGATGGTGCGCCCGTCGGGGGCGATGACGGCGCGGAAGACGCCGCCGGGCACCAGGACCGTGATCGCCCCGGGCCTCGGGGCGGCGTCCTCCTCGAGCGAGAAGACGACCGGGGGCGAGGCCGGGGTCCCCTCGGCGTCCGACAGCGGGCGCACGTGTGCGCCGAAGGCGCGCAGCAGGGCGGCGAGCGTCGGGTCGTCCGTCGCGAAGGATCGCCCCGCGATGAGCATGTTCGTGGCCCGCGCGTAGGCGCGTAGCAGCAGCTGGGCGGCGAGGGGATCCAGGGCGCTGTTCATGCGTCAAACGTAGCAACTGCGGCGTCGATGTCGGGGGACTCTCAGGGGGCGACCAGGGCAGCCCCTCATAGAAACGCGCGGGGCTGCGGGCCTATCGTTCACACATGACACACGACACGGCGGGTCTGGTGACCCGAGCACTGACGAAGACATACATGCGTGGGAACACGCCCGTCCATGCGCTGGCAGGCGTCGACCTGACCCTCCCGCAGGGCACGCAGGTGGCGATCATGGGCCCCTCGGGCTCCGGTAAGACGACGCTCCTGCACTGCCTGGCGGGCGTGCTGCGCCCCAGCTCCGGGTCAATCATGCTCGACGGCGAGGAGATGACGACCATGTCGGAGCGGGTGCTCTCCGACCTGCGCCTGCGCCGCTTCGGCTTCGTGTTCCAGGACGGCCAGCTTCTGCCCGAGCTGCCCACGCAGGAGAACATCGCGATGCCCCTCATGCTCGCGGGTACGCCCAAGTCGCAGGCCCTGAGCCGCGCACGCGAGATCCTGACGAACCTCGGCCTCGACGGTGCCGGCCCCTACCGCCCCGGCCAACTCTCGGGCGGCCAAGCCCAGCGCGTCGCGATCGGGCGTGCGCTCGCCACCGATCCTTCGGTGATTTTTGCGGATGAGCCCACGGGCGCCCTCGACCAGGCAACCGGCGGCGAGGTCATGTCCCTCCTGACGAGCGCCTGCGCCTCCACCGGCGCATCCCTCGTCCTCGTCACCCACGACCCCGCCGTCGCCGCGCGCCTGCCGCACACGATCCACGTGCGCGACGGCCGCATCTCCCTCGAGGCCCGAGGCAGTGGAACCTCCGGCCAGGGGGTGGCCCGATGAGCGCCGTGCGCACAGCCGCCGGAGCGCTCCTGCGGTCACGCGACCGGGCGACGAGTGTCCTCACGGTCGCTGCCTTCGCCCTGCCGCACGCGTTCCTGCTCGCGGTCACCGGCGGCGTCATGGCCTTCGGGGCGAGAGCCGCCGTGGCTGCCACGTCTGCCACGGGCGATGACCCGTCGAGCCTCGACGGGATGGCGCCCTTCTACGTGATGCTTGCGTACTTCGCGGCCACTCTGCTCGTCGTCCCCATCATCTCGATGGGGGCAGCGGCCGCGCGCCTGGGCATGAGCAGGCGTGAGCGTGACCTCGCGGTCCTGCGCCTCGTTGGCCTCGCGCCGGGAAAAACGAAGCTCGCCTGCATCCTCGAGACCTGCGTGTTTGCGGTTGTCGGCGTCGTCGTCGGCTCGATCCTGTACGCCGTGACACTGCCCGCGTGGGGTGCGCTGTCCTTCCAGGGCCGCCCGATGGGGGCCAGCGAGATGTGGGTGGGAGTTGTGGCCCTCCTCGTCGAGGGGCTCGCCATGATCCTCCTGGCCGCCCTGTCCTCGTGGCTGGCCATGCGCAAGGTCGCGATCACGCCGCTGGGCGTCGCACGCCGCACGCAGGCGGGCCGTGTGAGCGCGGTCGGCCCCGTCCTCGGCCTGGTCCTCCTCGTCCTCTGGCTGAGCGTCGGCACCCTCGCGATGAACCTGGGGACTGCTATCGGCATGGCCGTGTTCATGGGCTTCATGGGTGCGATCTTCCTGATCGTCAACCTGGTGGGCGTCTGGTCGATCAGCCTCATGGGTCGCATCATGGCTCGGGCCTCGCGCACCCCTCAGATGATGGTGGCTGGGCGTCGCATGGCCGACGACCCGCGCGCCGTGTGGCGCTCCTTCGGGGCTGTCGCCCTCGTCGGGTTCCTCGTGGGCATCATGTATCCGGCGAGTGATTCGATCTCGATGAGCGGGGATAGCGCGGACGAGGTCGCCCGCATCGTCATCGGCGACATCAACAGGGGCATGCTGCTCACCTTCGCGATCACCCTCGCCCTGGGCGCCGTGTCGACCGCGGTCAACCAGTCGATTCGCGTCCTCGACTCCGCCGACCAGGTACGAGCCCTGTCCTACATGGGGTCGCCGCGCGGCTTCATGGACCGCAGCCGTCGCCTCGAGGTCGCGATTCCCGCGTTCGTCATGATCGTCGGCTCGATGCTGCTCGGCATGGTGTTCATGTCGCCGATGCTTGCGGCAGGCGGGGGAAAGGGCTTCCTCGTCGCGCTCGCCTCGGCGATTGTGGGCGTCATTCTCATCGTCGTTGCCTCCGAGGCGACCGTGCCGCTGCGCCGACGAATCCTCGCGAGCGTGCGCGAGGGACGGGAGTAGAGCGCTCGTCGCTAGTCGCGTGGTCCGAGCTACGGGGAATGTAAAACCGTCGGGGGCGCGAGTGCATGGAGAAGGGGGCGAACCTCTTGGTTCGCCCCCTTCTGGTAGCTCACTTCTCGAGCTTGTCCTTGACGTCCTCTGCCTTGTCCTTGGCGTCCTCGGCGGCATCTTCGACCTTGTCCTTGGCGTCTTCTGCCTTGTCCTTGGCGTCGCCAGCGAGCTCAGCAAGCTTGTCCTTGGCTTCTTCAGCCTTCTCCTTGGTCGCGTCAACGACCTTCTCGAAGCCTTCTTCAGCCTTCTTGGCCAGATCTTCCAGACTCATGGTTCTCTCCTCGAAATAGGGGCGTTCAATACTCTGAGCGAACGTGACCAGTCTAACATATGGTGTGATGGGTGACTAATTTTTTACAAGGGGATGCAAGGTATCTGTCGATTCATTGCCCCGATCGAACAGGTTGAAGTGCAAGAAGGAAAATGGGTGTGATGTGCACCTCATGGGTGCTAGGATTGCGCCATTTACACCGCAATAGTCGATGGAGACATCGTGTATCGCTCGCCTTCCCAGTACCCGCACGCGGAGGGGGTCGGTGGGGCCGCGCGAGGAGCGTAGGTTACCAGGCCAGCCGCGCCTCGCCGGCGCCCCGCGCCGCCCTCGTATCCGCCCGCCGTGCGCTCGAGCGTGCGCGCGCGAGCCGACCTCGACGAGGAGATCTTCTCCCTATCCGCCTCGATCCAATGCCCGCTGTCCGTGGGTACGCGGCGCTTTTCGCGCCTCGGGGCTTTCATCGCCGCCGTGCTGGCCCCTGCTGCGGCTGCGCTATGGTGGTGGTGCTGAGACGATCTCGACTCCCCCGAATGGAACGGAGGGTCGTGACGGCCTCGGTTCCATCATCTGGAGGTGTTGTGTTCCTCGTCGGATTTCTTCTGCTTGCTGCCCCCGTCCTATTTGTTGCCTTCCTGGCGCTGGCTGTCGACGTCACGGCAGCAAAAAGTCGTGAAAGAAAGGCCGCCGATGAGGTGGCGCGGGCCAATCTAGCCGATGGATCTGCGGACAACGCGGGCGAGTTGATCCGCGAGAAACAGCGCCGGGGTTCGAGTGTGGTGCGCGTCTGCGTCATCCTGGGTTTCGTCCTCACCGGAAGTATGTTGTACCTGCCGCCGTTGGCCTGGCTCGCCAGCTTTTTTGATCCGGACGGTAACCCGCCCGCAGTCGCCATGAACTTGGCCTTCCTCTCCGCGCTGATCTTCGTCGCCCCGTTCGGCATGCTTGCGTTCCTGTGCGCCCTCCTCGTGCGCATCTTCGAAAAAGGCAAAGAGAGGGATCAGGAGCGCTCAGAGTGACCATGTGTGTACCGCACGAGGTCACGTGAGGTTGCCCCGGCCTCGTCGCAGGTCGCGCGCACCCGGGTCCCCGGTCGGGCACAATGGACCCATGACGACACCCACCCCCACTGACCCCGCGCGTTACGCGGGCGCCGACCTGCGCCTGGCCGCCGTCGACATGGACGGCACCCTCCTGGACGACGACAAGAACTTCCCGCCCGGCATGGACGAGCTGCTCGACCAGATGGACGCGCGTGGCGTCACCTTCGCGCCCGCGTCCGGCCGCCAGGTGTGGACCCTCATCGACATGTTCCCCGGGCGCCCCGGCATGACCGTCATCGGCGAGAACGGCGGAATCGTCATGCGCGACGGCGTCGAGGTCTCCTCCAGTCCCCTCGACGCCCCCACCATGTGCGAGGCCGTCCGCCTCGTCCGCGAGGCCACCTCGGGTCCTGACGGGATCGACGGCGGCCTGGTCATGTGCGGCAAGCAATTCGCCTACGTCGAGTGCACCGACGACCGCTTCGTTGACGGCGTCATGCCCTACTATCACCGCACGAAGCGCGTGGACGATCAGATCGCCATCATCGACGCCATCGAGGCCGGGCAGATCGATGACGCGATCGTCAAGCTCGCCGTCTACGTCATCGGACCGGTCGAGGCGCTCGCGGAGGCCACCCTGGCCAACTTCGCCGACACCCACCAGTACGCGATTTCGGGCGCGAACTGGGCGGACCTGCAGATCCGAGGCGTCGACAAGGGGAGCGCCGTGCGCGACCTGCAGCGCTTCCTGGGGGTGGATCGTTCCCAGACTGCCGTCTTCGGCGATGCCGGTAATGACCTGTCGATGATGAGCGAGGGGGACCTGTCCTTCGCGATGGCCAACGCCTCGCAGGACGTCGTCGAGGCCGCTCGCTTCGTCGCCCCCTCGAACAACGAGGCCGGGGTCGCGCAGGTGCTGCGGGCGCTTCTGGTGTAGCGCTCCGTTGCGTGGGTAGGAACTTACCGTTAATCTCAATTCTTGAAATACCCGCTGGATGGAGGACCCTGTGAGCACGCCCGGATACACGCAATATGGAGACAGGCCGCCGCAGGGAGTTCCCCAGGCGGGAGCGCCCGCGCAGCCCGTGCCGCAGGGGTATTCGACGGCACCCCAGGGATTTGCGCCGGGCTATGCGCCCGTGCCCCAGGGGCCTGTGAAAGTACGGGTTAACTACTTCTCCCTCGTCTGTGGAATTTGTGTATGGGCGTTCATCGCGCTGTTAGTGCTGGACGCGTGGGTAGAGATGCGCTCACCGGACGCGTCCGCGAGCGGGAATGATATTTTCGGCTTCTATCCTCTTTTTGCGCTGGCCCTCGGCGGTCCAGTGAACCTCATCGGTTTCATCGTCGCTTTCTCAAGAGCGAAGGAGAAGCCGGCGAAATGGAAGCTCAACAGGCTGGGGATTATCCTCAATGTGAGTCCGTTCATCATCTTTTTCGTTTTTTTCATTATCGCGTTCGTCGCCATGGCTGTGGGGCAGATTTTCTCGTAGGTCGTGAGCGCGCGCTTCTGGTGTAGCGCTCCGTTGCGTGGGTAGGAACTTACCGTTAATCTCAATTCTTGAAATACCCGCTGGATGGAGGACCCTGTGAGCACGCCCGGATACACGCAATACGGAGACAGGCCGCCGCAGGGAACTGCCCCCTACCAGGGAGCCACGCCTTACCCGGTTGGTATTCCACAGCCCTACGGCGGGGTGACTACTGAGGCAAGCAAAAAGAAGATCCCGGCTGCCTTCTTCTTCGGGATCGCGACCTGGGTGGCGATCCTCCTGATCATCGGCGTGACGGCCTTGATGATAGCGAATTCGACCGACGAGAGTACCTCCGCGGGGGGTGCGATCGCTATTATCCCGATGTTTGGGACCCCGCTTGTCGTGCTGCCCCTCACCGTCTGCGGCCTAGCCACCGGCGCGTCAGCGAAGAAACGCCTGATGACGCGCAAGCAGCTCATCATGAACAGGATCGGTTTCTGGCTGAGCGTCGCACCGTTCGTCATCTTCCCCCTGCTCTACGCCCTTGCCGTGATCGAGAATATCGTCGAGAGGGGTGTCTAGCCTTGGAACAGCATCAGCAACACTCTCCCGCCTCGCCTGCGCAGGAGGTGTCGCAGCCTGTAGTTCCTGCGCAGCCTATGCAACCGGCGCAGCCTGCATATCAGGGGGTCGCGCCGGGCTATGCCCCCGTGCCCCAGGGACCTGTCGTTCAGAAGGTGAACTGGGCGTCGATCATCCTGGGTATTGTCGGGTGGGTCCTCGTTGGTCTCACGGTATTGGGTACGTGGCTGGCTATTCGTGCCATCCCGTCAGATGCTGACCCGAGCGGTGCTGACATCGTCGGCTTTTTACCTCTCCTCGGCTTGCCATTCTTTGGCTCGGTGAACCTCGCTGGCGGCGTTATTGGGATCGTCGGGGCAGTGAGCAAGCCGAAGACGCGCAAGCTCAACTGGCTGGGAATCCTCCTCAATGCGAGCCCGTACGTCGTTTTTCTCGCCCTTATGATGGCGGCAATGTATTTCCACTAGGCTGTTGAGCTGTGGGTCGTCCCACGCATCGATGATGATTGTTGGCGCACGCCCAACGATGGCATCTCTGTAAGGGTGTGCGGACGAGCGAACCTGCTGATATTGTCGCGACGATCAACTGATGAAGAAGCGACTATGACAACACCGGATTCGCACATCCCGAACTCGAACGCCTATCCGGGCGGAGGGAATCGGGGTGTCCAGTCGTATGTGCCCGCGCCGCAGGGGGTTCCCAGGCGGGCGTGCCCGCACAGCCCATATATCAGGGAGTGCCAGCGAGCTATCCGATTCAGGGAGTGCAGCAGCCGCGTCGGTCGGGAATGAAGATCAGTGGCATCATCACCGCAATCGTCATTGCCGCAATGAACTCGTCCGCAAATGCTTGATCCCCTGATCGCAAAACCCCGCGTCGAACCGCCAAACGGCGGCGACGCGGGGTCTTTTCTGTCCTACTTGGCGTGGTAGCGGGGGCTGGTGCCCAGGTGGATTGGTGTGGGGATGTCCGTGTCTTTCAGGATGCTTTCGTCGAGGCCTCGGTAGGTGTAGGTGGTGTCTCCGGCGATGTTTCGGGGGTCGGCGAGGCCGGCGAGGTATTGCTGGGATTCCTCGTTGGTGGGGCCGAGGCGGTCGTTGCCCTTGTCCATGATCGGGTTCTCGTCGGGGTACTGGGACGGATCGGTGTTGACCATGGCTCCCGGGTCTGCTCCACCGTATCCGATGTACTTGTTCCACCCGCTTTGATCGGTTCGGGCCGTCTTGGTGAGGAGTTGGAGGAGTTGGTTGCTGGTGGCGTTGGGCCACTTCTGTTTGGCCAGGGCCAGGAATCCGGCGACCAGGGGTGTGGCGTTGGAGGTGCCTCTCGTGCTGATGTTGGTGCCGGTCTCGTAGTTGTGGGCAATCATGGGGCCTCCCACGGCGGCCACGGTCACGCCTTTGCCCCACGAGGAGTATTCGGCGCGCTTACCGGAGGTGTCGATGGCGCTGACGCTCACCACACCGGACCACTTGCCATAGCTGTCAATAGTATCTTCCTCGTTGTCGTTTCCGGTGCCGCTCACCACGATGACACCCAGCGCGTTGGCGCGGGCAATCGCCCACTTCACCGCGTCACTCGTGTCATCACTTGTTGCAGAGATGCTGATGATTTGTGCGCCGTCGGTGATGGCCTGGTTGATCAGCCATTCGGGCTCGTCGAGCGTGTTGCCGTGGTGGCCTCGGCAATCGGACTCCGCCTTGTCTCCGTCCTTAGGGAAGGAGGTTCGGTAGGCAAGGAGTGTTGCGTCGGGGGCGACGCCGTACTCTTTGGAGACCAGGAGCGAGGCCATGGCCGTGCCGTGGCTCTTGGAGTTGGCCCCCGATGTGACGGTGCACGGTGTTTTGTCGATGACGGTGGCGCCTGCCAGCTCGGGCGCGCTGGTGTCGACCTCGCCGTCGATGAGGGCGATGGTCACGCCCTTGCCGGTGTAGCCCTTCGCGCGCGCCTGATCGAGATGGTAGTAGGCGAAATGAGGCTGCTCGGCCGCCGTGATCGGGTCGGCGGCGTGCGCGGGCGCGGCGGGCAGGGCGATGGCCCCGGCCGCCAGGGCCAGGGTCATCGCACACACACCCGCGAGCCGCAGCCGCCGACGGCGACCGGACGTGTGGTTCGTGGTCACCATTGGCGAGGATCCCATCCGTCGTCCTTCTGGGAGGCGGGCTTCAGGTCCTTGTCCGAGCCGTAGGTCTGCGACATCGGATTCACGTAGCCCGGGGGCAGCGCATCGTCCTCGTCGTCCTCGAACTTGAAGGCCGTGTACTTGCGCCGCTTGCCCTTCTTGTCATCCTTGCCGCCACCGGCACCCGCGCCGGCACCCATGAAGCCGCCCATGCCGGGCCGCCCGGCCGCGCCCGAACCGCCAGCGGAGCTGCCGGCGCCCGTCTTGCCTGCTGCGCCGGACATGCCGCCCGCGCCGTTCGTGCCCGTCAGGCCGGTCGTCCCGCCCGACGCGCTCGCGCTACCGGGCAGACCACCGGAGCCAAGGCCTCCGACGGAGGACGATCCCCCGCGCAGCCCGCCGAGGCCGCCCGCGCCCAGGCCACCACGACCGGAGGCTCCCAGGCCGCCCGCGCCTAGCCCGCCACGACCGGAGGCTCCAAGACCGCCCGCGCCGCCGCGACCCAACGCGCCCAGCGAACCGGCACCCAGGCCCGACCCACCGCGCGCTGCGAGGGCAGCCGCGCCGAGAGCACCCGCACCGAGGACGCCCGCACCGAGGGCACCCGCACCCGCCAGGCTCGTACGGCCGGAGGCGTCGAAGCGAGTGGAGGGACCCCCGTTAATGTTCCACAGAGGATGGTGGCGATCGCTTGGAGGTGCGGGGGTGTAGCCGCCGCGAGTGAGGCCGTTAGCGTAGCGCTCGCCACCGATGCGGCTGTGCAGCAGGTCAATGCCCATCAGGTCCTCGGGGTCGGTGATGGGGTTGCTGCGGCTCCCCAGCTCGCCGTCCTTGTTGAACTTGTCGGGGATGCGCTGGGACTGGAGCCTGCGTAGCTTCTCGGCGTCCGTTTCCTGTGCGTTCGGATCGTTAAAGCCGTTCGGGTAAGCACCGGAGTTCGGATCGCGCAGGTCCGATCGACCGTAGTCGGTGTCCCTGTTGCCTGGATACACGCCAGGATCGTGAGGTGAGACTCCCTTGTGACCCTGGTCGAGTTGATCGGCGACGGACGGATTGGAAGGCTGGGGGAGATCACCCGGGTCCCAAATCTTGTTGCGACTCTTCAACTCCTCCTGCATCTCCTTGATGCGCGCCGCGTTGTTCGCGAGCCCCTGCATCGAGTCGTTGAGCCGCTGGAGGATATCCGTCGAGCTGGCTTCTCGCTGGTTGTTGGCTTGGGCCGCGATCGCGTCGTAGACGGCAGCACCGGTTGAAGCGACCGCGTTATATGCCATTCCGACGAGGCCGTACTGCTTCATGACCGGGACCGTCACCTCAGCCACGTCGCGCAGTTTATCCAGCCTGGCGTCGACGAGGACGGGAGAGAGCATCTCCGCCTCTTCGCGCGCGTGCTGCATGACGCGACGCATCTCGACCTCGACCTGCGACGTGGCGAGGTACGAAGCCCTCCAGAGCCTGAGGCGGTGCTCCGCGTCCTCGAGCCACTTGTCGATGGCGTCGCCGGTTTGGCCCTGGAATCCCTGGTATTCCCGGAAATGCTGAATGTACTCTTCGGCATCCTTCATCGCCTCGAGCGTCGCCTTGTGCTTGCTGTCGTAGTCGGACAGGGATTCGTTCGCCTTCGCGTCCTCCACGAAACGCATGAGGCGCTGGTACATGGGGCTGTGAACCACTGGAATATCCTTTCGTGGGTTCAGAACTCGGAGCTACCGGCTGCGTTCGGGTCGGTATTGTCCTGGGACTCCGACGGTGATGTCTGGTATGCCGTACCGGATGAACCTGCTCCGGTACCCGCTCCCGATCCGGCGGCGGCGACGGCAGGATCCTGGGCCATGGCTGCGTTCGTCTGCGAGAAATAACCCGCGTTCTGCTCCTCCATTCGCCTGAAAGACTCCTCGGTCTCGTCGACCTTCGTGCCGAAGTTGAGGACGTGCTCTTGCTCGCCATTGAAGCCGTCACGGAGCGTGAAGTATGACTCCTGCAGTGCGCGGCGAGCAGCGTCGACGCCGGCCTCCTCGCCCCACACGGATTCAACTTGTGCGTCTGCGAAGGTGTCGATGCCATCCGCGGCAGTCTTGAGAGACTCAGCACCCTTCGTCGCGTCCTGACGCGTCTGATCGTGCTTATTTGAGTCGAAGCTTACGTCGCTCACGAAAACCTCCAGGCGAAACAAGCGCAGGCGCGGCCTGCAGACATTAATGAGATGATGCTCATCATATGACCAACCGGCAAGGCTCGCAAAAATGCTCGGTAACTGCGAGCTGCGTTCCGGAATAAAGTAAGACTCTCAACAAGAGAAGCGTGAAGGCGCCCGCGCGAATGGGCGGGGGCCGCAGCGCAGCGCGCCGCGGCCCCCGAAGCAAAAACCTCTCAAGAGGTTAGAGTCACTCGCCCGCCTCGAAGGTAGCCTTCTCGGCCTCGGTGTCCGGGACGAAAGAATCCGTGTCCAGATCCGCCCAGTACTCCTCCGCCCACGGATCCTCGATCGGCTGCGAACGCTTCCACAGGATGTAGCCTGCGCCAGCGACGGCACCCACCAGGGCCGTCAGGCCGAAGGCGCGCAGCGCGCGGCACTTGCGGCGCTTGCGCGTGGGGGTCGCGAGGGCGACAGCCGAAGCCTCGGAAGCGCGACGAGCGCGCTCCGACAGGGAACCGCGAGCCGACAGCGCGGCACCCGCCTGGTTGACGGCGAGGGAAGCGCGCGGCAGGTAGTCGTCCACGAGGTGCTCGCGAGCGTTCTCGATCGCCGGAACGGCCTGCGCGGCGGCAGCCTGCGCACGAGCGGCGGCGCTCTCGATCGCGGGGGTCGCGTGCTCGATCGCGGAATTCAGCGCGGCCTGGGCGCGAGGCGCGGCCCAGTCGACGCCCTGGCTAGCCAGATCGGCAGCCCGCACGGCAACCTTGCCGGCGTAAATGGCAGCGGCGTCGCGAAGCTGCTGAGACGACGCGCGCAGCTTATCTGCATCGAAAGTCGGCGAAGTAACCATGATGTCTCCGATTCTGTCCACAATAAACAGGGGCGCGGACGCGCCACTCACCCCTATTGTGCTACAACGGGCTGTGATCTGCAGCCCACCGGCTCGCGTGAGGTGCGTGACGGACAGGAAACACCCAGGAAAAGATGCGACCATTACAGTCATGAAAGCTATTCTTCACACCTCCGCCGGCGACATCACCGTCGAACTGTTCCCCAACCATGCCCCCAACACGGTCAACAACTTCGTGACCCTGGCCAAGGGCGAGCGCGAATGGGTCGACCCCACGACCGGCCAGAAGACCTCCCGTCCTCTCTACGACGGCACCATCTTCCACCGCGTCATCCCCGGCTTCATGATCCAGGGCGGCGACCCCCTCGGCACCGGCACCGGCGGCCCCGGCTACCAGTTCAACGATGAGATCCACCCCGAGCTGAACTTCAACGACCCCTACCTGCTCGCCATGGCCAACGCCGGCAAACGCATGGGTAAGGGCACCAACGGCTCCCAGTTCTTCATCACCGTGGCCCCCACCCCGTGGCTGCTCGGCAACCACACCATCTTCGGTAAGGTCGTCGACGAGGAGTCCAAGCGCGTCGTCGACGCCATCGCCACCACCCCCACGGGCGCCCAGGACCGCCCCGTGACGGAGCAGGTCATCAACTCCATCGAGATCGTCGACTGACCCTCTCCCCTCATCATCGACGAGGCCGGGACCGCCCCCCGCTGCTGCGTGCAGTGACCGGGATGGTGCACCCCGGCCTCGTCCCTTACCTCCGCCGAAAGGGAAGCCATGAGCATGCCGAGCTACGGCCAGCGCTCTGACCCGCGCGCCGCCCCCGACTGTCCGCGCCACCCGGGCGTGCGCAGCGTCGACTACTGCAAGCGCTGCAACCGCCCCATGTGCGTGGACTGCGCGATCCCCACCGAGGTCCGCTCGATCTGCGTGGACTGCACGTCCTCGAAGAAGCGGTGGATGGGCTCCGCCTCGCGCGCGGCCGCGGCCAGCACGCCGGTCGTCACCTACGCGATGATGGCGATCTGCGTCCTCATGTACGCGGTGACCTCCTTCGTGCCCTCGACGAAGGTCGACCTGGCGCTCGTGCCCGCGACCCTCATGTCGCGCCCGTGGACGGTCCTCACTGGCGCGTTCCTGCACGGCGGCATCATGCACATCCTGTTCAACATGCTCTCCCTGTACTGGGTGGGGCGCGCGATCGAACCGGTCCTGGGCCGGTGGCGCTTCCTCGCGCTGTACCTGGTGAGCGCGCTGGGCGGTTCGGCCTTCATTATCGCGTGGTGCCTCATCCAGCCCTCCGAGATCTTCGTGAGCACGGTCGGCGCGTCGGGCGCGGTGTTCGGCCTGTTCGGCGCCGTGTTCGTCCTCCAGCGCCTGGGTGGGTCGGACACGACCGCGATCCTGACGCTGCTCGGCATCAACCTCGTCTACGGCTTCGTGGTCAGCGGCATCTCCTGGCAGGGGCACATCGGCGGCGCGATCGCTGGCGTGGGCGCCACGTGGGTCCTCGTGCGCATGGCCCGCCCGCGTCCGGGCGTCACGCAGGTGCACCAGAATCGGCGTGAAGCGGTCGTCGCGCTCGGCATGATCGCAGGCATGCTCGTGCTCAACGCCCTCGTGTTCCGCGTCCTGCTCGAGGTCTACGGCGCGTGAGCGGTCAACAGTCGACAGGCGCGTGGCATCTAAGGATGACCTAATATAGGAAGGGTCCGGCAAATAGTGCCGGGCCCTTCCTCATGCGCCCACAGGAGAAACCATGACCAGCCCCTGGGACCTGTACGACCAGCTCATCGACGAGATCCCCGCCGACATCACCGTCACCCAGATCCGCACCGACGGCAAATGGCGCCGCGTCGCCTCCAGCGAAGACGGCGTCGGCATGGCTTTCGGCATGAACGTCCAGTCCCGCCCGCGCGCCACCGAGGACCCCGCCGACCTCGTCGGCCGCCCCCTGCGAGACGTCGCCGCCCTTGCCAAGTCCTGGAACTTCGAAGACGCCGGCATCGGCATGGCGGCCGTCAACGCCTACCACTCCCACCCCGTACGCGCCCTCGCCCACGGATTTCGACCCTGCAAGGAAAACAACTGGGCACGCACCTTCCACCCCTACGCGCCCCTCGTCGCCGGCAAACGAGTCGCCGTCATCGGCCACTTCCCCTTCGCGGCCGCCGCCATGCCCGACGCTGCCGAGCTCACCATCCTCGAACGCAACGTCTTCGACGGCGACTACCCCGACTCCGCCTGCGAATACCTGCTCCCCGAGATGGACTACGTCTTCATCTCCGGATCCGCATTCGTCAACAAGACCATGCCGCGCCTCCTCGCGCTTGCTTCCGACGCCCACACCGTCGTCCTCGGCCCATCCGCCCCTGCCTCACCCGCGATCCTGGCAGCCGGCGCGACGACCGTCATGTCATTCGCCAGCGCGCACCCCGCGCGCCTCGAAGACGGGCTGGCCGGACGCTCCCTCCTCGGCATGTACGACGCCGGCATGAGGGTCCAACTCAGCCGGCCGTGACCCGAGAACGAGGCCGTGGCCCGCTCGCTCGGCTGAGAACCGGTAGCCAGCCACGGCCTCGTCCATAGAAAAAGTGGGGTGTCCCGGCCGCAGCCGGAACACCCCACACTCACGTTTGTCGCGATACTACCCGCGTTCAACGCCAACGCAGCGTCATCAGGAAGCCGACCATCATCGTGCCCAGACCCACCGCAATGTTCCACGCGCCCAGCTTCGGAACCGGGTACGTGCCCGACGAAATGTAGTAGACGACAACCCACAGCAGACCCAGAATCATCAGGGCCACAAACGTGGGTGCCCACCAGGCGGGGCTAAGCGGAATACCGTCAGTCCAGTTCTGGATGTCGGTATCGTCCTCAACCTCGTGCCCATTCTTCTTACGCTTCTTGGATTCGGCCACGTCGGGTCCTCTCTGCTGGCCCGCGCGGGAAGAAAACCGCCCGGCGGTGATGAATTAGTCGCAACACTAGCGTAGTCTCGGACGTGGAAAGTGCCAAAGCGCAGCGCCATACAAGGGGGAAAGATGCACGCACGCAGGCTCCGCCACACCGCCGGCGTGCTCGCCGTAACCGTCGCCTCCGGCCTCCTCTTCTCCGTATCCGCGCTCAACGAACGCAAAAACCCCGCGGCAACCTCCGACCTGTCCACCCTCGTGCGCAACCGCCAGGAACAGGTCAAAGCCCTCGAAAACGAGGTCTCCTCGCTCGACGCGCAGATCCAGAGCTACACCACCACAGTCCCCCAATCCGGCGACGAGGACGTCTTTACCGCTCGCTCCACCCAAACCGTCACCGGCCCCGGCGTCCAAATCACTCTCAGCGACGCGCCCCCCGGAGATATTCCCGAAGGCGCAACCCCCAACGACCTCGTCATCCACCAGCAGGACATCGAAGACACGATGAACGCGCTGTGGAGCGGAGGCGCCGAAGCCATGACCGTCCAGGGCGTACGCATCACCTCGCGCACCGTCATCCGCTGCATCGGCAACGTCATCCTCGTGGACGGAACCAGCTTCTCCCCGCCCTATGTGATCCAAGCAATCGGTGATCCTGCCACCCTGCGCGCGACGGTTACCGCAAACCCACGTATGGTGAATTACCAGGCCTACGTGACAAAGTACGGCCTCGGGTGGGACATGCAGACCAAAGACTCCCTCAGCTTCGCGCCCGCCACCACCCCGCTGACCGTCAACTACGCAACCGTGGAGGAACCGAATGGGTGAACACGTCGCCCCGACCACGTCGGCTCAGAAAAAGCGCTCCAACATCTTCTGGAACATCGTCGGTGTCGTCGGCGAACTGCTCATCACCTTCGCCATCATCGTCGGTCTCTTCTCCGTCTGGCAGCTCTACTGGACGACTTACGAGGTTGCCGGACAGGTCTCCCAGACCATCGCCTCGTACGAAGACAGCCACCAGCCCGCCAAGCGCACCCAGGGCGAAATCCGCACCGACGACCCGCCCGCCTTCGACCGCGAAGTCGGCGACGGCGAAGTCTACGGCATCATCCACGTGCCCACCTGGGACTGGATGAAAATCCCCCTCGCCGAAGGCACCACCTCCTACGTCCTCGACCAAGGCTGGGCCGGCCACTACGACATGACCACCCAGCCCGGCGGCGTCGGCAACTTCTCCGTCGCCGGCCACCGCCGCACCTACGGCAACAACTTCCGCTGGATCGACCGCCTCACCCCGGGCGACAAGGTCGTCGTGGAAGTCGACGACCGCTACCTCGTGTACTCCGTGGTCTCCTCCGAGATCATCGACGCCACCGACCCCACCCAGATGCGCGTCGTCGCCCCCGTCATCGACGACGAATCCTGGTCGGAAACCCCCACCGAGCGTTGGATGACCATGACTACCTGCCACCCCGAATACGGCAACTGGCAGCGCTACATCGTCCACCTCAAGTTCGAATCCTGGACCCCCAAGGACACGGGCGTGCCCGCCGAACTCGTCGACGAACCCACGAACTGAAGGACCCCACATGTACGCATGGATCTTCCGCCACCTGCCCGGCCCCACCTGGTTCAAAGTCATTGAATCCCTGGCCCTCATCGGCGCGGCCGTCGCCGCTCTGTTCACCTGGGTCTACCCCTGGGTCCAGTCCTACCTGGAGCTGGGACAGTCCTCCGTCGGCGGTGCCTGAGCCGCTCGCTTGCAGATGGGACGAGGCCGGGGAGACCCGGCCTCGTGCCGTATCCGCGGACGTCGGTTGGCTACCGCCGTCCGCGCCCGCGCGCCCGGAGAACGGACAGCGCCCGCGCGCCCGCTGGGGGAGCACCCTACGATGGAGGCCGGAGAAGGGGCCACGGCCTCGTACATGAAAGGACCCGCGATGGCACGAATCCTCTGCGTCGACAACTACGACTCGTTCGTCTTCACGATCGTGGGCTACCTGCGCCACCTGGGTGCGATCGTAGACGTCGTGCGCAATGACGTCGTGGATCCCGCCTGGTTCGAGGCCGGCTACGACGGCGTCCTCATCTCCCCCGGACCCGGCGACCCCAAGAGCGCCGGCGCCTCCCTGCAGACCATCGCCGACTGTGCCGAACGCGGCATCCCGATGCTGGGCGTGTGCCTGGGGCACCAGGCCCTCGGCGAGCTTTTCGGCGCGACCGTCGGGCACGCGCCCGAGCTTATGCACGGCAAAACCTCCGTCATCACGCACGACGGGCGCGGCGTCTTCGAGGGCGTGCCCTCGCCGCTGACCGTCACCCGCTACCACTCGCTGACGATCGACCCCGCGACCATGCCTGACGAGCTCGAAGTCTCCGCGACTACCGAGTCCGGCATCATCATGGGCGCGCGCCACCGCTCCCTGCCCCTCGAAGGCGTCCAGTTCCACCCCGAATCCGTCATGACCCAGTCCGGGCACCTCATGTTCGCCAACTGGCTAGCCGCCTGCGGCGACGCTGGCGCACGCGAGCGGGCCGTGTCCCTGAAGCCCGTCGTCGCGGAGCGTTTCACGCTGTAGGTTGCGCGGTCTGCGTGGCGGCTTTCGTGTCGCCGTGTGGCGCGTCGTGGCTACCGAATCACGTGTTGCGGCGGCGCTGTCGATCTGCTCGTCGGGAGGTGCTTCCGGACAGGGGCAAGCATCCGGATAGGTTATGCGCATCCGGATAGCTTATTAACCTATCCGGATGTCGATAACCTATCCGGATGTCGATAACCTATCCAGATCGTTGGGCACCGCAGCCCGCTCTCTTCACATTCGTGCTCGTCAACTGGGGGCAGTGGGGGTTTTGCACTACATGAGGTCCTGGGAGCATGCGTCGCCGGCGTGTCGGAGGCTCGTGTCGTGCAAAACCCCCCGTTTGATGCGAGTTTCTTATGGTGCGGCCGCGAAAGTTCTTGTTCCTTTGTGGTGTTACACCACTTAGGGAGCATGACACCCCTTCCGAGCTGGTGCAATGCTCCCTAAATGGTGCAATGCCCCCTAATAGGTGTAGCGCGTTGTGAATGCAGGTGGGCGTGTCAGCTACGGTGCCGCAGATGTGCTTGTTGGCGGGTCTATCCGGATAGGTTACGAGCATCCGGATAGCTTATTAACCTATCCGGATGTCGATAACCTATCCAGATCGGGTCAAGTCCTGTGGAGTGGTGTAATCGTTTTGTGTCCTTCGGGTTGGGTTATGCGCTGAGTTGGAGTGGGGGGTCCTCCTGTTGGGTGGGTTGGGGTGTGAGTCGTGATTTGGTGAGGATGTCGAGGCTGAGGTAGCGTCGGCCTTCGGCCCATTCGTCGTTTTGTTCGGCGAGGACGGCTCCGACCAGGCGGATGATGGCCTGGCGGTTGGGGAAGATCCCCACG
>NZ_JVOJ01000032.1:0-20919 GCF_001064145.1 Sanguibacter keddieii
GTGGGTGTTGCCGCGGTGCTGGGGCGATCGTTCCACGAGCCGATGCTCGCTCCCAGCGTGTAAGCACCAACAGCTGCCACAGCCACCAACACAGTGAGCCCAACACCGATTGCCCACGGGCGCAGCGCTGCGCGCCTGTCTGCTAGGGAGCACTTCTTACGGCGCGACGGCGAGGCGAGGAAGTCTTGCTCGTCTTCCTCGGTGACGGGTCGCTCGGATAGGGGTGGGACCTTCATGGTGTGTGTGCCTCCACGGTGAGGTGTCCTCCGACGCGCCCCCACCATCGGAGGCGCGTCCTTTCTCATCAGGGTACGCGCAGAACCGACACGAAACACCAAGAATGCTGCGCAACCATCACGCAAATCCTCCCACCCGCATTCCCGTAACCGCACGAATGTGCAGACCTGAGCCCAGGCCTCGTCGCGAGCCATGGACGATGACGAACAGAAGCCGCCGCGACGGTCTTCGAGGACATCGACCGGGCGCAGAGGACGTCACCCTAGAGGAGCCGCTCCAACGCCTCGCGGATCTTCTGACCCTCCCCGGATCCGATCGTGGGCAGGCGCAGGACGGGAACTCCATACGCGGACATGATCGAGTCTTTGAGCGCGTCGCGCCTCTGCTGTTCCTCGTTCATGCCATGGAATTGCCAACCGTCCACCTCGATGGCAAGGAGAAGGCGCTTCGTCACGCGTGAGTACACCCCGAAGTCGAGCGCGCTGTCCCGGAACACGAAAGCTCGCTGTTCCTCGTTCAAGCGACGCGTATTTGGCAACGCATCCCGCAGGAACACTTGGGTCTGATAGCCAAAGCGCGTATACCTGGGTTCTGCGAGCACGTCTCGCAGGCATTGTTCCGCAACATTTTCTGCGGGCGAGCGCCGACGATCAGCCCACTTAACCTGAGAATACCGCTCGAGCGACTCGCTATACGCGTTGTAGAGGACGTCGAAAATGGACACGATGTCCGACTGGATGACGGAGCTCGGATCGTACATCTCGATGTACTCGAGCAAGGCTCTCACGTTTCGGCTGAGCCGGACTCCCCCATGCGTGGTCACGACGACGAAGCGGTCTTTGGCTCGCGACACAATCACGTTCGTCAGGGCATCCGCGTCGTAGAAGTCTTGCGCGGCCGAGCGGTCGTTGGCGTTGAGGACTGTAGACAGAATGATCGTGCCTGCACCGCGCCCCTGGAATTTGTGCGCGGTCTCCGCCAGCCATCGGGGATGAGCCCCATCGCCGAGGTCACTACGAATCCGCTTGCTCAGGTTCGTTGCCTGCGCCCGAAAGGGAGTCACGACGCCCAACACGAAGTCGCCCGACTCGTCTGCCCCCTCGAGCTCGACGCCGTCCCGGATGCTGCGCATATCCTCAAGGTCGGTGACGATGTCGATTTCCCGCTGCGAGAAGAATCCACTGCCGTGCGATGGGCGTCGCGCGTGGTTTCCGGGCGCAGCATAGATGATCGCGAGCGGATCGGGGGCATCGTCGGCAGGGACGCGCATCGGAATGAGCTGACCACCGTAGTACATGCGGTTGCAGAACTCGATGATCGCGGGATGACACCGGTAATGTTCCTTGAGCAGAGTGCTCGGCACCTGTGCCGACTCCGGCATCATTTTGATGGAGTCGAGCAGGGAGAGCGAACGGACGTCGAAGCGCGGCGCGGGCGGCTCCTGCTTGCTCTCATCCCACCCCTGGAAGATCGGGCCGAGCTGCTTGTCATCACCAAGGATGACAGCATTACGGGCCTTGCTCAGCGCCGCCATCCCCTGGGGGAGCAGCACCTGAGAGGACTCGTCGATGATGATCCAGTCGAGCAGCACTTCCTCGGCCAGGTTGTTCCGGATCGAAAAACACGTGGATGCCACAACGGGGTAGGTGCGCAGGAGGATATCCGTCTGCCGCTTGAGGCGCTCGGTTGGGCTGAGGCGGCTCGGACGCTCGCGCGTGAATCGGCCGAGCAGGGCGGCATCGAGGGCCTCGCGGGAGTGGCGGCGATACTGCGCGCTCACTTCGACGAGGCCGTGGCGGGCAGCGCGGGCCTCGGCCTCCTCGATGCGGTCGGATAGTTCTTGCTCATGGGCCCGATAGAAGGCGAGTTGGAGCGCCGACTGGACGTGCGGGTCCCCCAGATCGACGCCCTTCAAGGAGCCGTACGCAAAGTAGCGACGCACCCGCTCGATGAAGCCCCGAGGACCGCGCCCCACCCTCGGCGCGCAGCGAGCGAGGGCAAGCAGGTCACCGATAACCCCCGAGGATCGCCTCGAGACAGCCAGATGAGAAATATCCGCAATCGGGCGGCGGCTCTCCTGTACCTTTTCCTCAAAAAGGCGCCGCTCACGCTGAGTCGCCGTCAGCTGCGCGCGGATCTTCGGAATGTCTCGCGCATCTTCCCATAGAGTGACGAGGCGATCTTCTTCGACCCGCAGCGCAGCCTCGTCGGCTCCGGCAGGCGCATCCGACGACGCAGCGGACGCCTTACGAGCCCACGCTTCGCGCCTCTGTTCAAGAACACCCTCACGCTGGTGAAACTCCTTGACGCGCTTCGCTTTCCCGAGGTTCGCGACGAGGAAGCCATAGCCTTCCTCCGTCAGCTTGTCGACGACGTTATCGACCGCAGAGTTCGCACCCGCGACGACGCCGACGGTCTTGCCCTGCGCGATCAGGGACGCGATGAGATTGAGGATCGTCTGCGTTTTACCCGTGCCGGGAGGCCCGTCGATGATGGACAGTTGGTGTGTGAGCGCGGCTCGAATCGCATTGCGTTGATCGATATTGGAGGGGAAGGGCATGATCAGTCGATCGCTCGCGCCCGTCTTCGTGGAGGTCGTACCGGCGAGGAACGCTTCCAGGGCGGAACGGCGCGGCGCCTGAGGGAGCAATTCCCACACGTTCGCGAGGATCGCCTCGGGCAGCATCTTCTCACCGCTCACCCAGCGGGGATATTGGGCTGTCGGGTCGAGCGTGGCCCCGGCTCGTCGAGCCTGCGCGCGCACTTCCTCGCGGACGTAGTTGAGGGTGGCGGCGTTGTGCCGGTCCTCCGCGGTCGCATACGTCACCCTCACCTCGTCGTGCCCGTAGCGATGAAGTTTGAGCATGCCCTCAGCCGTGCGGTACGCAAGCGTGTAGCGGGGATCGCGCGGGTGGCCCACGCGGCGGAGCGTCCAGATGATTTCGACGTTGGTTCGGCGCTTGCCGCCGATCCGAACCTCATCGAGTGCGTCGACTGTTCGACGCTCGACCTGGTCGTAGAGGTGCGCCCTCTCCTCGCCGTATCGATACTCCTTACCGCTGGTGTAGGTGACGACGATGCGGTCGCCGTCGCGGCGAGCCTTCGTAATTTTCCAGGTCTCGTCCTGCCAGGCCAGCGTTTCTTTATCGCGAATCAGTACGTGCATCGTGCGCGGATCGACAGACTCCATGCCACTCCCCCGTGAGTTTTACACCCAGGATAGGCGACTTATCAGACCAGCGGTAGGTTGTTGAACACCCACGCTGCCCAGGGGTGGACGCAGATGTGCATGGCCCGCTTTAGAGTGCTGGCATGGGTATGTCGCTTGTTTTTCTCCTCGTTGGTCTAGTGGTTGGCGCGCTCCTCGGGTACGTGGGCGCGGTGGCGCGCCGAGCGTCGACGCCTGACCAGGCAGGCACGCTGCGCGCGGAGGTCGCCCGCTGGCAGGCGCGCGCGGAAGAACTCTCCCGGCGGGTCGAGTCTGCCGAGGCCCGCTCACAGGGCGACGCTTCCGTCTTGCAGGCGCTCGCACCGGTGCGCGCACAGCTGGAGCAGATGACACAGCGGGTTGATCAGATGGAGCAGATTCGCGCGCGTCAGCACGGCGCCCTCGCCGAGCAGCTGCGCGAGTCCGCGAGACGCGAGACAGAGCTGGCCCGCACGACCGCCTCACTGGAGGGCGCTCTGCGGTCGCGTAGCGCACGCGGCACGTGGGGCGAGGTCGAGCTCGCCCGCATCCTAGAGGTTTCCGGAATGATGCCGCACGTGGACTTCGCGGAGCAGCGTTCGATTGGCTCGCTCACTCAGGGACGAGGCCGGGGCGGGGTCACATCGTCGGGTGACCTCGGCCGTCCCGACGTCACGATTCACCTGCCCGGGCAGGGGTTCCTCGCGCTCGACGCGAAGGCCCCCATGGACGCATACCTGCGGGCGTGCGCCATTGAAGATAGCGGAGAAGACGCCGAATCTCGACGCCGCGCCGAGCTGTCGGCACACGCGAAAGCGCTACGCTCTCACGTCGACGCGCTGGCTGGACGCGACTATGCGCAGTCACTGGGCGCGTCTCCCGAGCTGGTCATCTTATTTGTCCCATCCGAGGCCGCACTGTCGGCGGCCCTGCACGCTGATGCATCGCTCCTGGACGACGCGATGGCCCGTGGCGTCGCCCTATGCTCCCCGGTCACGCTACTGGCGGTGGCGCGCACGTGCGCCACCGCGTGGGCTCGGACGTCGATTAACGAACAGGCGGACCAAGTCATCGCACTTGGCCGCGAGCTATACGAGCGCCTCGGCGTCGTCGCCGGCCACATGGAAAACCTGGGCAAGCACCTGGCCAAGACCGTGGACTTCTACAACAAGACCGTGTCGTCCATGGAAAGCCGCCTCCTGGCCAGCGCACGGTCCGTGAGTGCACTCGAGGAGGCCTCAAAAAAGACCATGACCGTCACGCCCATCGACCCCGACGCTGCCCAGGTCCGCTCCTTCACGAAGCCGGAGTTGACGGACCAGTAAGCGTGTCGGCGATTCCGTCCAACTGCGCGCGTATCTCCTCGAAGGGGCGGTCTAGGTCGAGCGTCGTCGCACTGATGCGGTTGCCGCTCATGCGATACGCGAAGTCGGGCTGGATGTCCTCGTCGGTGGCGGCGTAGAGGAGCATGCCCGAGACCTCCACGCTCTCCCCCGCCTGCTCGAGGGCCACCTGCTTGTTCTTCACGTACGCGAAGATCTGGTACAGGTTCCCCGAATGCACGCTCCTCTTGTCGAAGTTGCTCTGCATCGTGGACGTGTAGTACTTCGCGTCGATAATGAGCACGGTACCGCGGCCGCTCAGCGTAATGTCGCTGCGCATGGCGGGCAGCCCCTCCGCGACGCCGTCGTCCAGAACCCAGTCGATGAAGGACGCACTGGCATTCAAACGTGGATGTTCCCTGCGGTAATACTCGAGGATGAACTTCTCATACAGGCGGCTCATGCGCTGCTCGTCGAAGAAATCCATCATTCGCGTGGTGCCGTCGCTCTGAGTCTGGAGCAGTCCTTTGACGACGAGCCAGCACACCGCCATCAGCATGCGGTAGGTGCGATTGTTTCGGTCGTAGCGCATGTTCCAGTCGACCGTGTGCAGGTCAATCTCGCGCACGTCCGCGAAGAACACCATGAGCTTCTTCAGGCTTTTCTTGCGCGCCTTCGAGATGTCCGAGCGCACGAGCAGCGCGACCGTCGCCTTGATGACCCGGTTCATCGTCGTGTCGACGCTGAACTCGTCATAGGAGCACACCAGCTGGCGGTGCCAAATCGCCTGCGATTTCACGGATTTGGTGACCTTGATCGCGCCGCGCAGGGAGGAGCGCGCCTCGGTCCGGTTCACGTACTCCTGCCCGAGGCCTCGTTTGAGTTGGAGGGACACACCTCGTTCGAGGATGGCGGCGCACAGCTCGGCCGCGTTGTCGAAGTCCTCCGTGGCCACGGCCCGGTAGCCCTGCTCGCGTAGCGCCGAGAAGGCGTAGGCGAGCATGTGGAAGACGTTACGGACGCGAATCACCGCAGCGGCCTACGCAGCCTGTCGGCCCACTCGCGGACCTTGCCGGGTTCGTCAAACCAGTACTCCTTGAGCATCGGGATGAGCTCGTACTCCACGATCGAGGCCAGGGCCGCGTCAGTGCAAGAGTCGGCGTCCATGTTGCAGAAGTAGCTGTGTCCGATGCAGAAACCGTCGCCCAGAGATTCGTCCTCGGCGATCTCCTTGTTCAGCGCCACCACCTCGCGCACCAGGGCCTCGAACCTCGAATTGCCGAGGCCGGAGCAGTACTCACGGAAGCCGTCGGAGTCGAAGGCGGGGCGCAGTTCCACGAAGGCGAAGCGGCGGCGCAGCGCGTAGTCGAGCATCGCGAGGCTGCGGTCAGCCGTGTTCATCATGCCGATGATGTGGACGTTTGCCGGCACGCAGAACAGTTCGCGGGAGTAGAGGAGCTGGAGCTTGTTCTCCGGCCCACGTTTATCGCTCTCGATGAGCATAAACAGCTCGCCGAAGATCTTGGAGAGGTTACCACGGTTGATCTCGTCGATGATGAAGAAGTAGGCATTCTCCTCATCCTCAGCTGCCTTCTTACAGAAGGAGTAGAACGCACCCTTCACCAGCTCGAACCCCGCGCCGGAGGGACGATACCCCTCGATGAAATCCTCGTAAGAGTAGCTCTGGTGGAACTGAACGAGCTTGACGCGCGAAACATCCTTGACGCCCATCATCGAGTAGGCGAGACGCTTGGCCGCATAGGTTTTACCGACGCCGGGTGCGCCCTGCAGGATGATGTTCTTCTTTGCTTTCAGCAGGCCCACGATCGCGTCGTATCCCCTGCGGTCCATGTAGACCTCTTTGAGAAATTTCTCGACGGGATACTCAGTCAAGGGTGCCGGCATCTCCTCGCCGTCGAACGCGCCGTCCTCTTCCTCGAAAAAAGCCTTCAATTGAGCCAGTCGGTCGGTGTAGTCGGTGATCTCGGTGAGGGTTTTCCTGACCGGCCACGGCTTGTCGAGGCTCCAGTTTCCCTTGTGGGTCCAGCGGACCTCCCGACAATTCGGGTAGTGGCCGCCCTCCGGATCATAGACGTAGTCGCCCGTGACGATACCTCGCCCGATGATCTCCTTGATGCCTCGTTTCGCAAAGATGACGTCGCCCGGCTTCATCTCGTTCGCGAACTGCCACAGGGCAAGGACGTCGTTCGTTGGCCTGCCTGGGCCAGAGGATGTCTGAAGCAGCTGGCGTTCCAGGTCCAACCTGCTGGCGTACACCGTCAGGTCGCCTAGCTCCCCCCAGGCGAGGCCCATGATGCCGCGCGCGTAAAAGTCGTCCCACATGCATGCGCGGTGGCCCGGCGCGTAGAGCCAGTAGCGCACGGTCTGCACGCCGTCATCCCCGAGAGCAGATGCCTGCATTGTCGCCTCCTTGCCAAGCGCGGCCATAAGTACCGGCTATCCGTCGCCATGGCCACACCCTACCACCCAAGTGATCGACAACACGATTCACACTCGCACTCACCCAACAGCAAAGCCGAGCCACGCTCGCGCGCCCGGCCACGGCCTCGTCAGTGCGCACTCCTCAGTCAAGCTCCGCCAACACGCCCACGTCACGTGCGGCCTGACGTAGGCGCTTATCGCGCGTCCACAGCGACACACCGGGGGTCACGACGACGCTCGCCAGGAGCGCCGCATCGACAGCACTGAGTCCTCTACCCCACAGCCTCCGTTCCTCGACAAGATGCCGCACGCCTTGGTCGTCGACGTTGCGCACGATCATCAAGCGTTCAAGCGCCTTCAGAAAGATCGATCGATTCTTGAGATTCCCCAACGCGAGTTCAGTGATGACACTCTGATGCACACACACCTGGTCGCGCTCAAGCAGATCGACCAGAACCGGCTCAGTTTTCCGCAGGTGATCGATCCAGATGTTCGTGTCAACGAGGACTCTCATGCGCGCTGCCGACTCCGAGGCGCAGCCTCCGCAGCAGAATCACTGCCGCCGAGCGCAGCGAGCTGCCGACCGCTCTCAATGCGAACGAGGAGTTCGACCGCATCCCTAATCAAAACGGATCGCTCACTGATCCCAGTCAGCTCCTCGGCGCGCGCAAGCAGGTCATCATCGAGTGTCACTGTGGTTCTCATGGCTACCTCCACATTCAGGATAGCATCGTGAGTGTCATCATTTGATTCAACTATTGATGCTCACTCATGCTCACGTATCCTCTGCCCAACAGCAAAGCCGGGCCACACCCTCGCGCGCCCGGCCACTGCCTCGTCAACTGAGGCGTTTTAGGCGACTTCCACCGTCGAGAGGGGCACGATTCCACTCAACGTATCCCCTAGCGCGTCTTCGGCGCGATCGAGCTCGTATCGCATCTGCAGGTTCATCCAAAATCCCGGGGTCGTACCGAAGTAGCGGGACAGCCGGATCGCGGTATCAGCCGTAATTCCGCGCTTCCCATGGACGATTTCATTGATACGGCGGGGTGGAACACCGATAGCGACGGCGAGCTTGTGCTGCGTAATTCCGAATCCCTCGATGAAGTCTTCCATAAGGACCTCGCCCGGGTGAATCGGTGCAATTTTAGTGGTAGTCAACGATCTCACCCCCTTCTGGACCAGCGTCGCCCCACTTGAAGCAGATACACCACTGATCATTAATTCGGATACTATATTGCGCCGCACGGTTACCGCGCAGACGCTCGAGCCGGTTGCCCGGAGGAACCCGAAGATCCTCGAGACGACACGCAGCGTCGACATGACACAACTTGCGCAGCGCGACGCGAGCGATGCGTGGGTCGAGGGAAGGAACAGGCTCCCTCGCAAACAACCGCTCGGTCTGACGATCCCCGAATGACTGGATCATGACACAAGAATATATCGAATCCCGTTATTAACGCAAACCGTTAAGTAGTGCCACTCTTACATTCAGCTTTTCCACTGCCAGACAGACACCAACAGCAAAGCCGGGCCACACCCTCGCGCGACCTGGCCACGGTCTCGTCAGGGGCACACACGCAACTGACCCACCCCCCACTGGAGGCGGCACGGCGCAGCTCGCGCCCACACGCGAGCTCCCATTTCCGCGACGCAACATCGGCGAATGACACGTGGGTGATCATCTCTCCCGTATTCCCCTTTGCCATCATATTCAGCTTCATCTGAGCGACATCCTGGTCAATGACAGAGCCCCACTTGTACGTCGGGTGAGCGGGGATAACAAATTTCCCCGGGGGGAAGCGCGCCAAGCTACAGCACAGGATTGTCGCAGCTCTTATCCGCTTTCTGGCTCTCGACGCGAATGTCGTAGATGGGTACATCCGAACCATTCACCACCATGATCGCGTACTGCTCACCCTTAGCAGTATCAGGACAATGAACACCGAACTGCCCCAAGCTCGGCCTGATAGCGTTCGACGGTGCGAGCTTGTTTCGCATCGCACCCCGCCTCAATCCGATGGAGCTCCTTTGCAGTATTCCATGAGAGAACCGCAGCGACAGCCACTCCAATCCCACTCACAGCCCCCAGAATCTGCGCGACCGGCTCACACCAATCCACATTTTCCCCTTAACGACCACCAAACACTGACAACGACGGCTCTGACCATCTACGCGCCGCCCTCCATCAGGGAAGACATGTCAGCAACCGCCACAAAGAGCGCGAATCATCCGCCACATACACTCGTCACACACGTAAGACGACACCATAGCCCCGACTACGCCTCACCCGTTCCTACACGAATGGCCGAGCCGCGCCCCCACACAACCCGGCGAGCACCTCATTCAGACGAGTGCATCTACACACCCACGAGACACAGACTCCGCCACGCGAGGCTCAAGGTCAGGACTGAAGACCAGAGCTTCGGTGATACCTCGCCGATTACTCTCGCGGGCACCAACATGATAGAAGTGCTCACGGGTAATTCTCGGAAATTCACCCCACACGCTATCAATATAGTCATTCTGACGATAGTCATTGTGTGACCAAGTACTGAGAATGAAGGATGCCGACGTACTACTGAGCGCATCAGCCAAGGCCCGCTCATCTTTCTCGTCCCACGAGTTAAAATAATCGGAATACCTGGCTATATAGGGCGGATCACAGTAGATGAGATCACCGCTGCGCGCATCTTCAATAATCTCCTGAAAGTTTGCTGCCCGAAAATCAAAGTGACCACCACAAATTAACTGCGAAACAGCTTCAACCTGGTTAACGATCTTTGTCACATAAGCCTGGGAAAACCGCCCTGGCTTCTTGCAAAAAGGCACATTGAAGCCACCTTTTTGATTAAAACGCATGACACCGTTGAAACAGGCGCGCGTCAAAAACAAGAAATCAAGTGAGGAACCATCGGCATTAAACCTATCTCTCACCTCATAGTAATACGCACCCTCACTAGCTCGAAGTCGCTCACCTTCAACCTCAAGAAACTCCCGCACACACAAGGGCGTGACTTGACCAGACTTGATCGCGTTATAAAAGCGAATTATATGAGGATTGGCATCGCTCATCACGACTGGTCCATGGGCAAGATTAAAACCGACAACGCCAGTACCCATAAACGGCTCAACCCATCGCCCCGACAGAGAGGCAGGAACGAGCTGGGAAATGAAGGGCAGAAGCTTGGTCTTAATACCCTGCGACTTAATAGGAGGAACGACCGTCCTTCTCAACACGAATCCTCTTTCCCCCCTTACGCTTAACAATCTTACTCAAATCTCCCCCGCGATATTCAACAAAGGATTCGATACCCGTTATCTTCTTAGTTCCGCCATCACCAGTGGGAACCGTGATCTTACCATAATTCATCCAGTAGTCATCAAACCAGTGCTCCCCAAGCTCGGAAAAGACACCACGCCCAGCAAGAAGATCCTCGATATGTCGAATACTGCCAATATTGGCCGTATTGCCAGAACCGGAACGATCACTCGCAATCTTCCATTTTTCAGCCACAAAGAACTGCATATTAGAAATGACAGATGTAATAGACTCCAGATCTTCCAACGCATACTTTCGAGTCTCATCGAGATCACCCTTAGCGACTCTGTCATACAGGACACCCAAACAGAAATGCCCACTATACTCACTATAGGGAAATTGAATATTTTTTCGAGAGTTTCTGTCAATAAAATACTGCCCGTGAGAACCTAGAGTGAAGCCGTTACAGTTCTCGGGATTATTGGGAATCCTGTAGGTTGTCTTAAGATCGAGGGCAAACTTCCTTGATTCATCATCACAGGAAACAAACGTCATGTCCGGATAGTAGTTCTGATGGTCTGCAAGAACTAGCTTATAGCCTTTATCTTCCGCAAACTTCAACAGCATAGGAAACAGGTGTATCTCCAAAATTTTAGACACAATCTTGGTATCTCCCGAGATTGTGTAAACATTCTTGAAGACATCGATAAAGCCCTTGATGGTCCACTCGCCTTCGGGAGTGCTCACACCCTCCCGTAGGGTTGCGACAAAGTCCTTTAAATCTCGCTCAAAGTCTGCTTTATGCGTTCCCACAGCCACTCCTTACACCTTGAATCAATGGTTGAAAGTTTAGCCTCCACGCATGACTTGTCACGCGAAAAAGAAACTATGCGCTTTCAGACGTTAAAGCGGAACTCCACAACGTCACCGTCGTGCATGACGTAGTCCTTGCCTTCCATGCGGACCTTGCCGGCGGCCTTTGCGGCGGCCATGGAGCCGGCCTCGACCAGGTCGTCGTAGGAGACGACTTCGGCCTTGATGAAGCCCTTCTCGAAGTCCGTGTGGATGACGCCGGCGGCCTTGGGGGCGGTGTCGCCCTTGTGGATCGTCCAGGCGCGCGCTTCCTTCTCGCCGGCGGTGAGGTAGGTCTGCAGGCCGAGGGTGTCGAAGCCGACGCGGGCCAGCTTGTCCAGGCCGGACTCGTCCTGGCCGGATTCGGCGAGCATCTCGCGGGCATCCTCGTCGTCGAGCTCGACCAGCTCGGCCTCGAACTGGGCATCCAGGAAGATGGCTTCGGCAGGGGCGACGAGGGCACGCAGCTCGTCCTTCATCTCCTCGTTGTCCATCTCCGCGGCGTCCATGTTGAACACGAAGATGAAGGGCTTGGAGGTCATGAGCTGGAAGGTGCGCAGCGCGTCCTGGTCCAGCTTGGCCCCCTCGGGGCCGGACAGCAGTTCGCCGCGCTCCAGCAGTTCCAACGCCTGGCGCGCGGTTTCGAGGACGATCGGCTCGGTCTTCTTGCCGCGCACCTCCTTCTCGAGGCGCGGGATCTGCTTCTCGACGGTCTGCATGTCGGCGAGGATCAGCTCGGTCTTGATGGTCTCAATGTCCGAGGCAGGGTCCACCTTGCCGTCGACGTGCACGACGTCGGGGTCGGAGAAGGCACGCGTGACCTGGCAGATCGCGTCGGCCTCGCGGATGTTGGCGAGGAACTGGTTGCCCAGGCCCTCACCCTCGGAGGCGCCGCGCACGATGCCGGCGATGTCCACGAAGGACACGGTGGCGGGCAGGATGCGCTGGGAGCCGAAGATCTCCGCGAGCTTGTTCAGGCGCGGGTCGGGCAGGGGGACGACGCCGACGTTGGGCTCGATGGTCGCGAAGGGGTAGTTCGCGGCGAGCACGGTCGCGCGGGTCAGGGCGTTGAACAGGGTGGACTTGCCGACGTTGGGCAGTCCAGCGATACCGATAGTAAGAGACACGCCCCCATCCTATCGGAGCAGGCCCGGTGGCGTTGCCCTACTTCGTGTGGTTTGGCCCGGCGACGCGCGGCGCGTGGGGGCGCGCGGGTGCCATGCCGGCGTTCTTCAGGTCGGCGCGCAGGTCGCGGGGCAGCGCGAAGGTCGTCGATTCGGTTTCGGTGCGGGCCACCTCGACGGTGGGGAATCCGCGCTCCTGCAGCCATTCGATGACCTCGCGCACGAGGATCTCGGGCACCGACGCGCCGGAGGTGAGGCCCACTGTGCGGGCCCCCTCGAACCAGGCTTCGTCGAGCTCGTCTGCCTTGTCGACGCGGTAGGCAGCGCCAGCCCCGGCCTCGAGCGCGACCTCGACAAGGCGCACGGAGTTCGAGGAGTTCGCCGAGCCGACGACAACCATGACGTCCACCTGGGGCGCGATGTGCTTGACGGCACCCTGGCGGTTCTGGGTGGCGTAGCAGATGTCGTCCGACGGCGGGTCGATGAGCTGCGGGAAGCGCTGACGCAGGCGGTCGACGGTCTCGCGGGTCTCGTCAACGGAGAGCGTGGTCTGGGAGATCCACACGACGCGCGAGGGGTCGCGCACGACGACGTTATCGACCTCGTCGGGGGTGCCGACGACCTGGATGTGGTCGGGGGCCTCGCCAAACGTGCCCTCGACCTCCTCGTGGCCCTGATGGCCCACCAGGATGATGTCGTAGTCTTCCTTCGCGAAGCGCACGGCCTCGCGGTGCACCTTGGTCACGAGCGGGCAGGTCGCGTCGATCGTGGCGAGGTGGCGGGTGGCGGCGGCCTCGTGGACGGCCGGGGAGACGCCGTGGGCGGAGAAGACGACGCGAGCACCCTCGGGTACCTCGTCGGTCTCCTGGACGAAGATCGCGCCGCGCTTGGTCAGCGACTCGACGACGAACTTGTTGTGGACGATCTCCTTGCGCACGTAGACGGGCGCGCCGTAGAGCTCGAGGGCCTTTTCGACGACGTCGACGGCGCGGTCCACGCCGGCGCAGTATCCGCGGGGAGCCGCCAAGAGGATGCGGCCGCTGCCCTCGCCGCGGGAGGAGGGCAGGGGGGATTCGGCGCTGGCGCGCAGGTCGACGTTTTCATTCATGCGTCCACCCTAGCGCCCACCGCCCGGGGCGTGCGCGTGCTCGTGGCAATCCCACACGCCCCTCATCGGCGAGGCCGGGGCCGTCCACAGGCTTAGGGCGCGGCGGCGCGGCGGGACCTCTCGTGTGGCATGCTGAGTGGCGTGAGATTGCCTGATACCCCTGCTGCGCCGCCTCCGGGCGGCTCGCCCCAGCCTCGCCTGCCCGCCGCGAAGGCGGCTGATACAACGCGCGATAATCCGTGGCCGCTGCGCAGGCTGACGGAGAACATCAAGGTGTACGTGGACCGCATGAGCCCCCTGTGGGTGGAGGGCCAGGTCGTCGAATACAAGGTGCGCCCGGGCGCGAAGATGCACTTTTTGACGCTGCGCGACCTTGAGACGGACACGTCGATGACGGTGACCGCGTGGGCGGGCGTCATGGATTCCACCCCGCTGACCGAGGGCGCGCGCGTGGTGACGCGCGTGAAGCCCGTGTTCTGGGAGCGCTCGGGCCGACTCAACCTGCAGGCGGCGGAGATTCACCTGCAGGGCGTTGGCGACCTGCTCGCCCAGATCGAGGCGCTGCGCGCCCGCCTGGCAGCCGAGGGCCTATTCTCGGAGAGGCGCAAGAAGCCGCTGCCGTTCCTGCCGCGCACAATCGGACTGATCTGCGGGCGGGGCGCGAAAGCGAAGGACGACGTGGTCATCAACGCGTCGGATCGCTGGCCGAGCGCGCGCTTTGAAATCCGCGAGGTCGCCGTGCAGGGCGATCACTGCGTGCCCGAGGTGGGCCGTGCCCTCCTCGAACTGGACGCCATGGACGAGGTCGACGTCATCGTCATCGCGCGCGGCGGCGGCGCAGTCGAAGACCTCCTCCCCTTCTCCGACGAGCGCCTCGTGCGCGCCGTCGCGGACGCCCGCACGCCCGTCGTCTCCGCGATAGGCCACGAGGGCGACTCTCCCCTGCTGGACCTGGTCGCCGACTACCGCGCCTCGACCCCGACGGATGCGGCTCGCCGCATCGTCCCGGACCGCGCCCGCGAGCGCGACGGCATCTCCCAGGCGCTGACCCGCATGCGCGGAGCGCTGGGGGCACGCCTGGCCACGGAGCGCTCGAACCTGACGCTCATCGCGTCGCGCCCGGTGCTCCAGGGCCCAGACGCGATCGTCGAGGGACACCGAACGGCCCTCGCGCAGCGCGTCACGGCGATGCGCTCGGCGATTGAGCGCCGGCTCGCCTCGGAGCGCCAGCAGCTGACGCGCTCGCGCGCGACGCTGACAGCCTTGTCCCCGCAGGCGACGCTGGACCGCGGGTACGCGCTCCTGAAGACCCCGTCGGGCGCGCTCATCACCTCCTCGGCGCAGATCAAGAAGGGCGACCTCATCGAAGGCATCCTCGCGTCCGGCCGCATGGTCGCGCAGGTCGTCGGTGCCGCGAATCCCGCTCCGCCCGCGGACACGCCCGACACAGGCGCCTGACCGGCAGGGCCCGCCCCGGCCTCGTCCCCTGTACCTCCCACCCAAAGGAAGACTCTCATGACCACGAACGACCAGCTCCCCGATCCCCAGTCCCTCGGCTACGAGGAGGCGCGCGACGAGCTCGTGCGCATCGTCCAAACCCTCGAGGGAGGACAGGCACCGCTTGAGGACACTCTCACGATGTGGGAACGCGGCGAGGCCTTGGCCGCCCGCTGTTCCCAGATTCTGGATGGAGCCCAGGAGCGTCTTTCTGGACGCACCTCCACGCCCTCCCCCAAAGCACGCTAATGTACATTCTGTAGATCCGCTCACACGCAGGTGAGGAGACACCATGACGGTGCAATCTGGCCCCCACATTCTCGCGATCGGCGAGGCGCTCATCGACGTCGTCATCACGCACGAGCAGCCCGACTTCCCCATTGAGATCCCCGGTGGCTCTCCCGCGAACGTCGCCCTCACGCTGGGGCGTCTGGACCGGCCGGTGGCGCTGGCGACCTGGATCGGTCTGGACGAGCACGGCCGCCTCATCGACTTCCACATGTACGATTCCGGCGTGCACGTCACCGGGGCCTCGCGCGGTGCCTCGCACACGTCGACGGCGCTGGCCCGCCTGGACGAGTCGGGGGCCGCCTCCTACACCTTCGACCTGGAGTGGGCGCCGGCTCCACCAATCACCGTTCCGCCTACCGCTCAGATCATCGAGGCGGGCTCGATTTCGGCGATCATCGAGCCGGGTGCCTCCGCCGTTCTTGACGCGCTGACCCGCGGCCGCGAGCACGCGCTCGTGTGCTTCGACCCGAACGCGCGCCCCTCGATCATGGGCGAACCCGAGGCGGCCCTCGCCTCCCTCGAGCGTTTCATCGCGCTGGCGGACGTCGTCAAGGTGTCGGATGAGGACATCGAGTGGCTGACGGGCGGTGCCCCCATCGACGAGGTCGTGGATCGTTGGCTGGGCATGGGCCCCTCCCTCGTGGTCGTCACGCGCGGCAAGCACGGGAGCCTCGCCGTCACCTCCTCGGGCCTGCGTGTCACGAAGACCCCGAGCGACGTCAAGGTCGTCGACACGGTCGGCGCGGGGGACTCCTTCATGGGCGGCATCATCGACGCCATGTGGGGCATGGGCCTGCGTGGCGGCGAGGCTCGCGAGACTCTGCGTACCCTGCCCGAGGAGCAGGTCCGCGCGATCATCGACCGCGCCAGCGCCGTCTCCGACGTGACCGTCTCGCGCAAGGGCGCGAACCCGCCCTGGGCGCACGAACTCTCCTAAGCACACCACACACGTGACGAGGCCGGTCCCCACAGCGGGGGCCGGCCTCGTTCATCGAACGCTCGGCGCGCTCGGCGCGCGTTTACTTGCCCATGCGGCGCTCGCGCTGCGCGTAGGAGCGCAGGGCGCGCAGGAAATCGACGCGGCGGAAGTCGGGCCAGTAGACCTCGCAGAAGTAGTACTCGGAGTGCACGGACTGCCACAGCATAAAGCCCGACAGGCGCTGCTCGCCCGACGTTCGGATAACGAGGTCGGGGTCGGGCTGGTCCTTCGTGTACAGGTGCGCGGTGATATCCGCGTCGGTGAAGGAGTCGGCGAGCTCGTCGAGGGTGCGCCCCTGGGCCGACGCCTCTCGCATCATGGAGCGCACGGCCTCGGTGATCTCGTGTCGGCCGCCGTAGCCGACCGCGACATTGACGGTCATTCCCTGCACGTCGGCGGTGCGCGCGACGGAGGCACGCAGGTCTTCGGCCACCTTCTCGGGCAGCAGGGACAGGTCACCGACCACGGCCAGCTTCCAGCGCCCCTGATCCGCCAGGAGCGACACGGCCTCGCAGATGATGCGCAGCAGCTCGCCCAGCTCGCCGGCATCGCGCGAGAGGTTATCGGTTGAGAGGAGCCACAGCGTCACGATCGACACACCCGCGTCGTCGGACCACTGGAGGAACTCGCTGATCTTTCCAGCGCCAGCGCGGTGTCCCTGCGAGGCGGTCGCGCCCAGGGACTTCGCCCAGCGGCGGTTACCGTCGAGGATGACGCCGATGTGGGCGGGTACGGCGGCGTCAGACAGCTCGGCTTTGAGGCGACGCTCGTACATGTCGTAGAGCATGTTCCACTGGGCCATGATGTCCCTCCCTACTGTCGTACCCTGCGGCGCAGCGTACTCTTATGACATTAAGGGTATCGCGCCGTGGGTCACAGGGAAACACAAGTACTCTCGGAGTGCGAGAACGCGCCTGCCACAATAAGTTACGGCGTAGTAACCTACGGACTCGTAAGAAATGTTGACAGGTTGACAGGGGGAACGGATGAAGATCGCATCGCTCACGCCCAAGGAATGGTTCTCGGGCCAGCTCGTGCAGATCAAGCCGAAGCTGCGCGGGTGGCTCCACCTGGCCGCCGCACCTCTGTCCTTGGCCGCGTCCATCGTCCTCGTCTGCCTGGCACCTACGACTCCGACGAAGATCGGTTCCGCCGTTTACCTGGCGTGCTCCCTCATCCTCTTCGGCGTCTCCGCGGCCTACCACCGCTTCTACTGGGCCCCGCGCTGGGAAATCATGTGGAAGCGCCTGGACCATTCCAACATCTTCCTGCTCATCGCGGGCACCTACACGCCGATCACGATCGCGCTCCTGAACCGATTCGACGCGACGGTCCTCCTGTCGGTCGTCTGGGGCGGAGCCGTCGTCGGCATCCTCCTCAACATCTTCTGGCCTACTGCCCCGCGCTGGCTGACCACCCTCGTCTACGTCGCGCTCGGTTGGGTCGCGGTCTGGTATCTGCCGCAGCTGTGGGCGGGCGGCGGCCCCATCGTCGTGTGGCTGATCGTCGCCGGAGGCGTCCTGTACACGCTGGGAGCGGTCGTCTACGGCACGAAGAAGCCCGACCCCTCCCCCGCCTGGTTCGGCTTCCACGAAATCTTCCACGCCTTCACCGTCGCCGCGTGGGCCTGCCACTGCGTCGCCGTCTACCTGGCGGTCCTGAATTCCTGACGCGCCGCCCGGCCAGGCTGCGCCCGCGGCCAGGCGCAATGTTGCTACACTCGACACCATGCGCGCCGGCACCCGTGTGTCGGCGCTCGATTACTGACACGTCATTGGAGGAACCATGGCTGACACACAGTGGCTCACGCAGGCCCAGTACGACCTGCTTGCAAGCGAGCTGAAGGAGCGCGTCGAGGTCAAGCGCGTCGAGATCGCGCGCCTCATCGATGCTGCCCGCCAGGAGGGAGACCTGCGCGAGAACGGCGGCTACCACGCCGCGCGCAACGAGCAGTCCATGAACGAGACCCGCATCCAGGCGCTCCAGGAAATGCTGGAGCACGCAGAGGTCGGAGAGACCCCCGCCGACGACGGCATCGTCGAGCCCGGCATGGTTGTCACCGCGCTGGTTGCGGGCCGCGAGCAGAAGTTCCTGCTCGGTTCGCGTGACGCCGGCGGCGACCTGGGCATCCAGGTCTTCTCTGCTCAGGCTCCCCTGGGCGCTGCCGTCATCGGTCACAAGGCCGGCGACAAGCTCTCCTTCGAGGCCCCCACGGGCCGCATGATCGACGTCGAGATTCTCGACGCCAAGCCTTTCGAAGGCTAAGCCCACAGGCGCGCAGGCCGACGAGGCTTCGCGCGCACAGCTGACACGCAACGAGCGGGTCCCACCACTTGGTGGGACCCGCTTCGCGCAACATATGCTCGCGAGGAAGCCTTACGCCTCCACGTGAGGCGTCGGAGGCTCTCCCGGCTTCTGCTTCTCGCCAGCCGGAGTTTCCTCCTGATCCGCCTCGCCTTCCGACTCGACGTGGGCCTCGACGTGGAGATCCGCAGACACCACAACCTCGTCCTCGCTCGACTCCGCACGAGCCACGTACGGGCGCGTATCGGGCTTGCCAGCGTAGGAGGCGGCAATCTTCTCCTCGAGGATGCCGGGAGGGCCACCCGGGCGGTCCTTAGCGGTTGCAAGCTCGGGCATCGGGTCGTAGCCGTGCAGGTACATGACGGTCGCGTTGATGAAGGCCGCGATCGGCACCGAGAAGACAGCGCCCGCGATACCCGCGATCGCGGATCCGGCGGTGATGACGAGCATGACGGCGACGGGGTGCAGGGAGACGGCGTTCGACATCATGAAGGGCTGCAGGATGTTGGATTCGACCTGCTGGACGACCAGGATGATGACGAGCATGATGATGGCCTTCGTCAGGCCACCGTTCACGGCCGCCACCAGCACCGCGATGATGCCGGATGTCAGGGCGCCCAGAATCGGCACGAACGCGGCGAAGAAGGTGATGACACCGATCGGGATGGCCAGGGGCACGCCCAGGAAGAACGCGCCCAGCGCAATACCGATCGCGTCGATGGCCGCCACCTGGATCTGCGCGCGCACGTAGGAGCCGAAAGTTGCCCAACCGCGGATCGCGCTCTCGTGGACGGGAACGCGGGCGGGGGCGGGCAGCAGGCGCACGCACCACAGCCAGATCGAGCGCCCCTCCTTCAGGAAGAAGAACAGACAGAAGAGCATCGTCAGGCCGGAGGTCGCCAGCGTGCCCACCGACGAGGTGATGCTCAGAGCACCGGTCGCCAGCGTTTCCTTATTGCTATTCAGCCAGTTCACCAGCTCGGAACGCAGCTGGTCGGCCGCGGCCGTCAGGACGGTCGTATCGATCTTGAGAGGGCCGTCCTGCAGGAACTCGTTGTGCACAATCGCGTCGAGCAGGGCGCGGAAACCCTCGGCGGCCTGCTGGGCCAGCTGCGGGACCTGCTGGATGAGTTCGGCGGCAGCCTGGCTCAGCGCGCCGGCAACGGCCGCAAAGAAGACCAGCAGTCCGACGGTTGCGGCCAGCGACGAGGGAAAGTGCAGGCGGCGGCGCATCCAGGAGACGAGGGGTTCGAGAAGCACCGCCACCGTCAGCGCGATCGCGACCGGCATGATGACGATCGTCAGGCGCGCGATGCCCCACAGCACAGCCAAGACCAGGCCGGCGACGACGAGGGTGCGCCACGAGATCGCCGCAGCCACTCGGAGGGTGCGTGGGACGGCGGCTGCCACGTCGCGCTCATCCTCGTGTTCCTCGCGCACCGACACCATGACGGGTGCGGGAGCGGGTTCATCTGCATGCTTCGTCGGCAGGGCTGCCGAGAGTCTGCCCATCAGGTCGGATAGCTTCCAGCGCGGCTGTTCCTGAGTGTCGGCCACGGTCCCTCCTTTTCATTCACCCCCTAAGCGTACTCGCCTGCGGCCCCATTTCCGTCCGCGCAGCGCGCTCACCCGCCACAAGGGGCGCATACTGGGAGCCATGACATCGTTTTTCAAGCAGGCACACACGAACGTTCACGTCTCCACGCACGCGGTCCTCGGTTCGAACATGAGGAACGAGGCTGGGGCGGGCCAGGAGGTCATCTACCTTGCCGCGGGCTGCTTCTGGGGCGTCGAGAAGGCCCTATGGAACGCTCCCGGGGTCGTGACCACGGCGACCGGCTACATGGGCGGGCAGTCGCCCAACCCGACGTACGAGCAGGTGTGTTCGCATACGACGGGGCATGCGGAGACCGTGCGCGTCGTCTTCGATACGGCGCTCACAAGCGCCGCTGACCTGGTTCGGCTTTTCTTCGAGATCCACGATCCGACGCAGGTGGGCGGACAGGGCAACGACATCGGCGACCAGTACCGTTCGCAGATCTGGACGACTACACCCGATCAGCTGCGCGACGCGACCGCCCTGCGAGCGGCCTACCAGGAGGTGCTCACTGAGCGCGGTTTCGGCCCGATTCAGACGGTCATCTCCCCCGCTCCTGACGCCGACTCCACCGCGCGTTTCTGGTACGCGGAGGACTACCACCAGCAGTACCTGTTCAAGAACCCGGGCGGCTACGAGTGCCACGCCCGTACGGGCATCGCCTGCCCGGCTCTCCCCCGCGAGTAGCCGATGCGTGACACAGATGTGGGGCGGGCC
>NZ_JVOJ01000032.1:20926-185547 GCF_001064145.1 Sanguibacter keddieii
CCGCCCCACATCGCGTGAGATCAGTTCACGCCCAGGATGTCGGTGACGAACACGAGGGTCGCGCCACCGGGGATGCCGGCCTGCGGGACGCCTCGCGCGCCGTAGCCGAGCTCGGAGGGGATGGACAGCAGGACGCGGTCGCCCACGTGCTTGCCCACGAGGCCCTCGTCCCAGCCGGGGATGACCATTCCGACGCCGATCTGGAAGGACAGTGCGCCGCCGCGGTCGAAGGAGTTGTCGAAGTCCACGTCGGACCCGAAGACTGCACCGTAGTAGTGGCACGTGATCGTATCGCCGGCCTCGACCTCCTGGCCGTCACCTGCATGGAGGACCTCGACGACGAGCTCGTCGGAGGGGGTGCCGTCGAAGGACAGGGCGGGCTTGCGGCCGAATTCGCCGGCAACAGAGATGTTTTCCATGGTGTCTTTCCTAAGGGGCGGTGAAGCGGCGCGTCAGTTGCGGCGCATGAGGTAGGACAGGATCTTGAGGATCTGGAGGTAGATCCAGATGACGTCGGTCATGATGGCGAAGGTGCACAGCCACGAGTACTTCTCGGGCACGTTGCTCGCGACGCCGACCTTGACGGCATCGAAGTCGCGCACGAGGCATAGCACGCCGATGAAGACCGCGAGGACGCCGATGATGACGCCGAGCGGGATACCAAAGACGGTGGTGTTGTTGACGGCCCGCATGTCCACCATGCCGGTGACCGACAGCGCAAAGGTGACGAGGTAGTAGAAGAAGAAGGCAACGGAACCGATCCCCGCGACGCGGGTCAGCGTCGACGAGTTACGCACGAAGCCCATCATGAAGGCAGCCAAGGTCGTGCCGATGACGACGAGGGTCGCCAGAACAGCACTGATGACAATGCCCGGGAAGTAGGCCTCGAAGGTGTAGGAGATCACGCCGAGGCTGAAGCCCTCAATGAGGGAGTAGGTGACGATGGCACCCGGGCGAATCTTCTTCGAGAACTGGATGAAGAGCGCCAGGCCCAGCGTCACGGCGCACGAGGCGAAGAACAGCACCAACGCGAGACCCATCGCAACGATGCCCGTCATCCACCCGGCCGTCGCACCCACAAGAAGCAGGCCGAAGCACATGATGGACTTGACCACGACGTCGTCGAAGGTCATCGTGCCGCGGTCCACGGCGTCGGCGGCGGGAGCGTTCATCATTGCCTCGTAGGAGGCCATGGAGTCGGCGTAGGCGCCCTGCTGCCCCTGGGGGACGCCGTACACGGGCGTTCCCTGGGGCACCGGATAGGTGGCCTGCGCGGCGTCGCCGGCTCCGCCCTGCGCGTAGGGGTTCGTCGAACCGCCGTAGGGATTCTGCGCCTGCGCCGAGGCAGGCTGGTACCCCGGCATCGCAGGGTATCCGGCAGGAGTCGCCTGCTGGGTCGACCAGTCTTTGACGATCGAATTCATCACCGGGTTGGCCATTTTTCCTCCTTGGTCAGTGATGTACTACCACTAGTGTCGCACGTGGCACCCACAAGTGGGAAACGTTCCATTATGCGCGCAGCGCAACCCTGCGTCCACGCGAGGTCAGGTATGCCCGCCGAGCCCCAGCCTCGTCGATGAGGCCTGCCGTCAGTACCCCCGGTGGGACTCGAACCCACAACACACCGATTTTAAGTCGGTTGCCTCTGCCAATTGGGCCACGGGGGCGCGCCGGGGCGCAGGTCCAGCCTACGGGAGGCTGGCGCGCTCCTCAAGCTCCGTCAGATCATCGCCTGGGCGATGCCGTCGAGGATGTCGTGCTCGGAGGTGGCGATCTGCTCGATCGGGTGCCCGGCCGCCTCGGCGCGCGCCAGAACGCGCGTGACGATGCGGCTCCAGATAAGCGCGCCCGCCGCGATGACGTCCTCGCGCCCCTCGGGCATGAAGCCCAGGGAGGCCTTCACGGACGTCGGCTGATCGACCATGAAGCGCACGGCCTCCTCGAACTGTGCCGCGCTCAGGCGCGCGCCGTGGATGCGCTCGGGCTGGTACGACGTGAGCCCCAGCGCCTGGGCCGTCAGGGTTGTCACCGTGCCCGCTACGCCCACGAGGGAGCGCACGCGCGCCAGGTCCACGGACTTTTCAGCGCCGTCCAGCTGCTCATCGATCCACGCGATCGCGCGCTCCTGGTCCTCGAGCGGCACTCCGCCTGCCGGATCCACGTGGGAGAAGAACTTCTCGGTGACACGCACAGCACCCATGTCGATCGAAATCGCCTGCTCAACGCGAGTCGAGCCGAGCACCAGCTCCGTCGACCCACCACCGATGTCGACGACCAGCATCGGGGCGCACACGGACTCGCCCAGGCCGCTCACCGCGCCGTTGAAGGACAGGGAGGCTTCCTCCGTGCCGACAACGACCTCAGGCTCCACGCCGATGACAGCCTTGATCTGACGCACGAAGTCGGCGCTATTGGACGCGTCGCGCGTCGCAGAGGTCGCCACGAAACGGGTGCTCGTCGCTCCCAGGGCCTCAATCATGCGCTGGTATTCGACCGTGGCCTCCACCGTACGCTCGATCGCCGCGGGATCCAGGTAGCCGCGCGCATCCACGCCCTGCCCCAGGCGCACAATGCGCATCTGGCGGGTCAGGTCGGACAGATGGGGACGGCCGTCCTCGTCGATATGTCCATCGGCGACGAGCAGTCGGATCGAATTGGTTCCACAGTCAATGGCAGCTACGCGGGTCATCGCTTCGTTTCTACAGGGGTGTTTCCCGGACGAGGCCGGGGCGGGCACGGGCAAAAAGCGCTCAGCAGGAGCAACGGGAGGTGGAGAACAGGCCTCGCTCGTCGAGCATCGCGAGCGCGCGATCCCCGATCGGATTCACGCCGGGGCCGGCGGCCAGAGAGTGGCCAACGAGGGCGTGCAGGCACTTGACGCGCGTGGGCATTCCGCCAGCGCTCACGCCCGAAATCTCCGGAACGTCACCCAGGGTCAGGCGCGCCTGAATGTAGGCCTCGTGGGCGCGCGCATAGGCGGCACGCAGCTCCTCATCGGCCGCGAGTTCCTCGTTGAGGGTCTCCATGACGTGCTCGGCCTCAAGCGTGGAAACGCCCTTCACGGCCGCCGGGTGCGTCAGATAGTAGGTCGTGGGGAACGGCGTCCCATCAGGCAGGCGCGGCGCGGTTGCCACAACGGTGGGCCGACCGCACACGCAGCGCGCAGCAATACCAACGACCCCTCGGGGCACGCGGCCCAGCTGGGAACGCAGGACCTCCAGGTCATCTTCTGTGGCGTCGGTGGTGTTAACGAGGCTCATTCTCCGCTTTCTTGGCTGGTTGTGGGGGCCTGTCCCGACTGGCTGGTCTCGGCCGACGGGACAGGCGTCGCACTCGGCGGCTGATCCGCCTTCCCCACTAGGATACCGAGCTGCTGCACCCAGGGGCGCGCCGGTCCGGTGGAAGCAGCTGCGGCCGCCAGCGCCGAGTCCTGATATTGCGGCCCCGGATCCACGACCGTGTATTGGGTCTCACCGGGTCGTACGAATCCGAGCCGCTCGCGCGCCTGAGTGGAGATGTAGTCGGGGTCATTCCACAGGTCAAGCTGACGCTGCATGTCAGCGTTCTGCTGCTGCTGCTGCGCAACCTGAGTCTTGATCTGCGCGAGTTCACGCTCCTGCTGCCACCACTGGTAGAGGCTGGGCACCAACATGACCGACAGGATCGCGGCGACGATCAGGACGACGAGAAGTCGCGTAGACACGTCGAGACCACCGATGGACAGGACCGACGAGCCATCCGCGGAGGGACGCACAAAAGAACGCGACGAGCCCTTCTCGACGCCCTTATTCCTGCGGAAAAAGCTGCGCTTTGCGCCTTGTTCCCCCCGGGTACCCTTCGCCGACTTCTGGCGCTTCGCCGAGGCCTCGGCCCCCTTCGAGGACTGTGCAGCCTTCGCGGCCGCCCTGCGCTGGCGCGACTTTTCCGCGTTGATCTCACGCGTCGTACGCGCCGCCTCCGAACCGGAGGAGCGACGACGCGAGGAGGGGCGGGAAGAAGGACGACGGCTAGCCATTCTTCTATCGTGCCCTACATCGACGCATTTGGCTGATCCCCACGCCGAAAAAACTCCGCGCGGACCCTTGCGGGCCCGCGCGGAGCTATGCGGCTAGTTGCCTAGGCTCACTTGAAGCGAGGGAAGGCAGAGCGGCCGGCGTACACGGCGGCCTCGCCCAGCTGCTCCTCGATGCGCAGCAGCTGGTTGTACTTGGCGACGCGCTCGGAACGAGCGGGAGCACCGGTCTTGATCTGGCCGGAGTTGGTGGCGACGGCCAGGTCGGCGATCGTGGTGTCCTCGGTCTCGCCGGAGCGGTGCGAGGTCATCGTACGGTAGCCGTTGCGGTGCGCTTCCTCGACGGCGTCGAGGGTCTCAGTCAGCGAACCGATCTGGTTCACCTTGACGAGCAGCGCGTTCGCGGCACCCAGCTCGATGCCCTTCTTCAGGCGGGCGGGGTTGGTGACGAACAGGTCGTCGCCGACCAGCTGGACGCGGCCACCGATCTCGGCGGTCAGGGCCTTCCAAGCATCCCACTCGTCCTCATCCAGCGGATCCTCGATGGAAACCAGCGGGTAGTTCGAGATGAGCTTCTCGTAGTACTCAACCATGTACTCGGTCGAGCGGCCTTCGCCCTCGAACTGGTACAGGCCGTCCTTGAAGAACTCGGAGGAGGCGACGTCCAGGGCCAGGGCAACATCTTCGCCCGGCTTGAAGCCAGCCTTCTCGATCGCGGAGACGATCAGATCGAGGGCCTCAGCGTTGGAGTCCAGGTTGGGGGCGAAGCCGCCCTCGTCGCCCAGACCGGTGGACAGACCGCGGTCCTTCACGACGCCCTTGAGCGTGTGGTAGACCTCGGCACCCCAGCGCAGGGCCTCACGGAAGGAGGGAGCGCCGAGGGGGGCGATCATGAACTCCTGGATGTCAACGTTGGAGTCCGCGTGGGAGCCACCGTTGAGGATGTTCATCATGGGGACGGGCAGGACGTGAGCGTTGGGGCCGCCCAGGTACTTGTAGAGGGGCAGGTCCGCGTACTTCGCGGCAGCCTTGGCGACGGCGAGGGAGACGCCGAGGATGGCGTTCGCGCCGAGCTTGCCCTTGTTGGGGGTGCCGTCCAGGTCGATCATGGCCTGGTCGATGTAGCGCTGGTCGTCAGCTTCTTCGCCGATGAGCTCGGGGGCGATCTGCTCGACGACGGCGTCAACGGCATCCTGGACGCCCTTGCCAAGGTAACGGCCCTTGTCGCCATCGCGACGCTCGACGGCCTCGAACGCGCCGGTGGACGCGCCGGAGGGAACGGACGCGCGCGCAGCGGTGCCGTCCTCGAGGACGACCTCGACCTCAACGGTCGGGTTACCGCGCGAGTCGAGGATCTCGCGTGCACCAATGCCTTCAATAACTGCCACGTCATTCTCCAATCGATGTTGTTGCGTGGAAGCGGTCAGTACAACGGTAATACGGACCGCCATATGTGGTCACCCCCCGGCGAGGGGGACGTTGTGGTTTTTGGGGCTATGAACCCCGGTTATGTGCCCGGACAAGCGACATTAGTCCCTGCCGGAGACGCTGTGAGTGAATACTCACAAGGCTCACTGGGCGCTGCCACCCAGGAGCGCGGCCGTGGGATCATCCTTGGCTCCAGATACGGCGTCACCGAACAGGGGCATGGTCGGGGCCTGGCCTCCACCCAGGGTCGGCTGGACGAAACGCGGGTTCACGCGCACGTCGGAGCTGTCGCGGGCCTGCGCGAGGACCTGGTCAAGCTGCTGCACGGCCGATGGATTGGACTGCACGACCTGGTTGAGGTTCTGGGTGAGCAGGATCGACTTCACGGTTGCGCGGGTGGCGGGACCCAGCGTGCCGAGAGACTGATCCCCCAACTGCTCGGAGGCGCGCGCGGCAATCTGGTCGATCTGCTCGTCGGAGACGTCTGCGCCCACAGAGGCACCGGCGGCCTCCAGGAGCGGCAGGTTCACGAGCTGCGAGCGAATTTGCGCATCGGTGATCTGCTGGCCACCCGTGAGCACAGACATCTGCTGGGCGGCCTGCGCAACCTCCTCGTTGGAATACGAGCCGGACGAGCTGACGACGGCGGCACCGGGATGGGCGGAGCACGCCCCCATTCCCAGTCCTGCGGCCGCGATCAGGGCGGCGGTGGCGAGCTGGCGTGTGTAGCGCACGAGCGTTCCTTCCTCAGATGTGTTGCGACGCAATAGGACCAGTGTATTCCACCACAGGCACTACTCGCCAAAAGGCACAAGAATCTTGGTCACCAGAGTCTCCACCCACTCCAGGAGCGGGCCGTCGGTGAGCGGGGAGCCACCGACTCGCGAGGTGAGCGGAAGCGGCACGAGGACCTGGCGAACGGCGGCTTTGATGACCGTTCCGGGGTGCAGGCGCTTGAGGCGCATGACCTGGGAATCGCGTAGTTCGACGGGCGAGACACGCAGGTACTTGCCCTGCGTGGCGATCTCGGTGATCCCCGCGCGGCGCACGATCTCGCGCAGCCGTGCGACGGCGAAGAGCAGGTCGACCTGGGGCGGGATGGGACCGTAGCGGTCGACGAGTTCCTCGCGTACGTCCGCTTCCTGTTCGGGTGTGGAGATGGCCGCAATCTTCGCGTACACCTCGAGGCGCAGGCGTTCGCCGCGCACGTAGCCGTCGGGGATGTGCGCGTCGACCTGCAGGTCCATGCGCACATCGGTCTTTTCGGTGGGTGTATCACCCCGGTAAGCGGCGACCGCGTCAGAGACCATGCGCACGTACAGGTCGAATCCGACGCCCTCGACGTGGCCGGACTGAGCCGCACCCAGGAGGTTGCCGGCGCCTCGGATCTCGAGGTCTCGCTGGGCGACAGCCAGGCCCGCGCCCAGCTCTGTGTTGGCGGCGATCGTCTTGAGGCGCTCGTGCGCGGTCTCGGTGAGCGCCTTGTCGCCCGGGTAGAAGAAGTATGCGTAGGCGCGTTCTCGGCCTCGTCCGACGCGGCCGCGCAGCTGGTGGAGCTGGGACAGGCCGAAGGTGTCGGCGCGGTCCACGATGAGCGTATTCGCGTTGGAGATGTCCAGGCCGGTCTCGACGATGGTCGTGCACACGAGAACGTCGAACTCGTGGTTCCAGAAGTCCTGGATGACGGCCTCGAGCTGGTGTTCGTTCATCTTGCCGTGGGCCGTGCGTACGCGCGCCTCGGGAACCAGCTCCGCGATGTGGGCGGCGACCGAGGAGATCGAATCGACGCGGTTGTGCACGTAGAAAACCTGGCCGTCGCGCAGGAGCTCGCGTCGGATCGCGGCGCTGACCTGGGCGTCCGTGTAGGCACCGACGAAGGTCAGGACCGGCTGGCGTTCCTCGGGCGGGGTCTGGAGGATCGACATCTCGCGGATGCCGGAGATCGCCATCTCGAGGGTACGAGGGATCGGTGTGGCGGACATCGACAGGACGTCCACGTCGGTGCGCAGGGCCTTGAGGGTTTCCTTGTGCTCAACGCCGAAGCGCTGCTCCTCGTCGATGATGACGAGGCCGAGCTTCTTGAACGAAACCGTGCCGGTCAGCAGCGAGTGCGTGCCGATGACCAGGTCAACTTCGCCCGAGGCCAACCCCGCCTTGACCTCCTCGGTTTCCTTCGGTGTCGAGAAGCGCGAGAGCGTGCCGATGCGCACGGGGAAGCCCGCGTAGCGCTCGGCGAAGGTCTCCGCGTGCTGGGTGACCAGCAGTGTCGTGGGCACGAGAACCGCGGCCTGGTAGCCGTCCTGGATGGCCTTGAACGCGGCGCGCACGGCGATCTCGGTCTTGCCGTAGCCGACATCGCCCGTGAGCAGGCGGTCCATGGGCACGGGCTTTTCCATGTCGGCCTTGACCTCGTCGATGGTGACGAGCTGGTCCGGGGTCTCGACGTAGGGGAAAGCGTCCTCGAGTTCACGCTGCCAGGGCGTGTCGGGGCCGAAAGCGTGGCCCTTGGTCTGCTGGCGCACGGCGTACAGGCGAATGAGCTCCTTGGCGACCTCGTTGACGGCCTTCTTGGCGCGGGCCTTGGTCTTGGCCCAGTCGGCGCCGCCCATCTTGGTCAGGGAGGGCTCGTCGGATCCGGTGTACTTCGAGATCTGGTCCAGCGCGTCGGTGGGCACGAAAAGGCGGTCGGCGGGCTGGCCGCGCTTGGAGGGCGCGTATTCGATGACCAGGTAGTCGCGCGTCGAGGCGGCGTCCCCGCGCCCGATTGAGCGGGAGACGAGCTCAATGAAGCGTCCGATGCCGTGCTGGTCGTGGACGATGTAGTCCCCGGGGTGCAGTGTCAGAGGGTCGACGCCCTTGCGCCTGCGCGAAGGCATGCGGCGCATGTCGCGCGTGGACGCGCCCGCTCGCCCGGTGAGGTCGCCTTCGGTGAGGATCGCGACCTTGAGATGGGGCGCGACGAAACCGACACCGGCCTGCGCGGTCGTAATGGTCACGAGGCCGGGGTCGGGGCGCGCTCCCACGTTGTCCGCGAGCGCAGCCGGGCACGAGGCGTCGGTGAGGATGGAGCGAATGCGCCGCCCCGGGCCGGGGCCTTCGGTGGTGACGACGATGCGCCAGCCGTCTCGGGCCAGGTCGGTGAGGTCAGCGGCGGCGCGGGCGAAGTCTCCGCGGTAGGGGTGTACGTCGCGGGCACCCACGCGCATGAGGGTGGGCGAGACGACGACGGGGGTGGGGCCGTCCGCAGAGGGTGAACCAGCCTCGGCCTCGTCGATCGCGGAAGCGAGGTCTGCGGGCGGCAGGTCGGTGAGCTCCCACCAGGGGCGCGTCCCGCTCCCCCACAGGTCGCCCAGGTCGAGGAACGAGGCCTTGGAGGCCTCGAGCGGGGTGTCCGCTCCCCCGGCGGCGGCGCTCCACGCGGCGGCGAGGAACTCCTCGGTCGTGGCGACGAGGTCGGCGGCGCGGGCACGGATGCGTTCGGGGTCGGACGCGAGGATCGGCGAGCCGGCGGGCAGCAGGTCGAGGAGGGACTCCATGCCGCCCACGAGGATGGGTGCCAGGGATTCGATGCCGGGGGCGGCGATTCCTTCGGCAGCGAGGCTCAGCATCTCGGCGGCGCCGGGCAGGCGGTCGGCGGCCTCGCGGGCGCGGGCGCGCACCGCCTGGGTGAGGAGGAGCTCGCGGCAGGGGACGGCCCACAGGCCGTCGGTGGCCTCGCCGAGGGTTCGCTGGTCGGAAACGGAGAAGGCACGGATGTCATCGACCTCGTCACCCCACAGCTCCACGCGCAACGGGTGGGGTTCCTGGGGCGGAAAGACGTCGAGGATGCCGCCGCGTACGCTCATCTGGCCGCGGCCTTCGACCATGTCGACGCGCTCGTAGCCGAGCTCGGACAGCCGGTTCGTGGTCTCGGTGAGGTCCAGGATGTCGCCTGTGCGCACGCGCACGGGTTCGAGGTCCGCCAGGCCGGAGATGATCGGCTGCAGGAAGGCACGGATGGGGACGACGAGGACCGACATCGGGCCGGCGCTGTCGTCTCCCTCGATCGGGTGGACGAGGCGGCGCAGGACGGCGATGCGACGCGCCATCGTGTCGACCTGGGGCGAGAGCCGCTCGTGGGGCAGGGTCTCCCACGCGGGCAGCATGGCGACGCCCGGGATCCACGAGGCCAGGGCGTTGGTCAGCGATTCGGCGTCGCGCCCCGTGGCGGTGAGGACGACGAGGGGCGTGGCCGCGCGCGAGGCGACGGCCGCGAGCAGGGGCGGCCGTATGCCGACGGGCGCGACGATCGTGCCAGAACGGCCGGCTTCAACGGAGTCGGTGGCCGTCTCGATCGCGGGATCGGTGGTGATGTCCGGGAGGAGTCCGGTGAGTAGCACGCGCTGCCTTTCGCGGTGAGGGTGCGCGGCGACGCCAGGGGTCGCCGCCTCGATCAGGACCCGGTGTGCAGGGCCATCTGGGTGGGGGCAAATCCCTTGGTCACGATGTCTTCGACGACGTCGGCGGCCTGCTCGAAGGTGACGTCCCAGTCGGGGCGTTCCTTAGAGGGCAGGGGAGCGAGCACGTAGTCGGCGGGATCCATGCGCCCCGGCGGGCGGCCCACGCCGATGCGCAGGCGAGCGTAATCACGCGTGCCCAGGTGCTGGCTGAGGGACTTCAGGCCGTTGTGGCCACCCTCTCCCCCGCCGATCTTGAGGCGCAGCGTGTGCGCGGGCAGGTCCATGTCGTCGTGGATGACGAGGATGCGCGAGGGCTCGATCTTATGAAAGGTAGCGAGCGCGCTGATCGGACCGCCGGAGGTGTTCATGTAGCTGTCGGAGCGCGCAAGAATCACGCGGGGTCCGGGCACGCCGCCGGGGCCGATTCCTAGGCGAACGTCAGCGGTGTGCGTGCGCGAGCGGTGCGAGGTCAGGGTCGCACCGCCGCGAGAGGCGAGCACGTCGAGGGTCAAGTACCCGACGTTGTGCCGGGTGGAAGCATACTGCGCGCCGGGGTTACCTAACCCGACGACGAGCCACGGTCCGTCAGTCGTCATACTCCGATTGTGCCACCCGCGCCGAGAGCATGTCCCACTGGGGGGCGTCCTCGACGACGGGGGCTGCCTCACGTCGAGACGTCGCCCACGCGTCGGCGAAGAGCTGAGCCCACTTGGCGTAGGCCGCCGAATTCGGGTGGAAGAAGTCCGCCGCGTGGTAGGCGAAGGTGTAGGTCGGCAGCGAGTATTCCTGGGTAAGAGAACGCAGGTCGACCAGGTGCGCGTCGCTGTCGGCAACGGCGGCCGCGATACGGTCGGACATGTCCTGCGCGCGGCTTTCCTGGGGCATGATTCCGAAGGAAGGGATCGTGGAGACGAGGGCGCTGCCGGGCAGGGCGGCGAGGACGCGACGCAGGCGTTCCTCGAACTGACCGGGTGCCATGTCCTCGGCCATCACGTCGTTGCCGCCGATGGTCAGCGTGACCAGGTCGGGGCCGTAGGGTCCATCCAGGAGGCCCAGGCCGCGCATCTGCGGGATCTGGGTGAGTTCGACAGACTCGATGGTCGCGCCCGACAGGGAGAGGTTGAGCAGCAGGACCTCGCGGTCCACCTGGGCGTTGATGGCCGAGGCGAGGCGTGCCGGGTAGGACTCGGTGATGCGCGAGGCTCCCATGCCTTGCACGGAGGAGTCGCCGAGGGAGACGATCAGGTAGGGACGCTCGCCCTCGGGATGCTCGTCAAGCTGACGCAGGCGATCCAGGGTCGCCAGATTGTGGTCCTCCCACGCCTTGCGGTAATCGCCGCGTTGGGCATCCAAGCGCAGGAGGCGTCCAATCGCCAGGCCACCACCGAAGAGGCTCGCGCCGCCGGCTGCTGCGCCCGCTACCTGCCATGCTCGTTTGCTGATCCCCATCGGAATGTCCTTCCCTCGTGTCTGCTGACCTTCAGTGTAACGAGGCCGGGGCCGGTGCTTCAAATGCTGAAGCACCGGCCCCTCGGTTTGTCTCCGATCGCTCAGTCCAGGCGTCCGGCGGGAGCTCCCGGGAGGGATCGGATGAAGTGGGGAGGCTCCCAGCCTCGCTCCGCGTATGCGGCCGCGACGGCTCGCGCCACACCCTCCACGGCATGCGCGTCGACGAGCGCGATCGCGCTGCCGCCGAAGCCGCCGCCCGTCATGCGCGCGCCATGCGCGCCAGCGGCGCGCGCAGCCTCCACGGCCACGTCCAGTTCCTCGCAGGAGACCTCGTAGTCGTCGCGCAGCGAGTCGTGCGAATCGTTCAGGAGAGCGCCCGCGACCGCCAGGCGCGTGCCTTCCAGCGGTCCCTCGTCAAGAAGCTCGATGAAAGCGCGCGTCCGCGCAATTTCGGAGACGACGTGGCGCGTGCGAGCGGCCAGGCGCTCGCTGCCCAGCGCGGCCGTGGCCTCGTCCAGGTCCTCAACGTCCACGAGCTGGCCCACGCCGAGGATACGCGCTGACTCCTCGCAGTCCGCGCGACGCGACCCGTACTGGCCGTCCGCCAGAGAATGCTTGGCGCGCGTGTCGATAACGAGAAGCTCCAGTCCGACCGCGCTCAGATCGAAGGGAACCTGGCGCGTCGACATGTCGCGGCAGTCGAGGGCCAGCGCATGACCCTCGCGGCAGCGCAGGGACGCCGTCTGGTCCAGGCCGCCCGTGTTCGCGCCCGCCACCTGATTTTCCGCGGTGCGCGCGGCATCGACGAGCACCTTGCGCCCCTCGTCGTTGGGGGCCTCGATCGTGCCCGCCAGACCGAGGTCGCACACCTCGTCGAGGGCCACCGCAGTCGCGCACTCGAGCGCGGCGCTCGACGACAGCCCCCCACCCAGGGGCACGCACGACCACAGGGCCGCGTCAAAACCAGGCAGCGGTCCGTATCCAGCCTGCTCGAGGGCCCACGCGACACCTGCAAGGTAAGCGGTCCAATGGTTCGTCACCTCACCAGGGGTCTCCTTCGGGCCGATCACGTCGAGATCGAGGACGTCGATCGCCTCGCGCGTCTGCGGCGAAATCAGGCGGATCGTCCGATCCTCGCGAGGCGCCAGCGCCACGTATGCGCGGTGCGGCAGAGCGATCGGGACGCACGGGCCACCGTTGTAGTCCACGTGCTCGCCGATGATATTGACGCGCCCGGGCGCGCTCCACACGCCCCGAGGCTCGTAGCCAAACGCGTCACGAAACAGGTCTGCGGCCTGCGCGGCCCCTTCATCGGGCGTAGCGGCGTCGGCCCACACGAGATCAGTCACAAGATCCTCCTTGGTCTCACTTCCTCAAGGCTACGTGAACGCCCTCACACCCTTCAAGCGCTACGGCCTCATCGCGCGCGCCCCGACACCCGGTACAGTGGAGCCACCACAACCGCGACACAGGCAGGCCCCATGTTCCTCCCCCAACGACTTCCCGGCCAGGACTGGCTCGGTGTCGTCGTCGCGATTCCCGAACCGTGGGTCACGCAGCTCACTGACCTGCGCCTGCGCCTCGGAGACCTGGCAGGATCACGCATCCCCGCGCACATCACGCTGATGCCGCCCACGCCCGTCGCACGCGAAGCGCGCGCCGAAGTCATCGACCACCTGCGCTCCATCGCCTCGAGGCACTCCCCTTTCCGCGTCACCCTGTCGGGCACCGATTCCTTCCGCCCCATCTCCAACGTCGCTTTCATGACGCTGGCCGAAGGTGCTTCCGACTGCACGGACCTCGCCGAGGAGATCCGCTCCGGCCCCCTCGACCACGAGACGCGCTTTCCCTATCACCCTCACGTGACGCTGGCTCAGGACGTCGACGACATCACCCTGGACATGGCCCTCGACATCGGCGCGACCGTCGAGGCCTCCTGGATCGTTCCGGGTTTCCGCCTGGACCGCATCGACCCCTCGGGCATCTACTCCTCAATGGCACTGTTCGACTTCGACGCCTCCGGGCACTGACTTCCTGCCAGACTGTCGCCTGCTCTTTTCACCGCCCGCTTTCCGCGCGGCAGGATCCCTGTCTGCCCGCTCATCGCCCACTCATCACGCGCTCATCACACGCTGGTGTTCCGGGCGCCGAATGGCCCGGCCGTGGGGCCGGGCTGCGCCGTGGGCGGCGGCCCGCCCGCGAGCCGTCCGCGCCGCGAGCTTCGCTCGGCGCGTCGGCTCGTTGTCCGGCCAGGCCCCGCCACCGCCCACGGGCACCGCAGCCAGGCCTTCCGGCCCCTCCGGCGCCCTCCACACCGGCGCTCTCCTTACTGCGAGTAGCCAGCCCAAGCCACACCACAATCTGCAAGCACCGCCAGGACCCACAGCCCCATCTTCGGGGCATTATCCGGATAGGTTGCGCGCACGCGGATAGGTTATGCACATCCGGATAGGTTATTAAGCTATCCGGATGATCGTTACCTATCCGGATATTCGCTTCCTATCCGGATGATCGTTACCTATCCAGATGTTCGCTTCCTATCCGGATATTCGCTTCCTATCCGGATGCGTATTGGCCCCTGGGACAGCCCCACCAATGTCGCACGCAATTCCCCCACACCTATTTCAAACCATGAATTCACTTTGTTGGAATTGCAACGTTTCCAGCGATTGTTGAAACTTCATCCAAACGAATTACGTGCGAAATTTTGGAAAACAGTGCCACAGCTCACACAACAGGCCTCCCGCAGACACGAAAGGCCGTGGCCACCCCAGAACCCGATAGTCCCAGGCCAGCCACGGCCTCGTCGATGAAACGTCAGATCTCGTAGGTTACCGAGACCGGCGCATGATCCGAGAAGCGCTCCGCATACTCGTCGGCGCGGCCGATCTCGAAGGAACACGCACGCTCACCCAGGGCGGGCGTCGCGTACTGATAGTCAATGCGCCAACCCGCGTTGTTCACGAAGGCCTGGCCTCGCCACGACCACCACGAGTAGGGGCCCTGCACGTCGCCAGCCAGGTCGCGCACGGTGTCGCGCCACCCTTCCTCCACCCACTGATTGAGGAAAACGATCTCCTCGTCGAGGACACCGGCACGCTTGTTGTGGTTCGGCTTCCAGTTCTTAATGTCGGCCTCCGAGCGCACGACGTTGAAGTCGCCACACACGAGCGAGGAGATACCCCCGGCAGCCTCCTCGGCGAGCAGCTCGGCCATGCGTGCACCGATGCGCGGCAGGTGCGCCATCTTGGCCTCCTGCTTGGGAGTGTCCTTCTCACCCGAGTGGAAGTATGCGGAAACCACGCGCACGGGAGTCTCGCCGCCCTCGGGACGCACGATGACCTCGAGCCAGCGACCCGAATCCACGTCCGTCTCGGCGTCGTCGAGAACCAGACGGGGCTCGCCTTCGCGGACCGCTCGCCCACGTCGCACGGCTACGCCCACGCCCGCGCGGCCCTTGATGCGGCAGGGAACCCACACGCTGTCCCAGGCCTCGCCCATAATCTCGCGGGAAATCTCCTCGGGCGCGCGCACCTCCTGCATGAGCAGCACATCCGTGTCGGACCCCTCCAGCCAGTCGAGGAAGCCGCGCTTATGGGCGGCGCGGATGCCGTTCAGGTTCACGGTGGTCACCGTCAGAGTCATCGTTTTCTCCTTAACAAGACTTTTCTTCAGTCTAGATGAACGAGGAGGCGCGGCGAGGAATGGATATCCTCACCGCGCCTCCACAACGTTCGCGCGACCCCCACATGTGCCGAGGCCACGCAGGCCTGTCAGTTCACGCTGATTCCCGCCTGGCGTTCGGCTGCCTCAACGACGTTCGTCACGAGGAGCGCCCGGGTCATCGGCCCAACGCCGCCGGGATTGGGGCTGAGCCAGCTGGCCACCTCATCCACGCCGTCCGCAACGTCGCCCATCAGACGAGCCTTGCCGTTCTCGCCCTGCACGCGGCTCACGCCAACGTCGAGGACGATGGTGCCGGGGGCCACCATGTCGCGAGTGATGATCCCGGCGGATCCCGCCGCCGCCACGATGACGTCCGCACGGCGCACGTGATCAGCCAGGTCGGTCGTACCCGTGTGGCACACGTCGACCGTCGCGTTCACTTCCTTGCGCATGAGCAGCAGGCCGATCGAGCGGCCCACGGTCACTCCTCGTCCGATGACGCACACATTCTTTCCGGCCAGGTCGATCCCATGGCGTTCCATGAGCTCGATGACCGCGCGCGGCGTGCACGGCAGCGGCGAATCGATGGGACCCGAGCCTCGCAGCACGAGGCGTCCGAGGTTCATCGGATGCAGGCCGTCCGCATCCTTCGCGGGGTCGATACGCTCCAGGACGGCGTTCGTATCGATTCCGCGCGGCAGGGGCAGCTGCACGATGTAGCCCGTGCAGGCAGTGTCCGCGTTGAGCTGATCGATCGCAGCCTCGACCTGCTCCTGCGTCGCGTCGGCGGGCAGGTCCACGCGGATGGACTCCGCTCCGATCTCCGCGCAGTCGCGGTGCTTTCCGGCGACGTAGGCGACGGACCCGGGGTCCTCGCCGACGAGGATCGTGCCGAGGCCCGGGACGACCCCGGCCTCGCGCAGGCGATCGACGCGCTCCTTCAGCTCCGCCTTAATGGCGGCAGCGGTCGCCTTTCCATCCAGGACCCTCGCGGGGCCCTCCCAGGGAGCCCTCACGATCAGAGCCCGGCGTACAGCGGGTGCTTGTCCGTCAGCTTCTTGACGCGAGCGCGCAGGGCGTCCACCTCAACATTGCCGCCGGACGCACCCTGGGACAGGGTCGTGCCGATAATGTCCGCAACCTCAGCAAAGTCTTCGGCATCGAAGCCGCGAGTCGCGAGGGCGGGGGTGCCGATACGCAGGCCCGAGGTGACGGCCGGCGGACGCGGGTCGAAGGGGACGGCGTTGCGGTTGACGGTAATGCCGACCTCGTGCAGCAGATCCTCGGCCTGCTGACCGTTGAGCTCGGAGTCGACCAGGTCAACGAGGACAAGGTGCACGTCGGTGCCACCCGTGACGAGCTTGATGCCAGCATTCTTCGCATCATCAGCGCCCAGGCGCTCAGCGATGATCTGGGCACCCTCGAGGGTGCGGCGCTGGCGGTCCTTGAATTCGTCGGTCTGCGCGACCTTCATGGCGATGGCCTTCGCGGCAATCACGTGCATGAGGGGGCCGCCCTGCTGGCCGGGGAACACGGCAGTGTTGAGCTTCTTGCCCCACTGCTCGCCGCGCGAGGACAGGATCATGCCGGAACGAGGACCACCCAGGGTCTTGTGGACCGTCGTCGTCACCACGTCGGCGAAGGGGACGGGGTTCGGGTGCAGACCCGCGGCCACGAGGCCGGCGAAGTGAGCCATATCCACCCAGAGGGCGGCGCCAACCTCGTCCGCAATGTCTCGGAAGGCCTGGAAGTCAAGGTGACGCGGGTAAGCGGACCAGCCGGCGATGATGACGCGCGGATGCTCCGCAAGGGCAGCCTCACGAACCTTCTCAGGCTCGATGCGCATGGTCTCGCGGTCGACCTCGTAGGCGACGGCACGATAGTTCTTACCCGAGAAGTTCAGGCGCATGCCGTGGGTCAGGTGACCGCCGTGGGCCAGCGACAGGCCGAGGATCGGGTCGCCGACGTTCGCCATGGCCATGAGCGCGGCGGCGTTGGCCTGCGCGCCGGCATGGGGCTGAACGTTCACGTAGTCGCCGCCGAAGACCTGCTTCGCACGTTCGATGGCGAGAGACTCTGCGACGTCCACGAACTCGCAGCCACCGTAGTAGCGGCGACCCGGGTAGCCCTCGGCGTACTTGTTGGTGAGCACCGAGCCCTGCGCCTCGAGGACGGCGCGCGGCACGAAGTTCTCCGAGGCGATCATCTCGAGAGTGTCACGCTGGCGACCAAGCTCGGCGTCCAGAACGGCCTGAATCTCAGGATCCAGCTGCGCAAGTGTCATGTCATTGAGGGAATCCATGGGGTTCTCCTATTGATCATCCGATGATGGTTGGCAGTGGCCTCTAGCCCAGGCGGGCGGCTATCGATGCCGACGCGTCGCTCCCCGGTGGTGGCCCACCTGTTCGCCAGTCACGACACGATTACCAGTCTATCGCTCGGCAGTTTTCCGCGCATTCTGCCAAGGTGTCAGCAAGCTACCAGCTGGTCATGCAGCGTTCAGATCTGACGTGCACAACTCGTCAGGTGTACGAAATCACAGCGTTTTTTCGCTTGTACTTAACCCTTTGGTTAGCAACCAAGCTAACCATATGGATAGACTAGGGTTAACACCTAACGGTGACTGAGTTGCGCGAGGGACATTTACCCAGTAAATCTCCCAGTCCAGAGCGGTTTTCCCGCCTCTAACCGACATGCAGCATTTGAGTTTGATGAAGTAGAAGGAAGACGCACAGATGACAACCTTGACGAAGCCCACCGCACGAGCCGCATCCACGGCTCTCGCATTCGAGCACGCGTCGGATCTTGCCGCCTCCGCCGACAACGCCATCAAGCGCATGTGCGACATTTTCGCGGCTCTTTTCGGCATTATCCTGCTGACTCCGCTGTGGATCATCGTCGCCGCGATGGTGCGCCTGAACGACGGCGGCCCCGCTTTCTTCACTCAGGAACGCGTCGGTCTCAACGGCAAGACTTTTACCATGTTTAAGTTCCGCACCATGCGCGTGGACGCCGAAGATCTCAAGGCCTCCCTCATGAAGGCGAACGAGGCCGACTCCTCGGCCGGAAATTCGATCATGTTCAAAATGGCCAACGATCCGCGCATCACGCGCATCGGAGCCTTCCTGCGCAAGACGTCGATCGACGAGCTGCCCCAGCTGTTCAACGTCCTGCGTGGCGACATGTCCCTCGTGGGCCCGCGACCCCCGCTCCCCAGCGAGGTCGCTCAGTACGAACCCCGCGTGATGGGCAAGTTCGCAGTCCGACCCGGCATCACCGGCCTCTGGCAGATCTCCGGCCGCTCGAACCTCTCCTGGGATGAGACCGTCCACCTGGACCTCTCCTACGCCCAGCACCGCTCCCTCACCCTTGACGCGTGGATCATGCTCCAGACTGTTCCCGCGCTCCTGCGTCACGAGGGCGCCTACTAAGTCTTTGCTTTCTGTGTGTGATTGGGTGTGGCCCGAGCCGATCGGCTCGGGCCACACCTTTACTTTCAACGCGCGCCAAGCTCTCAACAGCCCAGCAGGACGCGAACAACGGCGTACACGCACACCCCTCGCGCATTATGAGATCGAGCCGTCAAACAACCATCTCTCGATAGCGATTGATTCACATTGCACAGCAGTATTCACACAATGAGCAGTTGATAAGTCCCGCGAGAGTTTGACACCCACACATAGGAACGCCCTTCAGCTCCCGCATCACAGGGAACCGTCACACCCACATAATGTTTTGTGCGGGCCACGCCATTCACTGCATAACCCTTTTCGAGCATCCATCTCGAAGCGTTTCGAGGCACGTTCAGCGCCGCTCACTCCCCTGTCGTCACACCCATTGTCGCCTCCAAAAGACGACCACTCCTCATGTACGAAAGAGGGGCTGAACTGCCGCTTTCCGTCTTCGTGCAGCACCTGTCGGCGGCCACACTCCGAGACACAGGACCGACCGATATCAGCCATGCAATCGGCATGCCTCGCCCACACGCCGGGAGGATGCGTCATGACGATGCGGATAGGTTATGACGATATGGATAGGACAATGACCTATCCAGAACAGCCCGTTGCAAGCGCCTGGAGCGCACGTCGGCATATGCGAGCCCAGGCCGCATTCGTGGACGCTGGCAGCCGTCACCCCCCATCACAGAACACGAAGGAGGCCGGACCCGCAGGGTCCGGCCTCCTTCGCAACGACAAGCGTCAACCTCGGTCAGCGAAGCGTCACGCCTCCGACCAGCCCGAGATCGTCGAAGCTACCCATCGCCTCAAGCCGAGAGATCAGCTCGGGCGCGTGAGCGACGAAGTCGAGGGCCTCAACGGTGTAGCGCTTCGTGAGGCGCTTGGGCTCGTGCGCGATGCGCCACGCCCAGCCGAGGCGCGCGGCATGTACCCAGTTCGGGAAATAGTCGTCGGCTGCTCGCGCGTACTGGTCGATCCACCCACCCGCGGTGCACACGGAGGCCTCGGGAACGAGCCCGAGCGCGACGGATGCAACGACCTCCTGGAGGCCAGCCCCCAGGCCGACGATGACGAGTCGCGGGTCGAAGGCGGTGAGCACAGACGGATCCGCCTTCAATCGACGCAAGCCCTCGTAGCCGTCGATGACCTGCACGTCGAAGCGGTGCAGGCGCTCAGCTGCCGCCGCACCGGCCTCGGGCACAGCCCCGATGAGGGTGATGCGGGTGCCGTCCTCGAGGCGTTCGAAGACGTGCGGCAGGACGAGGTCCGCGGAGGTGCGGGCGACCTCGTGGCCTGCTGCGCGCAGACGCATCTGCAGGAGGGTCCCGTCGAAGCCGACGGTGTGCATGCGAGCAAGTGCGCGGAAGTCGGCGTGCAGAAGGGACCAGTGGTTCAGCCACGTGGTCGTGTGCCCTCGGGTGAGCACGCGCTGCGCCATGGCGTCGAATGCGGGGTCGGTCGCGGGGGCACCGACCGCGCCGGCGGCCTCGGGCACGTCCGGGCCGCCAGCGGGGGCTGACTGGTCAGTCATGGGCGCTCACCTCAGCAGGCTTGCCGTGAGATCGAAGGTGACGGATGTGGCTCCCTTGTAGTTGGCGTGCTCTTCGACGGCGATACGGTTGACGCCGTCCTTGAGGAGCTTACGCGGGACCGTGATACGCACGAGGTTATCCTTCGCCTTGGCCAGCCCCACGTTGGAGGTGGCTCGCGTGTTGGCATCGATAGTGCCCTCGGGCATGTTGACTCGCTGAACTTCAGTGCCGTTAACGTAGATAACGGCACCATCGTCGGCGCGGACATTGAGGACGAGCTCGAAGTCTGCACTAAGGGTTCCAAAGTTGACGTCTCGGACGAAGTAGTTCGTGATGGCTCGGTCCGCCGCCGGCATCGTGAAGGGCGTGCCCGCGTCGCGGTCGCCCCAGCCGAGCGGGCTAGCGCCGTGCTTCCACGAGGAGAGGTCGGCCGTGGAGTTCCAGTTGGCACCCGGCGCTTCCTTGGAGTTCCAGTAGTTCCAGTTCATGCCGGAGTACAGGAAGGTACCGAAGTTCAGCGCGGACACGTCGAGGACTTCAAGCGGCTTGTCGGGGTCAGGAACCAGCGGCGTGTTGGGGTCCGGCGCAGGCTGCGGGTCGGGCTGCGGGTCAGGGGCTGGCGCGGGTGCGGGCTCGTTGCCCTTGGCGACAACCGTCACCGTGCCGTCGATGGTCATTGACGAGCTAGAGCGGTAGTTAAGGTGCGTTTCGACGGCGAGCGTGTTCGTGCCAGCCACCAGGGAAGACGCGGGAACGAAGACGATCTGTCGGTCGGCTCGCGCGGAGGGCGTGGCAATGGAGGCGTTCGCGAAGGTCGAAGCGTCAATCGTTCCATCGCCCATGCGCTGGCGAGCGACCTCGGTCCCGTTAACGTACACCACGGCACCGTCGTCGGCCGTCACGGCGACGTTGACTCCACCGATGGCGGTGGGGTCAGCGACCTTGAAGTTCACGCGCGCGTAGGTGGTGACGGGGCGCTTCTTGGCCGCACCCGGGGTCAGCGTCGTGTTGAGTCCGGGGCCGCCGTAACCGATCGGGGAGGCACCGCGGCTCCATGCGGAGTCGTCGTACGAGGTCTGGGCCCAGTTGTCGGCAACCGGATCGGTCGACCAGTGGTACGCCCAGGTGTCGTCCTCGTCCACGAGCAGCGTAGAGTCGTCAGGCTGGCCGGGCTTGCCCTTTGAGTCGACCGCGTAGGCGTGGGTGGACGCGCCACGCAGGCCATCTGCGGCGACAGCGCGCACGAAGAACCGGTTGTTACCGCCGAGCGGAACACTTGCGCTGGTCTCCGTCGTGGTGGCGATCGTGCGGTCGTCACGCAGGATGTCGTATGAGACAGCTCCGGGCACACTCGACCACTTGAGGGTCACCTGCTGGGAGTTGCCGGACGAGGCACGCAGATTGGCGGGCACGGCGGGCGCGGTGGCGTTGCGCGCGGGCATGCGCACGAAGCCGCCGGACCACTGTCCCGAGGTGAGCGACGTGTAGGAGTAGTTGAAGTCGCCGCCTGCCCACAGCGCGCCGTCGTCACCCATTTCGAGTGCCCACGCACCGGTGGAGCGCAGGGAACCGAGGCGGTAGGGGGTCCAGCCGATCTGGCGGCCGGTGGCCTCGTCCCATCCGCCGACCCACTGGATTTCGTCGGCACGCGTCCAGGAGGTGCCCAGCGTCAGGTAGTGGTAGGCGTCCTGAAAGGCGAAGTCGGAGCAGTGGCAGGAGGCATAGACGACGCCCGTGGCGGAGCGGGTGCTCGCCTGGACGTCTCCGCCGTTCTGCATGGTGATGGAACCCGAGGTGCGGGTCATCGAGTCGGAGTTGTATCCGAAGAGCGAGTGCTGCGAGCCGCCGAAGTAGACGCGGCCGTTGCGCGCGGTAACGGTCTGCTGGTACTTGCCGATCAGGAAGGAGTGCTGGAAGGTCCAGGACGAGTCCAGCGCAGCGCCAGCGGCAGTGGAGACTCGGCCCGCGTTTTCAACAACCTGGTTGTGGGCGCGCGTGAAGTAGCCGGCCGCGTAGTAGTAGTCCTCGTTCTCGTCGACATCAATATCGATGACGGAGCCATTAAACTCGGGGTTCCATGTGCGGTCGGGCTTGCCGTTGATGTCGAGACGGGCACCGTTACGGGCGTAGGTCCACGACGCGCCGTTGCCCTGGAAGTGGGTGAAGATACCACCCAGGTAGATGTGATCGTTGATGATCTTGATGGACTTCACGGAGACACGGCCACCGTTGGTTCCAGTGCGCGCCTGGAGGGTCCACGACGGGTCGATCTGGCCGGTCGCAGGATCGATGAGGACCGTGCCGACATGGGTTTCGCCGTTGACCTTCGTGAAGTCACCGGCGACGAGCAGCTTGCCGCCCGGCAGCTCAGCAAGGTCCTTCACCTGGTTGTTGAAGGAGAAGGTTTGGCCATTCCACTCCCCCGTCGTCGCGTCGAATCCGGCGAGGCCACTGGAGGCGATTTCCTGGCCGTTCTTACCCTTTTTGACGCCGGTGAAGTTACCGCCAACGTACATGGTCGAGCCGATCTGCTCGAATGCCTGGACCTGGATGTTGCCTTCCTGGATGGAACCATTAAGGTTGCCGGTCACGCCCCAGGACATGGGGGACGCAAACTCGGAGGCGGACGCCTTCTGCTGCTCAGCCGCGACGCCGCCGTCACCGATCGCTTTGAACCCGGAGTCGTTGGAACGCAGCTGCGGGCGGATGTAGGCCTCGGCGTAGGGGTTGATGATCGATCCGTTGCGGTGGAAGTATGACGTCGAGGAGGAGGTGTCGTACCAGGACGTGGCGAGGGGGCCGTAGCCCCAGCCCATCGTGTACTTGTTTTGCGCGGACGCAGTCAGATTGACGTATCCCCAGCCGGCGTTCGTACCGAAGCCAGACCACACGATGCCACCGTTGACCCACCATTCACGGTTGAACTTCACGTCCACGGGGTGGGCGCTCTTGAAGGGCCAGATGAAGTCGCGCATCTTCGGGAAGCGCATGCGCACAGTCTGGTAGGCGGTGCCCCTGTGGTTCCAGGCGCGCTGAACCATGATGCCGTCGTCAAGGTCAGAGACCGCTGTTCCGCCGAGGAGGCCGTTGACAGTTTCATGCGAGGCCTGAACGACCTCGAAGTCACCGGCTGTACGCGGGCGGGTCTTGAGCTTTTCCTGGTCGCCCTTACCCTGGCTCCAGGTCTCCCAGCCTTCGCGACCGCGCCCGATGAGGACCCAACCGCCGCCATCGGTGGTCTGGTCGCAGAAGAACTGGCCGGGCGCGTCCATGGTGGGCGTTTGCAGCCAGTAGGTTCCATCCTGAGAACGCGGGTCATTCTGCTTGATTTCCCAGCACGAGGCCGCAGCCGTTGCCGCGCTCAGGCCATCATGAAGCGGGTCAGCGGCTGCATGGGCAGCCGGAGAAAAAGCAAGCACGCCCAGGCCGGTCACTGATGCCAGTCCGAGCGCCAAGCAACGGCGTATAAAATTCATGGAGTCCTCACAGGTATTGCGTAAATGGTTACTTCTATAGTGTCACGATAATTGCCTCCGCTCAACCACTTGGTTAGGACGAGGCGGGAGTCGTTTACCACATACAGGTACAGCCCCCGCCACAAAGGCGGGGGCTCTACCTGTCAGCACGATTCACGAGCTGCATCGAACCATTTTCACGGGCTCAAATCTCCCGCGAACTCGAGCGAAGAAAGACGATTCTTCCCTTATTTCGCAACAGTCGCGTTCAGGTCAAAGGTCATCGAGGGCGTCCCCTTGTAGTTGAGGTGTTCCTCGACGCCGATGCGGTTCACGCCGCTCGTCAAGAGGCTCGCGGGGATGGTGACCTCAAGCAGGTCGGAGGACGCCTTGGCGGCACTCACGGCCGAGTTCGCGTAGGTGGTGTGAGTAATGTTGCCATCCGACATACGTTTCGTGTCGACGATCTTGCCATTGACTCGCAGGACGGCACCGTCATCCGCGCGCACCTTCACGGTCAGCGTGGTGTTCGGGGTGATCGCGCCCAGGTCGATGTCACGCGCGAAGTAGTAGGTGACCGCGCGGTCTTTCTTCGCAATGTCGAGGGCGGTCGCTGCGCCGGAGTCTCCCCAGCCGATCGGGCCGGAGCCGCGGTTCCAGCTCGCGAGCGAGCCGGTGGTGGCCCAGTCGGAGGACGGCTCGTTCGTGGAGGTCCAGTAGTTCCACTCGGCGCCGGTATCGATGACCGTGCCGGACTTGACGGTGGCCGCGTTGATCGGCTTCGTCGCATCGTCGGACTCAGTGTTGTGGTCGGAGGGAATAGAGCTGTTGTTCTCCGGGGTGCCGTCCACGCGGACGATGGAGGCCTGCATGGACACGGTCGGCGTACGCAGGTAGTTGACGTGCGTTTCCACTGCGATGACGTTGTCGCCGGTCGTGAGCGCGGAGGCGGGGACGAAGACCTCGGAGAGCGAGGCGGAGGCCGCAGCGTAGTTGGGAGCGGCGTCGGCTCGCGTCGTGTAGCTGACCGTGCCGGATCCCATGCGGGTGCGGTCCACCTCGACGCCGTTGACGTAGACGACGGCACCATCATCGGCCAGGTACTTGACGTTGATGCCCTTCAGGGCCTTCGCGTCAGCGACCTGGAAGTGCGTGCGGTAGTAGGTCGTCACGGGGCGCGTACCCTTGGCGGCGATCTGGGTGGCGATCGCGGAGTCGCCGTAGCCGAGGGGTGCTGCGCCGGTCGGCCACGCGGAGTCGTCGAACGAGGCCTGGGCCCAGTTCTCGGGTGCGGCGCTGGCTTCAGCGCGGTAGCTCCAGGTGGCGCCCGCCTCGAGGAGGACGGGGCTGGCCGGATCGACCTGGCCGTAGGCCGGCGCGGTGTAGACCGGGGTGGTCGCGGAGCGGTTGCCCTCGGCGTCCACGGCGCGCACGAAGAAGCGGTTCTCGCCGCCGCGCGGCACCTCGACGCTGGTGGTGTCGGAGGTGGCGATCGGACGGTCGTCGCGCAGGATCTCGTAGGAGACGGCGTCGGAGACGCCTTCCCAGGCGAGGGTCACGGTCGAGGCCGTAGCCGCGGAAGAACGCAGCAGGGTCGGTGCCTCGGGGGCGACGTTGTCGCGGTTGTCGTAGCGGGCGAAGCCGCCGTTCCACTGGGTGTGCGTGGCGTCGGTGTGGGAGAGGGTGAAGTCGCCGCCCACCCACAGGTTGCCGTTGCTGTCAGTGGTCAGGGCCCAGGCACCGGTCTTGCGGCGCGAGGACAGCTCGAAGGGAGTCCACTTGAGGCTTTCGCCGGTGGCAGCATCCCAGGCACCGACCCACTTGATCTCGTCGACGCGAGACCAGGACATGTTCATGGACCAGGTGTACATGTCCTGGTACGTCGCATCCGAGCAGTGGCAGGAACCGTAGATGACGCCCTTCGCGGAGACGGTGCTGGCCTGCAGGTCACCGCCATTGCTGAACATCATGGCGCCGGAGAGGCGCTGGTTGCTGGCGGCGTCGTATCCGAACAGGGAGTGCTCGGATCCGCCAATGTACACGCGGTCACCCGCCGTGGAGATGGTCTGCTGATACTTGCCCGCGGAGGGAGCCGAGGGCTCGAAGGAGAAGCCCGCATCCAGGGCGGCACCGGCCTGCGTAGAGAACTTGGCCGCGTACCAGGCGCGCTGGTTGCCGTGCGCGGTGGTGAAGTGGCCGCCCGCGTAGAAGGCGCTGTTGGCCTCGGACACACCGACTGCCTGGACGGAGCCGCTGATCTCGGGGTTCCACGAGCGATCGGGGCGTCCGCTCAGAGAGACGCGTCCGGCGTTACGGGCGTAGACCTTAGAACTGCCGCCTCCGGTCAGGTGCGTGAAGACACCTCCCATGTAGACGTTGCCGTCGTAGTAGGTCAATGCACGCACGCTGACGGCGCCGCCGCGCAGCGCGTTGACGATCTGCAGGTCCCAGGAGGGGTCGATCTGGCCGGTCGAGGGGTTGATGACGACGGTACCAACGTGGGTCTCGCCGTTGACGCGGGTGAAGTCACCACCGACGAGGAGTCGACCATCGGGCAGAGCCAGGAGGGCCTTGACCTGGGCATTAAAGTCGAAGGTCTGGCCGGTGAAGTCGCCGGTGTTCACGTCGAAGGCGGCGAGGCCACGCGAGGAGATCTCCGCACCCTTGTCGCCCTGCTTGACGCCGGTGAAGTTGCCGCCCACGTACATGGTGGAACCGACCTGAGCGAGCGCCTGCACCTGGATGCTGCCTTCCTTCACGGAACCGTTGAGGTTACCGCTCACGCCCCACGAGGTCTTCGCGGCGAAGTTGGAGACCGCTCCAGAGACGGTGGAGCCACTCATACCCTCGTCGGGGATGCGAGTGAAGGAGGACGAGTCCGAGGAGATGCGCGGACGCACGTAGACCTCGGCGTAGGGGAAGACCGTCAGGCCGGACTTGCGGAAATAGGAGTTGGCGGAGGAAACGTCGCCGCCCCAGTTAGAGGCTTGGGCACCGTAGCCCCACCCCATCAGCCAGCCCGTCGTGCGGGCGCTCGGGTAGGTCTGCAGGCCGTTCCACTCATTGTCGTAGCCGGTCTGGTTCCACATGACGCCGGGGCGCCAGCCACCCTTATCGAGCTGAATGTTGATCGGGTGGGCCATCTTGAAGGGCCACACGAAGTCCGTCATCTTCGGGAACTGCAGGTCGACCGTCTGGTAGGAGCGGCCGGACGCACTCCAGGAACGCATGACACGCACGCCGTCAGCCTGGTCCTTGACCGGCTCGTTGTTGAGCAGCTCGGTGATGGCCTTGTTGGACAGCTGAACGACATCGAAGTCGCCCGGGGTACGCGAGCGGGAGGTCAGCTTCGCTGGATCACCCTTGCCGCCGCTCCAGGATTCCCATCCTTCACGGCCGCGGCCGACCATGACCCAACCGCCACCGTCCGTCGTCTGATCACAAAAGAACTGTTCGGGGTGATCCATCGCGGGGGTCTGGAGCCAGTAGGCTCCGTCCGTTGCCTCGGGATTCCGCTGTTTAATGTCCCAGCACGACGCTGCGGCGGTGGCAGCACTCAGACCATCATGAACGGCAGCCTGACCGGGTGCAGAATCCCCTTGACCTGCACCAACAGCCTGTGCCATCGGAGCAATAGCAAGGGAAGCGCAAGCAACAATCGGCGCGGTTGCAAGGATTGCAAGGCGTGAAAGTGCGGAAGCCATGACACGACCTTTCGGAGATAACGAGAACTTGTTGCATAAATAATTACACAACAATCCCCATTAGATCAACCGAACGGTCAAGCGGGTCTTTCACAGGTGCATCACGCGCCCCACTCCTAGCCCCGACGACGCCTCGCGAGGGACCCAAGTCCCGAGAGGTGGAGACGCTCCCTAAACACCCAGCAAACACAAGCAAAAGCAAGGATTGAGAGAGCAGAGCCAACAACGGTCGCAACGAAAGAATCGCGCCCCAGCCACCACGCTATACACCCGCCCGGAATCACCGCAGACACGCCCACAACGAGAATCGGCTTGACCACTTCCGACAATTTCGGTGTCACGCCGATAAACCGCGAGACCTGAACGGTCGCCAGGGCCGCGTCAAGCACCATGCACACAGCCCAGACGATCGCCGCAGCGACCATTCCTCCGCGAGGAATAAAGATGACGTTACCCACAACGTTGAGGGTCAGGACCACGATCTTGTTGACCGCAGCCCATCCGGAGCGCCCGCTCATGATGAGCAGCGAGTGAATATTTCCCGCCATGAAAGTAACGATCGAGCCGATACACAACACGACGAGGACGTTCGCACCCGGGGCAAAACCGTCGCCGAGGATGCGCATGAGCGCGGGCGCGTAGATCGCCATGAGTGCGTAGATGGGTGCGGCGAACAGGACGAGCCAGATCGAGGCCGTGCTGTAGAGGTCGCGCAGCTCCTTCGTCTTGCCCTGGTGCAAAAGCTTGGAGAACTGCGGGGAGACGACGACGCGCAGGGCCGTGTCGACGACCATGCCCGCCTGAATGAAGCGAATGGCACCACCGTAGATGCCCGAGGCCGCATCGCTCGCCAGGAGACCGACGAGGAGGACGTCGAGCCACTGCAGCGCTTGCTCGAGGCCGGCAGTGAGGGTGCGAGGCAGCGCGAAGGAGACGACTTGACGACGCCGCTGGGCGCTCGGCCAGCGTCCCACCGAGTCGGCCGCCGAGGGCATGTGTCGCAGCAGCAGCCACCACGCGGCCACGAGGACGACGACGAAGGGCAGCGCCCAGGCGACCGACACGAAGGCCAGGGAGCCGGTGAACGCGGCCGCGAGCGCAACGAGGAGCGGGCGCAGGCCGGGCAGCAGCAGATTCTGAACGAGGACATACTCGCGCATGTTGCCCAGCGCCCGCAGGGCGGCGGATGCGACCAGGGTGAGGGCACCGATTGGCACGAACCACAGCACCGCCCGGGTGGAGGCCGCGACCTGCGCGTTCCAGATCAAGGGAGCCACGGCCTCGAGAATGAGGACGCACACGGTCGACACTCCCACCGTCATGGAGGCCATGAAAGACAGGGTCGCGCGGATCTCCTCGGGTGCATCCAGGGACAGGCGCGGCATCAGGTAGATGGCTGTGGAGTCAAGGCCCACCTTGGCCAGGGCCATGACGATCGCGAAGACGCCGGTGGCCTGGGTGACGATACCCGCCCCTTCGGCACCCAGCATGCGCGACAGGATGATCGTGAACACGAAGCCCAGGACCGCGGAGGCGGCCGCTCCAACGAAGCCAACGATGCCTCCGCGCGCGAGGGAACGCCGGGCTTGATTTGCCTCACTCATGATTAACCTTCCCGCTACCGCGCGGTAGCCTTTTTCTATAACCTACCGATGGGACACACATGGACTTCATCAACTCGCTCTCCCCTGCCCGCAAGAAGATCCTGCTGGCAGTAGCGATTCTCCTCATCATTGCGCTCGTCATCGCCGGCTTCCTACGCCTGACGGGCTCCTCCGAGACGGATACGGCCACCTCCGCGGCATCCGGCGCACAAAGCGCCGAGGACGACGCGCAGTCCGACATCCCGCAGTCCGTCGCGAAGACCATCACCCCGCAGTCGGGTGGGCCCGCGAACGCATCCGGCTCGCTGGCCACGGACGCTGAGGCCGCCGGACAGGCCACCTTCGTCATGAACACGCTGTGGGACGCGTACGCGGACCCCGAGCAGGCTCGGGCGACCGACCTGTCCTCCGTGCTCACCGGCTCTGCGCTGGAGGAGTTCGACGCGCAGGCCTTCGAGTGGACGCGGGACGGCACCCACACCACCGGCACGCCCACCCTCGAGGACGTGCACATCCTCAGCGATGACGGGGCCGGAAACATCACGGTCTCGGTGTGCGTCGACTCTTCCAATGTTCGCGTCCTCAACGACGCAGGCACTGCGCTGACGGACGACACGACCATGACCCGTGCCCTCACCTATTTTCAGTTTGTGAAGGACGGTGAGACGTGGAAGCTGTCCGGCTTCTCGTTCCCCGACGACCCGACCTGTTGAGTCGAGCAAGCATCGAAGTGGCAAAAGCCCCGTCGTTCGCGGCGGGGCTTGTCCATTGCCCCATGCGCACGGCCCGCTGGGCGCGGACGGTTCCCGCGACGCTACCGGCGCTCGCGCGGCCCTCGCGGTCGGCCTCGGCGCGCTTGATCGGGTCGCTCTCCTCCTCAAGGTGGCGCGACAGGAGCGCCACCGCGACGACGGAGATCATGAGGCCGGTGTTCATGCCGTAGTAGAACTGCTCCACCAGGGTCGCCAGGATGATGCCACCCAGGATCGAGCCGTACACGTCCGTGGCACGCCAGATGCGCGGGAACATGCGCAGGAAGAAAGCGAGGAACAGGGCCAGGCCGACCAGGCCGTAGGAGAAGATGACCGTCCAGAACTGGCCCTGCGTGCCTAGGGAGGGCAGCCACGGCGAGGCCGAGGGACGCGGGGCGCCGAAGCCCAGGAGCGGGGACTGCTGGAGCTCGTACAGCGTCTCGAAGTAGTTGGAGGCACGGTCTACCGTCGAGGAGGAGGCCGCGACGCGCTCGAGCAGCGACTGCGAGGCCGGGGTGGCCAGCCACGCGCCCACGCCCACGACGATGGCCGCGATGATGCCCAGGACGGTACGCCAAGCTCCCGCGCGCAGGCGCTGGAAGCCCACCCACACGACGATGACGACGAGGCCGATGTACATGCCACGGTTGAGCGTCGCAGCTGCCGGGATGACCGACAGCGCACACACGGCGGCCACGATGACACGCCACTTGGAGCGCTCGCGCCACAGCACGTAGGCGAAGATCAGCGCAAGCGGGAAGATCAGCGAGTAGACGTTGCCGTATGTGTTGGAGTAGATGAAGGGGGCCGACGGGCGCGGGTCGGAGAGGATCCACGACGAGGGGTTCCACTGGGTGGTCGCGCGCTTCGTAAACTCCTTGACGAAGTCGTTGGAGTGCAGGGCGCGCGGCACCAGGTAGTACATGAGCGTCTTGAAGCGCAGCGTCGGGGCCGCCATGGCGATAAAACCGCCGATGGTGGTCGAGGCCAGGAAGCCCCACATCGTGCCCACGATCGTGCGCACGCTCAGGGACTTGCGCGCGTTGTAGGCGTAGACCGCGAAGATAGCGGGCGAGAGCTCCAGCAGGAAGCGATAGAATGCGCCGATGACGCGACCGCCCGTGTCGAGCATCGTCATCGAGGCCAGCACCCACGCCAGGAAGAACACCCACAGGATGGATCCGGGCGGGAAACGCAAGCCGTGTCGGCCGATCATGAAGACAAGCATGATCGACGCGAACAGCGGCCACATCAGGTCACCGGAGCCGAGCACCCACCACAGGAAGTACGCCGAATAGGCCACGATGAAGGGCCACGCGGGCAGATCCTGCGCGTCCTCTCGTAGCGGCCCGATGCGGGCGGGGGCGGGTTTGGCCCAGAGTCCTCGGCGCGGGCTCACGCGTGACCGTTCCCTTCGCCGGTCGTCTCCGTCGCAGACGAGGCCTGGGCCTCCTCAACGCTGCTCGACGGGGTTGCGCTGCCGCTCGCGTCGGTCTGCTCAGCCTGGCGCGGGGCGCCAAGCCTGTTGCGCTTGCGCGACGACAGATAGAGGAACGGGCCCTCCAGGAAGCCCTTGATTTCGGACTTGGTGAGCGAGCCGGGCACATCCTCGTCGGTGCCGGCGACGCGGGCACCTCCGGGCTTGATACGGTTCAAGATGCCGGGGACTCGGCCGATGAGGGTGCCTAGGACGGAGGGCTTGTCGATGATCGCCTTCGTCAGGAGCGCCGCCATGCCGGAGCCGTTGCCACGGATCTGCTTGTCCAGGCCGGCCTCGTCCACGCGGTGACGGTGGTGCACGAGGGCGTCGGGCGTGTGGATGATGACGTCACCCGTGGCCAGGATGCGTGCGAACATATCGAGGTCCTCGCCACCGCGCGTCGAAGTGCCGGCACCGAGCGCCGGGTCGAAGGGTCCGACCTCCATGAGGACGTCGCGACGCATGGCCATGCACACGCCTGCGCCCACGCGCGCCGTCGTGATCGGGAACAGCGGGCCGCCGTCACCCTTCTCGCCCAGGGCCTCCAGGCCCTCGGGAATGTCGCCAACGCACCACACGCGCGGGGACATGTCCTTGGGGAAGCCGCCGCGCGACTCGAACCACCGCTGGGGGGCGTAGCGCTGCTCCAGGGGCAGCGCGATGCCCGTCGTGGCAGCCACGTAGGGCGAGGCCGTGAACGGGTCGATCATGGCGGTGAGCCAGTGCGAATCGACGATCGCGTCATCGTCCGTGAAGACGATAACCTCGCCGCGGGCGGCGAGCACGCCGCGGTTACGGGCGCGCGACAGGCCGGGACGAGACGCAGAGACGATGCTCAGGCGAGTGTCCTCGATGCCCGCAAGCTTCTCGCGGGTCAGGCCCGTCTCCGGCGCGTTATCCACCACGACGAGCGTGAAACGCTGGTGATCCTGAGCCAGGATGGCACGCACAGCGTCCTCGAGCATGTCGCACGAGCCGACCGTGCACATGACGACGGTCGCATCCACGTCGGCACCAGCGCCCTCTTCCCAGCCGCGCGCGGGGGCCGGTTCGACCTCAAGCACGCGAGGATCAGCCTCCGGGTGGTCCGTGCCCTCGATCTCGACGAACGCCGAATTACGGCCGTTGTCGCGCACGAGCACGAGCGCTCGCGGGTCTGAGGGGTCGCCCGAAATCAGCTGGGAGACGCGCGCAGTGCGGTCAACGTGCCAGATGGAGGCGGCCTTGTCGTCGAGAGTGGTGATCTCCTCGGCGCTCACTTCTTACCCTTCGTGTCGGTCGAATTCTTCTTCGTCGAACCCTTCTTGTCGGCGGTGTCCTCGGTGGCCTTGTCGGGCATCGACTCCTTCGCGGGCGCAGCTTCCGTCGCCTCCTCCGCGACCGGCTCCACGGCCTCGTCCTCGGGCTCGATGACCTCGAGGGCGGGCGCAGCGACGGTCTCGGCGCTGCCGGCGACCTGCCCACCCAGGTAGATCATGCCGTTCACCTCGCGGTTGATGATCGCCAGCTCATCGAGCAGGTGGTGCAGCTTCTTCAGGTCGTGGCCCTTACGCACGGCGACGAGGACGTGACGGGAGGGGCGCACCTCGTCGAGGAGCGAGGCCAGGGGCTGGTTGATGTCGATGAGGCGCGGCGCGGGCACGCGGGTCTCAGCCAGGGAGCGCGACAGGACGCGGTGCAGGTCGCGGGCCTGCGGGTCAGAGGCGTCGACGATCAGGTCCACCCAGTGGTCGCGGTCGATCGCCATCGCGAGCATGCGAGTGGGGGCGAGCCACGGCTCGGAGGCACCCTCCTCGGCACTCCACACGGGCAACGCCGTCAGATCGGCGAGCTGCGTGGGCGAGGCCAGGGAACGCGAGCGGGTCTCACGGATGAGCACCAGGACCAGGCCGGCGAAGACGCCAACGACGGTCGTGATGAGGATCAGGCGAACCTTCGAGGGCGAGACCTCGTCGCTCGAGGATGCGGCCGGGGTGATCACGCGGCCAGCGGTGGCGTGGTAGGGGGCGAGCTGCTCGGCATCCGCAGCGAGCTTGGTCAGCTCGGTGCGGATCTCGGCGGCGCGCGGGTTATCCTTCGTGTTGCCGTCCTCGTCGACCGAGGGCTGGAGGGAGGCAAGCTCAGTCTCGAGAGCCTGGATCTGCTCGTTGATGTCGGCGGTCATCTCGTCGGCGCGCTGCTCCACCAGGGCGGTGCGCTCGGTCAGGTAGGCGTTGGCGATCGCGTCGGCGGCGTCAACGGCCTGCTGGCGCGTGGGAGCCACGTACTCGATCTTGACGATCGTGCCGTTCGTGTCGCCCGACACCTCCACCTTGGAACGAAGCTCCTCGGCAGTGACACCGTTGCCGAGGCTCGCAGCAGCGACGTCGAGGACGGCGGCGGACTTCGCGATGCCCTGCTCGGTCACCATGTCCGTCGTGTTCGACAGGGAGGCACGCACGACAGGAGCCGGGGTGATCGACGGAGACGTCACGGTCATCGACACGGTCGCCGAGTGCGACGAGGGGGCACCAAAGGCGGCTGCGACACCTACGACCAGGCCAGCCACGGTCCCCGCAACGATCGAGGTCCAGCGGCGTGCCAGCGCGTGACGAAGGATCTGCTGGCCGCCCGTGGGCGGAGGGGTCAGGATCATGACTGTTCTCCTTGGATGTGAGAGCGCACCCACGAGGCGCGCGCATTGAGCCGGCGCTCGAGAGCGCGGCGAGACGTTGCGGGTCGAGACGCGACCCCCTGAGTGTAGACCTGCACGAATCGGTCGAGCTCGCGCTCGGCCTCGTCGCGAGGAAGCGAAACGAGCGAGACCAGGCGCGGCAGCGCCTCTCCCGTCAGAGACACCGACAGGTCTGCGAAGGCCTGGGCCTGCTCGGGATTCTTCCACGAATCCGAGCGCCACGAGGCGTTTCCGGTGACCTGGCCCGGGTGGATGCGGTACAGCAGCCCCCAGGGCGCGATGCGGCGGATGCGACCACCCGCGGAGGCCACGCGCATCCACAGGTCGTAGTCCTCGGCGGGGACGGCGCGGTAGCCGCCGACGCGGTCCATGATCTCGCGGGTCGCGAGCATGGTCGGGTGGCACACGGGGTTGGTGAGCAGCAGGTGCCAGCCCATGTCCTCGGGCGTGATCTCGTAGGGCATGCGGGGCACCGGGCGCGAGCCGCGCAGCTCGATCATCTGCGTGAAGACCATGTCGTCGCCGCGCTCGATTGCGCGCATTGTGCGCTTGAAGCGGCCCCTGAGGGACACGTCGTCGGCATCCATACGACCCACGAGGCGCGAGTCGGTGCGCTCCATGAGCTGGGTAAGGACGCGGGAGACGCCGCCCTCGCCCGGGGTAATGTCCTCGATGCGCAGGCGAGGATCGACCACTCCCCCACGCGACGCGCCGCGGATGGCCTCGCCGACCGTCGAATCAGACGACGAGTCGTTACCGACGACCAGCTCGGCGTCACGCGGCATGGCCGCCAGCGTCGAGGCCACGGCGCGCGTGATCGTGCCCGCAGCGTTGCGCGCGGGCAGCAGGACGGACAGCTCAGGCACGGGACTCCCCCTGCGTGGCGGCCTGCTTGGCGGCCGCATCCAGGGCGCGCAGGTCGCGGAAGCGGCGACGCAGCGAGATCGAGGAATGCGCAACTGCAATAGCGGCGAGGAACGTGTAGAGCACCATGAAAGGAACGCCGAAGCCCCACGCCGCGAAGGACCAGCACAGCACGCCCGGGTCGGTGGGCAGCAGCACGAAGGAACGCAGGTTCCCGCCACGCGTCTGCTTGCGGCCCGCCGCGCGCACGAACTGCTCGGCGAGGATCTGGCTCATGAACTGGCCCGACGTCACCCAGCCGTAGACGAGCGCGACGATGGCCAGCCACCACGACTCGGGGCGGTAGACCATGACGGCGGCGGCGGTGCAGAAGTGAATCGCCGGGGAGCGGAACGCGTCGGCGACATGATCCACCCACTCGCCCGTCTTCGAGGACGCACCCGTGACGCGGGAGACCTGGCCGTCCGCGGAGTCGAACATGAAGCCGACCGCGAGAGCCGTGCCCACGATAAGACCCGTCCACCACGCGGGTTCACACGCGACGAGAACGATGAGGCCCACCGTCGAGAAACACACGGAGATGAAGCTGACGAAATTCGGGGTCCAGCCGAAAGCTGCGCAGGCCGCGGCCACGACGCGCGCAGCGCCGCGGTTCACCCAGCGCATGTAGGCGGGGACGCCCGCGCCCGGCTTCTGCGCGGCAGCGAGCGCACAGCGGTAGGCACTAAAACGAGTCCCCCACGAGGACCCCGGCTCGAGCACGACGGGCAGGCTCACTGCGCCTCCCCTTCCACCTTTTCCGCGTCCTGCGCCGGGGCCTCGTCAGAGAAGTCCTCGGGCGCGATGAAGCGGCGCAGCTTCGTCGACGACGTCGACGGCGTGTAGGGCAGGTAGACGACGCGCGCGCCGACCTCGGCCATTTCGGCCTCAAGCTGAGCGCCCTTGGGAGTGCCCTTCCAGTCGTCACCCTTGAAAAGGACATCGAAAGGCTGGAGACGCCACGCGAGGCGCTTGTCCTGATCCAGGTCCACGACAACCGCATCCACGAAACGCAGCGACGACACGAGATCGCAGCGCTCCTTGAGCGGGATGACGGGGGCACGGCCCTTCATGCGAATGAGGGCCTCGTCCGAGGTCACGCCGACGACGAGGCGATCGCAGCGCTCACGCGCGGCGCGCAGGATGTTGAGGTGTCCCTGATGGAACATGTCAAAACCCCCGGGCACGTAGCCGGTGATGGGGGTGCGTTGCTGAGTCGTTTCGTCCACGTAACAAGTGTGCCATTTATCAGGCGGTCAACGCGACGCTTACCCACTAAATGACCGAAAGATCACGTCTCAGCGTTGCCCACCAAGTGACAAGAGGCTTCACACAGGGACACCATATCGAGCAAATATGACCAGATGGCCGCACGTCACCTTGTTACAGGGCGCGACACGCCAGCCAGGTGTCACGAGGTCAGCGCGCCGTTCGGGCGGTCAGGCTCTGCGCGCGCACAGACCGCGCCCCGGCCTCGTCGACCTCCCTATGAGGGGGCATCAGCGAGAGAAGACGACCGTTCGGTTGCCGTTCATGAGGACGCGACGCTCCGCGTGGAAGCGGACCGCCTGGGCGAGGACACGGCGCTCCACGTCCTGGCCGAGGGCCACCATGTCCGGCGTGGAGTCGGCGTGAGAGACGCGGGTGACGTCCTGCTCGATGATCGGACCCTCGTCCAGATCGGCGGTCACGTAGTGGGCGGTCGCGCCGATCAGCTTGACGCCGCGATCGTGGGCCTGCGCGTAGGGGCGCGCCCCCTTGAAGGAGGGCAGGAATGAGTGGTGGATGTTGATGACGCGGCCCTGCATGGCGCGGCAGACCTCGTCGGAGAGGATCTGCATGTAGCGCGCCAGGACGACGAGCTCAACCTTTTCGGAGGCGATGAGGTCGAGGAGCTGGCGCTCCGCCTGGGCCTTCGTGTCCTTCGTGACGGGGATGTTGAGGAAGGGAACGCCGTAGAACTGGGCAACGGGCGCCAGGTCCGGGTGGTTGCCGACGACCGCGATCACGTCAATGGGCAGGCCCTGCGTCTGCTGGCGGTACAGGAGGTCGGTGAGGCAGTGACCTTCGCGCGACACCATGATGATGGTGCGCAGCTTGCGGCCCAGGTCGTCGACGCGGTAGGTGGCATTGAATTCTTTGGCGACGTGGGCCAGGCCCTCGTCGATGGGCGCGCGGCCCTTCGGAGAGTCCACCTCGACGCGCATGAAGAAGGTACCCGTGTCGGCATCGCCGAACTGCTGAGACTGGATGACGTTGCCGCCGGACTCGCCGATCACGCCGGTCACGGCGTGCACGATCCCGGGGCGGTCCGGGCAGGACAGGGTCACAACAAGCTGCGCGTTTTCAGTCATGCGTTCCAGTCTAGCCAGCTTCATACCCCCAAACGAGGCAAGGGCAGGGTTTGCGGGCGATGCCACGGGGTTGCGGGGTGGGTTGTGGCGTTGTGAGCGGGGGCGCGTCGTTGTGGGCGGGGTTGCAGTGTTGCGGGCGAGCAGCGCTTTGGTTTCACGCACGTTTCACGGGCCGGCGGCGCTAGCGACACCAGTTTCACGCGCGTTTCACGCCTGGCTAGCGTGCCCCTCCCCCGATATTCCTGAGGATGCGCGCCCGAGCCGCGGCCGAATAGCGCCGACCGGCACGAAGGCTGGCACGTCGGCCCGATGGGCGGCAACCTTAACCCTCCAGGTGGCAGCCTTAACCCCTCAATGCGCACGTTAACCCCTTAAGTGGCGGCCTGGGCGCGCCGCCAGCACTGCCACCAAGCGGGTTAACTCTCCACCTCATGGGCCCAGGACGCCACCCGTCGAACACACCACCAACGCGACCTATCATTGAGAAATGCAGATTCGCATCGCATGCCACGAAGACCTCGCGTTTATCGAGGCGGCGTATGAGCAAGCCCGGGCATTCATGCAGGCGAATGGGAATGCGACTCAGTGGCCCAACGGATATCCGGGGCGCACTGACGCTGAGGAAGACATCGCACGCGGACACTGTTTCCTTGTGGCCGACGACGAGGGGCCGCTCGCCGTCTTTTCTTTCGCTGCCGGACCAGACGAGACCTACGCCGAGATCGATGGTGCGTGGCATTCCGATGCCGACTACTACGTCATTCACCGCGTGGCCGCGGTGCGTGGGCGTGGGGTCGCGCGGGCAATTTTCAGCTTTGCGGCCAAGCATGCGGACTACCTGCGCTGCGACACCCACGAGGACAACGCACCGATGCGGCGCGCGCTCACGTCCTTCGGATTCCGCGAGTGCGGCACGATCACGGTCGCCAACGGCACGCAGCGCGTTGCCTACGACTGGATCAAGAAGCCGCGCACCAGCACGACCACCCACTAGCCGTCCCGCATGCCCACGCTGCTTTACCAAACAATCTCGCACGTAATTCCTAGACACCACGAATTTGCGAGGCCCCAGAAAGCGCAGAATTTCAACGTTCTGATTTCAAATTCTGAAGGACTCTGAATAGAATTACGTGCGAAGTTTTGAAGGCTGCACCCGTTATGGAGCATTACACCCGATCAGTGGGCATTACACCCGATCAGAACGGGTGCAATGCCTACAACGCCCTCGTGCGCGTCGACTCCGTCAGTGGGCATTACACCCGATCAGAACGGGTGCAATGTTCACTGATCGGGTGCACGCCCTCATCGGCGACAAGCTCTATCGCGGATGCGCTTCCTACGCGGAATGGACACCACGACTAAACCCCACTCCACACACCGACGCTCTAGCCAAGGCCACTCACGATGGCACTCACCGACGTGTAGTAGGCATCAGGCCGCAATGATGCTTGTTCCTAAGTGGTGTTACACCACTTAGGGGGCATTACACCAGCTCGGAGATGGTGTAATGCCCCCTAACTGGTGTAATGCTCCCTAACTGGTGCAGGGGTGCCCAGCACGGCTCGGCTGACATCTTGTTGGAGCAGCTATCGGGCAGATCTCGCCGCGCGCAGGCTTGTTGCTCAGTAGCGTTGCACCACTTCGCGCAGCATTGCACTGGGTAGTAAGCAGTGCATTGCCGCGCTATCTAGTGCATTGCTGCCGTACCTAGTGAATCGCTCCATTATGGGGGTCTGCCACACGTCACCGAGGTGCCACGACCGCGCCACACTCACAGATGAACCCCGCGGCCCCCAAGCCAAGGCCCCCCAAGCCACGACCCCGCACACACGGGTGCACACCAAGCCCACACCCAAACACACGGCCACACCCCGCATACATGCGGGCGCGCGCCCGGCCAATCAGCCGGGCGCGCGCCCTTCCCACCAACCGCCACGAGGGCGGTAGCCTCACTTGATGAAGCCGAGCGCCTTGACGGCGTCGTATTCTTCCTGGAGGGCCTTGATGTTGTGGTCGATTCCGGCGCGGGTCGCGTCGGAGATCTCGAGGCCGTCGACGACCTGCCACTCGCCACCATCGGAGGTGACGGGGAAGCCGAAGTTCAGGCCGGCGGGGACGCCGTAGTGCGTGCCGTCGGACATGACGCCGGCGGTGACCCACTCGCCCTCGGGGGTGCCGTGGATCCACGAGTACATGTGATCGATCGCAGCGTTCGCAGCGGAGGCGGCCGAGGAAGCGCCGCGCGCCTCGATGATGGCGGCACCACGCTTGGCGACGGTAGGACGGTAGTAGCTGGACAGCCACTCTTCGTCCACGAGCTCGGTCGCGGGCTTGCCAGCAACCTTCGCGAAGGAGACGTCCGGGTACTGGTCGGCCGAGTGGTTACCCCACACAACAACGTCCTTGATGTCGGCGTTCGCGGCACCGGTCTTGTGGGCGAGCTGCGCGATCGCACGGTTGTGGTCGAGGCGCATCATCGCGGTGAAGCGCGACGCGGGGACGTCCGGCGCAGCGTTCTGGGCGATGGTGGCGTTGGTGTTCGCAGGATTGCCCACAACGAGGACGCGCACGTCGTCGGCGGCACCGTCGTTGATAGCCTTGCCCTGGGGGCCGAAGATGCCCGCGTTGGCCTCAAGCAGGTCGGCGCGCTCCATGCCCTTACGGCGCGGCATGGCACCCACCAGGTACGCGACGTTGGTGCCCTGGAATGCACGGTTCACGTCGTCGAAGATCTCAACGCCGGCCAGGGTCGGGAACGCACAGTCGTCGAGTTCCATCGCGGTGCCCTCGGCAGCCTTGACAGCCTGGGGAATCTCGAGCAGATTCAGCTTGACGGGCACGTCCGGGCCGAACAGCTGGCCGGAAGCAATGCGGAACAGGAGGGCGTAGCCGATGTTGCCGGCTGCGCCAGTGACGGTGACGATACGAGGTTCTGCCATGATGTGGCGCTCCTTTACAGTTCCTGTGGGCGTGTGCCCTTCAGTCGCGGTGTTCCCCGCGCTCTGCCTCCTAGGATACGTCGTCCGTCACACTCAGACCCGGGCACCCAGTCCCAAGACGCCCCACCCAGGCAGTGATCTGCGACATACCGAGCGGTCGGAGGCCTCGACGCAGAGCCCATTCGGAACGTACAGTAGGAGCATGTCCGACAGTTGCCTCAGCCCCTCCCCCGGTGCCGGATCCGCACGAGAATCGGCCCCTGCCTCGTCCCACGTCGACGAGGCCGTGGCTCACTCCCACGAGCACGCGCATTCCCCGAAAAGCGGGCAGGGCGGCCACTCGCACGATCACTCCCACGCGGGGGCCTCGACCAAGCGCCTAGGGTGGGCGCTCGCGGTGACGAGCGCAGTTGTCATCGCCGAGCTGGTCGGCGCCTTCTGGTCGGGCTCCCTGTCGCTGGCAGCGGACGCGGGGCACATGGTCGTGGATGCCTCCGGACTCGTTATCGCGCTGATCGCCACGCGCCTCATGCGCCGCCCGCGCGACGAGAAGCACACGTGGGGGTGGGCGCGCTCCGAGGTCTTGGCTGCCGCCCTGCAGGCCGGCATGCTCCTCGTCATCTGCGTCATGGTCGCGTGGGAGGGGGCGTGGCGTCTTGCTTCCCCGCCCGAGGTCGAGGCCGGCCCCATGCTCCTCGTCGGCGTCATCGGCTTGGTCGCGAACGTCGTGTCGTTGGTGATCCTCGCGGGCGGGCGCGAGGCGAACCTCAACATGCGTGCTGCGTTCCTGGAGGTCGCGAACGACGCGCTCGGCTCCCTCGCGGTCATCGTCGCGGCCGGCGCAGAGTGGGCCTTCGGGTGGACCCGCGCCGACGCGGTCGCATCGCTGCTCATCGCCGTCCTCATGGCCCCGCGCGCGCTCACGCTCCTGCGCCGCTCTGTCGCGATCCTCATGGAGGAGGCCCCCGCTAGCGTGGACGTGGCCAATCTGCGCGCGCACATGATGGGCGTCGACGGCGTGCTCGACGTGCACGACCTGCACGTGGCCGCCGTGTCCTCGCACCTCGTGACTGTCACCGCGCACGTGACCGTCACGCACGAGGCCGACGGACCTTCGCGCGACCGCATCATCCATGAGCTCGGCGAATGCGCGTGCCACCACTTCCCCATCGCGCACTCCACGTTCCAGCTCGAATGCCCCGAGCACGCAAGCCACGAGCACATCGAGCACTAAGCGACGCCTCGTCCTCATACACAGCGAGGCGGCGGGAGCTCCACGCTCCCACCGCCTCACCGCAGGTACGACTCGGGGGGCCGCACCTTTTGGGGTTATCAGCCCTCGCGGAACATGATGCCAAAGCTACCGCGCGGGTAGTGCCACGTGAGCACGCCCTTGACAGCGACGTAGCGTCACAGTGTTCGATAGTACCCATGAGAGTGAAAGTGATGGCCGACCTGGCGGGGACCACGACGCGGACGGTGCGCTACTACCACCGTTTGGGGCTGCTGCCCGTGCCCCCACTCGTCGCGGGGCGCCGCGACTACGGCATCGAGCACCTGGCGCGCCTGCTGCGCATACGGTGGCTGGCCGAGTCCGGGATCCCCCTGGCGAAGATCGCCCAGATGCTGCCCGACGAGCCCGCCCAGGGCCGCAGCGCCATCGAGGCGGACCTGCTCGCCACGCGGGCGCAGATCGACGCCCGCATCGAGGTCCTGCACCACCAGCGGACCCGCATCGACGAGCTCGTGGCCAGGGTGCGCTCCGGCGAGGCGCTCTCGCCCCTGCCCATTGTCCTGGAGCGCTTCTACGATCACCTCGAGGGCCTCGTCGAGGACCCGGCCACGCTGCCCATTATCCGCACGGACCAGCGCATGGTCCTGGCGCTGGCGATCTCGGGCCTCATCCCGGCCTCGCTGGGCCCGTTCATCGAAGGGCTCAGCGACGAGGATCACCGCGCGCTGGTCCGCATGTTCACCGCGTTCGCCAAGCTCGACCGCAACCGCTACCCCGGCACCTACAGCGACGAGGAGAGGGAGCGCGTCATCGAGGATTTCGAGGAGGCCGAGTGGGCCGTCCTCGAGCGCAACAGGTCGACCGCCCTCGCGATGCTGCGCGACCTGCCCAGCGGCGGGCCCGGGCACCTGCTGTGGAAGCGGGTGGCCCAGCTGTCCAAGATCGGCTACCCCGAGCCCGACCAGAGGCAAGTCATCGACGACCTGTTCCGCCGTTTGCAGGCGGACCCGGAGTTCGGGCCCGTGCTCGAAGAGAAAACAGGAAAGGACTGGAACATTGTCTAATCTCATCGAGGCCGAGGGCCTCATCAAGAGTTTCGGGAGGGTCAAGGCCCTGGACGGCCTCGACCTGGGGGTCGGAAGGGGCCAGATCCACGGCTTCCTGGGCCCCAACGGCGCGGGGAAGTCCACGACGATCCGCGTGCTGCTGGGCATGTACCACACCGACGGCGGCCGCGCCCGAGTCCTGGGGATGGACCCCGCCCGCGAGGCCTCCGCCATCAACCGCCGCCTCGCCTACGTGCCCGGCTCGGTGAGCCTGTGGCCCAGCCTCACGGGCGGGCAGGTGCTCGACACCCTGGCGGGCCTGCGCGGCTCGCGCGACCGCGCCCGCGAGGAGGAGCTCACCGAGCGCTTCGACCTGGACCCCACCAAGAAAGTGCGGACCTACTCCAAGGGCAACGCGCAGAAGGTGGCGCTCGTGGCCGCCCTGTCCGCGCCCGTGGACCTGCTCATCCTCGACGAGCCGACCTCGGGCCTGGACCCCCTCATGGAGCGCGTCTTCACGGATACGGTCCGCGAGGCCGCCGAGGGGGGTGCCACCGTCCTACTGTCCAGCCACATCCTGGCGGAGGTCCAGGACCTGTGCTCGCACGTGACGATCATCAAGGGCGGGCGGACCGTGGAGAGCGGCGACCTGTCGTATCTGCGCTCCCTGGCCGAGACCGCCATCCGCATCGGCATCGGGGAGTCGGACGCGCGCCGCCCCCGCCTCGTCGAGGCCCTGGCCGGGCTCGGCGCCCCTGTCCGCCCCACCGGCACCCGCGTGGAGACCCGCGTCCCCTCCTCCCTGGTGCCCGGGATCCTGGGCGCGGTCGCGGAGCTGGGCGTGGACGACGTCCAAGTGGAGCCCGCCAGCCTGGAGGACTTGTTCATGAGCCACTACTCGGGGGACCAGGGGGCGCGGTCATGAGCGCGTTCACGGGATTCCGGCGGTGCCTGGGACTGGCGACGCGCCGCTACAGGTGGCAGGCGCTCGCGTGGATGGTGCCGCTGTGGCTGTTCCTGCTGGGCCGCCCGATCGCCCTGCAGCGCACCTACCCCTCGTTCGAGGAGCGCACCGCGATCCTGTCCCAGATGCGCGACGTGCCGGGCGTGCGCCTGCTCTTCGGCCCCCTCCCCGCCGCCGGCTCCATGGGGGAGTTCGCGAGTTGGCAGGACGGCGGGTACCTGCTGTGGCTCGTGGCGATCATGGCGATCATGCTCACGACCGCGCTGGCCCGGCGCGACGAGCAGGACGGGCACGTCGAGGTCGTCCTCGGGGCGGGCGCGGGCCGATGGGCGCCCTTCGCCTCGGCGACCGCGTGGGCGATGGGCACCATGGCGCTCACGGGCGCGGGCCTGGCGGCCTCGCTGGTGGGCGTGGACGCCGTCGTGGGCGAGACGCCCCTGCGGGGTGCGCTCGTGTTCGGCGGCGTGGCCATCGCCCAGGGATGGGCTTTCGCGGGCGTCGCCCTGGTGGCCTCGCAGTTGGTGCGGGACGCCTCGGCCGCACGGGGGCTATGTTTCACGGTCTTCGGGGTGGCCTTCGCCGTCCGCGTTCTGGCCGATGAGACGGGGGCCGCGTGGCTGCGGTGGCTGAGCCCTCTGGCCTGGCGGGACGTGGCCGGGCCCTTCGGGGCGGATCGCGTGTGGGTGCTCGCCGTCTTCGCGCTCGTCGCCGTCGCACTGGTGGCGCTGGCGGCGTTGCTCCACTCCCGCCGCGAACTGCTGGGGGCGGTGCTGGCTGACCGCTCCGTGTCCGCCAGGCGGTGGCGCGTGCGCGGCCCCCTGGGCCTGACCGCGCGCCTGGGCGCACGGCGCCTGGCGGCCTGGGCCTTCGCACTGGTGCTCACAGCGGCGCTCTTCGGCACGATGTCGGGCAGGCTGTCCGACCTGATCGCCAACACCCCAGAGAGCGCCGCCTTATTCGACAAGATGGCCCCCGAGATGCGGCCCGTCGTCCAGTTCACCACGTTGTTCACGGTCGTGATGGTTGCTCTCGTAGCCACAGCGGTCGTCCAGCGGGTGCTCGGCCTGGCCGCGTCGGAGGAGAAGGGGCTGTCCGAGGCGGTGCTGGCCTGCGGCGTCCCGCGCACGCGCGCGCTCTTAGCGGCCGTGGCCGACGCCATCGGTGCCGGGGTAGTCTTGCTCCTCGTGTCTGGGGCAGCGCTGGCAGCCGCGATGGCCACCCAGGTGAGCGAGGACCACGCTGTCGGTCGCGCGCTCGTCTCCACGCTCACCCAGCTACCGGGGGTCGTGGCGGCGGCGGGCATCGCCGTGTTCCTGGTGGGCGCTGCGCCCTGGTGGCGGTCCCTGGCGTGGGTGGTCATCGCGTGGAGTTCCTTCGTACGTCTCTTCGGGGGCCTCATCGACATGCCGACGTGGGCGCAGGATCTGACCGTCCTCGGGCACGTGGCCGACCCGTGGGGGACGACCCACTGGCTCCCCTTGGCCGTCCAGCTCGGCGTGGGCATCGCGTGCTGTGCTGGCGGCCTCATCGCCTACCGCGTGCGAGACATTCCCGCGTGAGCTCATGTCCCGCCCGTCGCTCGCTCACGAGGCCTGCGCGGCCCCGCGGGCGAGCGGCGCTTTGGCGGACACGTAGATTCGCCTGACCGCCATTCAACTGTGCCGCGTCACCGCGATGCGTGCACTGCGAGAACCGGTCACCGTCATCTTCGCGCTTCTGTTCGCCCCCGCCTTCATCGGGTGCATGGGCCTCATCTTCGGCAACAACCCGGTACCCGAGTTCGGGGGAAATGGATTCCTCAAGGCAAACTTCACCGCTTTCCCCGGGATCGTCATCGCGATCAGCGCGCTCATCATCGTCCCCGTCGACCTCGTGACCCAGCGGGGGGCGGGAGTCCTGCGCCGCTTTCGCGCCACCCCACTCAACCCGGCCCTCTGCCTGGCCGCCGACGTTGTCTCCCGTTTGACGCTCGGCCTGATCTGCTACTGGCGTCGGCGTACAACCCGATAACACAGAGGGGGCCGTGCCACACACGGCACGGCCCCCCGAGTATCGCTCAGGCGAGACTACTTCGTGCGATTCGCGCGGTAGTACTCGATGAGAGCGCGGGTGGACTGATCCTGCGCGTCCAGGGCCTCGGACGAGCCCTCGATGGCGGGGAGGATCTGCTTGGCCAGGACCTTGCCCAGCTCGACGCCCCACTGGTCGAAGGAGTCGATGCCCCACACGGCACCCTCGACGAAGGTGATGTGCTCGTACAGGGCGATCAGCTGGCCCAGGACCGACGGGGTCAGGGCGGGGGCCATGATCGAGGTCGTGGGACGGTTGCCGGTGAACACGCGGGCCGAGACGATGGCCTCGGGCGTGCCCTCGGCGCGCACCTCTTCGCTGGTCTTGCCGAAGGCCAGGGCCTTGGTCTGGGCGAAGAAGTTCGACAGGAACAGCTCGTGCATGTCGGCGTCACCATCGCCCAGCGCCCACGTCGGGTTCGCGAAGGCGATGAAGTCGGCGGGAACCATGCGGGTGCCCTGGTGAATCAGCTGGTAGAAGGCGTGCTGGCCGTTGGTGCCGGGCTCGCCCCAGAAGACCTCGCCGGTCTCGTAGGTGACGGGGCTACCGTCACGGCGCACGGACTTGCCGTTGGACTCCATGGTCAGCTGCTGCAGGTACGCGGGGAAGCGGTGCAGGTACTGGGAGTAGGGCAGGACGGCGTGCGTGTCGGCGCCCAGGAAGTTCGAGTACCACACGTTGAGCAGGCCCATCAGCAGGGGCACGTTCTTCTCGGGGGCAGTCTCGACGAAGTGACGGTCCATCGCGTTAAAGCCGGCGAGGAAGTCGGCGAAGCCCTCGGGGCCAATCGCGACGGCCAGGGAGGTACCCACGGCGGAATCCACGGAGTAGCGGCCACCCACCCAGCTCCAGAAGCCGAAGGCGTTGGCGGGGTCGATGCCGAACTCGGCGACCTTGTCCAGGGCGGTGGACACGGCGACGAAGTGCTTGGCGATGGCTTCCTTCTCGGAGGCCTCGTCGGTGACGATGCCGCGCTCACGCAGGCCGTCGAGCAGCCAGGCGCGCACGACCTTTGCGTTCGTGATGGTCTCGAGCGTCGTGAAAGTCTTAGACGCGACGATCACGAGAGTCGTCTCGGGGTCCAGGTCCTTCGTGGTCTCACCCGCGTCAGTGGGGTCAATGTTGGAGATAAAGCGGCACTCCAGGCCCTCCTGCACGTAGGGCTTGAGGGCCTCGTACGCCATGACGGGGCCCAGATCGGAGCCGCCGATGCCGACGTTGACGACAGTCTTGACGGGCTTGCCCGTGATGCCGACCCACTCGCCGGAGCGGACGCGGCGGGCGAAAGCGTAGACCTTCTCCAGCACCTCGTGCACGTCGGCGATCGCGTCCTGGCCGTCGACCGTCAGGGAGTCGGTCGCGGGGCGGCGCAGCGCGGTGTGCAGGACGGCGCGGTCCTCGGTGACGTTAATGTGCTCGCCCGCGAACATGCGGTCGCGCAGCTCCAGGACGCCCGTCTGCTCAGCGAGGGCGAGGAGGTGGCCCACCAGCGTGGGGCACACGAGGTTCTTCGACAGGTCGACATGCAGGTCGGCAGCATCGAAGGTGAAGGTCTGGGTGCGGTTGGGGTCATCCGCGAAAAGCTTGCGCAGATCGGGTTCAAAGTTGTCGGCCAGCTGGTCGAGCGTGTCCCACGCGGGGGTCATCGTCGGGTCGATCACGGGGATATCACTCATGGGGTCTCCTGACAGTAGAGATAGGTTCGCACTCTAGTTTAGCGGGGACTTGGCCCCTGGTCACCCCCGCTTCGCTCTCCTGAAACGACGAGGCCGTGGCCCGCGAGCGCTCACGGAACCACGGCCTCGGACGCCGCGCGAATTCGACGGGGTCAGGCGACCGGATCGTCGATGGGGATAGGCGTGGCCTCGATGCCCGGGTTCTGCAGCGACACGATGCGCTGGACGGGCACGAGGTCGAGCCACCACTGGTGGAAGGGACGACGATTCACCAGGTCGAGGTCGTCGAACATGTTCTTCACCGGACGCGCCTCCATCGCGGCGCCGACCTGACCGATGTAGTAGGCGCCGCGGTCGCCGCGCTCAAACTGGTCCACCAGCTGCTCGAAGGCGCGCGCCACGAGGCGCGTGGCGAGCAGACGGTCGTACGGCGAGGGCGAGCCGCCCTGCTGCATGTGGCCGAGGGCCTGGTGGCGCACGTCGTAGATCCCCTCGGACTCCGCGTTGAACACGTCGGCCAGGAACTCGCGGTCGTAGTACTGGGAGGCCGACTCGTTGAGCAGCGTGAGGAACAGGCGTCGGCCGGACTTGAAGGAGGCGACCATCCGCTCGGCATCCGCGGCGATCTGCTCGAGGGAGGGGGACTCCTCGTTGATGTACATGTACTCCGCGCCGCTGGACAGTGCGCTCATGAGAGTCAGGTAGCCGCAGCGGCGGCCCATCGTCTCGGCGATGAAGCAGCGCTTGGAGGCGGCCGCGCTCTCCTTGATACGGTCGATTGCCCACGTCGCGTTGTTGATCGCCGTGTCCGTACCGATCGCGAGCTCGCAGCCGGGCAGGTTGTTGTCGATCGAGGCGGGGATGAGCAGGATCGGGATCTGGAACGCCGGGTAGCGGTCCTTCTCCGAGGTGATCGCGTGAACGCCCAGGTAGGCGTTCATGCCGCCGATGACGAGGAGCGCGTCAATCTCGTTGCGTTCGATGGCGCGTCCCAGCGCGTAGAACTGCTCGACCGGCGGAATGTCGCGCTTCGTGCCGAGCTCGGCGCCGCCCTTGAAGGCCCAGCCTTCCACGTCGGACCAGCTCAGTTCACGCACGCGGTCATCAGCCAGGCCGCTCCACGAGCCGTCCACGCCGAGCATCGTCCACCCGCGCGCGATGCCCAGGCGCACGGCCACGCGGGCCGCCGTGTTCATGCCGGGGGCCAGGCCGCCCGCGTGCAGGATCGCGACCCGCTTGGACTCGCCCGTCGGCTCAGGGGTGAGCTGCGGAGGCGTGGACAGGATCTGGTTGATACCCACCATCGAGGAGAAGGACGAGCCGCGCGAGGCCTGGGCAGCCGCGTAGTCGCCAGCCGCGATGAGGTCCTTGACCGCGCGCGTGTCGTGGACGGCCTTCATGAGGGGGACGCGCGTGATGCGGTTGCGGCGCACGCCCAGGATGACGGGCTCATCCTCGGCCGTGGACTCGAGGATCTCCTGGACGGCGGCGTAGCCCAGCAGCGTCGACATCCAGCGGTCGTAGGCCGAGGGAGTGCCGCCGCGCTGCACGTGGCCCAGGATCGTCACGCGCGCATCCTCGCCCGTGCGCTCCTGGATCGTGTCGGCGATCAGCTGGGTTGACAGCTCGTTACCGTCGCGGTCGTGCGCGCCCTCAGCCACCAGGACGATGGACTCGCGGCGGCCGGCCTCGCGACCGAGGCGCAGGTGCTCAGCCAGGTCGTCCTGCCAGCCCGGGCCCGCCGGATCCTCCGGCGTGAACACGTAGTCGGCGCCGCCCGCAACAGCCGCCATGAGGGGCAGGTAGCCGCAGTGGCGGCCCATGACCTCGACGACGAAGGTGCGCTGGTGCGAGGCCGCCGTGCTGGTCAGCTGGTCGATGGCATCCAGGATGCGGTGCAGCGCAGTGTCCGCGCCGATCGTCATATCCGTGCCCACCATGTCGTTATCGATCGAGCCGACGAGGCCGACGATGATGAGGGCGGGGTGAGCGGCCGCGGTCTCGGCCGAGATCACGCCCTCGGCGGCCAGCTCGGCGACGTGCTGGGCCCACTCGCCGCGGAACTCGTTCGTACCCGACAGGGAACCGTCACCACCGATCACCACAAGGTGATCGATGCCGTGCTCAAGCAGGTTCGCGGCCGCGCGGTGGCGACCTTCGTACGTGCGGAAGTCCGCGCTGCGAGCCGTGCCGATCACCGTGCCACCCTCGGCGAGGATCGACGAGACGTCCGACCACTCCATCTTCTTGATGGAATCGCCGCCCGCGCAGGCTCCCTGCCAGCCTTCGTAGATCGCGTAGGGCTGCGCGCCACGCGCCAGCGCCGTGCGCACGACGGCTCGAACAGCCGCGTTCATTCCCTGGGCGTCACCGCCCGACGTGAGGACACCGATACGAACTGTGCTCATTTTTCTGCCATCTTTCGTTGACGGAGCGGGCCGCGAGGCCCAGTGTGCCTATCGTTAACCATTCTACGTGACCCGCGCCTCCACCACTAGGGCCTAACTCCCATTTACCGAGGAAACGACAAGCGCGCGCCCACCGTTTTCGGCGGGCGCGCGCTCACGCAGTCACTGGAAACTAGGCGACAGTTTCGCTGCTGTTGCGAGCGGCAGACTCTGCCAGTTCCTCCGGGCTGACAACGCCCTCGACGGAGACGCGATCCAGGTAGGCCATACCGTCAAACGCCAGCTCGCGAGCGTTCTCCGGGTCGCCCTCGTTGCCGATCGAGCCGTGGGCCATGCGGTCCACGACGAGCGCGATCGCGCCGTCGCCTGTCACGTTGGTGGCGGTACCGAAGGAGTCCAGGGCGATGTAGGTGGCGATCATGAGCGCGACCTGGGCATCGTTGAAGCCCAGCATGGAGCTCAGCAGGCCGGTGGCGGCCATGATGGCGCCGCCGGGGACGCCGGGGGCGGCGACCATCGTGATGCCCAGCATGAAGATGAAGCCGACCCACTGCAGGGAGGAAACGGTCAGGCCCTGAGTCAGGACGATCGCGAACGCGAAGGAGAAGATCTTCGAGGTCGAGCCGGCCAGGTGGATCGTCGCGCACAGCGGAATCGTGAAGGATGCGACCGCGTCGGACACGCCGTTCTTCTTGGTCTGACGCAGGGTCACCGGGATGGTGGCCGCGGACGAGGACGTGCCCAGAGCCGTCAGGTAGGCAGGCATCATCGTCAGGAGGGCCTTGAAGGGGTTGCGACGTGCGACGATGCCGGCGAAACAGAACTGTGTCAGCAGGATGACGACCTCGAGAACCAGGACCACGACGACGACGCGCAGCAACGTACGAATAACCGAGGCAGCCTCGCCCGTGTAGGTCAGGTTCAGGAAGATGCCGAAAATGTGCAGCGGCAGCAGCGGGATAATGATCGTCTCGATGAGGCGGGTAATGATGGCGCGGAACTCGATGAACCCCTTGCGCAGCACGCCGCGCGGGACCATCGACAGGCCCAGACCCACCACGAAGGACAGGAGCAGCGCCGTCATCACCTGCAGCGGCGCAGGCATCTCGATCGTGAAGTAGGACTCCAGGGCACTGCCCGGCTCGGCGACATCGCCCAGCTGGGTGGAGGCGAGGATGCGCGGAAAGAGCGAGGCACACACCAGGTAGGTGAGGAAGCCCGAGAACAGCGTCGACGCGTAGGCAATCGCGGTCGTAATGCCCAGCCACTTGCCCGCGCCTCGGCCCAGGTCAGCGATAGCGGGGGTCACGAGGCCGATGATGATCAGCGGGATCGAGAAGGACAGGAACTGGCTGAAGATCGCCGAGAAGGTCGCGAAAATACGGCCGATCTCGACGGGAACCAGGTGGTTGCCTCCGATACGGACGGATCCGAGGACGGTCGCGAGGATGATCGCAGCGATCACCCACACGAGGATTCCGGATTTACGCAGGAACTCGCGCATGTGTTTCACCTTGACAATAGGGATGATGGGTCACGCATAGCATGCCCGAACTTTACGAAATCTTGAAGCGGTGGCCAGGATTCGGGATAGATGCGGCAAAACTCACGTGATGAAGAAAGCGCCGTAGTGAGGGCATTGCCCCCGCCCAACGGCCATTTTCGTGGATTTAACGCACCGCGAGCGTCGACACGTACGGGGCAAACCACCAAATGATCGCGGCGAGGATCACGTACACCGCAACATCCATGAGGCGAGCGCGCGACGCGAACCAGGGGCGTCCCGGCGTCCACAGGCGCAGCGTCGCCATGCCGACGAGCACGGCGACCATCAACATGACCGCTCGGTGGCGGTGATCGGTCACGGCCAGCGCAATCACACCGAGTACACCGCCCGCGCTGAGGGTGCCGCCGAGCCAGCCACCCAGTCGGGCGCGCACGGTACTCTCCTCAATATCCACGCCCCTACCCTATCGCACGAGCGCTCGTGATCATGCGAATGTTCATCTGCACCCCGCCAAGCCAACCGCTACCTCGTCATTTCAAAAGAATAGGAATAAGAGGCATGCGGGTTTAGTATTGGTCCAAAGGTCCCTGAGACCCGCAACATATTTCTCGCACCAAAGGAGCATTCGAGTGTCCCGCTTCATCGTCGTCGCCCCCGGATCGTCGGAGGCAGCCGCCCTCGCTACTGACGAGCTGGCCCGCGTTCTCGGCGTCGCCACCGTCGACGCCCTGGCCGGCACGACGGCTACCGACGCCGCCCTCCGTCCCGCCTCCGCTCTGCCCGCCGTGGTCGAAGCCGTCCGCGCCGCCGGCGACGACGCGCTCATCGTCCCCGCCCGTGAGGCCTCGAACCGCGCCTTCGACCACGTGGCCTGGAACCTGAGCCTCGCCGCCTCCACCCGAGCCGGCGTCGTCCTCGCCTTCGACGCCGAGGGTGCCAGCGCCGAGCTCCTCTCCGAGGAAATCGCCGCCGCCCGCCTGCGCGCCGAGGCCTCTGCCGCCTCTGTCGTCGCCGTCGTCCTGACCGGTGGCGCCCCCGCGCTCGAGGTCGACGTGCCCGTCCTGACGCTGCCGCTGGGTGAGGAGGCCGCCGCCACCCTGCGCGGCACCGAGGCCCCCACCGCCGTCACCCCGCTCGCCTTCCAGGCCGACCTCATCGAGCGCGCCCGCGCCGACCGCAAGCGCATCGTCCTACCCGAGCCCGACGACGACCGCGTCCTGCAGGCCGCCGCCCAGGTCCTCGCCGCCGGCATCGCCGACATCACCTTCGTGGGCGACGCCGACTACGTTGCCAAGCGCGCCGGCGAGCTCGGCCTCGACCTAAGCGCCGCCCAGGTCGTCTCCGTGAACGATCCCGCCTACCTCGAGCGTTACGCCGAGGAGTTCGCGCGCCTGCGCGCCAAGAAGGGCGTCACCCTCGAGCAGGCCCGCGAGAAGGTCACCGACGTGTCCTACTTCGGCACCATGATGGTCCACATGGGCGACGCCGACGGCATGGTCTCGGGCGCTGCCCACACGACCGCGCACACGATCGTTCCCTCCTTCCAGATCATCAAGACCGCCCCCGGCGTCTCCGTCGTCTCCTCCATCTTCCTCATGGCGATGAAGGACCGCGTGTGGGCGTTCGGCGACTGCGCCGTCAACCCCAACCCCACCGCCGAGCAGCTGGCCGACATCGCCGTGACCTCCGCGCGCACCGCCGCCCAGTTCGGCGTCACCCCGCGCGTCGCGATGCTCTCCTACTCCACCGGCACCTCCGGGGCCGGCCCGGACGTTGACGTCGTCGTCGAGGCCACCCGCCTCGCCCGCGAGAAGGCCCCCGAGCTGGCCATCGAAGGCCCCATCCAGTTCGACGCAGCCGTCGACGAGGCCGTCGCCTCCAAGAAGCTGCCCGGATCCGAGGTTGCTGGCAAGGCCACCGTCTTCGTCTTCCCGTCGCTGGAAGCCGGAAACATCGGCTACAAGGCGGTTCAGCGTTCCTCCGGCGCGCTCGCCGTCGGCCCCGTCCTCCAGGGCCTCAACAAGCCCGTCAACGACCTGTCGCGCGGCGCCCTCGTCGAAGACATCGTCAACACCGTCGCCCTGACCGCCGTCCAGGCCCAGGGCTGAACGGTACCGAGGTCCCGGGGTCCGGTTACCATTGAACGTAAACGGGCCCCGGCCTCGTTCTTTTACTCCCAACCCCACAACACGAAAGGCGAACGCGTGACCTCGTCCTCCGTTCTCGTCATTAACTCCGGTTCCTCCTCCATCAAGTACCAGCTCGTCGATCCCGAAACCGGCGACGCCATCGCCAAGGGTATCGTCGAGCGCATCGGCGACACCATGGGCTTCATCAAGCATGAGTACGGCGACGCCGTCACCGAGGAAGAGATCCCGGTTCCCGACCACACCGTCGGCATGCGTGAGGTCCTGCGCATCTTCGACACGGAGGGCCCGTCCCTGGCCGAGGCCCACATCCTCGCGGTCGGCCACCGCGTCGTTCAGGGCGGCCGCTACTTCGACGGCCCGGCCCTCATCACCGACGAGGTCCGCAACCTGATCGAAGATCTGTGCCCGCTGGCTCCTCTGCACAACCCCGCCCACCTCAAGGGCATTGACGTGGCGCGCGAGCTCATGCCCGACGTCCCCCACGTCGCCGTCTTCGACACCGCGTTCTTCCAGCAGCTGCCCGACAAGGCCGCCCTGTACGCCCTCGAGACCGAGACCGCCGAGAAGTACTCGGTGCGCCGCTACGGCGCCCACGGCACCTCCCACCAGTTCGTCTCCCAGGAAATCTCCAAGATGCTGGGCCGCGACGACCTCAAGCAGATCGTCCTGCACCTGGGCAACGGCGCATCCGCGTCCGCTGTCAAGAACGGCAAGCCGATCGACACCTCCATGGGCCTGACCCCCCTCGAGGGTCTCATGATGGGCACCCGCACCGGCGACATCGACCCGGCCGTCGTGTTCCACCTGCAGCGCGTCGCCGGCATGAGCGTCGACGAGGTTGACACCCTCTTCAACAAGAAGTCCGGCATGAAGGGTATGACCGGCGAGTCCGACATGCGCTCCGTGTGGGGGGTCATCAACAACACCTCCGACCCCGAGGCCTCCAAGCGCGCCCGTACCGCCATGGACGTGTACATCAATCGCCTGCTGAAGTACGTGGGTTCCTACGCCGCTGAGCTCGGTGGCCTGGACGTCATCACCTTCACCGCCGGCATCGGCGAGAACGACGACGACGTGCGCCGCGAGCTGGCCGAGGCCCTCGCTCCCTTCGGCGTCAAGATCGACGTCGAGGCCAACAAGGGCCGCGTCAAGGAACCGCGCATCGTGTCCGCTCCCGACTCAGCCGTGACCCTCGTCGTCTACCCGACCAATGAGGAGCTGGCGATCGCCCGCCAGGCGCTGACCTTCGCCTGATCGGTTTTTCCGCCCGAGGCCGGGGTTCCCGCGTGGGGCCCCGGCCTCGGGCGTATCCTGGGAATGTAGCGCGAGCGAGGAGGCCTTCATGAACGATGATGTTTCGACCCTGGCGGAATGGATCGCTGCCTCACCGTCCACCGTGTTTTTCGGCGGCGCGGGCGTGTCCACCGAGTCGGGGATCCCCGATTTTCGCGGGGCAAACGGCTTCTACTTTCAGGAGCGCGAGATTCCCCTGGAGACGGTGCTGAGCATCGACTTCTTTGAGCGGCATCCGCAGGCCTACTGGGAGTGGTTCCACGAGATCTACCGTCCGGTGGAGCCCAACGGCGCGCACAGGGCACTGGCATCTCTGGAGGCCGCGGGGCGCCTGGACGCGGTCATCACGCAGAATATCGACGGCCTGCACCAGCGGGCCGGGTCGCGCGCCGTGTGGGAGCTACACGGCAACTGGGAGCGGCTCGTGTGCACGAGCTGCGGGGCCGTCGCATCATTAGGGGATGCCGTCACGGTTGACGGTGATCCCGTGCCCGCGTGCCCGTCGTGCGGAGGGCAGATGCGCCCAGACATCGTCATGTACGGGGAAGGCCTCGACCAGGGCGTCATCGAGGCCGCCGTGTCCGCCATCGCGCGAGCGTCCGTGCTGATCGTGGCGGGCACGTCCCTCGTGGTCTACCCGGCGGCGGGCCTCATCAACTACTTCTCGGGGGACCACCTGGTGCTCATGAACGCCACCCCGACCTCGGCCGACGCACACGCCGACCTGATCATCCGCGAGCCGGTGGGCGCGACCCTCGACCGCGTCATGGACCAGCTGCGCGCGCGGGGCGTCGTTCCCGCGTAGGGCTTGCGGCGCACAGTATCCACTCACAGGCCACGGCCCCAACGCACAGGACCCCTCCCCTGCGCACATCCGGATAGGTTGTGCGCATATGGATAGGTTATGCACATCCGGATAGCTTATTTTCCTATCCGCATCTTCATAACCTATCCGGATGTTCGTAACCTATCCGCATATGCGCGCCTTGCGCCACCCCGCTGCCCTGCGCGATGTCATCAGCCCCATCGGCACGCTCTCGAACATCCCCCCGACACAGTGAACGAGGTGTGCGCGCGAGTAGCACGTAGTCTCAGTGCGATCATGCACACCCACAGGATCAGCCCTCCCCCAGGCCGGCGGGGTCAACGAGGGACAGGGCACGCGGGGCGCGCGAAATCCGCACGCTTTGGCCCCACGTCAGGGTCAGGCGGTCAGACTCCATGCCATCGCCGAACAGGACGAGGGATTCGGAGGCGACGACGAGGCCGAGGTCTTCGTCCTCATCCAAGATCCCCTCGGTGTGCTCGACGCCGGTGAAGGGCGAGGGCCACGCCTCGCGCACGAACCACGCGAGCGAGCGCGAGGTCGGCGCGGGCAGGTCCCCCATGTGGCGGCCGCGTTTGAGGGATGCGCCCCACCCGGTCGCCCCGGTCCCGGTCGAGACAACGACGCCCGAGGAGGACTGCCGCTCGACGGTGGTCCCAAGGGCCAGCTCGTAGCGGGCGCTCTGGTGGCTCGGATGCCCGATAAACACTTCGTTGAGGGCGGTGAGCGTGCGTGAGTCATCGGCGGTTGCCCGGACCATCGTCAGCTGGTCCACCCGCAGGTCGGCACCCGCCTCGATGCGCCCGAGGGCCGCGACCCCCTGGTCGGGAGTGCATCGAACGAGCACACCTGCGTTCGACTGAGGCACCGAGTTGACGCCGACTACGGCCTGGTCGCCCGCATACTTGGCAACGTTGGCGACCAGACCGTCGGGTCCCACGACGACGATGACGTCCTCGGGGGCGAAGAGGAAGCGCGACAGGGAGTCACGCTCGACGTCGGCGCTCGCCCACCCCTGCGGTATTCCTGCCCGCACGCGAGCCAGGGCGGCCACGTGAGACTCGTGCGCACGCTCGACGGAGGCGAGGGTGCGCCCACGGCTGCGCAGGACAAATTCAACCTGGCCGCGCGTGGAATAGCGGTCCATGAGCTCGTCTAACTCGGTGGGGCGTCGGACGATGACGGCGCGGCGGCGCATGTCTACTGACCCGCCTTCGCGGAGCCGGTGAAGGCCGCGACGAGGTCGCTGAGCACGTCGGCGGTGATCGTGATGTTCCCGAAGGACGGCATGTTCTTCGCCATTTCCTTCAGGGCGAGGGCGCGGGCCACTTCGGGCCCGGCTGCCGCGAGGGCCTGGATGTAGGCCGCGTCGTTGGCGATGCGTGCGCGGCCCGCGGTGTTCCAGTCGACCTCGTACGCTTTGGCTTTTTCGGTGATACGGCGCGCTTCCGCTTCGACCTCAATCGCGTCAGCGGCGGCCTTTTCTTCGGCCTCACGCCTGGCGTTATGGCCTTCCTGATCGACCAGGTCAGCACGCTTACGGGCCAAGTCGAGCTTGGACTGCATCTCGTTTTCGGAGATCTGGGACTCTCGTTCGACCGCGAGCGCCCGGCGCTCGTAGAGGGCGCGGTCGGCCTCGGCCTGGAGCTGCTCGAGGAGAGGGGCGCGCAGGGAGGATTCGACTCCTTCGTCCGGGCGCAGACTCAGGAGGCGTGCGTCGACGACAGCGACGCCGGTGGCCCGCAGCTGCTCATCGGAGGCAAAGGCCTGGGCCAACACTCGGCCGACCCGTTCGAGGGATCCGGAAATGGCGTCGGTCAGCGTCATCTCGCCAATTGCCGAGGCCAGGGCGGAGAAAGCGATGCGGGTGACGGTTTCGTCGATCTGCCACAGGCCCTGGGCGTCCGCCCCGGCCTCGCGCGGATAGAGCCCGAAGTCGTAGTGCGCGGCGGCAGCCTCGGCGTCGTCGATGTGGTAGGTGATCGAAACCTGCGCGTTGATGTTCTGCTGGTCAGCGGTGGTCGTCTGGACCAGGAAGCTGTGGGCGCGGTTGGCGGTGGGGACTTCCGCGAGCGCGCAGCGTCCGGCTCGCAGCCAGAAAGACTGGCCGACGCCGGACCGGATGGTGCGTCCGGCGCGGATCTGGACGACGTGGTCGCCGGCTCCGCCCTGGTAGCGGATGAGGAAGGGGTGGCGGTGAAGGGTTCCCATGATGGCTCCTTGGTTGGTGACCCATTTGTTTATGTCAGGATGACGATAACCTCATTAGACATTTAATGTCAAATCGACACAAATAAGCTAGGCTTACACCATGACCTCACCCCTCACCATCCCCGTCGCGGTCGACATCGTCGCCCTGACGGTCATCAAGAACACGCTCCACACCCTCGTCGTGCGGCGCGGAATTGAGCCTTTCAAGAACCACCTGGCCCTGCCAGGCGGTTTTCTTCGCGAGAGCGAGCAGACCGTGGAGGCCGCAGCGCGCGAACTCGAAGAGGAAACCGGCATTACTCCGCCAGGACATCTCGAACAGCTGCGTTCCTACGGGCCGGAAGGCCGCGACCCGCGCGGGCCCGTTCTCTCCGTCGCCTACCTCCTCCTCGCCCCCTCATTCTCACCAACCCGCTCGGGCGGCGACGCCGCAGGAGCCCTCTGGCATCCCGTCGACGCTCTCCTTGCTCCCACCTCACCCCTCGCCTTCGATCACGCGGCAATCCTCGCAGACGGAGTCGAGCGCGCCCGCTCCAAGATCGAATACTCACCCCTAGCCACGTCCTTCTGCGGCCCCGAGTTCACGATCACACAACTGCGTAACACCTACGAAGCCATCTGGGGGTCGGCGCTCGACCCGCGCAACTTTCACCGCAAAGCAACAAAGACAGCATCATTTATCGAGCCGACGGGAGGCACGGTGCGCGAGGGCGCCGGACGCCCGGCAGCCCTCTACCGCCTGGTCCCGGGCGTCGACGACACCGCCTTCGTCCTCGACCCACCCCTGCGCCGCCCACCCGCCCCAGCCCCGGCCTCGTCAATGAAAAGCGCGAGCGCGCCGAGTGCGCAAGAATAAGCCCAGTACCAAAGGAGAACTATGAACTTCCATTCCCTCTACGATCAGGGTTTTGCGCGCGTTGCCGCCGTGACCCTGCCCACACACCCCGCTCGCCCGTTCGAGAACGCGCGCGAGATCATCGACGCAGCCCGCCAGCTCGATACTCGCGGCGTCGCGATGGGTGTTTTCCCCGAACTGTGCGTCTCCGGCTACGCCATTGACGATCTCCTCCTGCAGGACGTGCTACTCGATAACGTCGAGAAGGCCCTCGCCACCATCGTCGAGGCAAGCGCCGACCTGCTGCCCCTCCTCATCGTGGGTGCACCCCTGCGCAAGGACAACGCCCTGTACAACTGCGCCGTCGCCATCCACCGCGGACGCGTCCTCGCGATCGTCCCCAAGTCCCACCTGCCCAACTACCGCGAGTTCTACGAGAAGCGCCACTTCGTCACCATGCCCCCGCGCGCCTGCGAGCGCATCGAGGTGCCGTGGGGCGGCGTCGAGGAGTTCAGCGGCGGCCCCGTGTGGGTTCCCTTCGGCCAAGTCCTCCTGTCCGCCGACGACGTGCCCGGCCTGACCATCGGCATCGAAGTCTGCGAAGACATGTGGGTACCCGTCACCCCATCCACGGAGCTGGCGCTCGCGGGCGCGACCGTCCTGGCGAACCTGTCCGCCTCCCCGATTACCGTCGGGCGCGGCGCGGATCGCGAGCTCATGGTGCGCTCGGTGTCCGCGCGCTGCTCGGCCGCCTACGTGTACACGGCGGCCGGCATGGGCGAGTCCAGCACGGACCTCGCCTGGGACGGCGAAACCATGATTTACGAGGCCGGGGAACGCCTGGCGATCGGCGAGCGCTTCCAGGAGGGCGCGCACATCACGATCGCCGACGTGGACCTGGAGCGACTGCGCACGGAGCGCAAGCGTCAGAACTCGTTCACGGACAACGCCCAGCGCTACTTCGCGGGGGATGAGCGCTTGTCCCCGCAGGAGGTGGAGTTCACGCTCGACCCGCCGCGCACCGACTTGGGCCTGGAGCGAGCCGTCAACCGTTTCCCCTTCGTCCCCAACGACCCGACGCGCCTGGAGCAGGACTGCTACGAGGCCTACAACATTCAGGTGGCTGGCCTGGTCCAGCGCCTGCGGGCGATCGGCAACCCGAAAATCGTCATCGGCGTGTCGGGCGGCCTGGATTCGACGCACGCGCTGGTCGTGGCCTCCCGCGCGATGGACCTGCTGGGCCGTCCGCGCACGGACATCCTGTGCTACACGCTGCCCGGTTTCGCCACCTCCGAGCGCACGAAGAAGAACGCGACCCGCCTGTGCGAGTACCTGGGCACCTCCTTCCAGGAGATCGACATCCGCCCGGCGGCCACGCAGATGCTGGCCGACATCGGTCACCCCTACGGCGAGGGCGAGGCCACCTACGACGTGACCTTTGAGAACGTCCAGGCGGGCCTGCGCACCGACTACCTGTTCCGCTTGGCCAACCACCTGGGCGGTATCGTTCTGGGCACGGGTGACCTGTCCGAGCTGGCGTTGGGCTGGTGCACGTACGGCGTGGGCGACCAGATGAGCCACTACGCGGTCAACACGGGCGTGCCGAAGACCCTCATACAGCATCTGATCCGCTGGGTGGTGGCCTCCAAGCAGTTCGACGATCGCGTCGGCGAGGTCCTCCTGTCGATCCTCAACACGGAGATCTCTCCTGAGCTGGTTCCCGCCAAGCCGGGCGAGAAGATGCAGTCCACGCAGGACAAGATCGGCCCTTACAACCTGCAGGACTTCACGCTCTACTACGTGCTGCGCCGCGGCGCGCGCCCCTCGAAGATCGCATTCCTCGCTGAGAAGGCCTGGTCGGACGCCTCGGTCGGCTCCTGGCCGGTCGGCTTCCCCGAGGAGGACAAGGTCGCATACTCGCTCGAGGAGATCGTCAAGTGGGAGCGCCTGTTCCTGTGGCGTTTCTTCAGCCAGCAGTTCAAGCGCAGCGCCCTGCCCAACGGCCCGAAGGTCATGGCCGGCGGCTCCCTGTCCCCGCGCGGGGATTGGCGCATGCCCTCGGACGTGTCGGGCGCGGATTGGGTCGCCGAACTTGACGAGGCCGTGAAGGGCCTGGTCGACTGACCTGACATTTCGCTCAGAATTCCGGGCTAGTTCCCGACTTCACGCTCGCTCGGCTGACCGAGCTAGTTCCCGGGGCGGTGCTCACGTGAGCACCGCCCCTCGGCTTACTCACAGCAGCACTCACAATTTCGCACGTAATTCCCCCGAGACGTCGCGGGATCACATGCCAAAAACGTTGAAAATACGCCATTTTTCAATGTACTAATATATTTTAGGTGAGCCAAATTACGTGCGAAATTTCTGAAATGCGTGAGCTTGACAACAAGCGACCACAGTCAGCGCGAGGGAAGTGCGGTCGACGAACGCGTGAGCGTGGAGCCCAACGGAGCAGCGCGAAACTATGTGCACACTCACACGCACGAGACCCTAAATTTCGGTATGGTTGGTTTTGACAGTTAGGTAAGCCTAGCTTTTTCTATTTTAGCCCCAGCACAGCAAACCTCTACGGAGAAATGATGTCTCGTACGACCACCTCCCTGGCCGCCATCGCCGCCGTTGCCGCCCTCGGCCTGGCCGCATGTTCTTCCGGCACCACCACTTCGTCTTCCCAGTCCTCCGCTTCGCCCAGCGAGACCACGCAGGCCACCCAGGCCTCGTCCGTGAGCATCGAAGCGAACGACGGCACAGTGGAGATCAAGCTGCCCGTCACCCGCGCGGCCTCCCTCGACAACCGCACCTTCGAGGTGCTGCAGCAGTGGGATGTGCCCCTCGTCGCGGCCCCGAAGAAACTGCTGCCTTCGACCATCACCGCTTTCCGTGGCGATGAGGTTGCGGACGTGGGAATGCACCGCGACCCCAACCTGGAGGCCCTAGTCGCAGCCGAACCCGACCTCATCATCTCCGGCCAGCGCTTCTCCAAGTACGACGCGCAGATCAAGGAGCTGGCACCCGACGTCCCGCTCATCAACCTGGAGCCGCGCGAGGGCCAGCCCTTCGACCAGGAGCTCATCCGCGAGGTCACCGACCTCGGCGAGATCTTCGGCAAGCAGGACGAGGCCAAGAAGCTCGTCGACGATTTCAACGCTTCGATCGAGCGCGCGAAGAAGGCCTACGACGGCTCCTCGACCGTCATGGCCGTTGACGTCTCCGGAGGCAACATCGGCTACGTGGCACCCGGCAAGGGCCGCACGTGGGGACCGGTCTTCGACCTGCTCGGCCTGAAGCCCGCCCTCGAGGTCGAGGGGTCGACCGACTCGCACACCGGTGACGACATCTCCGTCGAGGCCATCGCCGAGGCCAACCCGGCGTGGATCTTCGTCCTCGACCGTGATGCCGCCATCACCAAGGACGGATCGAACACCCCGGCCGAGACCGTCATCAACGACAACGCCGCCCTGCAAAACGTCGCCGCGCTGCAAAGCAAGCACGTCATCTACGCGCCCAACGACACGTACACCAACGAGTCCATCATCACCTACACGGAGATCTTCAACTCCATCGCGGACGCCTTCGAGGCCGCGAAGAAGTGACCCTCTGACACGCAAGCGGGTGCCGCCTTCCCGGGCGGCACCCGCACCCCGTTTTCTTATGACGCACTCCCCCACCACCACCCCGCCCGCGGACGTGGCGCTTCAGCGCGAGGCCACCCCGGCCTCGTCGAAGCATCGCCCCCTGGCGCTTGCCCTGGCCACGCTCGCCGTGGTTGCGCTCCTCATCCTGTCCCTGTCGACCGGCGAGTACTCGATCCTCTCCCAGGACGACGGCTGGCAGATCTTCCTCGCCGTGCGCGTCCCCCGCACGATCGCGCTCGTCCTGTCGGGTGCCGCAATGTCGATGAGCGGCCTCGTCATGCAGCTGGTCACCCAGAATCGCTTCGCTGAGCCCTCGACGACGGGCACGACCGAGTGGGCGGGGCTGGGCCTGCTCGTCATCATGATCGTGTGGCCCGGTGCCCCGATCCTCGTGCGCATGACCTGCGCGATCGTCTTCGCGTTCGTGGGCACGATGGTGTTTTTCGCGCTGCTGCGCCGCGTCTCCCTGCGCTCCTCGCTGCTCGTGCCGATCATGGGCATGATGCTCGGCGCGGTTGTCTCCGCGATCTCGACGTTCCTGGCGCTCGAGACGAACACCCTGCAGAGCGTGTCCGTCTGGTTCCAGGGGTCCTTCACGTCGGTCTACGAGGGCCAGTACGAGGTCCTCTGGATCGTCACCGTCGTCGTCGCGGTCGTGTTCATCATGGCGGACCGGCTGACGGCCGTGTCCCTCGGCGAGGACATCGCGATCTCCCTCGGCGTCAACTACCACCGCATGGTCCTCATCGCGACGGGGCTCGTGGCCGTGGCGACCGGCGTCGTCACCGTCGTCGTCGGATCGCTTCCCTTCCTGGGCCTCATCGTCCCCAACCTCGTGTCCATGTCGATGGGTGACAACCTGCGCACGAACCTCCCCTGGGTATGCCTGGCGGGCATCGCCCTGGTCACGGTCACAGATCTGCTGGCACGCACAATCATCTCCCCCTTCGAGATGCCCGTGTCGGTCATCCTGGGTGTCCTCGGAGCCTTCGTCTTCATCGCGCTCGTGCTGCGCCAGGCCAGGAAGGGAGCCGTCCTGTGAGCGTCATGACTTCCCCCGCGCAACGCGAGGCTGCCTCCCCGGTCCCCGCCCCGGCCTCGTCCGTGCCCACGAAGCGCCCCGCCCGACGCACGGGCGCGTTCACGTCCCCGGCCGCCCGGCGCCGCTGGTGGATCATCTTCGGTCTCGTGTGCGCAGTGGCGATCCTCGCCTGCATCGGCCTCCTGACGTGGAAGAACCCCGCACAGTTCGGCACCCCGGTGTTCTGGAGGCTCGCCCGCCGGCGCGCCTTCGCGGTCCTCGCGATCGCCATCGTCGCGGTATGCCAGGGCATGGCGACGGTCGCCTTCCAGACGGTGGCGAACAACCGCATCATCACGCCCTCGATCCTTGGTTTCGAGTCCCTGTACCGGGCGATCCACACCTCCACGATCTTCTTCCTGGGCGTCGCCGGCCTCAACGCGTCGGCGACGGTCGGCAACTTCGTCGGGCAGCTCGCCCTCATGATCGCCCTGACCCTCGCGCTCTACTCGTGGCTGCTCACCTCGCAGCGCGCCTCGATGCACGCGATGCTCCTCATCGGCGTCATGCTGGGCGCTGGCCTCGGTTCGATTTCCACCTTCATGCAGAGGCTGCTCACTCCCTCGGAGTTCGACGTGCTCACGGCGCGCCTTTTCGGGTCGATCGCGAACGCCCAGAAGGAGTATTTCCCGATCGCGGTCCCCCTCGTCGCAGCCGCAGCCATCGCCCTCGTGTTGCTCACGCGCCAGCTGTCGGTGCTCTCACTCGGCCGCGAGACGGCCACCAACCTGGGCCTGAACCATCGCCGCACGTCCGTGCTCGTCCTCGTCCTGGTGTCGATCCTCATGGCCACGTCGACCGCCCTCGTGGGTCCCATGACGTTCCTCGGGTTCCTCGTGGCGACGCTGGCCTACCAGTTCTCGGACACGCACGACCACCGCTACATCTTCGCGATGTCCGTCGCCCTGGGTGCCGCGATCCTGGCCAGCGCGTACTTCGTCATGAATCACGTGTTCAACACGCAGGGCGTCGTCTCCATCATCATCGAGTTCGTCGGCGGGCTCGCGTTCATCGTCACTATTTTGCGGAAGGGCCGCCTGTGATCTCCATCAATTCCGTCGTCAAGCAGTACTCGCCGTCAGTGCGCATCGGCGAGGTCTCCCTCGACATCCCCACGGGCGGCATCACGGCTCTCGTGGGCCCCAACGGCGCGGGCAAGTCCACGATCCTCACCATGATCGGGCGCCTCCTCGGCATCGACGAGGGCACGATCGAGGTCGGCGGCCTCAACGTCGCGACGACAAAGTCCTCCGAGCTGGCGCACACCCTGTCGATCCTGCGCCAAGAGAACCACTTCATTTCGCGCCTCACGGTGCGTCAGCTGGTGGGTTTCGGGCGCTTCCCGCACTCGAAGGGACGCCTGAGCGCGCAGGATGAGGCGATCATCGACCGCTACATCGGCTTCCTCGACCTGGAGGAGCTGGAGGGTCGCTACCTGGATCAGCTCTCGGGCGGCCAGCGTCAGCGCGCCTACGTCGCCATGGTGCTCGCCCAGGAGACGGAGTACGTCCTGCTGGACGAGCCCCTCAACAACCTGGACATCGCGCGCAGCGTCGAGATGATGCGGATGCTGGAGCGGGCGGCCCGCGAGTTTTCGCGCACGATCGTCATCGTCCTGCACGACATCAACTTCGCGGCGCGCTACGCCTCCCAGATCTGCGCGCTCAAGGATGGAAAGGTCGCCTTCATGGGCACGCCCGAGGAGATCATGCGCGACGAGGTCCTCACCGACATCTTCGACACCCCCGTCACCGTCGTGCCGGGCCCCAACGGCCCGCTCGCCTGCTACTTCTGAGCGGGGCTGGCTCGGGCGCGCGGCTTGGCCGCCGCTCGCCACTGCGTTCGCGGCGACGAGGCCGGGGCCGGGTAGAATGGGCGCGCGGCCCTTCGTGAAACGGCCGTGAAACGCTTATCTTTCGAGGGGTTCCCGTGCACGTCGGACTGATCGCCGCCTTCCTGATTCTCGCCGTCGCTCTCATCGCGGGTGGCCTCTACCTGTTTGCCTCGGGCCTGACCGCGCGCGCCGGCGTGTGCCGCCCTCCCCTGGGGCTGCGCCTGGCGGGCGTCGAGCCCGCCACCGAGGCGTGGGAGCGCGCCCACCGCGCCGCGTGGCCCATCCTCTTCGGCGGCGGCGTCCTGGGCACCGCCCACGGAATCGCACTGGCGGCCACCACCCTCATGGACGCGCGCATCTCCGTGCCCATCGTCTTCATCGTCTCTGGGCTCATCGTCGAGGCCGGCCTCTGGCTGGTCGCACAGGGCGCCGGCAAGGCGTCAATGAAGTAACGCCCCGCGCGGATACGACAAACGGGCCCCGGCCTCGTGCATCACCTCACGAGGACGGGGCCCGCCGCACAGTGTCGGGCCTCAGGCCTTGGGGCGCTCGCGGCGATCCAGCATGTACAGGGCCAGCTTCGAGGGCTCAAGCGCGCGCACGGCGTGCGGCAGGCGCGTGCCGAAGTGGATGACGTCGCCGGGCTTGAGGACGACGGTGCGACCGTCGGCCTCGATCTCGAGAGCACCCTCAAGGGTGTGGAGGATGACGGGCATCGCGGCGGTGTGCTCGCTGAGGATCTCGTCCTTGTCGAAACTGAAGAGGACCAGGCGCACGCCCTCGGCGTGCATGACGGTGCGCGAGACTGTGGCCTCCTCGTTGATCTGGATCATCGAGGCGATGTCCTGCAGGTCCGTCATGATCGGCGTGGGGACCTCGGTGTTCGATTCGGGCGACAGGCTCATTGGCTCTCCTTGGGTTTGCGCGCGACGATGGCGACGCCGCACAGGTGTCGGTCATATTTCTTAAACGTGCGCGCCATCGTCGTGACGCGTTCACGCAGGTCTTTGTCCCGCGCGACGTTGCGCATGATGCGCAGCGCGCCGAGCGCTCCCTCGTCGGCGATCATGCGGCCGGGCTTGAGGAGGGCCATGGGGGCCGTGCGGGTCTCTTCCACGACGAGGCCGACATCTTCGAGCGCGCGCCTCCAGTCGGCGACGGTGAGGGGGCGGGCGTTGACGTTGATGGCGCGGGCCAGCGCCCGGCGGATCTCGGTGGCGGGTTCTTCCGGGATCGTGTCGGGGCGCATCGCCAGCTCGTGGATGACGTAGCGGCCGCCGGGACGCAGGATGCGCGCGGCCTCGCTCATGATGGCACGCTTGGCCTTCTCCCCCTGCATGGAGAGCATGGCTTCGCCGACGACGACGTCCGCGCTCTCGTCCGGCAGGCCGGTCTGCGCCGCGTCGGCGTTCACGCAGCGCCCCACGCCCGAGGCGATGGCGTCCACACGCGCGGAGGCGTTCGGATCGCGCTCCACGCCGATGTAGGAGCCGGGGCCCACCCCAATAATCGCCGAGGCCGTGACGCCCAGGCCAGGCGCGAACTCGACGACGTCCGAACCGGGCAACACGGCACGCTTGAGCGCCCACGTGCTGAGGGCGAGGCCGCCGGGGCGCAGCACCGTCTTCCCGGCGCGTGCGAGGACCCAGTGGCCGGGCGCCTTCTCGACGGGCCGGTCGGCGAAGGGCAGGGCCTCCGCCAGCGATTCACTGTGAGTTGCCATATACGCAAGTATAGCGTTATCTATTTTGTTACGCAGGGCTATACCCACAGAAAATACGCCGACGGAGGCCCGATTCGCTCCTACAGGCCGATAATCTCGGCAAAAGCTCCCTTAATTGCCTCGAGGCGCTCGCGCGCCTGCTCCCAGGGCACCGGCTCGCCCTCGGTGACCGGCAGGATCACCTCGAGGTAGCACTTGAGCTTGGGCTCGGTGCCCGAGGGGCGCGCGATGACGCGGTCCCCCGCCTCGGTGAGCACCAGGACGCCGTCCGTGGGCGGCAGGCCACCGTACCCCTGCGACAGGTCCGAGACCTCGACGACGGGAGAACCGGCAAGAACGCTCGGCGGCTGGGCACGCAGGCGCGCCATGCCGCTCGCGATCTGCTCGATCTCCTCGACGCGGAAGGTCAGCGGCGAGCTCACGTGCAGGCCGTGCAGACGCGCCAGGCGCTCCAGCTCGTCCCACACGCTGCGTCCCTGCGCCTTGAGCGCGGCCACCAGGGAGGCGGCGACGACCGAGGTCGCGATACCGTCCTTGTCGCGCACATGGGCGGGGTCGGGGCAAAAGCCGATGGCCTCCTCGTAGCCGAAGCCGAGGCCCGGGGCGCGGGCGATCCACTTAAAGCCCGTGAGCGTCGTGTGATGCTCCAGGCCGTGGGCGCGGGCGATGCGCGAGAGCAGGCGCGAAGACACGATCGAGTTCGCGAGCGAGCCCTTCATGCCGCGCGAGGCCAGGAACTCACCCAGCAGCGAGCCGATCTGGTCGCCGCTCAGCGGACGCCATCCCGTCTCCGAGGTGGGGTCGGGCACCGCGAGCGCGCAGCGGTCCGCGTCGGGGTCGACCGCGATGATGAGGTCGGCCCCCTGCTCGCGCGCCTGCTCGATCGCCATGTCGAGGGCGCCGGCCTCTTCGGGGTTGGGGAAGGGCACGGTCGGGAAGTCCGGATCGGGATCGGCCTGCGCCGCCACGAGGGAGACGTGAGAGAAACCGGCCTCAGACAGGACACGCGAGGTGATCGCAGCGCCCACGCCGTGCATGGCGGTGAGCACGATGCGCAGGTCCTCGCGCACCGAGGCCTCACCCGAGGCCAGGGCGGACGCGCAGGCCACGTACTCCTCGCGCGGATCCACGGCCTCAACAAGGTCGTCGCTCATCGGGACCTCGTCCGCGGGCGGGGCAGCCTCGATGGCCGCCGCGATCTCCGCGTCGAAGGGCGGGACGATCTGGACGCCGCGCCCGTCGCCCTGCGCGACGGTGCCGCCCAGGTAGACCTTGTAGCCATTGTCCGGGGCGGGGTTGTGGGAGGCGGTCACCATGACGCCCGCGTCCGCATCGTAGTGGCGCACCGCGAAGGAGGTCAGCGGAGTCGGGTTGGCCTGGGGCAGCGCGAGGACACGCACGCCGGCGGCGGAGGCCACGCGGCAGGCAGCCGTGGCGAACTCGGAGGACCCGTAGCGGGCGTCGCAGCCAACCACCAGCGTGGGCGTGCCAGTTGCGTGGCGCTTGACAACCTCGCACAGGCCGGCGGTCGCGCGGATGACGACCGCGAGATTCATGCGCGACTCCCCCGGACCCACGACGCCTCGCAGGCCGGCTGTGCCGAACTGGAGGGGGCCGTTCATGGCCGCACCCACGCGGGCCACCGCCTCCTCGTCGCCACGCTGTGCGGCCTCAATGTCGGCGCTCAGGGCCGAGGCTGTGGCGGGGTCAGGGTCGTGGCTCGCCCACTGGCGGGCGCGCTCGAGCAGCTCCATCGTCTTTAGTCCTCCAGTCCCGCCAGGATAGCGTTGGTTGCAGACACTCCCAGGCGGGAGGCACCGGCCTCAATCATTGCCAGGGCGCTCTGCGCGTCTCGGATGCCGCCCGAGGCCTTGACCCCCAGGGCGTCGCCGACCGTGGCGCGCATGAGCGCGACCGCGTGGGTCGAGGCGCCGCCCGCGGGATGGAAACCCGTCGAGGTCTTGACGAAGTCCGCGCCCGCCGCCATCGAGGCCGTGCAGGCGGCGACGATCTCGTCGTCCGTCAGAGCGGCGGACTCGATGATGACCTTGAGGATGCGCGGGGCGGGGACGACGCGGCGCACGGCCGCGATCTCCTCCTCGAGCTCACGAAGGCGCGAGTCCTTGAGCAACTCGATGTTGATGACCATGTCGATCTCGTCCGCACCGTCGGCGACGGCCTGGGCGGCCTCGAAAGCCTTGACCTGGGGCTTGACCGCACCCGACGGGAAGCCGACCACGCAGGCGACCTTCAGGCCCTCGGGAACGTCCAGGGGCAGCATCGAGGGGGACACGCACACCGAGAAGGTGCCGGCCGCGGCACCCTCCTCGACGATGCGGGCAACGTCCGCCCGGGTGGCCTCGGGCTTGAGGATCGTGTGGTCGATCATCGCGGCCACATCACGCTTGTTCATAAAACTACTTTCTTGTCGCATCACAGCTGGGCCAGGGGCAGGGCCAGCTCCATCATGGTGGTAAAGGACGTCTGACGCGCCTGAGCGTCGGTGGCCTCGCCCGTGACCAGGGAGTCCGAGACCGTGAAGATACCCACGGCCTCGACGCCCGCGTGGGCGGCGGTCGCGTACAGACCCGCGGACTCCATCTCGACCGCGAGCACGCCCATGCGCTGCCAGGCCTCGTTGAAGGTCGGGTTCGCGTTGTAGAACGTGTCAGAGGAGAGGATGTTGCCTACGTGGATAGGAACGCCCGCCTCGCGGGCGCGGCGCACCACATCGTCAATGAGGCGGAAGGAACCGATCGGGGCGTAGGAGCCGGGGATCTGGTACTGATCGAGGAACGCCGAGTTCGAGCACGCGGCCTGGGCGACCACGACGTCGTACAGGTTGACGTCTGGCTGCAGAGCGCCGCACGTGCCCACGCGCACGAGGCGCGTGCAGCCGAACTCGTGGATCAGCTCGTGGGCGTACAGCGAGATCGAGGGAATGCCCATGCCCGACCCCATCACGGATACCGGTGTGCCGCGGTAGGTGCCGGTGTAGCCCAGCATGTTGCGCACGGCGTTGAACTGCTGGGCGTCCTCCAGGAAGGTCTCGGCGATGAACTTCGCGCGCAGCGGGTCTCCGGGCAGGAGGATCGTCGGCGCGATGGGAGCGGTGGGGTTGATGTGCGGTGTCGAGCGCATGTGTCCTCCTGTGGTGTCGAGGAGCCCGGGGCTCCGTCGAGGCTTCATTACCCTTGTCGCAAGGCTATGCCGTGCAATTGAAATGTGTCAATGAGTGGTTTGACAAATGTTCTCATCCGCTTGGAGTGCTATCACGCACCCCGCGCGGGGTTGCCCCACGCGGCCGTTCCAGCAGCGCGAGAGCCAGGCCGTGGTCGACCACCAGATGCGTGGCCAACCCCATGTGAAGCGCCGTGCCCAGCGCCTCCGCTTTCACACGCCCGCCGGCAACGAGCACCCGCACAGGGCGAGAGCGCAGCTCGTCGAGCGTAATGCCGACCGTCCTGCGGTCGACCGACGCCAGGGCGACGTCGCCCTCGCGCGTGAAAAATCGCGAGCACGCGTCCCCGACCGCGTCGCGCATGAGCGCCTCCACCTCGTCGTCCTCGAGCTGTCCGAGGTTGAGTAATAGGGCCTCACGTCCGAGGGAGCCAACGGTAAACACCGCCACGTCCACCCCGCGCCCTTCCTCCAGGATCCGCTCGATCGACCGGTCGCGGCGCACGATCGAGAGCATCGCGGTGTCCTGGAAAATGACGGGCAGCGGCAGGTAGCGCGGCTCCGCGCCGAAGGCCTCACAAAAGGAACGCATGATCTCAAAATCGTGCGTCGCCCTCTCAGAGAAGGACGCCCCACCCTTGAGCTGGACGACGCGCACGCCCACGCGCGGGGCGCGGGTCAGGTGGGCTGCGAGCGCGCTCATCGTGCGCCCCCAGGAGATCCCGACGCTCATGCCGTCGCGCACGAGCTGAGTCACCACATCCGCACCGACGCGGCCGACCTGCTCGATGGCCCCGCCCTCGGTCATGTCGGGGCCGTGGGCGACGCGCGCGCAGGCCAGGCCGAAGCGCCTCTCCAGCCGCAGGGCGATCTCCGAGGCATCCTCGCGCGGGTCGTGGATCTCGATGGTCACGAAGCCTCGCTCGCGGCCGTGAGCGAGGAGTTTGGCGATCGTGGGGCGCGACAGGCCCATGCGGGTGGCGACCTCGGCCTGGCTGAGGCCGTGCTGGTAGTAGAGCTTGACCGCCTCGATCGACTGTTCGTCGCGCCGTTCCACGATTCCTCCTCCCCGTGCGCTCGCCGCTGGCTGCCTTTAGGACACCGTCTCCAGGACGACGCTGCGCGGCTCGGGGGTCACCCCGTCGGCGATCTCGATGGCACCGGAGAGGGACTCCAGGGCGCGCTCGATGCGCCACTCGTCGTCGGTGTGGAGCGTGAGCAGGGGCTGGCCCGCCGCGACGGTGTCGCCCGGCTTGGCGTGGATTTCAATGCCGGCGCCCGCCTGCACGGGATCCTCCTTGACGGCTCGGCCAGCGCCCAGCCTCCACGAGGCCACGCCCACGGACAGGGCGTCCATGCCGACCACGGTTCCCTGGGCCTCGGCGAGGACCTGGTGGGTGTGCGCGGCGCGCGGCAGCGCGGCGTCCGGGTCTCCGCCCTGCTCGCGAATCATCGCACGCCAGCGGTCCATCGCGCGCCCGTCCGCCAGGGCGGCCTCCACGTCGGCGTCGCTCACCCCCGCGAGGTCGAGCATGTTGCGCGCGAGCTCGCACGTCAGCTCGACGACGTCGCGGGGGCCGCCTCCGGCGAGGACCTCGACGGATTCCTCCACCTCGAGGGCGTTGCCGATCTTGCGCCCCAACGGTACAGACATGTCGGTGAGGAGGGCGCGCGTGGCGACCCCCGCGTCGCGCCCGAGATCGACCATCGTGCGGGCGAGCTCACGCGCGGCGTCCAGGTCCTTCATGAAGGCACCCGATCCGACCTTGACGTCCAGGACGAGGGCTCCCGTCCCCTCTGCGATCTTCTTGCTCATGATGGAGCTGGCGATCAGCGCGATCGACTCGACGGTCGAGGTGATGTCTCGCAGGGCGTAGAGCTTCTTGTCCGCGGGTGCCAGGCCCGAGCCCGCCGCGCAGATGACTGCGCCGCACCCCTGCCCCAGCTGGGTCATGATCTCGTCGTTGCTCAGCTGCGCGCGCCACCCGGGGATCGCCTCGAGCTTGTCGAGGGTGCCGCCCGTATGCCCCAGGCCTCGGCCCGACAGCTGCGGGACGGCCACGCCGAAGCACGCGACCAGCGGGGCCAGGGGCAGCGTGATCTTGTCGCCCACGCCGCCCGTGGAGTGCTTGTCCGCCGTCGGCTTGCCGATGCCGGAGAAGTCCATGCGCGCCCCCGAGCGGATCATCGCGTCCGTCCAGCGGGCGATCTCGCCCCGGTCCATGCCGCGCAGGAAGATCGCCATCGCCAGGGCGGCCATCTGCTCATCCTTGATGACGCCCTTCGTGTAGGCGTCGATCGTCCAGTCGATCTGGTCGGGGGTGAGCACTCCCCCGTCTCGCTTGACGCGAATGATGTCAACGGCATCAAAGAGAGCCATCGTGTTCTTCTTTCTCTTCCGACGAGGCCGGGGCTGCCTGGGCGACGCTCGACAGGTCGTGGGGTCCGAACGCGCCGGGCAGCACCTCGGTCATGGGCGCGACACCGTCAGGCATGAGGACCAGGCAGGACGGCCCACCGTGCTCGTAGATGAGCTGGCGGCAACGCCCGCACGGGGCCACCGGCTCCTCGTTGCCGTTGACGGCGACGACCGCGACGAGGGTGCCGCCGCCGGAACGGATAAGGTCGGAGACCATGCCACACTCGGCGCACAGGGTGACGCCGTAGCCCGCGTTTTCGACGTTGCAGCCGCTGACAAGCCAGCCGTCTGCCGTCAGGCCCGCGGCACCCACGGGGAAGTTCGAGTAGGGGCAGTAGGCGTGCTTCATGGCCTCGATGGCCTCGGCCAGCAGGTCGTCCCAGTCAATATCTGTTGGATCCATGCGGATTCTCACTTCACGTAGGGGATGTTCTCAGCGGCGGGGGCACGCGACTTGCCGACGAATCCAGCAACGGCCACGATCGTGACCACGTAGGGGATCATCGAGACGAGGTCGGCAGGGATCGCGGGCTCGATATTGGGCAGCATGCGCGCCAGGGCCTGCGCGAATCCGAACATGACGGCCGCACCCATAGCACCCAGCGGGTTCCACTTGCCCAGGATCATGGCGGCTAGGGCGATGTAGCCGTTACCCGCGGAAATGTTGTCCGTGAACGCCAGGCCGGAACCGATCGTGAAGAACGCGCCGCCCAGGCCAGCGAAGGACGACCCCAGGATCGTGTTGAGGGTGCGCGTACGTCCCACGTTGATGCCCACCGTGTCGGCGGCGCGCGGGTGTTCACCGCAGGCCCTCAGCCGCAGGCCCCACCGGGAGCGGAACAGGAAGAAGGACAGTGCGATGACGGCCGCGTACATGAGGTACACGAGGATCGACTGGTTGAACAGAACCGGGCCGATGACCGGGATCTCCGAGAGCAGCGGAATCTTGATCTTGAACAGCGAGAACTGGTCGGTGTTCAGGCTCTCCCGGGCATCCTTCATGATCGTGCCGTAGAAGAACGTCGTCAGGCCCAGGGCCAGGACGTTCAGGACGACGCCGACGATGATCTGATCCACCCCGTACTTGACGGAGAAGATCGCCAGGAGGGACCCCAGGAGGGCACCCGCGAGAGGAGCCGCGACGAGGCCCGCGTAGGGGGTCTGGAAGTACGAGGCCGCCATGACGCCCGCGAAGGCGCCGACCAGGAGATCGCCCTCGATCGCGATGTTAACGACGCCGACGCGCTCCGAGATGACGCCCGAGAGGGAGCCGAAGATGAGCGGCGTCGAGATCGCCACGGTGGACACAAGCGTCGAGGTCAGGGTGACGACGCCCGTCGAACCGGAGCCCGCGTAGAACAGGAATCCCAGGATCGTGGACAGCCCGACGACGGCCATCTCGCCGACGCGTGCCCACGCGGGTTGCTCTACCCGCCGCAGGGTCACGATAATCGTCCACGCGGTGATCGCGATCGACGCCGCGGCAAGCACCCACACGACAGGCGCGCCCGCGGTGACGATGTCGGGAATCGAGTAGGACTGCGAGTTGTCGTTCAGGCGCAGGGTCATGTCCCCGCGCGCGGTGGCCGCGAAGACCACGAGCAGCACACAGGCCGCCACGTAGATGCCGGGAAGCTTCCACGAGCGCTTCGCCTCGACCTGAGTAACGACGGTGGACTCACTTGTGCTCATCGGCGTTCCCCTTTCGCGTATTAGCCGCGAGCGCACGGGCATCGGGCAGATGGAACAGCCAGCGCACAAGCGCAGGCGCTGCGATCAGCAGAACGATGACCGACTGCAGGATGAGGATCATGTCGATCGGCACACCCTTGGCCTGCATCGTGTAACCGCCCGCCTTGAAGGCACCGAAGAGGAGCCCCGCGCCGAAGGTTCCCCACGTCTTGTTGCGGCCCAGGAGGGCCACCGTGATCGCGTCGAAGCCGATCGAACCGGCCACGTCACGCGAGACGTACCCGATGGTCCCCAATGCCTCGTTCGCCCCGGCCAGGCCGAGGAACGCGCCCGAGAGAACCATCGTGATCGCCGTGATGCGCTCGACCGAGATACCGGCCGTGCGGGCGGCTGCCGCGTTCGCGCCGACCGCGCGGATCTGGAAGCCCAGCGTGGATCGCTCGATCAGCCACCAGAAGAGGCCCAGCGCGACGATGGCGACCAGGAAACCGACGTGCAGCTTGAAGGGGGCGGGAAGCAGCCGCACGAGCGCCGCACTGTCCGCGACCTTCGGAGTCACCGGCTGATTCGTTCCGGGCACCTGCCATGCCTTCTGCGCGAGCGTGTATCCCAAGCCCAGCGTCGCAATCGAGTTGAGCATGATCGTCACGATCACCTCGTTCGCGCCCGTCTTCGCCTTCAGCACGCCCGCGATGCCGCCGTAGAGGCCGCCCGCAATCACCGCGACGAGGAGGGCCACCAGCGTGTGCAAAACCGGCGGCAGGCTCACAGCAAAGCCCACCCACACGGCCGCGAGCGCTCCGACGATGATCTGGCCGTTGCCACCGATGTTGAACAGGCCGGCTCGGAAACCGAGCGCCAGGCCCAGGCCCGAAATAATCAGCGGGATCGAATAGAAGAGAGAGTCCGTCAGCGGCTTGATCATGCGAACGGCGTTCGCCGCGTTCGGGTCCACGATGGAGCCGCGGAACATCGCATAGTAGGCATCCAGAACGGATGCACCCGACAGCGCGATGAGGATCGCGCCGATCGCGAAGGCGATGAGGACGGCCAGCACCGAGACAAACCACTGGGAGCCAAGGATCCGGGTGAGGACGGCCAGCACCGAGACAAACCACCGCGAGCCAAGGATCCGGGTGACGACACCCGGCCTCCTACTCGTGCGCGCGCTCATTGTTCCTCCTTTCGAGGCGCCCCGGCGTCCCCAGCGGATCCCGAGGAAGCCGCCACGGCCTCGTCGAGGGGGACGCCGGCCATCATGAGGCCGAGGACGTCACGGCCCGTGTCCGCCGGGACGACGCCGACAATGCGACCGCGGTACATGACGGCGATGCGGTCGGCAAGCGAGACGACCTCGTCGAGCTCCGAGGAGATGAGCAGGACCGCGCAGCCCTGGTCCCGCACGTCCACGATCCTGCGGTGAATGAACTCGATCGAGCCGACGTCGACTCCGCGCGTTGGCTGATTGGCGACCAGCAGCGTCAGGTCGCGCGACATCTCACGGGCGACGACCACCTTCTGCTGATTGCCACCCGACAGGGAGGAGACCGGGTCCTCGATCGACGTCAGACGAATGTCGTATTCCGTCTCCTTCTCACGGGCGTTGCGCGCGATCGCGCCGCGCTTGAGCGAGCCCGCAGCCGAGAAGGATGAGGAGCGGAACTGGTCGAGCACCAGGTTGTCCGCGATCGAAAACGAGGCGATGATGCCGTCCGTCGAACGGTCCTCGGGGATAAAACCGACTCCTGCGTCCAGGGATTCGCGAGGCTTCGCGCGGGTAATGTCCGCGTCCTCAAGTCGGATGACCCCACTGTCGGGTGTTTGCAGGCCCAGGATTACCTCGGCCAGCTCCGTCTGTCCGTTGCCCTGCACGCCTGCGACCGCCAGGATCTCACCGCGGGGAACATCGAAGGACACGTGATCAAGCAGCGGAACACCACCCGCACCCAGCAGCGACACATCCTCGAAGGACAGGCCACCGCCCGCGGGGCGCGCGGGCTCCTTCTCCACGCGCATGAGCACCTCGCGCCCGACCATCTGCGTGGCGAGCGAGGCCTCGGAATCGCTCGGGGACGCATGCCCCACGACCCGACCGCGGCGAATGACCGTGATCTCGTCGGCCACCGCGCGCACCTCGCGCAGCTTGTGGGTGATGAACACGATCGAGGTCCCCGCGTCGGCCAGCTGACGCATGATCGTCATCAGCTCGTCCGTCTCCTGCGGGGTGAGCACAGCGGTTGGCTCATCGAGAATGAGGACCTTCGCCTGGCGCGACAGCGCCTTGACGATCTCCACCCGCTGCTGGGCCCCCACCGGTAGATCTTCGATGAGCGCATCGGGGTCCAGGTCGAAGCCGAAACGCGCCGAGACCTCGCGCACCGTCTGACGGGCGCGCTCGCGGCTGATGATCCCGGCTGGTCCTGTCGGCTCGAAGCCGAGGGCGATCGACTCGGCGACCGTGAAGACGGGGATGAGCATGAAGTGCTGGTGCACCATGCCGATGCCCGCCGCGACCGCGTCGCCGGGTCCCTTGAACGTCACGGGCTCACCGTCAATGAGGATCTGCCCCTCGTCGGGGGCGTGCATCCCGTACAGGACGTTCATGAGCGTGGACTTGCCCGCGCCGTTCTCCCCGAGCAGGGCATGAATGTGCCCCTCCTCAATCGTTAAATCGATCGAGTCGTTGGCGATGAGGGGGCCAAACCTCTTCGTGATCCCCCGCAGCTCTAATTTCATTCCTTCGACCTTCCCCAGCAGGTGGGTGAACCCCCGATGCCCGTGTGGGGCTGGCAGCGTCACCGCCACCAGCCCCACACGCGCCGTATCACTTCGGGGCGTTCTGCGATTCGATGACGAGCTTGCCGGACTTGATGTCGTCCGTGAGCTTGGTCAGGTCCGCCTTGAGCTCCGCGGACACCTTGTCGTCGAAATCGTGGAACGGGGCGATCGAGACGCCGCCGTTGGCCAGCGTGCCCACGTACGGGGTCGAGCTGAACTTGCCATTGACCGAGTCCTGGATCGCCTGCTCGACCGAGGCACCGATCTCCTTCATCACCGAGGTCAGCACGATCGACGAGTAGTCGGGGTTGGCCTCGTACCAGTCGGAGTCAACGCCGATGATCCAGGTGTTGCCATCCGCCTTGGCAGCCGCCGCAGCGCCCAGGCCGACCGGGCCCGCGACGGGCATGATGATGTCCGCGCCCTGCGAGATGAACTGCTGGGCCTGCTCCTTGCCGAGAGTCTGATCGTCGAAGGACTGCGTGAAGGAGCCGTTCTGCGAAGCCTTGTCCCAGCCGAGCAGCTGCACGTTCGTGCCCTTGGCCTTGTTGTAGGCCGCGACGCCGTCAGCGAAGCCATCCATGAACACCGTCACCGAGGGGATCTGGATACCGCCGAAGGTGGCGACCTTACCGGTCTTGGTCATGCCCGCGGCCACGTAGCCTGCCAGGTAGGCGGCCTCAGCGGTGTTGAACAGCAGCGGACGCGCGTTGTCCAGCATCACCGTGTTGTTGTTACCGTCGTTGAAGCTGGAGTCGATGAGGGCGTAGTGCACGTCCTTGTTCTCCTCGGCGGAGGTGTGGATTGCCTTCTCCAGGTTGAAGCCGACGCCGATGATCAGGTTGCAGCCGTCGGACACCATGGACTCCACGTTCGGGTTGAAGTCCGCGTCCGAGTTGGACTCGGCCGTGTTGATCTGGATGCCGAGGCTGGTCTGGGAGGCCTTGAGGCCGTCGTAGGCGGACTCGTTGAAGGACTTGTCGTCCCAGCCGCCAGCGTCAGAGACCGCGCAGGCCTTGAACGAGGTGGCGTCCTTCGCCCCGCCCGACTGGCTGGTGGCGGTTCCTCCACCGCCACCACAGCCGGCCAAGGCGAGCGTTGCGACTCCCGCCGCAGCGAGGAGCTTCGTGAGGTGCTTCATGAGTGTTTTCCTCCGTTGATGTGGATTCTTCCTTGAACCGGTGGCGGCGCGGGCCGCGGATCATGTCCACGCAGCCATTGCGCGAACATTTGTCATGATCGACTTTTACGCCTGATCCGAGTCTCCCGCGCCGCCCCTCCCCTGTCAAGGGCTACTTGTTTTCGCTTTGGTAACGATTGAAGCGGCGCCGGGCGAACACACCGGCAACGCCGATCGCTCCGACAAACATCGCCCCGGCCAGGCCACCCAAGTCAGCGCCCGTGCGGGCCAGGGAGCCCTTGGGAGACTTCTTGTTCTTGTGCTGTGTGGAAGGTGCCGCCTGGTCACCCGACCGGGTGTCACCCGACGCGTCAGCCGACGGGCTCGGATCGGGCGCCGAGGCCCCCGAGCAGGTCACGGGGATCGTCAGGCCATCCCCGGCCTCGACGACCGTCGCGAAGTCGGTGGCGACCGTGACGGGAACGTTCACGACCTCGCCGGCAGCCTTACCCTCACAGGCACCCACGACCGTCACGTCCACGCTCGCCTGCCCCGCGCCATCGGTCGTGATGACCGAGGCAGCGTCGGAGGCGTGCGCATCCACGAGGGAGTTATTGACCTCGGCCACGGCCTGGGCTCCCCCGGCGCCCACCCGCACCTTCGACGTGATGGAGGGGCCTTCGGAGAAGGACAGGCCGCGCATCGGGATCGTCACCGTCGAGCCGTCGGCGACGGGATCCGTGGGCAGGGTCAGGCCGATCGAGGACTTGGCCTCGCGCGGCGTCAGGCCGCCCGTGGCCTGGATCGAGCGGGCCGCCGCACCCGAGTGCGCGCCCAGGTAAGCGTTGAAAGAATCGCGGTCCAGGTTTCCGTTCGTCGTGGCCGCTCCCCCTCGGGTCAGGGCCTCGAACGAGTCGCCACCGGCCAGCAGGAAGGTCACGGATCCGACCGTGTACGTCGCGTCGGCCTTCAGCGGCTCACCGTTGATCGTCACCGACGTGATGCGCTCCCCGTAGGGCCTGGCCGGATCGTAGGTGTAGCGCACGTTCGAGGACAGGCCCAGCTTGAGCATGGGCCGAGAATTCTGCGAGTTCAGATCGGTCTTCCACTGCTGCTCGAGCGCGTCCTTGACGTCGGATCCCTTGAGCGTCACGTACCCCAGCTCGTTGGAGAAGGGCTCAACCTCGTAGGTCTGCGCGTAGGTGATCGTCCCGTCCTCGTTCGGCACCAGGTCGGCGCGCAGGCCGCCCGCGTTGATCATGCCGATGTCGACGCTCTTGCCGTCCGGGGTGAGGATGGTTTCGCGCAGCGAGTCGGCCACCAGATCGCCCAGCGAGGACTCGATGCCTCGGTTCGATCCCGGGTCCGTAGCCCCCTCGGGCGTCGTGAAGACGCCGCGCCTGAAGGGCTGCGTGTACCCGGTGGCGACGACGCGCTTGCCGGCTTCCTTCGAGTCGGCCTCGGCTTGATCGACGATCGCCTGGGTGTCCGGGTCCGCGCCGCACTGGGCGACCTCGGCGGCGGGGATGAGGATCGAGTCGGCGCTGGTGACCTGCCGCGTCGCGGGGTCGATCGTCAGTCGGATCAGGCCCAGGTTGTCCGTGTAGGAACCCGACGCGATGCCCGCCAGGCGCGGGTTGGCGGAGTCGAAGGACTCCACCGAGTTGACGTGGTCGAACTCGTAGGGCACGTGCGTGTCCCCGCCCATGAGGCCGTCGACATCCTTGCCGACCTTCGTGTAGTTGTTCTTCACGTCGTCGTCCAGCATGGCGATGACGACGTCGGCCTCTCCGCTAGTCTTCAGCTTGGCCGCCAGGGAGTTGATGCGCGCAATCGGGTCCGTGAAAGTCAGGCCCGCCGTCGTTCCGGGACTGAGCTTGTAGGGCACGTCCTGAGCGATCGCCCCAATGAAAGCGACCTTCATGCCCGAGGGCGACGTCCACACCTTGTAGTCCCCCAGGTAGGGGGTGCCATTCCCGTAGGTGCCCATGCCCTCGATGTTGGCCCCCAGATAGGGGAAGGTCGCCTGCACGAATTCGCTCGGGTTGGATCCGTCGACGCGCTGTTTGAAGACGGCCTGCCCCATGTCCAGCTCGTGGTTGCCGATCGTTGAGGCCAGCGGATTCATCGTGTTGAGAGCCGAGATGGTCGGGTTGTCCTTGAGCGCCCCAGAAATGTAGGGGGAGGCACCGATGTTGTCTCCCAGCAGGGTGAACGAGGAATTGGGGTTCGTCGCGCGCGCCTTCTTCAGGTAGCAGTTCATAGCGGGCAACCCGGCCTCGCGCACGACGCCCTTCTTGGCGACCTGCTGGATGTGCCCGTGCACGTCCGTGAGGGTGTAGAGGTCCAGGGTGATCGGCGGTGCCTCGTTGCGTGACGCATCATCCTGTGGGGCCGCGAGCGCGGCTGCGGGCAGGGAGGCCAGGGAGAGGGCGGCCGCCGAGGCGAGCGCGAGGCGAGTCCATGGTCTGTGCATGGGTGTGTTCCTTTCATCGGGGCGGCACCGAAGCCGCGTCCTGCGTGGTGGGTGTGGAGTTCGTGGTGTCAGCCGCGGCGGCGACGGCGGTGCGCGACGAGGATGAGCCCACCGCCGATGGCGGCGAGGAGAATCCCGATGCCGATTGCCCGGTCGGCGTCCGCACCGGTGCGCGCGAGGCCGCTCACCGCGGCAGCGCGCGTGGGTGCCTTGCGGGACGAGGCCGTGGCCGCCCTCGAGGGGACCGCCGCGGGAGACGCGGAGGGGACTGCGGCGGGTGGGGCCGCACTGGGGGCGCTGGACGGGTCAGCGGACGGGTCAGCGCTCGGCGTCGGTGCCGGGGCGTCCCCGCCGAGCAGCGTAAGCCCGATAAGCTCGGGGTTGTGGTCCGAGGAGCGGTAGGGGTTGTCCGCCTCGACCGCCAGGTGGGCGTTCATGCCGGCCCTCGAGTATTCGAAGGCGATGGATTCCTGAGCGTTGACGGCCCAGCTGGTGACGCCCGCCAGCAGCGGCTTCGCGGCCGCGTTGGCGAAAACGTGGTCGAGGGATCCGGAGCGTCCCGCGTAGACGTAGGAGGCCTCGCCCCCGCCGGAGACGCGCTCCCAGCCCGCGGCCTCGAGGGCCTTGATCGGGTCCTCCTGCGAGTAGGAGTTGAAGTCACCCACGAGCAGGGTCGGCTTGTCCGCGAATCGGGCGGCAAAGGTTGCCAGGGCGCCGGCCTGGGCGACGCGGATCGCGTTCGCGTTGCCCTGACCGTCCCCGCTGTCAACGTTGCCAGCAGGCGCTCCCTCGGGCACGGATCCCTTCGACTTGAAGTGATTGGCGACAACCACGAAGGTCGCGGGCGCGACCCTCTCGGTGGTCACACGGGCGAACTCTTGGGCGAGGGGCTGACGCGCCAGGCCCGTGAACGCCGGGTCGTCGTGGATCAGCGAGGGGCCGACGGGGGCCACGGTCGCGGGCTTGTAAATGAAGGCGACCCGGATGACGTCCTCGGCCTCGGGCACGGCCTTAGGAGACGGCACGTACGCCCACGTTCCGGCACCCGCATCCTTGTTGAGGGCCTCGACGAGGCGCGCGAGGGACGCGTCGCGGTCCGTCCCCACCCCCACGGCGACGGGATTTTCGATCTCCTCGAGGGCGACCACGTCGGCGTCCAGGGCGTTGATCGCGGAGACGATCTTGGCCTCCTGGTTGGCGAAGGCCTCGCGCGAAAACGCGCCGCGCACCTTGCAATTCTTGGCCGTCACGAAGGCGCCCGTGCGGTCCGGGTAGCCCTTGCATCCGGCCTCGTCGACGCCCAGGTCGGAGAAGTAGTTGAGGACATTGAACGTCGCCACGCGGGTGTCGCCGCCGACCGTGGGTGCGCTCGGGCGCTCCCCGGTGATGGTCACGGGAGAGCGGTCGGGGTGCCCGGCGACCATGGAGGTCGGCTGGAAGACAAAGGAACCGTGCCGGGGCTCGAGGACCACAGGCTTGGTGAAGGCCACGTGGTAGCCGACGCGCGCGGGCGAGCCGTTGGCCAGGTAGGCGTAGGCGGCCTCGGTGGCGGCCCCCTTCTGCAGGTTCGTGTTGGTCCCGTCGTCGAGGGCGATGGCGCGGGCGACGTTGGCGGCCTCGTACTCGCGGGCCGCCTGCCCGGGAGCGACCACGTCCGTGGCCGAGCGCAGCGGGCTCTCACCGGGGGTGAGGGTCAGGGTGCCGTACTGGTTCGTCTGGTAGTTGTCGGTGATGGTCCACGTTCCCTGGGGTGCGAGGAGCATGGACTCGAGGGCCTCGGCCTCGTCCGGCGTGGGGACGCGGGTTGCCGGGATGGGCGTCGGTGCCTGGCATCCCTCGACCTCGCTCACGGAGGTCGCGGCCAGCTGGGTGAGGCTCTGGGGGTTGCCCTTCGCACTCGTCGCGGGGAACTCCCCCACCGTGCCGGTCACTCGCACGCAGGTGCCCGGGGCCGGGATCTCACCCTTGTTGCCCGCGTAGACGAAGATGCCGTCGGATCGAGTGCGCCCCGGCTCCCACGCGCCGCCCGATCCGGGTGTCTGGATCGTGTAGCCGTCGAGGGTCGCGCCCAGCCCGGATTCGGCGGCCGGGTAGGCGGCCGTCACGACGCCGAGAGTCGTCACGGTGGCCCCCACCATCGCGGAATCGTCGCCCTCGCCTACGGCCTGGATGTCGGGGATCGGAGTATCGACGAGGCCGGGGCGCTCCTCGCCCGATTGCGCGGCATCCACCTGAGCGGACTGGCCGGAATCAGCCTGACCCACATCGGCCGCCCAAGCGGCAGGCACAAGCCCCATCGCGGACAGCGCGAGCGCGCCGAGTACAGCTAGTGATCGTGTCCCGCACTTCATCGGGATGTCCTCTCAACCTCACCTCACCGTGAGGGGCCGGCGAGCCCCGCGCCGCAGGCGTCTTTACCAACGACAACACGAGTTATGACAAGTGTAAGCTCACGCACATACGTGCGGAAGCTATTGAGAATATTCCCGAAAATACAAGGCGCAAGCGGGCGAGCGTGCACCCGTGAGGGCGCAACCGCCCCGGCCTCGTCAAACTTAGCCAGGTCCCGCTGAGCTCCCCGGCCTCGTCGCGCTCAGCCCCGGCCTCGTCGCGCCCAGTGAGCGCGAGTCAGGACGCCGAGTACGGGGAGACGACCACCTGGGCGCGCTGAAGATCCTTGACCTCCGAGTATCCCGTCGAGGCCATCGTCCGCTTGAGGGCACCCACAAAGTTCAGGGAGCCGTCCGCGCGTGTCGAGGGGCCGTAGAGGATTTGCTCAAGCGTGCCCGTCGTGCCGACGTGGACGCGCTGGCCGCGCGGCATATCCGGGTGGGTCGCCTCGGATCCCCAGTGCCAGCCGCGTCCCGGAGCCTCCTCCGCGCGGGCGATGGCAGCGCCGAGCATGACGGCGTCCGCACCACACGCGATCGCGCGCGCCAGGTCACCGCTGCGGCCGATGCCGCCGTCCGCGATGACGTGCACGTAGCGGCCGCCGGACTCGTCCATGTAGTCGCGCCGGGCCGCGGCGACGTCCGCGATCGCGGTCGCCATGGGTGCGTGAACGCCCAGGGACTGGCGCGTCGAGTGGGCCGCACCCCCGCCGAAACCGACGAGGACGCCCGCAGCGCCCGTGCGCATCAGGTGCAGGGCCGCCGTGTCCGTGCAGACGCCGCCCACGATGACGGGGACATCCAGCTCGTAGATGAAGCGCTTGAGGTTGAGGGGCTCACGGCGCGAGGACACGTGCTCGGCGGACACCGTCGAGCCGCGAATGATGAACAGGTCGACGCCCGCATCCACGACCGCGCGCCAGTACTTCTGCACGCGCTGAGGCGACAGCTTGCCGGCGACGACCACGCCGGCCTCGCGCAGCTGCTTGAGGCGCGCGGTGATCAGCGAGGGCTTGATCGGCTCAGAGTACACGCGCTGGAGGGTGGCAATCGACTCCTCCTCGCCCAGGTGAGCAATGTGGTCAAGGATCGGCGTAGGGTCCTCGTAGCGGGTCCACAGGCCGTCCAGATCGAGCACGCCGATGCCGCCGAGGCGACCGAAAGCGATCGCGGTCTCCGGGCTCATCACCGAGTCCATCGGGGCCGCCATCAGGGGTATATCGACGTGGTAGGCGTCGATCTGCCAGCCGACGTTGACATCCTCGGGGTCACGGGTGCGCCGCGAGGGCACGAGGGCGATATCGTCCAGCGTGTAGGCGCGGCGTCCGCGCTTGCCACGACCGATTTCCACTTCGTCGCTCATGACCCGATTCTACTGCCTACTTCCCGCTTCTACCGCCTCCGAGACGCAGATGTGCCCACCCTCTGCCACACTGGAGTCACCGGCAAGGCTAGGAGCAATCATGAGCTGGATCGACGACCCGTGGATGGGTTTTGACACCGAGACGACGGGCGTGCGCGCGCTCAAGGACCGCCTCGTCACCGCCGCGCTGGTGCTGCGCATCGACGGCGCGTCCTACCGGTCCGGCGTCAGCGCCCCCGACCAGGTGGCCACGTGGCTGACCGACCCGGGCGTCGAGATCCCCGAGCAGGCTACGGCCGTCCACGGCATCACGACCGAGCAGGCGCGGCGCGACGGCCGCCCCATTGAGGAGGTCCTGCACGAGCTGGCCGGTTCCATCGTCGAGCACTGGCTGCGCGGCTACCCCGTCGTCGCATTCAACGCGACCTACGACATCACGCTGGTCAACCAGGAGCTGCGTCGCCACCACCTGGGCTCCTTCGAGGAGCGCCTGGAGGGCGCGCCCATGCTGGTCGTCGACCCGTTGGTTTTGGACCGCAAGCTCGACCGCTTCCGCAAGGGCAAGAAGACACTGACGGAGATGGCACCGGTGTACGGGGCGGTCGCCTCCCCCGACGCTCACACGGCCGAGGTCGACGTGGCCATGACGCTCGACGTGCTCGCCGGCATGGTGGACAAGTACCCGCAGCTGGCCTCCATGAGCGCCCTGGAGCTCATGGACTATCAGCTCCAGGCTCACCAGGATTGGGCCGAGGACTTCGAGAAGTACCTGCGCAAGCAGGGCAAGGACGCAACCATCGACCGCGAGTGGCCCCAGATCACACCGCGGGGCCGCGGCGGCGACCAGCAGTAAGACCACGTCGGGCGGGGGTCGGGTGCCGGCCCCCGTTTTCGTTGCACCTGAGGTGTCCTCCGCGCACAGGGGGGTATTTGCGAGCGCGGCGTGTTCCAAGCTGGGACAGCCCGGGGTCCTCCGAGGACAGGGGCTTTTACGAGGCATTGGGCGGGTTCCGACGGAAGCCTGGAGTGCGCCCTGGGGCGAGCCAGGGCGGGACCAGAGCGCGGCCACAGCAGAATCACCATGCTCTGCCGAAAAGTCGCACATAATTTCCCACGGTCATTTTTCGAGTACCCCTCAAAACGTTGCAATTCCAACGATGCAAATTCAAGGTATGAAGAAGCTGGAGGGGAATTACGTGCGAAATTGGTGAGCGTGCTTGGAAAGCGGCGACGGGTCGAAGGGCCTGTACATGCTTCGAGCCGACAACGCAGCCGCCCAATCAGCGACGAGTACCGCTGGGTGACATTGCAGCTGAATCCTGCAGGCCATGCACCAATTAGGGAGCATTACACCAGTTAGGGAGTATTACACCACCTCCGAAGTGGTGTAATACCCGCCTAAGTGGTGTAACACCACTTAGCAACAAGCCTAAATGCGGCCCCGTCCGGGAAAGGGAGCCGAGGCCATCGACCGCCAGCTCACATCCGGATAGGTAACCAACATCCGGATAGGTAAGGAACATCCGGATAGCTTAATAACCTATCCGGATGTGCACAACCTATCCGGATGCACCCAGGTAGAGGGGCAGGGCCGGGGAAACAGATGCTGCGCCCGGGGCGGTAGAAGGACCTGGCCGGGCACCACACGCCACTCCACACCTCACCAGCGTGGAGGGTGCCGGCAGGTAGCAAGGCCTCCCCCACCCCCAAAAAAGTCGCATGCAATTCGATTGGGCGAAGATTCAACAAAGTCAGAAAACGTTGCAATTCCAACGCTGCAAATTCACGGTTTGAAATGGTCACAAGGGAATTGCATGCGAAATTAGTTGCGGACTCAGCGATTCAGGGGCACAAAGACTGGAGTGAGGTGGACCTACACAGGCACCGCAACCACCAGCCACCAGCGTGGAGAGCGCCGGAGGGACCTGCCTCGGTGCCGGCGGGGCCGCGGCTTGGCCGGGCTTCGAACCGACGCGCCGAGCAAAGCTCGCAGCACAGCCGGTAAGCGGGGCCGACGGCGCCCGGAACACAGGTGGCGCAGCCAGCAAGAACACCGGCGACACAGCCAACAGAAACACCAGCGGCGCAGCCAGCAGAAACACCGGCGGCACAGCCAGCAAGAACACCGGCAGCATGAAAAGCCCGGAGGCGAGTCACCGCCTCCGGGCCTCTACGCAAGGCTCACTTTTCCTTGATGAGATCCAGCCACGTGCGGCGCTCGCCCACGAGGAAGCCGAAGTCGCGGTTCTGGTCCGCGATGGCGGCGTCGGTCGCGGGGTTCTTAATGAGTGCGGCCAGCACGTCGGGGGCGGCGGTGATGGCACCCACGCCCTGGCGGACCAGCTCGAGGACCTGCTCAGAGTTCTTGAAGGACGCGGCCAGCACGTCGGCCTTCAGGTCGTAGGTGCGCAGGGTGCGGTGGATTTCGGAGGCGACGCGCACGCCGTCGATGCCGTAGTTGTCCATGCGATTGACGTAGGGGGCGACGTAGCGAGCCCCGGCCTTGGCGGCCATGAAGCCCTGCATCGAGGAGTGGATGCCGGTCGCGGTCACCTGCATGCCTTCGCGCACGATGCGCGGGATGGCGGCGAAGCCTTCGCGCGTGACGGGAAGCTTGATGAAGAGGTTGCCACCGATTTCGCCGCGCAGCGCCCGGGCCTCGGCGACCATGTCGTCGGCGCGCTGGGAGACGATCTGGACGTGCAGCTGGGCACCATCGGGCAGGACGGACTTGATCGCGTGGAGGACCTCGAGGGGTTCCTTGCCTTCGCGGTACAGGATCGTCGGGTTGGTCGTCACGCCGTCGATGGGCAGGTATTCGAGGGTCTTGGCGATGGAATCGACGTTCGCGTGATCGATGAGGATGAGCATGGACGGCTCCTTTGCGCTGTCGTGGGTTTTTCGCACCCCTAGGATAGCGCGGGCGGGAGCAGTCCACCGACTGCTCCCGCCCATTCCGAACGCTCGACCTGCGATTACTTCGCTGATGAGGAGTGGTAGTTCGGCGCTTCCGTCGTCATCTGAATGTCGTGCGGGTGCGACTCGCGCAGGCCTGCGCTGGTGATGCGCACGAAGCGACCGTTGGCTTTGACCTGGGAGATCGTGGAGGCACCCAGGTAGAACATGGTCTGATGCAGGCCGCCGACGAGCTGGTAGATGACCTGGGCAAGGGAGCCGGTGTAGGGCACCTGGCCCTCGATGCCCTCGGGTACGATCTTGTCGTCGGAGGTAACGTCGGCCTGGAAGTAGCGGTCCTTGGAGTAGGACTTGCGCCCGCGCGAGCTCATTGCGCCGAGTGAACCCATGCCACGGTAGCGCTTGAACTGCTTGCCGTTGGTGAAGACGACCTCGCCCGGGGACTCCTCGCAGCCGGCCAGCAGGGAGCCGAGCATGACGGTGTCGGCACCGGCCACGAGGGCCTTGCCGATGTCACCCGAGTACTGCAGGCCGCCGTCCGCGATGAGCGGGACGCCTGCGGGACCGCAGGCCTTGGCGGCCAGGTGGATCGCGGTGATCTGGGGGACGCCGACGCCGGCGACGACGCGGGTCGTGCAGATCGAGCCGGGGCCCACGCCAACCTTGACGGCGTCGACACCCGCGTCGATGAGCGCCTGGGCACCCTCGGTCGTGGCGACGTTACCGCCGATGATGTCGATGCCGGCGAAGGTCGGGTCGGCCTTGATGCGGCGGATCATGTCGAGGGCGAGCTGAGCACCGCCGTTCGCAGTGTCGACGACGAGGACGTCCACGCCGGCCTCGGCCAGCGCGGTGGCGCGCTCCCAGGTGTCGCCCCAGTAGCCGACGGCCGCGCCGACGATGAGGCGTCCGCGCGAGTCCTTGGTGGCGTTGGGGTACTGCTCGGTCTTGACGAAGTCCTTGACGGTGATGAGGCCGGTCAGGTGGTCGTTGTCGTCAACGATGGGCAGCTTTTCGACGCGATGCTCGGCCAGCAGATGCTTGGCGTGTTCGCGGGAGATGCCGACCTGGCCGACGACGAGGCGGTCACGCGGGGTCATGCAGTCGCGCACGCGCAGGGTGGCCCACTGGTCCTGGGGGACGAAGCGCAGGTCGCGGTTCGTGATGATGCCCAGGAGGGTGCCGTCCTCGTTCACGACGGGAAGGCCGGAGACACGGTAGTGGCCGCAGAGGCTGTCGAGTTCGTCGATGGTGGCGTCGGGGCCGACGGTCACCGGGTCCTCGACCATGCCGGATTCGCTGCGCTTGACCTGGCGAACCTGCGCGGCCTGTTCCTCGATGGAGAGGTTGCGGTGGAGGATGCCGATGCCGCCCTGGCGGGCCATGGCGATGGCCATGCGCGCCTCGGTAACGGTGTCCATGGCGGCGGACAGGAGCGGGACGCGCAGAGAAATGTTTGTCGTCAGGCGACTGCTCGTGTCAACGGATGAAGGAACGACGTCCGTGAGCTCGGGTAGGAGCAGGACGTCGTCGTAGGTGAGGCCGGTCAGGCCGAAAGGATCATGTGTAGCGAGTTCTCCCATGGGCCAATTGTAGGCGGTCGGTGGCGCTTTCGCGTCCTCGCCTCCGCGCACGCCTCGATGCCGGGCATCGGGGGACGAGGCCGGGGCCCCTCCGAGATCGTCAGGAGGACGCGCTCTGGCTGGCCTGGGAGGCGTAGCGGGCTGCGGTCGCGCCGGTGACTGTGAGATGGATCGGGGCGGCGCCGCGTGCCAGCATGCGGGCGGCGGTGAGGGCGTCGGGGCGTCCCTCCCACACGAGCATGGAGACGGAGCCATCGGGGGCGACCTCGTGGATCCAGCGGCCCATTCCGGCGCGCGCGTGGGAGTCGGCCCAGGCGATGGCGCGGGCGTAGTCGACGGCAAGTTCCTCGGCGCGCGAGGGTTCCACGACCTCGGCGAGGACGCGAGCGGCGCTGGCGGCCTCACACACGACCCAGTGCATGCGTTGAGGGGCGGCGACGACGCCGGCGGGGTCGAGGGTGTAGACGATGCCACCCACGCCCTCGTTCGTCCACCCGTCGGCCAGGGCGCGGTCGTAGAGGGCGGTCGCGGTGTCGATCATCCAGGGTCCGGGTTTTTCACCCATGTGGGTGAGGATCGCGTAGACCTGTCCGATGAGGCGGGCGGCCTTAAATCCGAGGCCGGGGAGCGTATCGCCGGGTCGGATGAGCTCAACGGGAGCCTGGTCACAGGAGGCGGGTAGGGGGCGCCATTCTTCGTCGTAGAGGTCGGGCAGGGCAAAGCCGCAGCGCGCGGCGATCTCGCCAACGAGGCGCAGGATCGAGCGCGCGCGGTCGAACCACACGCGCTCCCCCGTCGCTTCCCAGGCTGCCAGGTATGCCTGGGCGGTGTCGAGGTTAGTGGAGAGGCGACGCAGGGGCGAGCGGACGCCGGCCTGGGCCTCGATCTCTTCGCGCACAGCTCCGGCGCTTGGATCCCACCATCGCTGATCCTGGTCCGCTTCGAGGTCGGCGAGCAGGTCGCTCGCGGCCTCGTGGCCGACCATGGCGGCAGCGGCGGCCGCACCGATCATCGCGGACTGGGCGCGCTGGGAAAAGACCGCGCGAGGAACCGGGGTGGCGGCGTGCTCTGACGTGGGCACGACCTCGGCGTACCAGGAGCCGTTCGGGGCGCGCAGGGGGCCTGCGAGGGCGGCGAGGCCATGGTTGACGAGGTGTGCGGTCCCCTCGATGCCTCGCATCTGCGCGAGGGCGAAGACGTGGGTCATGCGGGCGCTGATGCGCGCGTCAAGGGGACGCCCGAGGTCGACCTGACCGTCGGCGCGCAGAAAGGCGAAACCGACCCGCGCCTTCGACCGGGAAGCGAAGGCGACGAGCGCGTCAAAATCGGCGTCAAAAGCGCGGCGCAGATCTTCGTTGTTCCAGGGGGCGTTCATGACTGTTCTCCTGCCGGTACGTGCCTTCACGGTATCACCTGTCCAGGCGCCGCGGGCGAAGGTGGGGGTCGCGTGCGTGCAGTTGAGGGCGCGGTTGTGCGTGAGCGGTCACAGGCGTTAGGAGCGGCCGACGAGCTCCAGGTCAGCCTGGGGTGCGAGGAGGGCGAGGGCCTCCTCGACGCAGGCGCTGATGGTGCGCACGCGCTGCACCTGGGGCGAGAGGATCTCGGGAGCATCCGCGCCCACCATGATCATGGGTACTCCGTATCGCGTCACGAGGTTTTCCACCGTGTGCGCGCACGCGGGACCGCATCCGAGGACGACGGTGAGGGCGGGGACGCCGCCGCGCACGTACTCACGGAAGCGTTCGGTGGTGCTGACGCCCCCGTAGTTGTCACTGGACAGCATGCGTACGTCGCAGCCGTACCAGGCCAGGGCGACGCCGATGACCTGGGCGGCGGTCTCGTGGAGCGAGTCGGAGATGAGCGCGACGCGGTCCCCTCCGACGAGGGAACGGGCGGGGCGGGACTGGTAGACGGAGCGGCACACGCGCTGGAAGGCGTTGACCAGCATGAGGGCGGGCGCACTGCCGACGGGTTCGCCTCCCGGATCGGAGCGCAGGGATTTGAGGGTGGGTTCGACGAAGCGCGACCACGTATGGACGAGGCCGTGGCTGGCGACGGCGGCCTCGATCACTTCTTCGAGGCGATGGTAGTCGTCGGAGAGGGCGACGGTGCGCAACTGTGCGGCGTTCGCCGGGCCTCGACGGGGAAGGAGCGTGCTTTCTGCGAGGGCGCGCTTGGCGGCCTCGGCGGCGGACATGCCGGCGCGCACGTGGTGAATCATGGCGCGCAGACGGTCAACGTCCTCGGGCTGGTAGCGACGTCGCTCGCCGGTCTCGCGCTGCGCGGGGCCGAGGCCGTAGCGTCGTTCCCAGGTGCGCAGGGTGGAGGGGGATACTCCCAGTTCATCGGACACGGAGGACATGGTGCGGGAGCGGTCGACGTGCGTCGACTGCGCCAGTATGGCTCGTGGCATGGCTGCTCCCTGTGGTCTTCGTCCGTCTCCTGCTCCGATTCTTGCGTGTTCGAGGTCCGCACGCCACAGGAAGGGGCAGGACTCTCGCACCCAAGTTGTTCAAAAAGTTATTCACGTTCTGTTCACTGCGCGCGCCACTCGTTTCTCCACGTTTTAGCAGTACGGGCACGCTCAATCTGAGAACTGGCTCATAATTCAAGAAAGATCCTTGAATAACTACCGCACAAGTGTCTATTCTTGCCGACATCGTGTGCCGAAAATGTCGGCACGACAGACATGAAGGAGGCACCCAATGACTGACGTCTCCCGTCTGCCCGGACCCATGATCGACGCGTGGGAATGGCAGTACGAAGCGGCGTGCCGAGACCTGGACACCGAGCTGTTCTTCCACCCCGAGGGTGAGCGTGGCTCCACGCGCCGGCGCCGCGCAGCAAACGCCAAGGCAATCTGCGCGACCTGCCCGGTGATCGAGCAGTGCCGGTCCTACGCTCTGGCCGCTCAGGAGCCTTACGGCATCTGGGGTGGAATGACTGAAGAAGAACGACGCGAAGAGATCCGCTCCTCCGGACGCGGTCGCCGCGTCTCCTAACGCGCATCCATTTTTCCGGTGCGGCATCGCCACCGCGGTGCCGCACCTTTTTACTGCCCACCACAACGCCCACCTCTCCGGGAGCTCGCATGACCAGCAACGACACCAAGGCCTCGCAGAAAAAGGCCGAGGATACCTCCGTCAACCCGTACAAGACCCTGTTCTTCATCACCGCGCCGCTCACCGCGGTCCTCGCGGGCGCGTGCGTGTGGATGGGCGTTCAGCTCTCCTCCACCTCTCCGGCGAGCCAGGCGACCCCGGCGGCCACGCCGACCGCGGCGGCTCAGATGCCGCAGAACACCGAGACTGCGGCCCCCAGCCAGACGAACCCGAACAACCTGGAGATCATGAAATCGTTCGTGCGCCACCAGGCTGATGACCCGCAGGCGAAGGGCGACATCAACGCTCCCGTGACGATGGTTCTCTTCTCGGACTTCGCGTGCCCCTACTGCACGAAGTACGCCCAGGAGATCGACCCTGCACTGGCTGATCTCGTCGAGGATGGCACCCTGCGCGTGGAGTGGTACGACCTGGCCCAGATCACCGAGACCTCTCCCCTGGCGGCCCAGGCGGGCATCGCTGCGGGCGAGCAGGGTAAGTTCTGGGAGTTCCACGACGTCGTCTACCAGGCGGCGGATCCGACCGGTCACCCCCAGTACTCGGAGCAGGCCCTCATTGACTTCGCACAGAAGGCGGGCGTGCCCGACCTGGATAAGTTCCGCGAGACGATGCTCTCCGACCACACCGCTACCACGGTGAAGGCTGCCAAGGAACAGGCCCACCAGGCCGGCATCACCGGCACTCCCACCATGTTCATCAACAAGGCGTACGTCAGCGGCTACCGCGACGTCGACTACATCCGCAACACGATCCTCGACCAGGCGGCGCAGTCCGCCTCCTGACACGAGGACCCGCGCCGCACATACGCGGCGCGGGAGACACGAACAAAGAGGGGCGGCCCGGAAGGATTCCTTCCGGGCCGCCCCTGTAGCGTTCAGTGTGCGAAGCGCTCAGCGCTCCACGACCGCCAGCACGTCACGCGAGGACAGGATCTGGAACTCCTGGCCGTCGTACTTGACCTCGGTGCCGCCGTAGCGCGAGTAGATGACGACGTCGCCGACCTTGACGTCGACGGGGATACGGTGACCGTTGTCGTCCACGCGGCCGGGGCCCACGGCGATAACTTCGCCTTCCTGCGGCTTCTCCTTGGCGGTGTCCGGAATGACCAGGCCGGAGGCGGTGGTCTGCTCGGCCTCAACCTGGCGGATGACGATGCGGTCCTCGAGGGGCTTGATGGAGATCGACATTGTCGCTCCCTTTCTTCTTTGTCACGAAGGTGCTCGTCCTTTCCCTGCCGTCGCGGGGGTCAGGTGCAGGACCGGTCGCGGGTGTTCCCGCGCTTCCTCCACGAGTGTAGGCGCGATCCTGGCACTCGGGCAAGCTGAGTGCCAGGCGCGTTCACCCTGGGCGAGACGCCGCCCGCGCCCCGACCGCAGACCCCACTCGGCCTCGTCCCGCGAGAGATGGGACAATGAGCGGGTGAGCGCCCTGACCCCCATTTTGTCCTCCCCCGGCTGGGAGCTGCTGGAGTCCCTGCAAGCGAAGCAGGCCACCAGCCCCATCCCGCTGCCCGAGCTCGGATCCGCCCTGCGCGCCTCCGGTCTCGACGCGGAGCTCGTGGTCGCAGTCCTCACCCAGCTGGCTCTGCGCCAGGCCGCGCGAGCCAAGTTCGGCGCCTTCGCCTCCCACATGGTGTTCACCCGCGACGGCCTCGAGCAGGCAACGCGCCTCGTTGTTGCAGCCCGCCACGCCCAGCGCTTCAGGGACTGCGGCGCGACGCGCGTCGCGGACCTTGGCTGCGGCATCGGATCGGACGCCATGGCGATCGCCGGCCTCGGCATGAACGTGCTGGCGGTCGACATCGACCCCGATACCGCCGGTGCCGTGGCCGCGAACCTGCGGGCCTTCGAGGGGGCCGAGGTGCGCCTGGGCGACGTCACGGACCTCGACATGGACGAGCTGGCCGCCGAGGGCGTCGACGCGATCTTCGCAGACCCGGCCCGCCGTACGGGCGCCTCGCGCGGGTCGGCGCGCATCACGGACCCTGAGCAGTGGTCCCCTCCCCTGTCGCTCGCCCTCGGCTGGGCCTCCACGATCGAACGCGTCGGCATCAAGGTGGCACCGGGCATCGCGTACGAGCACATCCCCTCCTCCTGGCATGCGCAGTGGGTGAGCGTGGGCGGCGACCTCGTCGAGGCCTCGCTCTGGTCCCCCGCGCTGTCCCCCGAGGGTCGCGGGCGCTCGTGTCTCCTCCTGGACGAGGCCGGGGCCGCCCGTTCGCTCTCCACGCCCGAGGGGTATGCGCCCAACGCCCCCGCGCCTCGCGTGGAGGTCCGCCCCCTGGGCACGATGATCGTCGAGCCCGACAGCGCGGTCATCCGCTCGGGCCTCCTGGGACGCCTCGCGGACGAGGTTGGCGCGGGCATCGTGTCCGACAAGATCGCCTACCTGACGGGGGACGACCTGCCCGATTCCCCCTTCTACGACCGCTTCGAGGTCCTCGGGGTGACCAACCTGCGGGCAAAGGCAATATCCGCCGAGCTGCGCACACGCGGCGCGGGCAGCGTCGAAATCAAGAAGCGCGGAGCGGACATCAACCCCGACGACCTACGCAAATCGTTGAAATTGGGCGGAGGCGACGAGCAGCTGACCGTCATCGCGACGCGCGTGGACGGGCGCCACCGCGCGATCATCTGCCGGCGGTTGGCTAAAAACCTGTAAGAAAGCTCTCCACCGACACCACGCGCCGCCCTGCCACAATGGAGGAAGCCAGCGAAAGGATCGACATGTCTTTGCCCTTCGGTTCCTCCCAGCGTTCCACGATCGGTGTCGAATGGGAGCTCCAGCTCGTTGACCGCGACTCCCACGACCTGCGCCAGAGCGCGGACGCGATCATCGACCGCGCCACGACCGACGGGAAGCTCTACCCGGGCATCCACCGTGAGATGCTCCTCAACACGATCGAGGTCGTGTCCAAGCCGCGCGCGACCGTTGCCGAGTGCATGGCTGACCTGACGGACTGCGTCGACTACCTGACGCCCCTGGCCTCGGACCTGCGCATCGACCTGGCCACCGCCGGCACGCACCCCTTCGCGCGCCCGGGCCGCCAGCGCGTCACCGATTCCGAGCGCTACGCGCAGCTGGTGGAGCGCACCGCCTACTGGGGGCACCAGATGCTCCTGTACGGCGTCCACGTGCACGTCGGCGTCGAGGACCGCGCGAAGATCCTCCCGATCCAGGCAGCCCTCACCGCCCACCTGGGTCACCTGCAGGCCATCTCCGCGTCCTCCCCCTTCTGGGCGGGCGAGGACACCGGCTACGCGTCGAACCGCGCGATGGTCTTCCAGCAGCTGCCCACCGCCGGCATCCCGCGCCAGTTCACGACATGGGAGGATCTCGAGGCCTACACGGACGACATGATCCGCACAGGCGTCATCGAGGGCTTCGACGAGGTCCGCTGGGATATTCGCCCATCGCCCGCCTTCGGCACGATCGAAAACCGCGTGTACGACGCTGCGACGAACGTGACCGAGGTCGCCACCTTCGCGGCCTTCACCCACGTCCTCGTCGAGCACTTCTCGCGCCTGTACGACGCGGGCGAGCATCTTCCTTCCCTGCCGGATTGGTTCGTCGCCGAGAACAAGTGGCGCTCGGCGCGCTACGGCATGGATGCGACGCTCATCGTCTCGCGCGACGGCACGACCGAGAGCGCACGCGACGGCATCGCGCGATTGAAGGAAGATCTGGCCCCCGTGGCCGCCGACCTGCAGTGCGCGCGCGAGTTCGCCGGCCTGGAGACGATCCTGACGATCGGTGCCTCCTACGAGCGCCAGCGGGCCGTCGCGGCGGCCGCGCGACCCGGCCAGGGCCTCGACGCGGTCGTGGACCTCATGCGCGCGGAGATGAGCGCGGGGCGTCCCCTGGCTCTCGCCGAGTTTGCGACCCTGAACGTCTGACTCCGTCACGCCAGTGCCCCACACTCTCACGCGGGCGTGGGGCACTGTTGTCACCACCACACACTCCCAGACAGCATTCAGGCGACTCTCAGAACGTCGCCGTATGCTTTGGGAGGATCGAAAACTGAAGCTGAGAGGACACTTACCCATGGCGCAGGAAGACACACAGTCACCCGAATCCGAGCACGTTCCATCTGCGCTCGCCAAGGTTTTCTCTCCGATCGAGGCTACCCTGCAGACTCTCTGGCTGCTGCTGTCCTCGCTGGTCCACCTCACTGTCCGCTGGCTGTCACGATGCCCGGCCACCGCCGTCCTCACCGTCGCGCTGACGATCGTGTCAGCGACCTACTGGGTGTGGCACGATCAATTCACAGCCCTCGAAGCTGATCCTTCCAGCCCTCACTGGTGGTCGATCTTCTCCGCCGTCGGCGCGGTTCCAGGTAATTTCGTTGCCACGGCCGTGCTCGGCATCGTCGTGATGATCATTGCCGGCGGCGCTGCGGAGCGGTACCTAGGCACGCGCGCATGGGTAGCCGCTGCGGCCGCGGGACAGATCGTCGGCGTCGCCGCCACGTGGCTGACGCTCCCCCTGCTCACCAGGGTGTTCTCCATGTGGGGGCAGACGATTGACGCGGGGAGCCTGTGGGGCACAAGCCTCATCCTCGTCGCCCTCGTGGGCGCCGCAGCGCAGTCGCTGGCCTCGCACTGGCGCTGGCGCGCGCATTTCCTCCTCATCGGAATCCTCATCCTGTCGGCGGCGATCCTCGGATCGGCGATCTCGTACGCGCGCGTGTGGGCCCTCCTCGCGGGCATCGTGGCCGCGCATCTCGCGGGCGTGCGCGGGGAGCGCAGCGGGTCCAGAAGCGACATCACGATCGGACGGCAGCTCGCATCCGTCGCCGCCCTGTGCTGGGCGTGTGCGGCGGCGCTGACCGTTATTTCTTCGTCCCCCGAGGGACCGCTCGCTGAGATGCGGTGGTCGCTGGGACCCGCGTGGTGGCTCGAGGGGCGCACGGGCGTCATCACGACTCTGCTGTGCCTGGCCCCCATCACGCTCCAGCTGATCTTCGCCTATGGGCTACGCAAGGGCAGGCGCGCCGCCTACTTCGGCACTCTGATCCTCCAGTTGGTCCTCGGTCTGTCGACGGTCGCGGCGACGGGCGTCGCACTTACCCAGGGCACCGATGAGAACGGGATGGCCAGGCCCGAGCTCGTCACCACGGCCTCGCTCCTTCTCGTTCCGGTCATCCTCAACGCCGCCCTGTGCGTCATCACGTGGTGGGTGCGTCGTTCCTTCACGATTCACGCGGAGCCCTCCACGACCTCGACCCTGCTGCGGCGCTGGCTGATCCTCATGGTCGGCTGCGCGGGCGCCGTCCTCGTCCTCGGATTCCTCGCGAGCGACTCGTTCGTCCCCCTCGAGGCCCTCAACTCCGGCGACGACGTGACCGTCACCGACTATGCGAGTCCCCTGCAGATCCTCCACGACTACACCCTCGCGCTGCTCCCCACGGCGACGGCCTCGATCTTCGAGCCGTCCCTGGTTCCGATGACCCTCTTCGCCGAGGCGCCCGTCCTGTGGGTTCCCCTCGTCGCCTGGGTCGGCACCCTCGCCATCATCCTGAGCGCGCTGCTCGCCCGGCCTCGTATCCCGCTGTCCTCGCCGCTCGAGAGCCTCACGCCGCTCCTGCGCACCCACGGTGCGGGCACCCTCGGGTGGATGCAGACCTGGGAGGGCAACCAGGTGTGGGTGTCCCCTTCCGGCGAGGCCGGGGTCGCCTACCGTGGGTCGGGCGGCGTCGCGCTGACAGTCACGGACCTGGCGTACGAGCCGGGCAAGGCCTCCGAGGCGATCGCGCAGTTCTCAGCCTTCGCGTCCGCCTCGGGCCTGACCCCCGCGCTCTACTCGGTCCACGAGGAACTCGCGCAGGCCGCGCGCGAGGAGGGCTGGACGATCATGCAGGTCGCCGAGGAGTCGCTGCTGGACCTGCCCGACCTCGCTTTCAAGGGCAAGGCCTACCAGGACGTGCGCACCGCCATGAACCACGCAACCCGCGAGGGCGTCGAGGCCGTGTGGACCACCTGGGAGGAGTGCCCGGCGGGCTGGCGCGATCAGATCACCGTCATCTCCGATACGTGGAGCGATGACAAGGCCCTGCCCGAAATGAGCTTTACACTCGGCGGCGTGCCCGAACTCGCGGTCCCCGAGACGCGCATCCTGGTCGCCATCGACGAGGAATCGACGATCCACGCCGTCACCTCGTGGCTCCCCATCTACCGCGACGGAACAGTCGTCGGCCTGACCCTGGACGTCATGCGTCGGCGCACGGCCGGGTGGCGTCCCGCGATCGAGTTCCTCATCGGCAAGGCCGCCCTGGCGGCGCAGGAAGAGGGGCTGGAGATCCTGTCCCTGTCGGGCGCTCCCCTGTCGCGCTCCGCCGATGACACCTCAGCCTTTGGCCCCCTCACCGACGCGCTGGCCGCCATCATGGAGCCGCTCTACGGCTTCACCTCGCTGCACGCGTTCAAGCGTAAGTTCAAGCCCCGCACGCAGTCCCTGTACCTGGCGGTGCCGGACCCGGCCTCCCTCGCGACAGTCGGACTGGCCATCTCGCACGCCTACGTGCCCCACGTGTCTCCCGCGCAGACCCTCACGCTCGTCGCCTCGGTCGCCGGGGGCCTTGCCAAGCTCGCCGCGAAGGGCGTCGGAGACCTGCGCTCGACGCGAGCAGCCTCCCGGGAGCGCGCGTCCGATGAGGACACGCCCGCTGCCACGGCCTCGTCCGATGGAAACGGAAAGGAACTTCAATGAGCGCCCTGGGTAGCATCCCCCTCACCTCGCTCAAGACCCTCGCGGTAGTCGCCGTCCTGGCGATTCTGTCTCTATTGGCTGGGGCTTCTCTGCTTGCGCATTCAGCCCCGTCGCGCTGCCCGGGACGCACGAGGCGGTGGCTAGGCCGCACGGTCATCCTCCTCGTGCCCACGATCCTGATCGCGTCCGCGGGGGCGCTCGTCTTCAATCGCTCGCTCGGGCTCGTGAAAACCAGCGGGGACCTGGCAAAACTCGTGTACTCAACCGTCGTCGGAACGAGCGCCCAGTCCGGTGGAGAGGCCGATGTCGAGGTGCAGTCCGACGCCGCATCCGAACTCGACGCGACTTTCACGACGACCGAAGACGGCATGCTCGAGACCACCTGGACCGGCCCGGCAAGCGGGATCACTCTCCCCGTCTTCGTCATCACCCCACGCGACTACTCCCCTACCGACGGCAAGACCTATGCGGTCATCGAGCTTCTCCATGGCTACCCGGGCGAGGCCGACGGCACGATGCAGGGCGCGCAGGTTCAGGAAGCGCTCAACAACGCCATCGACGCGGGGATCATCCCGCCGACAATCATCGTCGGTCCCTCCCTCAGCGTCGACGAGGAGGCCCACGACTGCGCCGACATCGAGGGGCGCCCCGCCGTCTACACGTGGGTGTCCCACGACGTCCCCGAGATGATCCGACACAATTTCCCCAATACGACGTCCAATCGAGACGCCTGGATGATCGGCGGATTCTCTGCCGGCGCCTACTGCGCGATCTGGACGGCCCTGCGCACGCCCGAGACCTACGGTGCCGCCGCCTCTCTGTCCGGTTATGACACGCAGATTGAGGGGCAGATGACCAACCAGGGCGACCAGTACCTGGCCGACAACACGCTGTCGGTCATGCTGGCGAACCGCACGCCTGACGGGATGCGCATCTACGCCATGGCCGCCGGCGACGACGCCGTTGGCGGCGCGTACACGGCACTCAAGATGGCCTCAGCCGTCAAGGAACCCGACACGGTGACGACGGACGTTCCCCCGACGGGCGGGCACGCGGGCCCGCTGTGGCGCGAACACATTCCGACGATGCTGGCGTGGTGGGGGTCCTCCGACCGGGTCTCGAGGGCCGTCGGCGCCGCTTCGACGGCGGCGACCGCACAGTCCTCCGAAGCCAGCGCGTCCATCGTCCCGGTGACGACTGTGACCCACGAGGTGCGGCCGACCGCTCCGAACGGGTACCTGACGCTTGGCCTCCTGATTGTCGGCGTCATCGTCTCGCTCGTACTCACGTGGCTTGTCGCGCCGCGCTGGCAGCTGCGCCGCCACGAGGACGAGGGCGATCAGGCCGACGACCATCCGCACCGGGCACGTCACCGCGCGCAGCACTCGGTTGTCTTCGCCTCTGTGCCGCGTCCCGCGCTCCGTGGACTCGCATACCTTGCGCGTCTGACGTCCCTCGGGGCGGCCACGGCAAGCGCCGCGATCCTTATTGGCATCGCCGCCAACATGGTGGGCGGCTTCTACACCTCGTGGAGCTCGATCGCGCAGAGCTTCATGGACGGCCTGCGCTAGGCCCGCGGGCCGCTCTCAGGCCCGCGGCGCCAGGTACGTAGTCGTCAGCTCCATACCCGAATCCGGGGAGAAATCCCAGTCCGACGGCGGCAGACCCGCCGCGACCAGCTCGGAGCCGATCGCCGCGATCTGCGCGCCGTTATCCGTGCAGAAGCGCAGAGGGGGCATGCGAACCTGCACGCCGGCCGCCTCGGCTCGCTGGGCCAGCAGAGCACGCAGTCGGGAGTTCGCAGAGAATCCACCGCCCACGACAATCGTGTCGCAACCGGTGTCCAGCGCGGCACGCACAGCCTTCGCGGTGAGGGAATCATTGACGGCCTCGGAGAACGCAGCGCACACGTTTTCCTTGCTGACAGCCTCTCCGCGCGCGGTCGCGCCCTCGATGTATCGGGCGACGGCGGTCTTCAGACCCGAGAAGGAGAAGTCATACTTGTGACGCTCCTTGTCCTTGCCGGCAGCCAGGCCGCGCGGGAAACGGATCGCCTCGCGCTCCCCCTGCTGAGACAGACGGTCCACGTGTGGGCCGCCCGGGTAGGGCAGGCCGAGCAGGCGCCCGACCTTGTCGAAGGCTTCGCCCGCAGCGTCGTCCAGGGTGCCGCCCAGCTCGACGACGTCCGTCGCGATATTGCGGATTTCTAGGATGTTGGAGTGGCCACCGGAGACGACGAGCCCGATAAAGTGCTCGGGCAGCGGCCCGTCGGCGAGCTTATCGACGGCCAGGTGGCCGATCACGTGGTTGACGCCGTACAGGGGCTTACCCAACGACGAGGCCAGCGCCTTCGCCGCGCAGATACCGACGGTCAGCGAACCAACGAGACCAGGTCCGGCCGCAACCGCAATCGCGTCCACGTCCGCCAGGGCTACTCCGGCCTCGTCGAGAGCAGCATCCAGCGTGGGCAGGAAGGACTCCAGATGCGCACGCGACGCGATTTCAGGGATGATGCCGCCGTAGCGGGCGTACTCATCCATCGACGTGGCCGTGCGGTCGACCAGCAGCTGCGTACCGCGCACGAGGCCGACGCCGGTCTCGTCGCAGGTTGACTCAATACCAAGGACCAGGGGTTCACTCACGCCCCCCAGTTTAATCCGCGTATGCGGGAGTCGCCGCACGCGCGCGGCGCGCAGCTCCAGTGCCTGCGGGATTGGCGTCGATCTAATCGCGTGAACGCGCGTTCGCGATGAACATCGAAACGCCCGCAACCGCGAAGACCAGCAGGCTCCAGGGGAACAGCGAATCGGCGATCGGCTTGATCTGGGGGGAGCCAAAGAGCATGCCCAGCAGCAGGAGGATCGACAGAATCGCGAAGGCGATCATCGCCGCAATACCAACGGTCGCGCTGACCCAGTAGCGACGCGTATGCGTGTTCGGACCGGTTTCATCAAATTGCATGGCGTGCTCCTCTCTGAGCCGATGATGCTTCCATGATACGCCGCACGCCGGTCCGTCATGCGCATTTTGCGGTCGACTACTGAGCCCGTAGCGCCGCGCTATCACACGCGGCAGATCACTGTGCCGCCGCGTCTGCCCCACACAAACGCGGGAGGGCCCGGCGCGTGCGCGCCGGGCCCTCCGCGAGGCCACTCCAGCCGAATCAGACGCCCTTGAAGGCAGCCTTGCCGAGCTGGCGGTTCAGGTTTGCGATCACGTCGAGCGGGATCTGCTTGGGGCAGACCGCAGCACACTCGCCGATGTTCGAGCAGGAGCCGAAGCCCTCCTCGTCCATCTGGTTGAGCATGCCCACAACGCGCTTGTAGTTCTCGGGCTTGCCCTGCGGGAGCAGGCCGAGGTGCGTGACCTTCGCCGAGGTGAAAAGCATCGCGGAGGCGTTCGGGCAGGCAGCCACGCACGCACCGCAGCCGATGCACGCGGCAGCCTCGAACGCGCGATCCGCGTCCTGCTTCGGGACCGGGGTCGCGTGCGCGTCGGGGGCTGCACCCGTGTTCACGGAAATGTAGCCGCCGGCCTGGATGATGCGATCCAGGGCGCTACGGTTGACCACGAGGTCCTTGATGATCGGGAAGCCCGATGCACGCCACGGCTCGATCGTAATGACGTCGCCATCGTGGAAAGAACGCATGTGCAGCTGGCAGGTCGTGGTGACCTCCGGGCCGTGAGCAATGCCGTTGATGACGATGCCACACTGACCGCAGATGCCCTCGCGGCAGTCGGAGTCGAAGGCGATGGGTTCCTCGCCGCGTGCGAAGAGCTCTTCGTTCAGGACGTCGAGCATCTCCAGGAACGAGGACTCTTCCGAGATTCCCTTCACCTGGTATTCATGAATTGCGCCCTTGTCTTCGGGACCGTTTTGGCGCCAGATCCTCAGTGTCAGGTTCACTTGTAGCTCCGCTGCTTCAGCTCGATGTCGTTGTAAATCAGGTCTTCCTTGTGGAGGATCGGGGGCTCGCCTTCGCCAGCGAACTCCCACGCCGCCACGTACAGGAACTTGTCGTCGTGACGCAGTGCCTCACCCTCGGGAGTCTGGGACTCCGCGCGGAAGTGGCCGCCACACGACTCTTCGCGGTGCAGCGCGTCGATGCACATGAGCTCGCCCAGCTCCATGAAGTCGGCGACGCGGCCGGCCTTCTCGAGGGACTGGTTGAGTTCGCCGATCGACTTGCCGGGAACGCGAACGTTCTTCCAGTAGTCGGCGCGCAGCTCGCGGATCATACCGACGGCCTTCTTCAGGCCTTCCTCGGTGCGCTCCATGCCGCAGTACTCCCACATGATCTTGCCCAGCTCCTTGTGGAACGAGTCCACGGAGCGGGTGCCGTTGATCGACATGAGGGTATCAATGCGTCCCTGAGCCGACTCGAGAGCTTCCTTGACGGAAGGCGAGTTCTCGTCCAGCTTGGGCAGGTGGAAGCAGTGCGCCAGGTAGTCGTTGATCGTGTTGGGCAGGACGAAGTAGCCGTCCGACAGGCCCTGCATGAGCGCCGAGGCACCCAGGCGGTTCGCGCCGTGGTCGGAGAAGTTTGCCTCGCCGGCCACGTACAGACCGGGCAGGTTCGACTCGAGGTCGTAGTCAACCCACAGGCCACCCATGGTGTAGTGGACGGCCGGGTAGATACGCATGGGTACCTCGTAGGGGTTGTCGCCCGTGATGCGCTCGTACATGTCGAAGAGGTTGCCGTACTTAGCGGAGACGGCCGCCCTGCCCATACGGGAGATGGCCTCGGAGAAGTCGAGGTAGACGCCGCGGGCGACACCGTCGATCTTCGGGCCGACGCCACGGCCCTCGTCGCACATGTTCTTGGCCTGACGCGACGCGATGTCGCGAGGCACGAGGTTACCGAAGGAGGGGTAGATGCGCTCCAGGTAGTAGTCGCGATCATCTTCGGGGATGTCGCGCGGGTCCTTCTCGCAGTCCTCGGCGCGCTTGGGAACCCAGATGCGGCCGTCGTTACGCAGCGACTCCGACATGAGGGTCAGCTTCGACTGCTGGTCGCCGTGCTGGGGAATGCACGTGGGGTGGATCTGCGTGAAGCAGGGGTTGCCGAAGTAGGCGCCCTTGCGGTACGCACGCCAGATGGCGGTCGCGTTGCAGCCCATCGCGTTGGTGGACAGGAAGAACACGTTGCCGTAGCCGCCGGTAGCCAGGACGACCGCGTCAGCGATGAAGGTCTCGAGCTTGCCGGTGGACATGTCGCGGGCGATAATACCGCGAGCCTTGCCCTCATCGACGATGAGCTCAACCATCTCGTGACGCGAGTGCTCGGTGACGGTGCCTGCGGCAACCTGGCGCTCAAGCGCCTGGTAGGCACCGATCAGCAGCTGCTGACCCGTCTGGCCACGCGCGTAGAACGTACGGGACACCTGCACGCCACCGAAGGAGCGGTTGTCGAGGAGGCCTCCGTACTCGCGGGCGAAGGGGACGCCCTGCGCGACGCACTGGTCGATGATGTTGGCGCTGACCTCGGCGAGGCGGTAGACGTTGTCCTCACGGGCGCGGTAGTCGCCGCCCTTGACCGTGTCGTAGAAGAGACGGTAGACGGAGTCGTTGTCGTTGCGGTAGTTCTTCGCGGCGTTGATACCACCCTGCGCGGCGATGGAGTGCGCGCGGCGGGCGGAGTCCTGGTAGAAGAAGCAGTCGACGTTGTAGCCCATTTCGCCGAGCGAGGCGGCGGCAGCGCCGCCCGCGAGGCCGGAGCCGACGATGATGACACGCAGCTTACGGCGGTTGGCGGGGTTGACCAGCGCGGCGCTGAACTTACGCTGCTCCCAGCGCTGCGCGATCGGAACGTCGTGGGGAGCCTTCGTGTCGGCGATCTTGTCGCCTTCACGGTAGAGGCCGTGAATGAGTGTATCGGTCATGATTGCGTGCCCTTCCTCAGTGGATCAAGCCGGTGACGATGGCGACGGGCGGGGCCATGAACATCACGAAGATGATCAGACCGACCAGGCCCGAGAGGAGAACCAGCGGCTTGCGGGTCGCGTTACGCACCCAACCGAGCGACTGGAACATGGACCAGAAGCCGTGGGAGACGTGGATGCAGGCGCAGCCGACGAACACGGCGTAGAGGATCACCAGGACCGGCGACTGGAAGGAGGCGACCATGCGGGCGTAGGGCGTGGTGACGTCAGCGCCGAAGTTCGCGACCTTCGCGGGCAGGCTCACGGTGGTGAAGTGAGCAATGTGGAAGATCAGGATCAGCAGGATGAGGACACCGCTCATACGCATGGTGCGAGCCGCGTAGGAGTCCGAGACGGACTTCTTGACGACGTAGCGGGTGGAGCGAGCGCGACGCGAACGCTTCCACGTGTAGGCGGCGGCCCACAGGTGGATGACGAGCATCAGCACCATGGCGGCGCGGAATACCCAGAGGAATCCGCCGTGCGGGAAGATCGGCACAAAAGCCTCTTCATGCAGCCAGTGCGCGTAGTCGTTGTAGACCTCCGCGCCCAGGAACATCTTGAGGTTGCCGTAGGAGTGGAACAGCAAGAAGAAAACGAAAACGAAGCCCGAGACGGCCATCAGCTGCTTAATAAAGACGCTGGTGGTCCACGCGCGGCGCTTCTTCGTTGCGACATTTTGAGTGGCCATGGCATGAGCATATCGACGCTTTTCGTCCGCTTCGTAGGACCATGGCACGAGGCCGAGCGCGAAGGGTCTCGACACGGTGTCATTTTCGGCGATTTTCCGCGGTTGTCACGGGGATCTTGAGCCGGCGTCGCAAGGAAAACACCTAGGACCATCGACCCCAAAAACAGGGGTCGTAAGACAGGAATTTTGATACACCAACGATACCTATTTAGTGGTGGTCATCGCATCGCGTCAGGTCAGGGGTGCCCTCATCTCGACGGCATCTTCGACGGGGTTGCGGAAGTAGCGCGGCCGGCGCCCGATTTCAACGAAGCCTCGGGATTCGTACAGGCCGATGGCGCCCTCGTTGGAGGGCCTCACGTCGAGGAAGATGTCGCGCGCTCCGGCCTCGCGTGACCAGTCCAGGAGGGTATCCAGGATCGCTGCGCCGATGCCTCGCCCCCGCGCATGGGCGCGCACGCCGACGGTCATGACGTCGGCCTGATCTCCGCCGACCTTCGCGCCGCCGTATCCGACGACGTCGCCGGACTCATCAGTGGCAATCCAATAGCGAGAGGCCGGGGACGAGAGCTCCTCGGCGATCATGGAGGGGGTCCAGGGGTCCTCGGCGAACACCTCGGCCTCGAGGGCTGCGAAGATTTCGAGGTCGCCCGGTTCCGCGACGCGCAGCGAGGCCTTCACAGGCGCGCGGTGGGCTGGCCCTGGATGTCCGGGCGGCGCAGGTACAGGGGGTCAGTGCGCAGACGGTCCTCCTCGCCGCGCGACAGGCGCGTAGCGACGATGCGGCTCATGACGGCGGGATCGAGACTCACCTGGGGTCCGAGGTCCGCGCGGGCGAGCGCGCCGCCGCTGTGCGCGGGGATCGGTGCTCCCGCGACGACGAGGCCGGGGGCAGTGCGCATGGCACCCAGGAGCGTGCTGACGTCGCCTACCTCGAGGCGTCCCTCAAGGGTGACGTCGTCGGGCCCGGCGGCCACGTACGAGCCCCAGTAGAGTTCGCGGCGGCGCGCGTCGGCGATCGCGTAGACGCGGGTGTCGGGGGCAAGCAGGTCAAGGCCCTGGCGGGCAATGACATCGAGGGCGGACACGCCGTAGGCGGGAACGCCGGCGACCGAGGCGAGGACGCGGGCGGAAACGAGGCCGGCGCGCAGCCCGGTGAAGGGGGCGGGCCCGGTGCCCACGAGGACGCGATCAACGCCGGCATGGGCGAGCTGCGCGGGCAGACCTGCTGCCGCTAGCGCCTCGCGCACGAGCGGGGTGATGGATTCTGCGTGGTGGCGTCCAGAATCGTTCTGGGCGCGGCCGAGAACGCAGCCGTCGTCGATGATGGCGACGGTGGTGGCCGCTTGGGTGTCTAGGGCTATCTCTCGCACGGTGTGATCCTACTCGTCGGCGCCAGTCTCGTCGATGCGGGTTCCGCCGTGGGCGGCGACGACGCCGTCGAGGACGCCGTCCCAGCGGTGCCCGTGGGCACGCAGGATGATGACGCGCGTGCCGTCGTCCATGTTCTCCAGGTCGATGACGTCACCGTCGTGGGCGGCCTCACCACCCGAGGCTCGGCGTACCTCGATGGAGAGGCGTTCGTCGCTCATCGCCTCGGTCTTGCCTTCGCCCCATTCGACGACGGTCACGGCCTCGTCGAGGGAGGAGTCGAGGTCGAGGGTCTCCAGGTCGTTCAGGTCGGTGATGCGGTAGGCATCCGCGTGGATGAGGTCTGGGCCACCGCTCAGAGAGGGGTGCACGCGGGCGACGATGAATGTCGGCGAGGCGACGCGTCCGCGCACGCCCATGCCGACGCCGATGCCCTGGGTGAGGGTGGTCTTGCCCGCGCCGAGGCCGCCCGAGAGCATGAGAAGGTCTCCGGCCGCGAGGATGCGGCCGAGGTCTTCGCCGAACGCGCGCGTCTGGTCGGCGTCGCGCGTTGACACCTCGTAGGAGGCGATGGGCTGGGTCATGAGTTGCTCCCGAAGGTCGCGTCGACGCCATCCCGATAGATGCGGGGGATGTGTGCGCCCAGATTGGTGACGATTTCGTAGTTGATGGTACCGGCTGCCTGCGCCCAGTCGTCGGCCAGGGGTTCACCGAGTGCACTCGAGCCAAGCAGAATCGCGGTGTCGCCCGGGGCGGCGGGGGCTTGCCCGCTGCGCGCTGTCGGCGTTCCGGGTTCCCCCTGCGCGGGACCGAGATCGACCATGAATTGGTCCATGCACACGCGTCCGATGAGGGGCGCATTGAGGAGGCCGGCCTCGGTGCGAACGACGACACGGGCCTTATTGGAGGCCGCGCGGAAGATGCCGTCGCCGTAGCCGAGGGGAACGAGTCCGATCCAGCGGCGCGTGGGCGCGACCCAGGTTCCCCCGTACGAGGCGGGGGTCCCCTCCTCGATGACCTTGACGGAGGTGAGGGGCGCGCTCAGCTCGAGGGCGGGGATGAGGCCGAGTTCTTCAGCTGTAGCGACCGCAGGGTCGGGGCTGAGGCCGTACAGGCCGATGCCGACGCGGACCATGTCGTAGTGGGCCTCGGGATGCCACAGGATGCCCGACGTGGCGGACAGGTGACGGATGCGCGGCGTGATGCCGGCGTCGGCGAGGATCGCCAGGCCCTCCTCGAAAATCCGCACGTGGCTCGCGGTCGAGGCATTGCCCGCCTCGCTGGGGTCATCGGCGCGGGACATGTGGCTCCACGCGCCCACGATGTCGACGAGGCCATCGTCTGCGGCCATGCGCAGGGCCGAGGCCAGGGCGGGCAGGTCGGCGAGCGTGGAGCCGGCCCGGGACATGCCGGTATCGATCTTGACGTGAACGCGGGCGGGGCGGCCCACCGCTCGCGCGGCGGCGCAGATGTCGGCGAGGACCCAGGTCCACGACACGGACAGGTCGATGTCGGCCTCGATCGCGGCCGCGAAGTCGGAGGATGAGGTGGAGATCCACGCAAGGATGGGTGCGTCGGCTCGGGCGACCCCGGCCTCGTCGAGGCCGCGGCGCAGCGCGAAGGCCTCGGCCAGCTGAGCAACCCCCAGCCAGTCGGCACCACCGTCCAGGGCCGCGAGCGCGACGGGGACGAGCCCGTGTCCGTAGGCGTTCGCCTTGACAGTGGCGAGCTGGAGAGCGTCCGGGGCTGCGGCCCGCAGGACACTCAGATTGTGCTTGATGGCGGCCAGGTCGACCACCGCGCTCGACGGGTATCCCCGCCCCTCGCTTTGAATGTCTGTGACAGTCACTCCCCTAGTATCTCACGCGAGAGCGACCGCGCAGCGCAGCGGAAGCCAGCGGCGTCTGACGCGTTACGGTCTGCGATCGGCCAGGACTGCGGGAATCGCGGCCACAATGTCGCTGGCCTGAATGGGGGCGCCGCCGTTCTGTTGATTCGCGGCAGCGTAGGCCGCGCGGGCGTGCAGACACACGGCTGCCGATAGGCGCGCCGAGGTCACGCACTGCGAGCGAGAGCTAGCGCTTGCTCGCGCACTGGCGCGCGCCAAGATTCCCGCGATGAAACCTGCCAGGACGTCACCGTTGCCTGCGATGCCGGCCCAGGACGTGCTTGGCGCGCTGACCGTGGGTTCGTAGACGCACGTGAGCTCGGAGCGCGTGTCCGCGCCGTTCTCGGTTCCGTCGAGGCTGGTAGCGGAGTTTTCCTCCGCGTCGACGGCGACGTATTCGAACGAATAGACGATCGTCACGGGGCCCTTGAGGACGATGTGGCAGCCCGTGGCCTCGTGGAGGGCGCGAGCGTAGCGCAGGGGGGAGGCCGCGACCTCGCGCTTCGTGATCGGCGTTCCGAGCGCGCTCAGCAGGCGCGCTGCCTCGCCGTAGTGCGGGGTGAGCACGGTGGCATCGGGGGTGAGCGAGCCGAGAAGCTCGGGGACGAGGTCAAGCGCCCACGCGTCGATGACGAGCGGCATGCCCGATTGACCGCAGAACTGAGCGAGTTCGAGCGCGTCCTCGCGGCGTTCCTCGTCCAGGCCGGGCCCGATGAGCGCCGCCTGAATGCGGCCGCCGATCATGACGACACCCGGCTGGTCAGCCAGCACGAGATCTTGGACGCGCCGGGTCGAGTTGAGGCGCACCATACCCACGCCCGCGGCCAGCGCCCCGCGCGTAGCGAGAATACCCGCGCCCGGATAGGTGTCGGAGCCTGCGACGAGGCCGACAACGCCGCGCGCGTACTTGTCGTCCGAGAATGCGGGAACCGGCACGGCGGAGTGGGCGCGATATTCATCGTCGTAGTAGTAGATGTCGCCCGCGCCGATCGTTCCGTCAGCGTCGGGATGCGTGCTGGTGGCCACCTCGCTCCAATACATTCGCATCAGCCTCACCTCGCCGGAGTATTCGACGGCGGGTGGCAGGATCTGTGCGCGCTTGTAGGTGCCAACCGCGAGGGTGTGCGTGGCCCGCAGAATCGGACCGCGGACCGCGCCGTCGTCATCGGTGAGGCCCGACGGTACATCGATGGCAATCACTTTCTTCGGGTGCGCGCGCATTGCGTCGTTCAGGCACGTCACCGTATCCGCGAGCTCGCCCACGAGGGGCCCACGTGAACCGATGCCCACGATTCCGTCGATCCACAGGCGCGCACCGCAGATAGTGCCCCACTCGGGTGTTCCTTCGATGGAGCGCAGGGAGCGACCGCCCAGTTCCACGATGCCGACTCCCGCTTCTCGAGCCGCAGCCAGGCCGCGTGCATGACACGTGGGCTTGAGCAGAAATGCTGTGACAACCATCCCCTGCTCCGCCAGCAGCGCGCACGCGTACAGGGCATCACCGCCGTTGTCGCCTCCGCCAACGAAAGCGACCACGCAGGTGTCCAAGTCTTCGATGCGCGCAGCTGCCTCGTCAAGACCGATATCGTCTCGCAGCCTGGAGATGGCGGCCGCCTCCGGTATATTCCACAGCCACGCAAGCGGATCGGACAGGTAGCGGACACGATCGGCGACCTTCTCCGCGACCTGGCGCATGTAGCGGTCGGGGTCGCCGTCCGCTGCTGCTGCTTCAACGTGCCGACGTTCAATGTCTCGTGCCTCAGCGAAGGACACGGCGCGACCGTCCAGAATCAACATGGGGTCATTCTCCCACACGTGCTGGCCCTCGCAGGGCAGCGGGTAAGGGGGAAGATGCTAACAAACACGGCGGCGAGGCACATGCCCCGCCGCCGTCAGATGATCAGATAGTCGCCGCGCCGCTCAGGCGACGTCGAGGGTCTTGGCGACGCCCGCCAGCACCGCGCCCACGATAACGAGGGCGACACCGATGATCGTCCAGCGCAGTTCCTTGCGCGAGCGCGTCTCGTGAAGCCACAGAATTCCCAGCGGCGTGGAAATAAGGATTCCCAGCTGCGAGAGGGTGAAACCCGTGCCCGCGCCCAGGTTGTTGGAGTTGAGCTGGAGCAGCAGGATGGCGGTGCCCCACAGGACGCCGTTGAAGGTCGAAGGGAGCATGCGACGGTGGCGCAGCGAATCCTCGGGGTCGACGCCGCCGCGGCCCTGGATCGCGAAGAAAGCACCGCAATAGACGGTGTAGCCGATCGCCTGGGGCAGGAGGAACTCGGCGGGCGCGATCCCGAACCACTTGATGATGAGGGGGAAAGCCACGAGGCCCAGCGTCGAGGTGGTCAGCAGGAAGGCGCCGCGCTTCCAGTCGAGGGAGGCCGCGTCGGAGCCGGACTCGGAGCGCGACAGGAACCAGATGCCGACGATGAGGACCACGATGGCGGCGATTCCGTAGGGCAGCGCGCCACCGTGGAGCCACTCGCCGAAGATCGCGATGCCCGCCAGGGACATGAGGACCAGCTGGCCGCCGGTAGACAGCGGCATCGTGCGGCTCATGCCCAGGACCGAGTAGGAGCGCAGCTGATCGCACACGCCGACGCCGAGGAGCAGGCCGGTCAGGAAAGAGACGCCCAGGTTCAGCGGCGTCCACGCGGGGTGCAGGAAAGGGGTGGCGACGGCGGCCATGAGCAGGCCGCCGAGGACGGCGCCCATGACTCGCTGGCGGTCTGATCCGCCGGTCTTTCCCATCAGCGTCGTAGCGACACCGAAGAAGACAGAGGGCAGGATTCCGATAAGGATCGTGGACAGGGTCATGTGCGCACCTCCTGGGGTGGTCGATGCCCCGTTTCACAAGGTCGGGGCTTGCTTGCGTTGAATGGTGCGGCGGGCGCGCCGCCACCTCTTCCACGCTAGTCGCTGCCTCCCCCATGCCTGCAATCTCCATCGCGGTTTTGGCTACTGTTTCACATACACATCGTGAAGCCTTTCACCATATCAGGCCGACTCGATGACGCAGCGAACGCCCGGTTCCGGAAGCTGACACCGATCCGCACAAGCGGCCCGGGCCTCGTCCCATATGAGGAACGAGGCCCGTTATCGTTCACGAGGCGCAGACCCTATAAGCCCTATAAGAAAACCGCATGGACTACTTGTTGGGAGCGAAAGTGATTTGGCCGGAACGAATGAGAGGCAGGAGAACGGCCGTGCCAGTGACCCGCGCGGTCAAGCCACTGAGGGCTTCACGAACAAAGGGAATCGCTGCCATGAGCGCGACTTTCGATGCGAAGTCGGCAGATGCTTCAGGGGCGAGAACAAACTCCTGAGACCCCGCATAATCGGTGATTACCGCGATAACGGCCTGCCACTGCGCGGCTTTGAAATGGAATTCAAACCGAGCTCCGAACTCTTTTCCTTCCTGCCGAGTCCCGAGCTTGCAGGTAATCTCGATCGGCGTCGACTCGCTATCTTCACGATCGACACCTGCCTGCGGAGCATTGTCAATGAGGTCAATCGACAGGTGGTCAAAGCGGATAGCTGCCAGCTGGAGTTCCGCAACCCTGAGTATCTCATCGGCGGTTGTCAAGAGCGGCACGTCAGACATGAGCTGGCTCCTGGGTAATGGTCCAGCCGTCGGCGATTACCTGTGCCTTACGCGGCGTCGCCGGAACATGGACAGTTGCTTTGGCGGCTCCGGTCATCTGCCACGCACCGGGTACGCCTGCACCGCAGTCATCGACAACCTTAATGTCGAGGAGCGCATTGACGGCCATCGCGTACCGGATGATGGATGACACAGTCGGGTTAGCGTCATAGCGCTCAAACGCAGCGACCGTAGGCTGACTGACGCCCATGCGCTCGGCGACAGTCTGCTGGCTGAGCTTATGCTCCTTGCGGAGCCTTACCAAACCCTCGAGAAGACGATCCCTCGCATCGACCAGCAGATCTGCGCGGCGCTCAAGGCTCTCATCACTCACTGAAGTCATAGATTAAACTATATAAGTGTGAGATGGTGTTATGCAAACTTCAGTCATGTTGTGTGCGCCGCTCGACACCCCAGTGTGTGGAATATCCAGAGGTGAGGCGACACTCAGCAATGTCGATCTCAGCGTCTTGCGCGGCCTTGGTCGCAGCCGGGTCACCGTTGACGATCACCTTCTCATGAGCATAAAGGCCTAGTATGCACAGGCCTAGCTGATCGAATGGCTGAGCGTGAATGAGACGGACCTCAGCCTGAGCATAGGAGTCAATCCCTGAGGAATTAACTTCGCGAACATCAATGTCCCGCCAGCGAATTTCGAAAAGAGCAGCACCGCCGCGCAGAGATTTCAGTTCTTCCGGTGGTCGAAGTTTGCCTTGTGCGGCTTTTTCCAGGCGCTTTTTAAAACTCGCGCGGATCATCGCCTCTTGGTACGGATTCCAGCGACGGTTCCTTGGCTCCTTGATGGCCGCCATAAGAGCATTTACAGCTAAGCTGATGTGCTCTTGAGCCGTTCCATTACCGCCGCCATACCAATAGAAGTCCGCAGGCAGGTCGAGACACGCATTCGACCTGGAGGAATTATCTGCGACACTCATGACCTCCATGGTAGCCGGATGGTATTGAATTGTGAGCGCACATGCCGTCGACGGCTTGCCTCGCACAACACGCAAGGGGAACCCACAGTCGCCCACGAGCATGAGGAAACTGACGCCGGTCCGTAAAACCAGCGCGGGCCTCGTCCCAGATGAGGAACGAGGCCCGGGAGCGCTGCCGGGACACCAGCCCCGCGTCGGTGGATCACTCCACCGTCACGGACTTTGCCAGGTTGCGCGGCTGGTCGACGTCCAACCCCTTGACGGAGGCGAGCTCGCAGGCGAAGATCTGCAGCGGCACGACGGTCAGGAGCGGCGCGTACAGGGTCGGCACGGCGGGCACGCGGAAGACGGCCTCGGCGAACTCATCGACGGAGGAGTCCCCTTCCTCGGCGATGATGATCGTGCGGGCACCGCGGGCGCGGACCTCGGCGATGTTGGCCAAGACCTTGCCGTGCAGCTCGGGGCGGCGCGGGGTCGGCACGATGACGATGACCGGCTGGCCCTCGTCCACGAGCGCGATCGGCCCGTGCTTGAGCTCGCCGGCGGCGAAGCCCTCGGCGTGGATGTAGCAGATTTCCTTGAGCTTGAGCGCGCCCTCGAGGGCGACGGGGAAGCCGACATGACGGCCCAGGTAGATAACCGAGGTCGCGTCCTGCATCGTGCGGGCGAACTGGCGGACCGTCTCACCGTTTTCCAGGATCTTCGCGATGGCCTCGGGGACGCGCGCGAGCTTCTCCATGTAGTCAGCGATCTCGTCGGCGTACTTGTTGCCGCGCACCTGCGCCAGGTACAGGCCCAGGATGTAGCAGGCGGTGACCTGCGCGGTGAACGCCTTCGTGGAGGCGACCGCGATCTCGGGGCCCGCGTGGGTGAGGATCACCGCGTCGGACTCGCGCGAGATCGTCGAGCCGGGCGTGTTCACGATGGCGACGACCTTCGCGCCCTGCTCACGGGCGTGACGGATCGCCTGGATGGTGTCCATGGTCTCACCGCTCTGGGAGATGGCGACGACCAGCGTCTTTTCGCCCACCACCGGGTCGCGGTAGCGGAACTCGCTGGAGAGCTCGACCTCGACGGGGATGCGGCACCAGTGCTCGATCGCGTAGCGGGCGACCTGTCCGGCGTAGGAGGCGGTGCCGCAGCCGATCATGATGACCTTGTCGACCGAGCGCAGGACGTGCTCGGGGATACGCACCTCGTCCAGGGCCAGGTGGCCGTGGGAGTCGATGCGGTCGGCCAGGGTCGCGCCCACGGCTTCGGGCTGCTCGTGGATTTCCTTCTCCATGTAGGTCGGCCAGCCGTTCTTGGTGGCGCGATCGGAGGAGAAGTCGACCTCGTACGCCTCGCGCTCGACGGGGTTACCGCTGGGGTCGATGACGGTCACGCCGGTCGCGGAGACGACCACGACCTCGTCCTGGCCGACCTCAACGGCGCGGTTCGTGTGCTCGACGAAGGCCAGGACGTCGGAGCCCAGGAAGTTCTCCCCGTCCCCCAGGCCGATGACCAGCGGGGAGGAGCGGCGGGCCGCGACGATGACGTTCGGGGACTGGGTGCTCAGCACCAGCAGGGTGAAGGTACCGTGGAGCTGGGCAGTGACTGCACGCATGGCGACGACGAGGCGGCGCGCCACCTCCTCGTCGACGCCGGTCAGTCCGGCAACCGCTCCGCTGTACGAGGCCGCCTCGGCCTGGTCGTAGGCGCGGGCCAGCAGGTGGACGACCACCTCGGTGTCGGTCTCCGAGGCGAAGGTCTCGCCGTCGGCGATGAGGGCGGCGCGCAGGACATCCGCGTTCTCAATGATGCCGTTGTGGACGAGGGCGAAGCGCCCGTCCGGGCTGGTATGGGGGTGGGCGTTCGCGACCGTGGGGCGCCCGTGAGTTGCCCACCGGGTGTGTCCGATGCCCGCGTACGCGTCGACGGGAGGCTGCGCGTCGAGTTCCTCGGAGAGGTTCACGAGCTTACCGAGCGCGCGGCGCACGTCCAGGTGGCCCGGGGATGCCAGGGCGATGCCCGCCGAGTCATACCCTCGATATTCGAGGCGCGCCAGGCCGCCGAGGACAACCTCGCGACTACGCTGGGACGCCTTGCATGCAATATGTCCAACAATTCCGCACATAGCACCCATTCCAACACACCAAACCCCCCTATCGGTCAGTAACGTGTGTCGCTTCACGCGGTGAACAAGTGCACACGACCACAAACAAGTGGGGCACAATGGGATCGTGAGCACCACCGAGAGCCCCTCGACCGTCCCATCCACAGCCTCGCCGGCCGCCTCGCCTGACGAGCTAAGCCCGGCTGCCGCACGCAACGCGCACAACCCCTACGCGCGCTTCGACCGCCGCGAGTGGGACCGCCTCGCCGATCGCACTCCCCTGCCCCTCACGCAGGAGGACATCGACCGCATCGCGTCACTGGGCGACCCCATCGACATGACCGAGGTCGATACAATTTACCGGCCCCTGAGCGCGCTGCTGCAGCTCTACATCGACGGGCGCCGCCGCACCGCCGCCGAGCGCCACGCCTTCCTCGGAGAGCCCGAGGGCCACTCAACGCCCTTCGTCATCGGCATCGCCGGCTCGGTCGCCGTCGGAAAGTCGACGGTCGCGCGCCTCCTCCAGCTGCTGCTCTCCCGCTGGGACTCCACCCCACGCGTGGACCTGGTGACCACCGACGGCTTCCTCTACCCGAACCGGATCCTGCAGGAACGCTCCCTCATCGCCCGCAAGGGGTTCCCCGAGTCCTACGACCGCTCGGCCCTCATTTCGTTCCTCGCCTCGGTGAAGGCCGGCAACCCGCACGCAAAAGCCCCGGTGTACTCGCACGTCACCTACGACATCGTGCCCGACACCTACATCGACGTGGATCGCCCCGACATCCTCATCGTCGAGGGCCTCAACGTGCTCCAGCCGCCGCGCTCGGCACCCGGTTCCATCTCGGTGGCAGTTTCGGACTACTTCGACTTTTCCATCTACGTCGACGCCGACGAAACGTTCATTGAACAGTGGTACGTGGACCGCTTCCTCAAGCTGCGCGCAACCGCGTTCTCCCGTGAGGACTCCTACTTCAAGACCTACGCCTCCCTCACCGACGACGAGGCCGTCTCGACCGCGCACGTCGTCTGGAACGCGATCAACCTGCCGAACCTGCGCGAAAACATCCGCCCCACCCGCGAGCGCGCGACCCTCATCTTCACGAAGGGCCCCGACCACCGCGTCGAGTCCCTGTCAATCCGCAAGGACTGATCTCTTTCCCTCTCGTAGCGCACGCGAACGAGGCCGCAGCCGGAAAACCCGGCCACGGCCTCGTCTCATGTGGAGCTAACGGTTAGCCGATCCACGCTCCCGAGGGCGCGAAGTGGTACCAGGACCAGCCGATGAGTTCCCAACCGGTGGCCATGGAGCCGTTCGAGCGCAGGTAGAACCAGACGGGGCCCTCCTGGTACCAGCCGGTGGTCATCGCACCGTTGGCACCCAGGTGGTACCAGGTGCCGCCGAGGAGCTGCCAGCCGGTGACCATGGAGCCGGAGGGCGACAGGTAGTACCAGGTGCCGCCGTCCTTGACCCAACCGGTACGCATGACGCCGGAGGAGGACAGGTAGAACCAAGTTCCGTCGATCTGGGCCCAACCGGTCGCCATCTGACCGGTCGCGGGATCGAGGTAGTACCAGGAGCCGCGGTCCATGATCCAGCCGTACTGCTGGGCACCGCTGGAGCCGTGGTAGTACCAGTGTCCGCCGTCGTAGACCCAGCCCATCTTCAGGTAGCCGCTCGCGTCGAAGCGGTAGGTCTGCCCGTCGATGACGAGAGTCTCGTTGGCGGCGTAGGTGCCGTCAGAGTAGCTGTACCACCAGCCGAAGTATCCGGACTTCCACTGACCGGTGCGGGGCTGGGGCGCGGGATCCGGGGTCGGAGTCGGGGTGGGATCGACGGTCGGCACGGGTGCCGGGGTCGGGTCCACGGTGGGCTGCGGAGCCGGGGGCGGGTCCACAGTCGGCTGCGGGTCCGGCGTGGGCTGCGGGTCCGGCGTGGGGGTCGGATCATCGACCGTCACCCAGTACAGGAAGCGCGAGTCGCCGCCACCAACGGCATGGAGCACGACCTGCGAGGTCTCGCCCTCGCCAAGCTCGACTTCCTGCGTCGTCTTGTCGGCCGGGTTGACGAGCATCAGGTGCGCGTTCGCAGCCGGCTTCTTGACGGTCAGGGTGATGTCCTGAGCGGTCTCGGCCAGCGAGCCGTTGTCGGTGCGCGGGTCGAGGAGGTAGGACGGGTAGCGGGTCTGGCCGGTCAGAGCGTTGACGACCATGAAACCCTTGGGGGCCGTCGTGGAGTCGCCGAAGATTTCGGCGGACTTGGCGGTCTCCAGGCCCTTCAGCTGCTCGAAGTAGCCGACGACGACGTCGCCGGGCAGTCTATCGTTGACGGAGCCGACGTTGGTGACCGACATGTCAACCAGACCGACGGCCTCGTTGGCGGCCTTGGCCTCGTCTCCCGAGGCGAAGTCACCGTACTTGTAGCCGCTCAGCGAAGGGGCCTCACCGCGAGCCGCGTACTGGCCGGGCTTGTAGGCGACGAACGTGGAATTCATGGCCTTCGTGTAGTTACCGATGTAAGCAACGTTGCCGAAGATGTTGGAGAACTCGTAGAACGAACGCGTCGGCGCACCATCGTGGTCGATGATCGAGGAGCGGTCGTAGCCGTTGTATTCCATGCGGAACAGGCCGAACCACTTCTGGCCGGTGGCCAGGCCCAGGGACGGGACGATCGACTTTTCGGAGGCCGACACGTTGGCGTCCCAGTTGTAGTCCAGGTACTGGCCGTACAGGATCGGGCTGGTGCCGTCACCGGTGAGGCCCTTGAGGCCGTATTCGCGCTGCTTCTTCCAGGTGTTGGTGTTCAGCAGGTCCATAACGACTCTGCTCGGAGCCGGGCCACCGTTGGCACCCCAGTAGTACTTGTCCCAGCTGAGCAGGTCGGGCTTGGCGTTCTCGACGTAGTAGCTCAGGTTCGCGTCGCGGTACCAGGAAGGATCATCCCAAGAGTTGGCGTGGACGACGGCACCGGGGATGTTCTGCTTGGACCAGGAGAACCAGTTCTTAAAGCACTCCGACTCGACGCGGTTGAATCCGCCCTCATCGCCGTACTGGATGTCGACCAACGTGGACGCGTAAGGCAACATGTACTCGTTCATGAAGTCGCGGGGCTCGCCCGCGTTGCACATGCTGTTCTTGCCGGTGGGAGCCTTCGCGAGGGCCCACGGCGCGCCCTTGCCGAGGGACTCCATCATGGCGGTATTGAACATGGGCAGGTCGTAGAACATCGGGAATGCGCCGCCCGTGAGGTCACGCTCGTTGGCATCGAAGCCGCCGCGGCCGTAGCCCTCGGAGGGAACCCACGCGGGCATCATGACGCCGTACTGCAGCGCGAGGGCCTGTGCGCGGTTCACGCCCCACTTGCCCTCCCCGGGGTTGAAGCCGGAGTAGCGCTCGTACATGGAGTTGTCGACTGCCGGGGCAACGGGGGTCTTGCCGGCGGGCAAGCCCCACACCTCGACGTCGTTGAAGGTCACCGCAGTGGCGATGTTGCGCGGAGTCTGCGGCTCGGTCTCGTCGTTCATCCAGATGCGGATGTTCTTGGCGAGGTGGTAGCTGTTGAAGTCCCAGTACCACAGGCCGCGCGCGTCGCGCGTGAGCGAGCCGTGGGTGACGATGGTCTTCCACTCGCCGCCGTCGGCCTCCTGGACCGCGATGGCCACGGAGTTACCGCCGTGCCAGCCCGGGACGCCGGCGGGCAGGGTCGGGGTACCCCATCCGTTGACGCGGTGCACGTAGCGGGCCTCGCCCAGGTGCAGCTCGATGCCGGTGACACTGCTCGACCAGTCATTCGCGCGGACGAGCGGATCGGAGGTCCACGTCGTTGTGGGGTCGAGGTCGGTGAGGGCCGCATTGTCGGCCTCGGTGCCGCCGTTCGCGGTGGCCGTCACGGGGACCATGACGTTGCCGCGGAAGTCGGTGTCCACCTTGGTGATGTTGACGACGTAGGTGGCTTCCTTGCCGTCCTTGCTCACCGTGGCAGTGATGACGTTCAGGCCGGTGGTGAGGTCGAGGTTGGACACGCGGCCGTCGGCGTCGGGGGTCGCGCCGTTGATGGTGACGGTGGCGCCGTCGACCGCGCGGATGCGGGCCGAGACGGCCTTGGCGTGGTAGTAACCGGTGGCCGTGTAGGTGTGGGTGCCGGGGGCGAAGTCCACGGGCTTGCCGGGCTCGCCGTAGGGCAGCTGGTCGATGACGAAGTCAACGACGAGGTCGGACGCACCCGATCCGGAGGCCGGGGCATCGGGGTGGGGCACGACGGGGCGCGCGACATTGTTGTTGTTTCCGGTGTCGTCGCTGCCGTAGGAGGTAATGGCGTTGCCCTCGGCGTCGCAGGGCAGGAGCTTGATGTCGGACAGCGCCATGTCCTTCTTGCCGGGGGCGAGGGAACGCAGACCCGTGAGAGCAAAGACGCGCTTCGTGGTCGCCGGGAAGGTGACGTACTGTTCCTTGTTTCCGTACTGCAGGTCGGTGCCGTGAGCGACCTCGGTACCGCCTTCCCACTCACCTGCGGCGACCTTGGTCTTCCAGTCGGCGAAGGAGGCTTCGGCAGCGGGGTTACCGGGGTCCTCATCGAAGGCAAAGACGCGGTATTCGCCGGGGAACTGGTCGTTGCCCAGGGTCGAATCGTAGGTTGGGCGCGGGGTTAGGCCGAGGCCGCACACCTGGGTGCCGGGGGTGGGGTTCTGGACGGCGAGGGCGTGCGGGTATTCATCGAGGCCGCCCTTCCACTTGGTGGTCCAGAAGGTCTTGGTCGCGTCGGTACGGGTCGTGTCGTCGTCGACGAGGGCTGCGATCGTGCCGTTGGGTGCGCTTTCACCGACCTTTTCTTCGGAGGTCGCCCACAGGACGGTCGGGTGATACGGGGTTTCGGTGGCGGCGACGGCCGCAGCGGGTGCGAGGCCAAGCATGGTGGCCGCAAGAATCGGGGCTGAGAGCGCACCGATGATGGGTCTAGTCCCCATGAGTTTAACTCCTTCGTCAGTATGGGGGTCATGGCTGGGATTGGTCGCTAGACGGCGACAAATCCACATTACCTAACACGTGTTAGTTTTTTGTGAAAGAACCTCCTTTTAGGTAGAGAAGATCCCCGCGGGTGCGAGGGGCACCCGCGGGGATGAGGATCAGAACTTCAGACCGCCGTCTTCGATGCCGCGGAAGAAGAACTTCTGGCTGAAGGCGAAGACCAGGACGACCGGGATCATCGCCACGACGGCGCCGGCCAGCACGAGCTGATACGTGACGCCCTGGGGCGAGTTCTGGATGGCCGTCAGCGTCAGCATCAGGGTCTGCTTATTCGGGTCGGGAAGCATGAGCAGCGGGAAGATGAAGTCGGACCAGGCCCCGATGAACGAGGTCAGGCCGACAACCGTCAGCGTGCCGCGCACCTGGGGCAGGAAGATCGACCAGAAGCGACGTAGCTCGCCCGCGCCGTCGATGAGGGCCGCATCCTCGATCTCATCGGGGATGCCCATGAACGCGGCGCGCATCATGAGGATCTGGAATGGGCCGATCATGGCGACCATCCACACGCCGGGGAGCGTGTTGTACAGGTCCAGCTGCACCATCATCTTGAACAGCGAGAGCATGATCGACTCGAAGGGGAAAATCATGGCGGACAGGACCACGAAGTACATGATGTTGCGCCCGGTCCACCCGCGCCTCGACAGCATGTAGCCACCAATGCACGACAGGACGACGTTCGAGGTGACCGTCAGGGTCGCAAGAATCGCGGAGTTCTTGATGGACAGGAGGATGTTCGTGCGTTCGAAGAGCACGTAGAAGGAGTCCAGTGACCAGTGCTGGGGCAGCATGGTCGCACCCTGACCGAAGACGGATTCACCGGGGGCCTTGAAGGCCGCCATGAGGGGCAGGACGAGGGGGCCGACCAGGATGAGGGCGACGACGACGAGGAGCGCGTAGCGGGCAAACAAGGCCCCGCCACGCATCTGACGCGAGGCGACGTTGCGCCCCTGGCGCTCGAGTCGGCGATCCTTGCGCCACTGAGCGAAGCGCTCGCCAAAGGTCGCGGTGCTCGAAGTTGCGGTACTCATGAGTCTTCAGCCTTCCTCTGCAGGCTCTGCGAAGCGATGATGAAGCCGAAGGTGATGAGGAACAGGCACACCGAGGCGGCGTCGCCCTGTCCCAGCGATCCGAAGGTCGGGTCCACAATTCGGTCGCGGATGTACATCGTGAGGGTCTTCGTGGGCGATGCGGAGCCGCCCAGCAGGTAGACCTCGGTGAAGATCTTCAGGCAACCGATCGTCGTCAGGGTGGCGACGAGGAACATCATGACCTTGACGCCCGGGACGGTGACAGTGAAGAAGCGACGGATGGGCCCGGCGCCGTCGAGTTCGGCAGCCTCGTACAGGGACTTGTCGACGTTTGCGAGGGCCGACAAGTACAGGATCATGTAGTAGGGCAGGCCCTGCCACAGGGTGATGACCATGGCGCAGAAGAGGATCAACCACTGATTCGACAGGAATGGAATCGGGTCGAGGCCCCACGACGCCAGCAGGTTATTGATGGGACCGCGCTGGTCGAGAAGGTAGCGCCACGCGAGCGAGATGACGACCAGCGAGGAGATGGCCGGCAGGTAGTAGAGGGCGCGGAAGAAGCCGATGCCGGGCACGTGCGACTTGACGAGGAGGGCCAGCAGCAGCGGAAGCAGCACCATGAGCGGGACGACGCACACCGCGTAGATGAGGGAGTTCGTCAGCGACTGCCAGAACTCGGGATCTGACAGTACCGCGGTGAAGTTGTCGATACCAACGAAGCGACCGATGCGTCCCATCGGCTTGGTCTTCGTGAACGACACGTAGACGGTCGTAATGAAGGGGTAGATGTAGAAGGAGATGACCGCGAGGACCGGGAGGGTCACCCACAGCCAGGGAACCCAGCCCGGGCGGAATCGGGCGGCGCCATTGAGGGAGCGCGTCTGTGCACTCTTACGTATCGGCATACCAAAGTCCTTTTTCAGGGATGCGCGGGGTCGTGAGCCGACGGCCCGACGCTGGGCGTGGAATGCGTCGGGGGCCGAGGCCAGGCCTCGGCCCCCGAGCGGTCAATCAGTCTCCGAGAGCCTTGAGCTTCTCGTTCATCTGATCCTGAGCGGTCTTGAGGGCGGTCTTGGGATCGACCTCACCGCGGATGGCCTTGTTGACGTTCTCGATGAGGGCGTCCTTCACGGCGCCGGTCGCGTAGAAGACGTCGGTGTAGGCCTCGGCATCCTTGGCGGCCTTAGCGGCCTCCTCGTAGGCGGCCTTGAAGACCGGGTCGTCGGCGATCTCCGGCGGGTTGGCAACGAGCTTGTCGAGGGCGTCGGTGGCAGCCGGGAAGATGATGGCGCCGCCGTCGTGCGTCCAGGCGTACTCGTTCTCAGCGTTGGTGATCCACTCGGCGAACTTCATGGCCAGCGGGGCGTTCTGCGTGGTGACAGAGACACCGATGTACTGACCCTCAAAGACGGGCTTGATGCCCGGGTTGGTCGGGAACGGGCCGACGCCGGTGTTCTGGTAGACCGTCTCGTTGTTCTTCTTGACGGACTTCAGGAACGAGGCGTTGGGCGTACCGAAGGCGAGGTTGCCGTCGGTGTAGGCCTTGCCCGGGTCGGGCTCGCCGGTCAGGGAGTCCTTCGGGATCGCACCGGAGGCGTAGAGCTCGGAGAGCTTGGTGACGTAGTTGATCGCGGCCTCGTTGTCGGCGAAGTCGAAGGCGGTCTTGTCGGCGTTGAGCAGGTTGACGCCCATGCCGTGCAGCTGAGCGATCATGTACCACTCGGGCGAGCCGTAGATGCCGTAGTCACCCTGCCCGTCGGCGCCGACCTTGGCGGCATCCTCGAACAGCTCATCCATGGTCTTGGGCGGCATGTTCTCGTCGAGACCAGCGCGCTTGAAGACCTCCTTGTTGTAGGTGGTGATGTAGGGGCCGAAGTACCAGGGCAGAGCCGTGTGGTGGTCGTTGGCGCCCAGGGCAGTGGAGTCCCAAATGGACTTCACGAACTTGTCGCCGATACCGGGGGCCTTGACGTCGTAGTCCATGAGGAGGTTGGACTTGGACAGGGCGAGGATGGTGGAGGAGGGAACATTGATGACATCCGCCATCTTGCAGTTCGAGGCCTGAGCGGTCACGGTCTGGTCGAACTCGGCACCGCCACCCTGGTCGGTCCAGTTGATCTTAACGCCGGGGTTGGCGTCCTCGAATTCCTTGATCTTGGCCTTGAAGAAGTCGCCGAAGTCGTTCTGCAGACCCTGGGTCTGGAACGTGATCTCGCCTTCGACCTTCGAGGTGTCGATCTTCGAATCGTCAAGGTTGCCCGCGGGAATGTCGCACGCGACATCGGGCTCGGGGATGGAACCGGCAGCGGTCGAACCGCCGCTCGAGCTATCGGAGCTGGAGCCACCAGGGTTGCAGGCGGCCAGGCCGAGGGTGCTGAACATGGCGAGGGCGACGACGCCTGCAGCCATCTTCTTCTTCAACATGCGAAACCTCCATTGGTCCGATTTTGTTGGTCGATCGATGGGATCGAGTCACTAACTATCTCGTGTTAGTTGATGTCTGAATCATAGCGGCCTGTGACGCTTCGCGCATCATTTGCCAACAGCTTTGCGCATCGTTATCAAGCCGCAACATAACAGGTTGGGGCTTAATCACCCCCAACCTGGGCAATTACGAATGTCAGGTCCGTATCGCGCATGTAACCGGCGAACTCGGGCCGAGAGTCAGGCCCGCACGAACGCGTGCCGATGCCGTCCTGGAAGGCGTCCAACCACAGGAACGTGCGCTCACTGTCAGGCAGATCCTCCCAGTGCGAGGCCTCGGCCAGTTCGCGCTCGCTCCACGGCGAGGCACTCCAGCCCAGGGACGAGGTCGGCACAACGAGGACATCGCCCGCCTCACCGCGCAGACAGAGGGCTTCGAGGTCGAGGCGCTGCCCGCCTTCCTGGGGGCGCACGCTGACATCCCAGAGCTCGCGAACGGGAGCGCTGCCGTATCCGCGAGCGCCACTCACGCGCATGTCTGAGTATCCGATGAGCGTGTCGCCCAGCCACGAAGCTTCCCACTGCGATCCGGGCATCTCGATACGCACGCCGAGGCGCGGGACCCGCTCGGGCCAGGCCCCGTAGGGCGCGACGCGGGCGGACACCGACAGGGCAGGAATCTCCCCCAGCGCAACGGGCCGATATTCCCAGGTGAGGGTGACGCCGAATTGCGCAGCGGGCGGGGCCCAGCGTTCGATGACGCGCTGGCAGGTGCCATCCTCCTCGATGGATACGAGGCGTCGGCGCAGCAGGTGCAGGCGTGCCTGCTCCCAGCGGGCCGCGTGCGAGGTTCCATGCTCACCGCGCCCGACCCCGAGGGGACCGAGGTCGTCCTCGCTAATCCCCCAGTAGTCGATGGGGCCGCGCCCGCGGTCATTGTCGGTAGGGGCTCTAAAGACGCTGAGGTCCACGCTCACGGGCATGGTGCCGATGCGCGCGAGGTGCCCGCGCACATCGAGCGCGTAGGGGGCCTCCACATCATCGTCCGAGCGCACGACCGAGACGGGGGTGCCGAGGAGCGCGCGCAGCCGGGCCTCATCTGCCCCGTGCCCGCGCGACGATTCCACGGCCGTCGCGAGGGCGGGCGCATCCGGGGCCATCGCCTGAACCCACGGCCAGGTGCCGGCGTAGGGGCGCGAGAGGGCGTCAACCAGTCCGTCACACACGAAGTTGCCATCGTGGACTTCCTCGCCAAAATCACCGCCGTAGGACAGAGCGCGGCACCCATCCGGGAGGGTGCGCCACAGGGCGTGGTCGCGCCACTCCCACACGAAGCCGCCGGCGTGGCGGGGGTGATCCATCTGCGCAGCATAGGCGGCGGCGTTTCCGGGGCCGGTTCCCATCGCGTGCAGATATTCGCACATGAGGTAGGGGGCGCGGCGAATGCGCTCGCGCGCGGCGTCGTCAACCAGCGCGGCGACGTGCGTGGGGACGGCGACCTCGGCGTGGGGATCGCTCTCGTCGAGGACGGCGGCGACTTCCTCCAGGGTCGGGTACATGCGCGAGTAGATGTCCGTGTATTCGAGGGCATGGTCACCCTCGTAGTGGACGACCGCCCGGGAACCGGTGCGCTCGTGGACCCAGCGCGCGCAGGCGACCAGGTTCACGCCGGTGCCGGACTCGTTGCCGAGGCTCCAGCTCATGATCGAGGGATGGTTCTTGTCGCGTTCGAAGGCGCGGACCGTGCGGTCCATGTAGGCGTCGGCCCAGCGCGGGTCGTCGGAGGGGTTATCGATCCACTCCCCCACGCCCTCGAACCCGTGCGTCTCGATGTCGCCTTCGAGCATGACCCACAGGCCAATCTCGTCGGCGAGGTCGAGCAGGCGGGGGTGGGGCGGGTAGTGAGAGGTGCGGATCGCGTTGATTCCCATGGACTTCATGAGGGCGAGGTCCTCGCGTGCCCAGGCCTCGTCGAACACGCGCCCCTCGTCGGCACGCACCTCGTGGCGGTTGACGCCGTTGAGGGTCAGGGGCTCGCCGTTGGCCATGAGCACGCCGTCCTCGATGGACACGCGACAAAAACCGATGCGCAGGCACCGCTCCCCCGCGCCGAGGCCTTTCCCGCCCTGGACGCTGATGCGCGCCTCGTAGAGGGCTGGGTCCTGCGGGCTCCACGGGCGTACGCTGCCCACTTCGATGCGACCGCTGCGGTAGCGACCATCCTCGCCGCGCTCGAGAGAGCAGGCGAAAGACCAGAGGCCGTCGATGCTGAGATGCCCGGACAGATGAGCCTCCTGGGCACCGAGCACCCGGGCTTCGATGGTCACATAACCCACCCCGGCCTCGTAGTCGGTGTCGATCCACAGGTCTTCGATGGCGCCGGGAGCGAGGCGGCGCAGGCTCACCGAGCGGAAGATGCCGGGCAGCCACCACTGGTCCTGATCCTCGAGGTAGGAGCCGGGGCTGAACTGGTGCACGCGCACGGTGACCCGATTGGGGCCGGGGCGCACGGCCTCGGTCACATCGAACTCGTGGGCAAGGCGCGAGCCGCGGGCCATGCCGATCCACGTACCGTTGACCCACACGCTGGCCTGGCTTTCGACGCCGTCGAAACGCAGGCGAATATGACCGCCCTGCCAGTCGGCGGGAAGCTCAAAGGCGCGGCGGTAGTCGCCGACGGGGTTATCGTCGGGCGGGAACGGGGGGTCGACCGGGAAGGGGAAGTCAACGTTGGTGTAGGCGGGGTGGCCCCAGGTGCCCTCGCCGCGCAGGACCCAGTGACTGGGCACGTCAATCTCGGACGCATCATCGGCAACAGCGGGCTCATCCCAGGGCTGCTCGACGTTGACGAAGGGGGCGGGGTCGGTGGGGTGATAGACGAAGTTCCACATGCCATCGAGGCTGAGAACCCCGCAGTCATCAGCAAGGTGCGCGCGCGGGGGTACAAGCGCGCCCGCGCCGGGAGCATAGGAAGGTAGTATCGATATCACGTCTATGTGCCTTTCGGATGTCATCGTCGAAACTCCGATCGTCAGACACAAGACTAACACGTTATAGTTGTTGTGTTTCAACGAAACACAACCGAGGATTGGGAGCCGCAGCATGGAGCGCGCAACCCGGGCCGACGTCGCCCGCGCGGCAGGCGTCGCACCGTCGACCGTTTCGCTCGTCCTCAACGGACGAGGCCGGGACGTGAAGATCGCACCCGCCACCATCGATCGCGTCAAGCAAGCCGCACGCGAACTCAACTACATCCCCAACGCGGCCGCCCGGTCGCTGCGCCGCGGCAAGTCCCACCTCATCGCGCTCCTCATGGCCGAGCTGCCGGATGACCCTTTCGTGCCCGTCGTTCACACGGTCCTCACGACCGCAATGATCGATATCCAGCGCCGCGGCTACCTGCTCCTCCCCCTCTTTCAGTCCGGTGACGGAGCCTCGGACGCCGAGGTCATCCGCGGAGTCCTGGGCGACACCCAGCTGGCGGGCATCATCCGCGAAACCACGTCGGCCGAGGCCTTCACCTCACGGCTGCTCGCCAACCTCGGCATCCCCGTCGTCGCCATGTCCATGATCGAGGCCGACCCGACCGGATCGGAGTCCTCCCTCATTCGCATCGACGAGGGTGCCGGCGTGCGCGACGTTCTCTCTGACTGCGCCCTCGTGGACCCGACAACCGGCACGGGTCAGGGTCGCGCCGTGTTCCTGGCCGGACCGAACACGAACCACGCGCGCCAGAACCCGATCGCGAGCACGTTCGGCACAAAATTCACCCTCTACTCGCTACCCGACTGGGAGGCCACCACGGCCTACCAGGCTGCGCTGCGCCTCCTCGACGAGGACCCGTCGATCTCACTCATCGCCCTGGCCGACGACTCGCAGGCACCCGGTGTCTTCCAGGCTGCCGCGGACCTCGATCTGTCCGTTCCCGGCGACCTGTCGGTCCTCGGCTTCGGCAATCAGGACCACCGCAGCGCCTCCGCGCTCGGCCTCACGACGGTCGAGTGGCCCCTGAAGGACATGACCGAGGCCGCTGTTTCGTCGATCATCAACGTGATCGAAGGCCGCTCCCCCATGAGCGACGTTCACCCCAGCGCATCCATCGACGAGGAGGCCCCGGACGGGACACCAATCGCGACGATCCCGACGCGCCCGGTGTGGCGCTCGTCGGTGGCCAGGCGCGACTAAAGAGCGTACCGTGGCAGGGGATGCGCCCTGCGCGCAAGGCTGAGCCAATCACCCACAACAATGACAGTAGCGCTATGTACCAACAAAACCTCCTGTATCCAATGGGCACGATGTTTCCAGGGTACGTCGACTCCGCTCTCATTCCCCTCCTCGTACGCCAGCTGAAGAAAAAGGGACTCGACGTCGAGGTGACGATCGACCGCAACAATGCGCTGATGTATCTAGTCGTCAACAACGTATTGACTTGCAACCTGGTAGCGGTTTTCTACGACCTGCTCAACGCGCCTCCAATTTCTCACAGGGGCATCCTCAACAATTGGGCTGATCGGATCTTCGATCAGATTCGCATGGAGGCCGCAGAACTCTCCATCCCCGACGTGCTGCGTCGGCGCGTACGCACCGAGCTCGTCCCCACTCACACAGTCCAACACCCCGACTTCTCCTATGCACGGCCTTTCCCCGGTGGGCTCTCAATGATCCTGAGTATCGTCCATGCAGCCGGCACAACCAGGTGCACCACCGAGGGACTCCGTATTCGCCCTCTCAGCGTCGATGAGCTTTTCTACTACGGACAGCTGAACACTGACGCCATACCGATCACCATCACACAGAAATCCGGCCCGACCACATGCCTGTCCGGCCCGTCGCCTTTCATTGCAGCCAAAGCAGCAAACATGCCTGCGGTGATCAAGCAGCACGCGATCGAAGCGCCACACGGTCTCTTCGCGCTCATCCCACAGCAGCATCTCCTCTTTGTTGCACCCGCAACCCCCGACGACCTCTCCGGTCAGCTGCAAACACTGGTGGATTTTGCCCGATTCGCGATCATCGACGCACAGCGGAACAACCCACTTCACGCCGTTAGCCGCGATATTTTCTATTTCTCCCCAGAGGGCGCCTGTGAGACCGTGACATGCTCGAATGACCCCGCCGTTCAGGAGCTGCTGAGCAACCCTCAGATCAGCCCAGCCAACTACCACTTCAGCGCGCAGAAATACCTGTCTTTGCCCCCTGCTTTCGAGCAGCGGTTTTCTCGTTCTGACCACGCCTCACCTGCAGAACAGAACGCGCAATAACACGAGGGGAGGGGCGGATGCCAGCTGGCATCCGCCCCTCCCTCACACTTGCGCCTCGCGCCGGGTGCCTCCCACGCGCTCACAAAATGCGGGAGCGACGCCCGGCGGCGCTATTACTCGCCAAGGTCGCAGGCCCGGTAGATGTTGGTCAGCATGGCCAGGCGCTGCTCGAGGGACGCGTCCTTGGGCACGCACACCTTGGCACCGAGGTAGTTGGCACCGCCGGCGATAGCAGCCTTGGCACAGCGAGCGATCTCAGCCTCGTTCATGAGCGAGGTCGGCTCGTCCGCCTGCGCGGGCAGGTGACCGTCGATCCAGGAGTAGCCGTACTGGGTTTCCTCCGGGCCTGCGCCCGAGAAGATGATGCCGTCCAGGACGCCGCGCTTGCCGGCCTCGAGCACGTGCTCGTAGGCGGTGTCCGCGCTGCGGCCTTCCACGGCGGAGCGGCCCCAGTTGAGGTGAATACCGATGCCGGCCTCGGAGACGATGTCGATCTCGGATTCGAGGGAGAGGAAGCCCTTTTCGGGGTTCTGCTCGGGGATGTACTTGTCGCAGTGCTCGATGACGAGGCGAGCCCCGCTCCAGTCCCAGGTGGCCAGCTCGGCGAGCGAACGCTTGAACGCATCAGCCTGAGCCAGGCGCGTGGGAGCCGAGTGCAGCTGCACGCGGGCGACCAACTGTCGGCCCGCCCGCTCGCACAGGGCGGCGAGGTCGTCGCGCAGCGCGCGGGTGAAGTCCAGAGCGGCACCGCGTCCGGCCTCGTCGGGCGAGGCCAGGCCGAAATTCTCGTTCTTCCACACGTTCTGCATGATGCCGGGGATCGCGGTGATCGTATTGAAGTCCCAGTGGGAGGCCAGGTGGCTGGCGAGAACATCACCCTGGGTGGCGAGCTGCCCCGGGTAGGGGATCTCGACGCCGCTCACCCACGGCTGATCTGCGAGGAGTCGGTAGTAGTCAGCTTCCAGCTCCGGCGCCGGATGCGACGCGTACGCGCCGAGGATGAATGGAAGTGCCATGATAGTCGCCCTTCTACGATGAAATTGTCGCTCGGATCACCAGAACGAACATACTCCTATATCCCATATATTCACAGCGAAGTGACATGACACCCTGCGATTAACTCATCTATATACGCGAGGGCGGGCACCCACCGGTGCCCGCCCTCGCCTATGTCTGGAGTGCGCTCAGAGCGCCAGGTTCTCCTTGACGACGTCCGCCAGGGAAGCAGCGACTGAGTCGGCTTCTTCCTGCGTGGCGGCCTCGACCATGACGCGCACGAGCGGCTCGGTGCCCGAGGGACGCAGGAGCACGCGGCCGGTATCACCCAGGCGGGCCTCGGCGGCAGCCACGGCCTCGGCGACGACCTCATTCGTCGATGCGGCAGCGCGGTCCACGCCGCCCACGTTGATGAGGGTCTGCGGCAGGCGCTGGATGAAGGAGGTCAGATCGGCCAGCGAACGGCCGGATTCCTTCACCATGCGCGAGACCAGGAGCGAGGACAGAATGCCGTCACCGGTGGTCGCGTGATCGCGGGCGATGATGTGGCCGGACTGCTCGCCGCCGAGGCAGTAGCCGGATGCCAGCATCTCCTCGAGGACGTAGCGGTCGCCCACGCCGGTCTGCACGGTGTTGATGCCGGCCTCACGCATGGCGATCAGCAGGCCCAGGTTGCTCATGACAGTGACGACGAGCGTGTCCTTGGCGAGGGCGCCGCGCGCCTTGGCGTTGACGGCCAGCGCACCCATGATCTTGTCACCGTCGATGAGGTTGCCCTCGTGGTCGACGGCGAGGCAGCGGTCCGCGTCTCCGTCGTAGGCGACGCCGAAGTCGCAGCCGGCCTCGACAACGGCGGCCTGCAGGGACTCGGGGTGCGTGGAACCCGCGTGCAGGTTGATGTTGCGGCCGTCGGGAGACGCGTTGATGACGGTGATGTCGGCGCCGAGCTCGCGGAAGACGGCCGGGCCAAGCTCCGAGGCCGCGCCGTTCGCGCAGTCGATCGCGATCTTCATGCCGCGCAGATCGGTGCCGATCGCCTCGACGAGGTGCGCAATGTAGGAGTCCTTCGCCCACGCGTGATCAGCGTTGATCTCGCCGACTGCCTCGCCGGTGGGGCGATCCCACTCGGTGTTCAAGAGGGCCTCGATCTGGTCCTCCACGGCATCGGCAAGCTTGTAGCCGCCGTGCGCGAAGAACTTAATGCCGTTATCGGGCATCGGATTGTGGGAGGCGGAAATCATGACGCCGAGGTCAACGGTGTCCTCGGTAGCCGTCAGATGCGCGACAGTGGGCGTGGTGACGACGCCGATGCGGGTCACGTCCATGCCGGCGCTGGCAAGGCCCGCTGCGAGGGCGTGATCGAGGAACTCGCCCGAAATACGCGTATCGCGTCCGATGATCGCGCGGGGCTTCGAACCGTCCGCACGTCGGGAACCGCCGAACTGGCGGGCGGCCGCCTCGCCGAGCTGGAGCGCGAGATCCGCGGTGATGTCAACGTTCGCCAGTCCTCGCACGCCATCGGTGCCGAACATCCTAGGCATATTGTCTCCGTTCAGTGGGTCATACGACTGGTCTAAGGGTACCGCGTTCGCGCCCGCTCATTTTCACGAGGCCGTGGCCCGGACAGTGTCGGCACTCACATCCTGGCACGCGCTGATAAGTAAACGAAGGCCGCGCCCCGCAGATGCGGGGCGCGGCCAACAGAAAATGTGCTGAGTGAAATCAGCGCTTCGAGAACTGCGAAGCCTTGCGGGCCTTCTTGAGGCCTGCCTTCTTACGCTCGGTGGCGCGGGCATCGCGGGTCAGGAAGCCAGCCTTCTTGAGGGCCGGACGGTTCGCGTCGCGGTCGATCTCGTTGAGGGCGCGCGACACGCCGAGGCGCAGGGCGCCGGCCTGGCCGGAAATGCCGCCGCCGTTGATGCGGGCGATGACGTCGAAGCGGCCGTCAATGTCGAGCAGCACGAAGGGGGACTTCACCAGCTGCTGGTGCAGCTTGTTGGGGAAGTAGTCCTCAAGGGTGCGACCGTTGATGGTCCACTTGCCGGAGCCGGGGACCAGGCGAACGCGGGCGACGGCCTCCTTGCGGCGGCCCAGGCCCGCGCCGGGCGCGGTGATGGACTGACCGGCGCCGGCGGGAGCCGACTCGGTCTCGGACGTGTAGGAGCTGGGGACGACTTCCTCGTCCAGCTCAGCGGAAACGATGGTCTCAGCCACGGTTCTCCTCAGGGTCAAAGGCGTTCAGCGACCAAAGGTCACTGAGCCACCTGGGTCAGTTCGTAGGGAACCGGCGACTGGCCGGCGTGGGGGTGCTCCGGGCCAGCGTAAACGTGCAGCTTCTTGAACTGCGCGCGGCCGAGGGAGTTGTGAGGAAGCATGCCCTTAACGGCCTTCTCGACGGCGCGCTCAGGCGTCGCGGCGAGGAGGTCGCGGTAAGCGGTCGCGGTCAGGCCACCGGGACGACCGGAGTGACGGTAGGCCATCTTCTGGTCGAGCTTCTTGCCGGTCAGAGCGACCTTGTCCGCGTTGATGATGATGACGTAGTCGCCCATGTCCATGTGAGGGGCGAACGTCGGCTTGTGCTTCCCACGGAGGAGGGCAGCGGTCTGGGCTGCCAGGCGACCGAGGACGACGTCGGTGGCGTCAATGACGTACCACTTCTTGTCCGCGTCCCCAGGCTTGGGTGAATAGGTGCGCACGGGCGTAGCCTTCAATTCTTGTTGGTCATGGGACGCCGCGCCGGTTTTTCCGGGGGCATCCGCGATGAAACGGTTCGCGCGAGGCGTCGGCGAGCGCTCCTAGCGAGTGGGAGACACTAGGTACTCTGCTGACGCACAGCACTAGCCATATTATCTGTGCGCAGCCCGGCGGTCAAAGCGCGGCGAATACTGTGTCACATTCCTCAGTCGTCGTCACCGCAGCACGTGTCGCGCCTGGCCCGGGCCTGCTCGGCCCGCGCGCCCCACTGCGAAGGATCGGGATACTTCACGCCCTCAAGGGTGAGCCCGTGTGCGGGGGCGATCGGCGCAGCCTCGGAGCGGGATCGTGCCCGCAGGATCTGCGCCGGGTAGTCGGAGTCGCGCGCGCCCGAGCCCACGAGAAGCAGCGCCCCGACCAGGGAGCGGACCATCGAGTGGCAGAACGCGTCGGCCTCGACGGAGAAGACGAGGGTTCCGTCGGAGTCACGCTCGGCGCGCAGGGTGCGCAGCGTACGGATCGTCGTGGCTCCCTCTCGCGGGCGGCAGTATCCCAGGAAGTCGTGTTCCCCGAGGAGGGCGGCCCCGGCCTCGTTCATGGCCGCCTCGTCGAGCGCCTCCTCGACCCACAGGCGATCCCAGCGCCCCAGCGGCTCAGGACGGTCGGACACCCGGTAGGCGTAGGAGCGCCCCAGGGCGGAAAACCGCGCGTCGAAGCTGGGGTCGACAACGGCAGCCGAGTAGATGCGCACATCGCAGGTGCCGCGCGCGGCGGCCAGGTCGCGCCCGCGAGCACGCTCGCCGTAGCGACCGGACAGGATCTTGTTCAGTCGGCGAACAATCGACGAGGCCACGGAGCCATCGTCGCACGCCCCTCCCCTGGGCGACAGTCGCGCCCAGGCGGCCTCGGAAATGTCCGCGTGACAGACCTGGTGACGCGCGTGAACCCCCGCGTCGGTGCGACCGGCGACCGTCGTCACGATATCTTCGCGCGAGGCCATGGCCAGCGCCGCTTCAATCTCGCCCTGGACGGTGCGCAGGCCGGGCTGTGCTGCCCATCCGCGAAAGTCGGTGCCGTCATAACCCAGGTCGAGGCGCAGGCGCCGCGCGCTCACAGCTCCCACGCCCGAACGCCGCCGATAATGCCCGCGTCGTTGGGCACGACGATCACGTCATCACCCATGAGGCGCAGGTTTGATGCCGTGATGCGCTTGGAGTTGCCGCCGCCCAAGTAGAGGCGATCCCACATGTACATGGGACGCAGGCCATCCACGACGCGGCGAATACGGCGCGACCAGTGCACGTCGCCGAGGCGCAGGCGCTCATGCTCGCCAATGTAGTCGTCGTAGGTCAGGCCCCACCGAACGGGTCCCTGCGACACCTCAACGTGAGGGGCCAGCTGCCCGCCGTCAAACACCGCGTTACCGAGGCCTGTACCCAGGGTGATGATCATTTCGAGACCGCGGCCCGTAATGGCCCCAGCTCCCGCGACTTCAGCGTCGTTCAAGACCTTCGTGGGTAGGTCGAGGGCCCCTTCGATGGCACGACCCATGTCAAAGTGGTCCCAGCGCTCCACCAGCTCGGGCAGCACGCGCGAGCGCGGCCCGTCGCGCGTGATGTAGTGAGGGGTCGCGATGACGACACCGTGGCGGATCATGCCCGGCATACCCATCGTCACGCGCGTCGCAGCGGGAAGCTCGCGCGCGAGGCCGATAACTGTTTCCACGAGAAGCTCGGGAGGCAGCGGGTAGGGAGTGGGCACCCTGCGAGGCGGGGCCATCATCGTCCCGCGCTCATCAACGACGGATCCTTTGATGCCACCGCCGCCGCAGTCAATCGCCAACGTCATCTCACGAGTCATGACTTCAGGCTACCGGATACGACAAGGGCCGGACACTCCTTGCGGAATGTCCGGCCCAATGCTCGAGTCGATCAGTGCCTCACGGTCACTTCTCGTCGGCGGCCTGCTCGGCGGCGTCAGCCTCCTTGCCGGCCTCGGCGGCAACTTCCTCGGCCTCGTTGGCCTTGGCGAGATCGCCTTCCTCGCGAGCCTCTTCGGCGCGCTCGGCGGCAGCCTCAGCGGCTTCCTCGGCCTCGGCGGCAACAGCCTTGGCCTCGGCGGCCTTCTCAGCCGTCTTCTCGGCAGCCTTCACGACGGCCTTCTTCTCGACCTTCTCCATGACGAGCTCAATGCGCATCAGGGGAGCGTTGTCGCCCTTGCGGTTGCCGACGCGGATGAGGCGGGTGTAGCCGCCGGCGCGCTCGGAATCCATCGCGGGGACGAGCTCCTCGAAGAGGATCGCGACGATGCCCTTGTTGGGGATCTTCTTCATGACCGTGCGGCGGGCGTGCTGGTCGCCACGCTTGGCCTTGGTGATGAGCTTCTCGACGTAGGGGCGCAGGGTCTTGGCCTTGGCCTCGGTCGTCGTGATCGCACGGTGTTCGATGAGCTGAGCTGCCAGGTTCGACAGAATCAGCTTCTGGTGTGCCGGGCTACCGCCCAGACGAGCACCCTTCTTGGGGGTGGGCATGAGTTTCTCCTACGGATTCAATGCGTCCATCGGACGCACGGGGTCAGATGGACTGGTCGTCCGAAAAGATCGCGGCGGACTCCGAGTCGCCGAAGCTCGGCATCACCGAGTCCTTCAGCGTCATACCGAGAGCCGCCAGGGACTCCTTGATCTCTTCGATCGACTTGGTACCGAAGTTGCGGATGTCGAGCAGGTCGGCCTCCGAGTGAGCAACCAGCTCGCCGACGGTCAGGATGCCGCGGCGACGCAGCGCGTTGTAGGAACGCGACTGCAGGTTCAGGTTCTCGATCGGGAGAGCCAGATCGGCTGCGAGGGTGGCGTCGGTGGTGGACGGGCCCACCTCGATGCCTTCCGCTTCCTCGTTCAGTTCACGCATGAGGCCGAACAGCTCCACGAGCGTCTTGCCGGCCGAGGCCAGGGCATCGCGCGGGGTGATGGCCGGCTTGGTCTCCACGTCGATGACGAGGCGATCAAAGTCGGTGCGCTGCTCAACACGCGTCGCCTCGACCTTGTAGGTCACCTTGACGACGGGCGAGTAGATCGAATCAATCGGAATGCGAGAGATCTCGGCCTGCGGATCCTTGTTCTGAGCAGCCGACACGTAGCCGCGGCCACGCTCGACGGTCAGCTCGATCTCCAGCTTGCCCTTCTCGTTGAGGGTGGCAAGGTGCAGATCGGGGTTGTGGATCTCCACGCCGGCGGGAGGCGTGATGTCGCCGGCGAGAACCTCGCCGGGGCCAGCCTTCCGCAGGTACATGACGACAGGCTCGTCGTTCTCGCTGGACAGGACGATCTGCTTGATGTTCAGGATGATCTCGGCGACATCTTCCTTCACACCTTCGATCGTGCGGAACTCGTGGGGGACGCCATCAATACGGATGGACGTCACCGCTGCACCCGGAATCGAGGACAGGAGGGTACGACGCAGGGAGTTACCCAGCGTGTAGCCGAACCCGGGCTCGAGGGGCTCCAGGGTGAAACGGGAGCGCAGGTCGCTGACCTTTTCTTCGGTCAGGATGGGTCGCTCTGCAATGAGCACGTCTATTCCTTTCTGGCCGGTGCCCGCTATATGACACCGGATATGGGAACCTGCTGAAGCAGGCTAAGGGAGTAAGAACCCGAAGGTTCAGACGTGGGGAGGGCAATGCCCTCCCGTCCGCAAGTCAGCCGCGGCGGCGCTTCGGCGGGCGGGTGCCGTTGAAGGCCTGAGGCGTGACGTCCTGGATCGAACCGATCTCGAGGCCGGCGGCCTGGAGGGAACGGATCGCGGTCTCACGGCCGGAGCCGGGGCCCTTCACGAAAACGTCAACCTTCTTCATGCCGTGCTCCTGGGCGCGACGAGCCGCAGCCTCGGCCGCAAGCTGTGCGGCGAAGGGGGTGGACTTACGCGAACCCTTGAAGCCAACCTGGCCGGAGGACGCCCAGGCGACAACCGCGCCCGTGGGGTCCGTGAGGGAAACGATGGTGTTGTTGAACGTCGACTTGATGTAGGCGTGGCCGTTGGTGACGTTCTTGGAAATCTTGCGACGCGGCTTGCGGGCACCGCCCGAGCGCGGGGTCTTTGCTGCTGCCATTTCTGGTTCAGTTCCTTCTTGTCGCGGAAAGCTACCCCGAGGGGACTCGCTTTCCTAGGCCTTACTTGGCCTTCTTCTTGCCTGCAACGGTGCGCTTGGGGCCCTTGCGGGTACGCGCGTTGGTCTTGGTGCGCTGACCGTGGACCGGCAGGCCACGACGGTGGCGAAGGCCCTGGTACGAACCGATTTCGATCTTGCGACGAATGTCGGCCTGAACCTCACGGCGGAGGTCACCCTCAACCTTGAAGTTTGCCTCAATGTAGTCACGAAGCTTGACGAGGTCCTCTTCCGTCGCGTCCTTCACGCGAGTGTCCGGGCTGACGCCGGTGGCGGCGAGGGTCTCTGCCGCGCGGGTGCGGCCGACTCCGTAGATGTATGTGAGCGCGATCTCGAGCCGCTTCTCGCGGGGGAGGTCGACGCCGGCAATACGTGCCATGGTGATGTTGCTCCAGTTGTTCATCGGAGGTCGTCATCGCTCAGTCCGGGCGAGCAGCCCGGCCTCGGCCTCCGAACCGAGGGTCACCCACGGGTGGGTGCTTAGAGTGATGCTGTGGGGCTTGGTGCCCCGCGGGTCGCAGCAGGCCTCAGCCCTGGCGCTGCTTGTGCCTGGGATTGTCGCAGATGACCATGACGTTGCCGTGGCGACGAATCACCTTGCACTTGTCACAGATCTTCTTGACACTCGGCTTGACCTTCATGGTTGTTACCTCCACTGCCCGTCGGGCAGTTTGTGTCGGGTCACTTGTAGCGGTAGACGATACGGCCTCGGGAGAGGTCGTAGGGGCTCAGCTCGACGACAACTCGATCCTCGGGCAGGATGCGGATGTAGTGCTGACGCATCTTTCCCGCAATGTGGCCGAGAACCACGTGGCCATTCTTCAGTTCCACACGGAACATCGCGTTAGGCAGGGCCTCCACGACCGTGCCTTCCATCTCAATGACGCCGTCTTTCTTCGCCATATCCTCCGTTTATCCTCTACATGTCTCGGATAGGTTGCGGCGGATGCCGCTAGGCATAGTGCGCCGACGAATGCCGGATGCAGATACGCCCAAGGAACTACTCTACGGCATCGACGCCCATCGGCGGTAGTCAGGGCCCCTGTCGGTTCGCTCACGTTTAATGTGTCACATTTTGGAGAATCGCCGTTATCGGTCGCCTGACATCCACCAGACCCAGGCCTCGTCCCCGATCTCAATCTGCCCCACACTCTATGCTCTCCGTATGCACGAGGCCGGGGCAGCCCGCACCTCGCCGCTCCCTCAGCGCAGCGCCCGATGAGCGCGCGCAGGGCGCTGCCCACAGTCTCCAACACACATCCGGATAGGTAACGAACATCCGGATAGCTTAATAACCTATCCGGATGCGCATAACCTATCCAGATGCGCGCAACCTATCCGGATCAGCCCTACACAGGGGCCACCGCAGGCCTTACGCCACAAACTCGCTAGGACCACGGACACAAGCGCCGCCGTACAGCCCTCCTGAGCAGACAGCAGGTATCCACGAGTTCAGCTCCCTCGGCAGACCACAGGGCCCGACCACACAAATGTCGCATGCAATTCGATTGGACGAAGATTCAACAAAGCCAGAACACGTTGCAATTCCAACGCCGCAATTTCATGGTTTGAAATAGTCGCGGGGGAATTGCATGCGACATTGATTGCGGGCGCAGCGATGAGGCAGCGCAAAGGCTGAGGGCGAAGTGGGCCTGGTCGAGTAACGCGCAACGCACACCACGCGCCACCAGTGTGGAGGGCGCCGACGGGCCTGCAGGGCCTGGCCGTTCACCGAAGCGACGCACCGAGCGGAGCTCGCGGCGCGGACGGCAAGCGGGCAGGCACGACGGCGCCCGGAAAACCAGTGGCGCAGCCAGCAGGAACTCCGGTGGCGGCGACTCGGCCTCATCGATAAAAGACTCGGGCCCGGCACCTGAAGGAGGTACCGGGCCCGCAGCCATACGTCGAGTCAGTCGAGCGACACCGGGGTGACGCCGTAGGGCGCCAGGCCGGCCACTCCCCCGTCGCGCGCCGTCAAGACGGAGACACCGTCCTCGGTGATCGCGATCGAGTGCTCCCAGTGGGCGGCATCGCGGCCATCGACCGTGCGCACCGTCCACTCATCGTCGTCCGTGCGCGAAGCGATGTCGCCGCGGGTGAGCATCGGCTCGACCGCGAGCACCATGCCAGGCTTCAGGCGAGCCTGAATGCCGCGAACGTTGTAGTTGAGGACGTCCGGAGGCATGTGCATCTTCGTGCCGATACCGTGGCCCACAAACTCCTCGACGATGCCAGCTTCCCAACCGTTGATGAGCGCGTTCTCCGCAACGACAGTCTCAACCGCGTTCCCGACCGCGCTGATGCGCTTGCCGGTCGCCAATCCCGCGAGGGCGGCCCACAGAGACTCGCGCGTGACGGCGTCGAGCTGGCGACGCTCACGCAGCAGGCCCTCGTCCACTCCGGCGATTCCACCGGTGGCCCGCTCCCCCGCTGCGAAGTCAGCGTCCGACATGAAGGTCTCACCCACAATGACGCTGAAGGCGGCGTCTCCGTGCCACTGGCGGCCGCCGCGCTCCACGTACGCGCCGCAGTCAAAAGACACGATGTCGCCGGGAGCCAGCTCATAGTCGCCGGGAATACCGTGAACGATCACGTCGTTCACCGAGATGCACACCGTCGCCGGATAGCCGTAGTAGCCCTTGAAGTTGGAGGTCGCTCCCCCGTCGGCGATCGCCTGGGCGCTGACCTCGTCCAGCTCACGCGTCGTAACGCCGGGACGAATAGCGCCGCGCAGGGCCTCGTGGATCGACGCGACGACCAGACCGGCCTCGCGCATCCAACGAAGCTCCTGCGCGGACTTCAGTTCAATGCGTGGCATCGCTTAGTTCTTTGCCGCCGAGTCGAGGATCTCGAAGATGCGAGCCGTGACCTCGTCGATCGTGCCACTGCCATCGACAACCTCCAGGAGGTCCTGGTCGACGTAGTAGGTGGCGACGGGCAGCGTCTGCTGGTGGTAGACCTCCAGGCGGTGACGCATGACGGGCTCGGTATCATCCGTGCGATGCTGCTCCTGAGCACGTTTGAGCATGCGCTCCACGACCTCGTCCTCGTCCACCTGGATCTCGAGAACGACGTCGATGGACTTGCCCAGATCGAGGAGCATGTCGCGCAGAACGTGCGCCTGCTCAACGGAACGCGGGTAGCCGTCGAGGAGGAAACCGTCGGCAGCGTCGGGGGCTGCGAGGCGCGCCTTCACCATGGCGTTCGTGACCGAGTCCGGAACGAACTCGCCGCGGTCCATGTAGGCCTGCGCCTGCTTGCCGATCTCCGTACCTTCCGCCATGTTGGCGCGGAAGATGTCGCCTGTCGAAATAGCCGGGATACCGAGGCGCTCAGCGATACGCGAGGCCTGGGTGCCCTTGCCAGCTCCGGGAGGGCCAAGGAGGATGACGACTGTCATTTCAGGAATCCTTCATAGTGGTGCTGCTGCAGCTGCGTGTTGATTTCCTTCACCGTCTGCAGACCAACGCCGATGATGATGAGCAGCGTGGTGCCACCGAAGGGCATTTGCGAGCTCGACAGCTTCAGCGGGATGATCGCAAGAGACGGCAGGAGGGCGATGATCACCAGGTAGAGGGAACCCGCCGAGGTGATTCGGTTAATCACGTAGCGCAGGTACTCAGCCGTGGGGCGACCCGCACGGTAACCGGGGATAAAGCCTCCGTACTTCTTCATGTTGTCCGCAACCTCGTCCGGGTTGAACGTAATCGCGGTGTAGAAGAAGGTGAAGAACAGGGTCATGAGTGCGTAGATCGTCAGGTAGAACGAGCTGCCCTGCGTAAAGTGCGCAGAGATCCACTGAACCCACTTGTCGTCCGCCTTGCCGAACTGCGCCGCCATCGGAGGCAGGGCAAGAATCGAGGAGGCGAAGATGACGGGGATAACGCCCGACATGTTGATCTTCAGCGGGATGTACGTGGTGGTGCCGCCGTACTGGCGACGCCCAATCATGCGCTTGGCGTACTGGACCGGGATGCGGCGCTGAGCCTGCTCGACGTAGACGACAGCAATCGCGACGAGGAGTAGCAGGGCGACGATAGCGGCGACCGAACCCCACTTGCCGGCCTGACCAATGGCGAGCAGCTGCTCGGGCAGACGGGCGGCGATCGACGTGAAGATCAGCAGCGACATGCCGTTACCGATGCCCCGCTCAGTGATGAGCTCGCCGAGCCACATAATGACGCCGGTTCCGGCCATCATGACGATGATCATCATGATGAACGTCAGGACGGAACGATCCTTGATGATGTCCTGGTTGCAGGACTGGAAAAGCTGACCGCTACGCGCCAGAGAGATCGTCGTGGTCGCCTGGAGGATACCCAGGAAGATCGTGAGGTAACGCGTGTACTGCGTCAGTTTGGCCTGGCCCGTCTGGCCTTCCTTGTGAAGGTCATCGAAGCGAGGAATAACGACCCTCAGCAGCTGAATGATGATCGACGCGGTGATGTACGGCATGATGCCCAGCGCGAAGATCGACAGCTGAAGGAGCGCTCCACCCGAGAACAGGTTGACGAGGTCGAGCAGCGAAGCCTGCGACTCCTGCGCCATGCAGCGCTGGACGGCCTGAGAGTCCACGCCGGGCGTCGGAATGAACGAACCCAGCCGGAACGCGGCCATGATGAACAGGGTGAACAACAGCTTCCGACGCAGGTCGGGGGTACGGAACGCCTGGGCGAATGCACCGAGCAAGGCTTCCTCCTACGGGTGATGGGCATGCGGGGCGAGGCCCCTAGACTGATCCAGCTTACCCGACACGGGTAGTGGTTGGCGACATCCAATCATTAAAAAAGCGCATTGCCGCGTATTTAACGAGACGCGGCGCGCGAGCGCCCCATGTGCTGGGGCGTGTTGCTTTCGCGGGCGACAAGCACTTTGACAGCTCATCACCCGCGAAAACACAGACACGTAACGGGGGTGGCCCCTCGCGGGACCACCCCCGTTCAGCGTCAGCGAGCCGAAATGGACCCGCCGGCAGCCGTGATCTTCGCCTCGGCAGAGGAAGACCAGGAGTCGACCTCAATCTCGAGCTTGACGCTCAGTTCGCCGGTACCGAGCACCTTGACGGGCGCGGAGTCGCGAACGGCGTGCTTGGCGATGAGATCCTCGACCGTGACCTTGCCGCCCTCGGGGAAGATCTCCCCGAGCTTGCCAACGTTCACGACCTGGTACTCAACGCGGAAGGGGTTCTTGAAGCCGCGAAGCTTCGGCAGACGCATGTGGATCGGCATCTGGCCACCCTCGAAGCCGGCAGCAACCTGGTAACGGGCCTTGGTGCCCTTGGTGCCACGGCCAGCGGTCTTACCCTTCGAGCCTTCACCGCGACCCACGCGGGTCTTCGCGGTCTTGGCTCCCGGGGCAGGACGCAGGTGGTGCAGCTTAACGATCTGCGTCTTGTTCGTGGAGTCCGCCATTGTCAGTCGACCTCCTCAGCGGTCACCAGGTGACGCACGGTGCGAACGGCGCCCAGAACGGCGTCCGTCTGCTCACGCACGACACTCTGGCCGATCTTGCGCAGCCCGAGGGTGCGCAGCGTGTCCTTCATGTTCTGCTTCGCGTGAGCAGAGGACTTGACCTGCGTGATCTTGATGTTCTTCGCCATCACTTAGCCTCCCCTGCAGCGGCCTTGTCGGCCTCGGCGGCCTCGGCAGCCGCGCGCTTCTCGGCCTCGCCCTCTGCGCGAGCGCGCAGCATGGACGCGGGAGCAACGCGCTCGAGGGGCAGGCCGCGACGTGCGGCGACAGCCTCGGGCTGCTCGAGCTGCTTGAGTGCGTCAACCGTCGCGTGGACGATGTTGATCGCGTTGGACGAGCCCAGCGACTTGGTGAGCACGTCGTGGACGCCCGCGGCCTCCAGGACGGCGCGCACCGGGCCGCCGGCGATAACGCCGGTACCGGGGGCGGCCGGACGCAGGAGGACGACACCGGCGGTGTCGCGGCCCTGCACCACGTGCGTAATCGTGCGGCGGATCATCGGGACGCGGAAGAAGTTCTTCTTCGCCTCCTCGACGCCCTTGGAAATGGCCTGGGGAACTTCCTTGGCCTTTCCGTAGCCGACGCCCACCGTGCCTTCGCCGTCACCCACGACAACCAGGGCGGTGAAGGAGAAACGACGTCCACCCTTCACAACCTTGGAGACGCGGTTGATCGTCACGACGCGCTCGATGTACTCGTTCTTGTTTTCGTTGTTCCGGCGGTTATCGCGATCGTTGCCGCGGCCGGAGCGGCGCTCACGGCGATCGTTGTTCTCGCCCGCGCCCGAACCGTTCCTGTCTCGCTGCTGTGCAGCCATCAGATGATCTCTCTTTCTTTCGGCTCGTTCACAGCTCGAGTCCGCCCTCACGGGCGGCCTCGGCAACGGCCGCAACGCGACCTGCGTACTTGTTACCACCGCGGTCGAAGACGACAGCGGAGATACCGGCAGCCTTCGCACGCTCGGCGATCAGTGCGCCGACCTTGCGAGCCTTGTCGGTCTTCGTGCCCTCGGAACCAGCGACCTCGGACTCGATGTCGGAGGCCGACACCAGGGTGTGACCAACCGTATCGTCGATGACCTGAGCCACCATGTGGCGGTTCGAACGGGTGACGACCAGACGGGGACGCTCGGGCGTGCCGTTGATCTTCTTGCGGAGGCGGAGGTGACGGCGCTTGCGAGCGACGAACTTGCCCTTGCCCTTGATCGAGTAAGCCATCACTTACCAGCCTTTCCGACCTTGCGACGGATGGTCTCGCCCACGTAGTGGATGCCCTTGCCCTTGTAAGGCTCCGGCTTCTTCAGCTTGCGGATGCGAGCAGCGGTCTCACCGACGAGCTGCTTGTCGATTCCGGACACCGTGAACAGCGTCTGGGACTTGGGCGCAATCGTGAACTCGATGCCCTCGGGCGGGGTGACGGTGATCGTGTGGGAGAAGCCCAGGGAGAACTCGAGGTCCTTGCCCTTGGCGACCACGCGGTAACCGGTACCCGTGATTTCGAGGTCCTTCTTGTAGCCCTCGGTCACGCCGACGATCATGTTGGCGATCAGGGTGCGGGACAGTCCGTGGAGCGAGCGCGAGGTGCGCTCGTCGTTCGGACGCTCGACGATAACCTGGCCGTCTTCGATCTTGGCGGTGATCGGCTCAGCAACGACGTGGGAGAGGGTGCCCTTGGGGCCCTTCACCGACACGGTCTGGCCGTCGATCGTGACGTCAACACCGGCGGGGATTGCGATGGGGTTCTTACCAATTCGCGACATTGTTCAGCCTCCTCATCACCAGATGTAGGCGAGGACTTCCCCACCCACACCCTTCTCGGCTGCCTGACGGTCGGTGAGCAGGCCAGAGGACGTGGACAGGATCGCCACGCCGAGGCCGCCGCGGACCTTGGGCAGGTTGGTGGACTTGGCGTACACGCGCAGACCAGGCTTGGACACGCGCTTGAGCCCCTGGATCGCGGCCTCGCGGTGCGAGCCGTACTTCAGGTTGATCGTCAGGGTCTTGCCCACGCGGGCATCCTCGACGGAGGTCGAGGCAATGTAGCCTTCCTCGACCAGGATGTTCGCAATCGCGTTCTTAAGCTTCGAATACGGCATAGAGACCGCATCGTGGTGCGCACGAGTCGCGTTGCGCAGACGCGTCAGCATATCTGCAATCGGGTCTGTCATTGTCATGGGGGTTTATTCCCCTTCCTCGTCGCGGTTTCTCCGGTTACCCGGGACCTGCGACGTTCGTTTTACCAGCTGCTCTTGGTGACACCGGGGAGTTCGCCACGGTGGGCGAGCTCGCGCAGGCACACGCGGCATAGTCCGAACTTGCGGTACACCGAGTGCGGACGACCGCAACGGTTGCACCGGGTGTAGGCACGCACGCCGAACTTCGGCTTGCGGGCAGCCTTGACCTTCAGGGATGTCTTGGCCATGGGTCAGTCCTCCTTGAACGGGAAGCCGAGGTGACGGAGGAGGGCGCGACCCTCTTCGTCGGTGGTGGCCGAGGTGACAACCGTGATGTCCATGCCGCGCACTCGGTCGATCGAGTCCTGATCGATCTCGTGGAACATCGACTGTTCCGTGAGACCGAAGGTGTAGTTGCCGTGACCGTCGAACTGCTTGGAAGACAGTCCGCGGAAGTCACGGATACGGGGAAGCGCCGTCGAGAGGAGGCGATCCAGGAACTCCCACATGCGGTCGCCGCGAAGCGTGACGTGCGCTCCGATCGCCTGGCCCTCACGCAGCTTGAACTGCGCGATGGACTTCTTGGCGCGGGTGGTCACGGGCTTCTGGCCGGTGATCGCGGTGAGGTCGCGGAGCGCGCCCTCGAGTGCCTTCGAGTCGCGAGCGGCCTCGCCGACACCCATGTTGACAACGATCTTCGTCAGTCCGCCGACCTGCATGACGTTCTCGTGCTTGAACTCAGCACGGAGCGCCTCGCGGATCTCGGAGACGTACTTTTCCTTCAGACGCGGGGCCATGCTCAGATCTCCTTGCCCTGCTCAACGCCGCGCTTCGCGCCACCACGAGCCACGCGGACTCGGACGGTGCGGGTGCGGCCGCCGCGCTCGACGGTGTCCTCGCGGAAACCGACGCGAACGCGCTTCTTGGTCTCGGGGTCGACCAGTGCGACCTTGGACAGCGAGATGGGGGCCTCGATGGTCTCGATGCCGCCGGCGCTGCCCTGCTGGCCCTGGCGCACGTGGCGCGTCTTCAGGTTGATGCCCTCGACGAGGACCTTGCCCTCGGCCGGGAACACCTGGATGACGCGGCCCTGCTTGCCCTTGTCGCCGGGGGTCAGGGGCTCGAGGCCCTCTTCCGCACGGCGGGCGTTGCGCTCAGCCAGCGCCTTCTCGTCGGACGTGCGTCCGCGAACGACCTCGACGAGGTCATTCTTACGAATCTTGGCTGCCATGGATCAGATCACCTCCGGAGCGAGGGAGACGATGCGCATGAACTTCTTGTCACGCAGCTCGCGGCCCACGGGGCCGAAGATACGCGTGCCACGCGGCTCGCCATTGTTGTTGATGATGACGGCCGCATTCTCGTCGAAACGAATGTAGGAACCGTCGGGGCGGCGGGTTTCCTTACGCGTGCGAACGATCACTGCCTTGACGACTTCGCCCTTCTTGACGTTGCCGCCGGGAATGGCGTCCTTCACGGTGGCGACAATGGTGTCGCCGATACCCGCGTAGCGCCGACCCGAGCCACCGAGAACACGGATGGTCAGGATCTCCTTGGCCCCTGTGTTGTCGGCGACCTTCAGTCGCGACTCCTGCTGAATCATTTTCTATTGACTCCTGTCGTCGTGCCGGTTCTCTTCCGGATTGTACCGGTCGAGCCTTGCCGAACGGATTTCGGTCTGTGAGCGAAGGTCACTTCGCCTTTTCGAGGATCTCCACAACGCGCCAGCGCTTGGTGGCCGACAGCGGGCGGGTCTCCATGATGAGGACGAGATCGCCGACGCCGCACTCGTTGTGCTCGTCGTGAACCTTGACCTTCTTGTTCTTGCGCATGACCTTGCCGTAGAGGGCGTGCTTGACGCGGTCCTCGATCTGGACGACAACGGTCTTGTCCATCTTGTCGCTGACGACGTAGCCGCGACGGACCTTACGCTCGTTACGAGCGGTGGTTTCTGCCATCAGGCTCACTCCTCAGTGCTCGGGGCGGTGCGGTAGCCAAGCTCCCGCTCACGCGCGATGGTGTAGATCCGGGCAATGTCGCGGCGCACGGTCTTCATGCGACCGTGATCCTCGAGATTGCCAACGGCCTGCGCAAAACGCAGGTTGAACAGCTCAGCCTTAGCCTTCTCCAGCTCCTTGGACAGCTGGGAGTTGTCCATTGCGTCGAGCTGCTCGGTGGTCAGACCCTTATCTGCCATCAGATGTCACCACCCTCTCGGACCACGAAACGGGTCTTGATAGGAAGCTTGTGCTGGGCACGGCTGAGGGCCTCGCGAGCGAGCTCCTCCGGGACGCCTGCCAGCTCGAACATGACACGTCCGGGCTTGACGGGGGCAACCCACCATTCCGGAGCACCCTTACCGGAACCCATTCGGGTTTCGGCGGGCTTCTTCGTCAGGGGACGGTCCGGGAAGATGTTGATCCAGACCTTACCGCCACGCTTGATGTGACGCGTCACGGCAATACGTGCCGCCTCAATCTGACGGTTGGTGATGTACGCAGGCTCGAGAGCCTGGATGCCGTAGTCGCCGAACGCCAGTTCGGTGCCACCGGTGGCAAAGCCAGTGCGGTGAGGACGGTGCTGCTTGCGGTACTTAGTCCGACGGGGAATGAGCATTGGGCTCAGGCCTCCGATCCGGTCGTGGGCGCAGCGGCCTCGGAGGCCGAAGCCTCACGGGGAGCCTGCTGCGCAGCGGTCTCCTGGTTGGGGCGTCCACCGCGGCGGGGGCCACGGCGGCCATCGCGACGGCCGCCACGCTGGGCCTGCTCGGCCTGCTGGCGAGCGAACTCGCGCTCGGTGATGTCGCCCTTGTAGATCCACACCTTGACGCCGATGCGACCGAAGGTCGTGCGGGCCTCGTGGAATCCGTAGTCGATGTTCGCGCGGAGGGTGTGCAGCGGCACGCGGCCCTCGCGGTAGAACTCGGAGCGGGACATTTCAGCGCCACCCAGACGGCCGGACACCTGGACACGAATGCCCTTGGCGCCAGCGCGCTGCGCGGACTGGATGCCCTTACGCATCGCACGACGGAAGGACACGCGGGCAGCGAGCTGCTCGGCGATGCCCTGTGCAACGAGCTGCGCAACGAGGTCGGGGTTCTTGACCTCAAGGATGTTGAGCTGAACCTGCTTGCCCGTCAGCTTCTCGAGCTGGACGCGCAGGCGGTCGGCCTCAGCACCACGGCGACCGATGACGATGCCCGGGCGGGCGGTGTGCAGGTCGACGCGAACGCGGTCACGCGTACGCTCGATGCTCACCTCGGCGATGCCGGCGCGCTCGAGGTTGTCGGTCAGGAACTTGCGGATCGCGACGTCTTCGGCCACGTAATCCGCGTAGCGCTGTCCCTTGGTGGTGGAGTCGGAGAACCAGCGAGACCGGTGGTCAGTGGTGATTCCCAGACGGAACCCGCGGGGGTTGACCTTCTGACCCATATCAGCGGTCTCCCTTCTTCTTGTCTTCCTTGGTACCCACCACGATGGTGATGTGGGAGGTGCGCTTCAGGATACGACCGGCGCGCCCCTGTGCACGGGGACGAATGCGCTTCATGGTCGGACCCTCGTCCACGAATGCCTCCAGGATGAGCAGGTCAGCCTCGTTGAAGGTCTCTCCGGCGTTCTCAGCCTTGACCTTCGAGTTGGCGACGGCGCTCAGGAGCACCTTGCGGACATCGGTGGCGACGGCCTGCGGGGCGAACCGCAGAATGTCGGCGGCCTCCAGAACACGCTTGCCGCGAACCTCGTTCACAACACGGCGGGACTTCTGGGGCGTGACGCGGATGAATCGCGCCTGCGCCTTGGCTTCCATGTATCTGCCTCTTCTTCCGTGGGGCCGGCTCAGCGCCGACGTCCCTTACGATCGTCCTTGTCGTGGCTGCGGAAAGTACGCGTGGGAGCGAACTCGCCGAGCTTGTGGCCCACCATCGACTCGGTGACGAAAACGGGCACATGCTTACGGCCGTCGTGGACGGCGATGGTCAGACCCAGGAAGTCCGGGGTGATGACCGAGCGACGCGACCAGGTCTTGATGACGTTCTTAGAGCCGGATTCGTTCGCGGCGTCGACCTTCTTGAGCAGGTGGTCGTCGACGAACGGGCCCTTCTTCAAACTACGCGGCATTTCAATCGACTCCTACTCAGCGGTTCTTGCCGGTCTTGCGACGGCGGACGATCATGCGATCGGACGCCTTCTTCGGACGACGCGTACGGCCCTCGGGCTTGCCCCAAGGCGACACGGGGTGACGACCACCGGACGTGCGGCCTTCACCACCGCCGTGCGGGTGATCGACCGGGTTCATAACGACACCACGGACGTGCGGGCGCTTGCCCTTCCAGCGCATACGGCCGGCCTTGCCCCAGTTGATGTTCGACTGCTCTGCGTTGCCGACCTCGCCGATGGTGGCGCGGCAGGTGGCCTCGACGTTGCGGATCTCGCCGGAGGGCATACGCAGCTGGGCGAAGCGGCCTTCCTTAGCGACGAGCTGCACGGAGGTGCCAGCGGAGCGAGCGATCTTGGCACCGCCACCCGGGTAGAGCTCAACGGCGTGCACAACGGTACCCAGGGGGATGTTGCGCAGCTGCAGCGAGTTGCCGGGCTTGATGTCAGCGCCAACGCCGGCCTCGATCTGATCGCCCTGCTTGAGCCCGGTCGGAGCGAGGATGTAGCGCTTCTCGCCATCCGCGTAGTGCAGGAGGGCGATACGAGCGGTGCGGTTGGGGTCGTACTCAATGTGAGCGACCGTTGCCGGGACGCCGTCCTTGTCGTGACGACGGAAGTCGATCACGCGGTACTGACGCTTGTGGCCGCCGCCGCGGTGGCGGGAGGTCACGCGGCCGTTGTTGTTACGGCCACCGGTCTTGTGCAGCGGGCGCAGCAGCGACTTCTCGGGGGTGTCGCGGGTGATCTCGACGAAGTCAGAGACGGACGAGAAGCGACGGCCCGGAGTCGTGGGCTTGTACTTGCGAATTCCCATTGTTCAAATGTCCCTTCGGTCCTCAGGCCTGATCGCCGAAGATGTCGATGGTGCCCTCACGCACGGTGACGATGGCACGCTTGACGTCCTTGCGCTTACCGATCCCGTTGCGGGTGCGGTAGGTCTTGCCCTTGCGGTTCTGGGTGGCGATGGAACCGATCTTGACGCCGAAGATACGCTCGAGGGCAATCTTGATCTCGGTCTTGTTCGCGCGGGGGTCAACCTCGAAGGTGTACTTGCCCAGGTCCATCAGGGCGAGCGACTTCTCGGTGGTGACCGGCTTCAGGATGATGTCGCGGGGGTTCTTACCCGCTTCAATCGTGCTCACTTGGTCTCCTCCTTGGTACCGAGGAAGGACTCAAGGGCGGCCTGCGTGAAGACGATGTCATCGGCGTCCAGGACGTCGTACGTGTTCAGCTGGTCGGCCCACAGAACGTGAACCTCGGGAACGTTGCGCAGGGACAGCGCGGTCAGTTCGTTGCCACGCTCGAGGACGACGAGAGCCTGACGGTCCTCGACGATCGCGCTCAGAGCGGCGAGCGCAGCCTTGGTCGAGGGCTTGTCGCCTTCGACCAGAGCGGTGACAACGTGGATGCGGTCGGCGCGCGCACGGTCGGAGAGAGCGGAACGCAGAGCGCCCTGCTTCATCTTCTTGGGGGTGCGCTGGTCGTAGTCACGCGGCTGAGGGCCGTGGACGATGCCACCGCCGGTGAAGTGAGGCGCACGGATGGAGCCCTGACGAGCGTTACCGGTGCCCTTCTGACGGAACGGCTTCTTGCCGCCGCCAGCGACGTCACCGCGGGTCTTCGTCGCGTGCGTGCCCTGACGAGCGGCCGCAAGCTGAGCGACGACAACCTGGTGCATCAGCGGAATGTTGGTGGGAACGTCAAAGATCGAACCCGGGAGAACGACGGAGCCCGCCTTCTTGCCCTTGAGGTCGATGACGTCAACGTTACGATCGTCAGCCATGATCACGCACCCTTCACGGAGGAGCGAACCAGGACCACGCCGTTCTTCGGACCCGGGATGGCACCGCTGATAAGCAGCAGGCCCTTCTCGGCGTCCACGGCCTGGATCGTCAGGTTCTGAACAGTACGACGGTTGCCACCCATGCGGCCGGCCATACGCAGGCCCTTGAAGATGCGACCGGGGGTTGCGCAGGCACCGATCGAGCCGGGCTTGCGGTGGTTGCGGTGCGCACCGTGGGAGGCGGAAACGCCAGCGAAGCCGTGACGCTTCATAACGCCGGCAAAACCCTTGCCCTTGGTGGTGCCGGAGACGTCAACGCCTTCGCCAGCCTCGAAGGTGGCGGCGTCGAGTTCCTGGCCGAGCTCGTAAGAGTCATGCTCGGACGTGCGGACCTCAACGAGGTGACGACGGGGGGCAACCCCAGCCTTCTCGAAGTGGCCCTGGAGGGGCTTGGTGACCTTACGGGAGTCAATCTCACCGAAGCCAAGCTGAATAGCGGAGTAGCCGTCGACCTCATCGGTACGAACCTGGGTCACGACGTTGGTGCCGACCTGCACGACAGTCAGGGGCACGAGGTGGCCGTCGGCATCCCACACCTGGGTCATGCCGAGCTTGCGGCCGAGCAGCGCCTTAATGGGCGCGCCAGCGTGCTGCTTCTTGTTAGTCATTGCAGATGTCCTCAGAGCTTGATCTCGATGTTGACGTCCGCAGGCAGGTCGAGGCGCATGAGCGAGTCGACGGCCTTGGGGGTCGGATCGATGATGTCGATGAGCCGCTTGTGCGTGCGCATTTCAAAGTGCTCGCGGCTGTCCTTGTACTTGTGGGGCGACCGAATAACGACGAAAACGTTCTTCTCGGTCGGCAGCGGCACCGGGCCCACGACCGTGGCGCCAGCACGCTGTACGGTGTCCACGATCTTGCGCGCGGAGCTGTCGATGACCTCGTGGTCATACGACTTGAGCCGGATGCGGATCTTCTGTCCCGCCATGCCGTCTTACCTCTTCTCGTACAGATTCGCCGCCGGTCCCCGCACTCGGGCGTGTCGCAGCCGTTGTGCGCACGATTGCTCGCGCTGGACCGACGTCTTGTCCAAAGATCTTGGGCATATTGCCCGATCCATACGTGATGGCACGCATGGACCACCCCAGAGATGCTGGGGCAACCGTGCCATTCTGTCAGAGTTCCACCCGCGAGCACAAACCCGGAAGGGGGTTCTCGCATGTGAAACCACCGACAGATTGGCGTGGATAATGACCCAAGCTGCGCATAACAGCCCGGACCGTCACCAAGAAACTACCGTACCCCGCACTCGGGCGTGTCGCAATGTCAGATCGGTCACTCCCCTGCTCCACACGCCAATTTCGCCCCATTGCCGAGGCCGTGGCCTCGCGCGTGCCGAGTGGGAGCGGCACCGGGTGACGAGTGTACCCGCACTCGGGCGTGTCGTCCAAGACAGGCAGGTGAGAGCGTGAAGTGCGTGTGGGGCACCGACTCAGGTCGATGCCCCACACGCGCGTGAGCGTTCAACAGAGACGCAGAGTGCCTCAGTCGCGCTTCTGGCGAACCGCAACTGCGCCAGCTGCAGCGAAGAGCATCCCGAGTCCGCCGACGAGTGCGCCGTTAAAGCCGGTCTTAGCTAGCGTTCGCGATGTTGAAGGCGTCTTCGTCGTGTTCTTCGTGGGTTCAGTCGGCGTGGTCGGCCCGACCGGGGCGGCCTTGTACTTCACGGTGTACGTGATACCCGACTGAGTCTTCGCATCCTCAAGCCCAGTCTTCTGCTCACCAGTCCACGTGAGGTTGAACTGAATCTCACGACCACCCGTCGCAGCCGACTTCGACGCCAACGCAGCAAACGAACCCGACACCGAACCCGTCACGGTGTACTCCGTATCCGCCGACGACTCCGACGTGAACACCACACCAGCAACCGTCACCTGCAACGGAGACGACACCGCATCAACGATGGCCTTCAGATCCGCATACGTCGTCACCTTCGCCTTCGCCGCATCAGTCAGCGCGAACTTCACAGTCGCCGTCTGACCCGACACCACGACGCTCGACACCTTGAAGTCATCCGACCCCGACAGCATCGCAGACTTCGACGCATCCGTGTACGCCATACCCTCCGGCAACGTCAGCACAGCCTCGAAACCGAAATCCACATTCGACAAGGCAATATTCGGGAAATCAGGAGTCGTCTGCGAATACTGCGTCTCAATTGCCGCCATCTGCTCCTTGATCGGATCCGTGTACAACGCACCCGTCAACGACACAGGCGACGACTGACCCGCAGCCACCGCCACAGCATCATGCTCAGTATCAACAGCACCCGAATCAACAGCACCCAACAAATCCCCAGGCAACGTCCCCGCCTGCGACACAGTGATCGGCCCGACCGGGGCGGCGGGTGTCAAGCACGGGAGAGCGCTCATGTCGGAAGCAACAGGCGCGCTGAACGCGTCCATGTTGAAGGTCTGCAGGCCGATGCCCCATCGTCCCCAGGTGCCGGACGGGTAGAATGAGAAGGAGCCAGTGGCGGTGACATTCCTAGCGGCGATTGCTTTGGCTTCATCGGCCGAATTGGCGGCGATGGAGTAGGGAATCGTCACGTCGACCGTGTGAGCCGACGGGTTGGACGTATCCTGCTGGTAGGCCGCGTAGATCTGGGCCCAATTGACGTCGTTGAGCTTGATCTTGAATGTGTGGGTAAGGGAGTCGGAGCTCACCGCAGATTCAGTCACCGACGCGATCATCGACGAGGACTCCGAGGCGCTCGCGGCCTGAACCGTCGTTCCCTGCGGGAAGGTCACGGTGTAGTAGAACGAGGCACTCGTCGACACCGTCTCCTTGTCCCACGGGAAGTGACCGTCATCTGCCTCGCTCTTCACCTGGGTTTCGAAGGGCTTGAGCAGCTCGGTCATTTGAAGCTTCGCGGCGAACGTGCCGGTGTACGTCGCCGGGGCCTGCTCATTTGCTGCGCACGCGCCCGAACCCGATACCGATGCGAACTGCGCGGCCGGCAGATCGGTTGCAGCGTGCGCGGTATCTCCTACCGTCGTCCAGCCGAGCGCAGCAAGCGCACCGACGCACGCCATCGCCACTCGCCGCCGCCAGACGGGTTTTGTGATGTTCATGATTTCTCCTAGTTGATGTTCCTGCGGTCTATGGCTGGCGGATTGCGCCACTCGACGAAAGCACGTCCAAGGCGTTCCCGCACTGTATTGATGACTGTGCCGGAGGGCACGCGCAGCCTTGCTGGGTACTCCGCGTGCCCTCCGAGCGGTGATTACGAAACTCGCCTGCGTCTGACACCGAGCAGAATACCGATTCCGATCGCGCCCACAAAACCTGCCAATCCTACAACTTCGGCGTCCATTCCGGTTCGCGCCAAGGCAGACTGGTCGACGACGAGCTGATTCTCAATCGTCCCCGCATCGACAAACACGCCGTTTTGCGAGACCACAGCCGTGAGCCGGGTTTCAGAGAGTGCGTATCCGCGAGGCGCTCGCTCCTCGCGAATCGTGTAGGTTCCGTATTCGACGTCTTTGAAGGTAACGAGTCCGTCGGCGTCGGAGGTCGCCGTCGCGATCTGCTGACCTTCACGTTCAAGAGCAAATGTTGCTCCGGCGAGACCCGCGTGCGTTTGAGAATCGACCTTATGGGCGATGATGTCAGCGCGAATACGTTCGTTGTTCACGCGCCCCGCGTCAACGACTTGCCCGTCTGCACTGACCTTTGCCGAGATGGTGTCGGTGGATACCAGCCAGCCGGTGGGTGCGTTCGTTTCACGGATTTCATAATCGCCGACGGTGAGGTTTTCAAACGAGACGATGCCGTCTGCGCCGCTGACCTGCGTATCGCTCGGTTCTTCGGCCACGGTTCCGTCCTCTTCGACCCGATAGATCGCGAAGGTCGCACCCGCAAGCGGCTCGCCAGTCTTCGCATCGGTCTTGAGAAGCCGGATCGCACCACGCTCGGCGGTGTTGACAACCTGGCCGAGGTCAATCGTCGCTCCATCTGCGGTGACGATGACGCCAAGAGGCTTTTCCATCGTCAGGTACCCGGGCAGGCCCTTTGTCTCACGTAGTTCGTACATTCCGTAGCGCACGGAATCAAAGGAGACACGGCCGTTGGCATCGGACAGGGCACGCATCGCGGGAACGTCTGCGACCGTCGTTGAACCGTCGGGTCCCTTGGTCACCGGGTAGAGGGCGAACTCGACGCCTGCAAGTGGCGTGCCGTCGTCCGAGGTCTTGGTGAGGATGACCGTGCCTGTGATCGGTCGGTCGGTGACGGTACCCGCTGCGACCGTCAGGTGTTGGGCGTCAACCGTCACGGTCAGCGCCGTATCAGACAGCGTGTAGCCTTCCGGCGCGGACGTCTCCTTGACCTGATATACGCCCCAGTGGACGTTCGTGAACGTCGCGACCCCATCGGATCCGCTTGTGGCACTCATGACCGGCACCGACGCAGCGACGCCGGACGCATCAACCGGGAACAGACCGAAGGTCGCCCCTGCGAGAGCATCACCGGTTTCGTCGACCTTCTTTACCGACACCGTACCGTCGATCCGTTCGTTGACGACCGTACCGGCGTCAAAGCTGGGGCCTCCAAGCTCGAACGTCTTGAGATCGCCTTCGGCCTTGACGTATCCATCCTTTCCGGAAAGCTCCCGAAGGACGTATTTCGCCCACGGAACGTTGGTGAACTGGGCTCGACCATCGTCACCTGTTGTTGCGGTGAATGCCGGAGTCGATGCGGTAGCACCGTTCGCGTCAACGGGGAAGATGCCGAAAGCGACTCCTGCGAGCGGCTGCTGGTAGTCGTCGGTCTTCGTCACCGTCACCGTCCCCTCGGCGCGAGGATCGGCAACAGCAAGCGCAATGGGAGAAACAACGCCTCCGGTAATGGTGGCTCCCGTCGCGTCAATAGTGACGGTCTGATCCGCCACCCGCGCATAGCCCGTGAGCGGTTCGCCTTCGTGGAGGGTGTACATGCCGTACGGCAGGTTTGCGAATGTAAGCGCGCCGTTCGCCTCGGTTGTTCCCGTCCACTGTGTCTGAGCCGGGTTAACGGTCTGCGTCGGCGCCTCTGAATCCAACCAGCCTTTGAATGTCAGAGTGAAGGCGACGCCCTCTTGGGCCTCTCCTGTGTCTTTTGCTGTCTTCGTGATCTCAAGATCACGCGTGCCAACAACTCCGGCGTATCTCGTTGCCGTGCGGGTCACGGGGTTGAGATCGAAGAGGTCCGTGCGTCCGTTCTCGTCCGCCGAGTTGACGACCGTTGCGTCACCCGGTGAGGTCGGCTTCGGCGACCAGCTCATCGCGTCGGGCTTGGTGAACGCGAGGGCATAGGTGCCACGCGGGTACACCGGCGATGAAGACAGTTCCGGATCGGCGAGTTGCAGGGTCGGGTCTGTGGAGGTGTGCGATCCGACGATGGCAGCCGGCGCCTTGGTGTCAACCGTGATACCCGATGCTTCCGAGTCTTCGTACCCGGGGTTAGACACTGCGGAGCCGTCGCTCTTCACCATCGTCCAGGACTGGTCCGGGAGGAAGCGCTCGCCAGCGTCCTTCACGCCGTTCGCATTGAGGTCACGGAACACGGCACCGCGCGCACTGTAGCGATCCGTCGAGACGGTGACGTCGTTCGCCTCCACATATGATGCGCCTGAACCCGCGAGGGCGACGGAGGCCACAGCCAACTTTCCGTCCTTGAAGTTCGAGTTGAGCGTGGTCGCAGGTTGGACCGGAATCCGCGCCGGCAGGATGACCCGCAGCGTCTCCTTGGAGTCAAGCACCTCCCCCGGCTTCAGGTCCGCCTTCACCGCGGTCACCGCAGTCCATCCTCCGTGCTCGGGGATCTCCTCAGCGGTGTACCACTGAGCATTGACGACCGAAGCAAGGTCAGTCCCCTGCTCTGTCACCGAATACAGAACAGTCACCCGGTCGGAAGCGTCTTTCGTGCCCGTCTCGCTTTCGACGAGGACCTTAGAGGCAGGACCCGTCAGCGGCGTACGGAACGCGGAGGAATGTCCGCTCAGCGCCGTCTCGCCGTCGGTCGCCGTCGACTCCCAGTCGCGGTGAGCATATGTGCCGTCCCTGTCGGAAACGATCTTGTGGTCTGTCGTACTGGGCAGGACGGAGAGCAAGCTCACCGTCGAAGTTGGCGTCAACGAGTTGTTCATGACACTCAGCCGGTAGTAAACGGGCGAACCCAGATCCTGTGCCGGCGCCGACAGCGTCCAGTCCGATTCTCCGTTGAGAGAGGTCTCGATCTTGCTGATGATCTCCGAGGGCGCGATAAGCCGTACTCCGATCGTCGTGTGCGATACCTTGTCATCGGTCGCACCGTCGTCATCGAAATCAAGGGAATCGATGAGAGCCGTGTCGGCCGTCGGTTGAACGGACTCTGGTCCGTCCCACACCGTGTATGCGTCGAAGGTGTTGACACCAAAGTTCGCATAGAGGGTCATATCGACGGTGACGAAGGTCGCCACGCTGTCCGAGAGCCCGTACTTGGGCTGCGTGTAGTCGATGTCGCCGTAGGAGTAGATGAGCGCCGTCCGACCCGTGCCCTTGTAATCCCTCACGATCTTCGGTGTTCGCGCGGTCGCGTCCAGATCGCGCGCGATCTGGGTGCTGTCAGTGCGGACGTAGTTGACTCCGGGGGGAAGGAGAAGGACTTGGCGAACATTCTTCAGAGTGCGCGTCACGCTTCCCCAGTCTGGCTTCGGATTACTGGAAATCTCGAGAGTCTTCAGTCGGGAGCATGTCTTCGGGGTAAGGTTGTCGGCTGCCACGCCCGTGCAGCGCGAATACGTCGCCTCTCCATCATCCGTCGTCCACCACGGGCCGCTCCACCAATCGGGGTTCCCGTTGCTGGGCGGATTGACGTCCGCACGCGCAGGCCTGCTAAGCCTAGTGGTGACTTTGGGCGTGAGCGGCCACACGACGGCGTTGTTGTTCGACTTCTGACTGTCCCACATTTCGTCGCCGTCTTTCAGGGACTGCACGACCTGACCGTCGGCGCTCCCCTGTGTGACGGTCGACGACATGTAATTCGCGTACAGTTGCTTCTCGGTGTAGTAGCCACTCTTCCACTTCGTCAGCTCCGCATCCGTTGGGAACGCCCTGACGTAGAAAAAGGCGCGATAGTTGTCCAGTTCGAGCGGGGTATCGAAGACCAGTCGTAGCTTGGTGTACTCGCGTGCGGTGTCATTGATCGCGACGCGGTCGCCGTAGTCGAGGTCCTTTGCGATCTCCACCTCGGTGCCGTCCCGTTTGACGCCGTAGAGGTGGTTTCCGGTGGCATTGATCCGGGCTTTGATTTCATCCACGGTCAGCGCGGATCCCCTGCTAGCCAAGACGTACTCAGCCGCTTGACGCGTGCTAAAGAAATCGAACTGCTGGTAATACAGACGCGGGTCGAGGTCCGTGTCGACGACCTCGTGGACGAAGTGGTGCGTTCCTCCGGTCTTATCCGTGTAGCTGGAACCATTATTGTCTTGGCTGACTTCCAATGCCCAGCGAAAGCCCGGGAGATCCTCAGGATACTCATCGGAGGCCATGACTCCGGGCGCGACACCCGTCACCTTGGACATCCGCGTTAGCAACCTGCCGACCCAAGTGTATTCGATAGTGTCGCCATCAATCGTCAGATGGCCGTCTGAGGCATTGTCGTAGTGCCAGTTCTCGTAGCTATGCCCAAAAAGCGCCTTACCTTGAACAACGCGGGATGTCCCGTTGAAGGGAACGACCTGTTCAACGAAGATGTGGCTCAGCTGCGCGGTACCTGCGTCCCGCTCCGTCGCCAGTCCCATGTCGGCCGTGGCATGAACGACAGGCGTGTAACGATGAGCACTGCCATCAGCGTCGACGGTGGGCGCGTTCCTATAGATCAGCTCGTAGTCGTAATGATCATTATTCTTCTCACACACCGCCCAGTTACTCTCGTAAGAGCGAATAAGGCGCATGACCCGATGCGTGTCATCCACCCACGCCCACCCGTGGTTGAGCGTCGCTCCCACAGCTAGCGTTTCAACGGCGTCAGCCCCCTCGGGGAGGGTGACATCGTACGTCATCGTATGGTACTGGTAATTGCCTTGATTTGCGGACGTTGACGCGGCCTTTGATGAGTGCGTGCACACGCCGAAGTACGTGGTGAGACCCGCCGCTGGCGTGTGGTCGGTCCGAGTATCACTGTAAAACTTGGTGACCCCAATCTTCTGATTGTTCTCATCAAGGACATCCACCTTGTTGTCCTGAAGGTATTCCCCCATGCGGCGGAAGACCTGGCGGACCTGATTGGCGTCAGCCGACTTCGCGGTAAACGTGAGCGACTTCGTATCTGTCGTGACCTCGCCGACCTTCAGCTCGATCGTCGGCGTTACAGTTGTCCCATTCGGCGTGATGCCATCAAGGAAGGAGAAATTGAAGGGCAACTGGCTGAACTGACCGCCCTTCATGCTCGGGAACGTGTACGTCAGGATCCACGCATCCTCTGTTTCCGAGCGGGCCGTGCCGCCCCCGGCCTGCACAGCAAGCTCGGAATCCACGAACGCCGGGGTCGAAATCAGTAGCTTGCCCTCCGCGTCGCGCACCTTGGGAACCGTGAGGGTGAGTGCGACGTCTTGCGCGGTGGCGGAGTCCTCTCCCGATGCCGCGATCTGGGCGACCACCGGGACTGACTCACCAGACCAGTAGTCCAACTTCTGCGTTGGATTCGGGTCACCGCTCGCATAGGCCTTGAGCCCATCGTAAGTTCCCAAGAATAGGTCGAGTTTGAGTCCGCCTGCGGCGAAGGCTACAGGAGGGGGCAACACTCCTGGCAAAAGCAAACTCAGAGCGAGGAGAAGAATCAAAAAGGGTGCCTTGAAACGGCGCTTCGCGGTGCTGAAGGGTTTCATGGTAACTAGCATTCCATACTCCGTTCTCTTAGCGCAACTGCCCCCGCACCTGCACGACTACCACCGCCCCGCTTTGGCTCTCCCTCGCCGCGTCGGTTGCCCCCGCACCTGCACGACTACCACGCAAGGAAACCAGCCTCGGCCTCGGCAATTGCAATGAAAAAGAGCAGGCCCGCTCAAACGAGCGGACCTGCTCTGCTGAAGATTCAGCGATCGCTAGGCGATCGACAAAGTCACTTCAGGATCTTGGTGACACGACCGGAACCAACGGTGCGGCCACCCTCACGGATAGCGAAACCAAGGCCGGGCTCCATGGCGATGGGCTGGATCAGCTCAACGGAGATCTCGGTGGTGTCGCCAGGCATGACCATGTCGGTGCCCTCGGGGAGGGTGATGACGCCGGTCACGTCCGTGGTACGGAAGTAGAACTGCGGACGGTAGTTCGAGAAGAAGGGGTTGTGGCGGCCGCCCTCTTCCTTCTTGAGGATGTAGACCTGGCCCTCGAACTCGGTGTGGGGCGTGATGGAGCCGGGGACGGCCACAACCTGGCCACGCTCGACCTCGTCGCGCTTGGTGCCACGGAGGAGCAGACCACAGTTCTCGCCAGCCCAGGCCTCGTCCATGGACTTGTGGAACATCTCGATGCCGGTAACCGTGGTCTTCTGGGGCTCACGGATACCGAGGATCTCGACCTCGGAGTTGATGGGCAGCTTGCCGCGCTCAACACGACCGGTGACGACGGTGCCACGACCGGTGATCGTGAAGACGTCCTCGATCGGCATGAGGAAGGGCTTGTCCATGTCACGCTCGGGGGTGGGGATGTAGGTATCCACCGCGTCCATGAGCTCCTCGACCTTGGCAACCCACTCCGGGTCGCCCTCGAGGGCCTTCAGAGCGGAGACCTGGATGATCGGGGCGTCGCGATCGAAGTCCTGGGACTCGAGCAGGTCGCGGCACTCTTCCTCGACCAGTTCCATCATTTCCTCGTCGTCGACCATGTCGGCCTTGTTGAGGGCGATGAGGATGGTGGGGACGCCGACCTGACGGGCGAGCAGAACGTGCTCGCGGGTCTGGGCCATGGGGCCGTCGGTGGCGGCGACCACGAGGATCGCGCCGTCCATCTGGGCCGCGCCGGTGATCATGTTCTTGACGTAGTCGGCGTGGCCGGGGGCGTCAACGTGCGCGTAGTGACGCTTCTCGGTCTGGTACTCGACGTGGGAGACGTTGATCGTGATGCCACGATCGCGCTCCTCGGGAGCGTTGTCGACCTGATCGAAGGGGGTGTACTCGTTCAGATCGGGGTACTTGTCGTGCAGCACCTTCGTGATAGCTGCCGTCAGCGTCGTCTTGCCGTGGTCAACGTGACCAATCGTGCCGATGTTGACGTGCGGCTTGGTGCGCTCAAACTTGGCCTTCGCCACTTGTGTCCTCCTGGACTCGGGTAGATATTCTCAGCCTACGGCTAGGTGTCAGCTTAACACCCCTGGGGCTTGAGACCTACTGGGTTTACTTGTGTGTGAGGCGGCTCGCAGGGCAGGTCGCCCTGCCCCACGAGCCCCCGGTGGGACTCAGTTGCCCCGAGACTTGCCGACGATCTCGTCCGCGACGGCGCGCGGAACCTCGGCGTAGCTGTCGAACTCCATGGAGTAGACAGCGCGGCCCTGCGTCTTGGAGCGCAGGTCGCCCACGTATCCGAACATCTCGGAGAGCGGGACCTGAGCCTTGACGACGCGCACGCCGTGCTGCTCGTCCATCGAGCTGATCTGGCCACGGCGAGAGTTGAGGTCGCCGATGACATCGCCCATGTACTCCTCAGGAGTACGAACCTCAACGGCCATGATCGGCTCGAGGAGGACGGGGTTAGCCTTCTTAGCAGCTTCCTTCAGCGCCATCGAGCCAGCAACCTTGAACGCCATTTCAGAGGAGTCAACCTCGTGGTAGGCGCCGTCGAGCAGCGTGGCCTTGATGTCGACCATCGGGTAGCCGGCGAGAACGCCGGACTGCATGGCGTCCTTGATGCCCGCGTCGACCGACGGAATGTACTCGCGAGGAACGCGGCCACCGGTGACCTTGTCCTCGAACATGTACTCTTCCTCAGAGTCGGCCGGGAGGGGCTCCAGGGCGATGATGACACGCGCGAACTGACCGGAACCACCGGTCTGCTTCTTGTGCGTGTATTCGTACTTCTCGACCTTCTTGCGGATGGTCTCGCGGTAGGCAACCATCGGGTTACCCACGTTGGCCTCAACCTTGAACTCGCGACGCATACGGTCGACGATGATGTCGAGGTGGAGCTCACCCATACCACCGATGATGGTCTGGCCGGTCTCGGCGTCGAGCTCGACGGTGAACGTCGGGTCCTCTTCCGCCAGCTTCTGGATGGCAATGCCCATCTTCTCCTGGTCGGCCTTCGACTTGGGCTCGACGGCGACCTGGATAACGGGGGCGGGGAACGTCATCGACTCGAGGACGATCGGCTTGTCCAGCGCGCACAGCGTGTCACCGGTCGTGGTGTCCTTCAGGCCGATCACCGCGTAGATGTGGCCAGCGTGCGCCACGTCGACGGGGTTCTCCTTGTTCGAGTGCATCTGGAAGATCTTGCCGATGCGCTCCTTCTTGCCCTTGGTCGAGTTGAGAACCTGGGCGCCGGACTCGACCTTACCGGAGTACACGCGGATGAAGGTGAGCTTGCCGTAGAAGGGGTGAGCAGCGATCTTGAAGGCCAGAGCGGAGAAGGGCTCCTTCTCGTCGGGCTTACGAACTTCGGTCTCTTCCTCGGTCTCAGAACCGGGGAGGAAGCCGCGAACATCGCCGATGTCGAGCGGGGAGGGCAGGAAGTCCACGACGGCGTCGAGGACGGGCTGCACGCCCATGTTGCGCAGAGCGGTACCGCAGTAGACGGGGAACGCGCGCGAGGAGATGGTCAGGAGGCGGATGCCTTCCTTGATCTGCTCAATCGTCAGCTCGCCGTTCTCCAGGTACGCCTCGGTCAGCTCGTCGGAGCCCTCAGCGGCGGCCTCAACGAGCGCCTCGCGGTACTCTTCAGCCTTTTCCTGGTACTCGGCGGGGATCGGGCCGCGCTCGACGATGGAGCCGAGCGTGTCGTTGCCCTTGTCGTCCTTGGCCGGGTAGGTCAGGGCCTCCATGGTCAGCAGGTCGATGTTGCCGACGAAGTCGTTCTCAGCACCCATCGGCAGCTGCATGACGATCGGGGTCGCGTGCAGGCGGTCGCGGATGGTACCAACCGAGAAGTAGAAGTCGGCGCCCATCTTGTCCATCTTGTTGATGAAGCAGATACGCGGGACGTCGTACTTGTCGGCCTGACGCCACACGGTCTCGGACTGGGGCTCAACGCCCTCCTTGCCGTCGAACACGGCGACAGCGCCGTCGAGGACGCGCAGGGAGCGCTCAACCTCAACGGTGAAGTCAACGTGACCGGGGGTGTCAATGATGTTGATCTGGTTACCGTTCCAGAAAGAGGTAACGGCGGCGGACGTAATCGTGATGCCGCGTTCCTTTTCCTGTTCCATCCAGTCGGTCGTCGAGGCGCCGTCGTGCGTCTCGCCGATCTTGTAGTTGATGCCCGTGTAGAACAGGATTCGTTCGGTCACGGTCGTCTTGCCGGCATCGATGTGAGCCATGATGCCAATGTTGCGGACCTTGTTGAGATCCGTCAGCACCTCTAGTGCCACGAGTGTGGTTCCTTCGTTCGAAGTAATGGGTGTTCTTGCTGCGTGAGACGAGGCCCGGTTGCCCAGGCCTCGTCTTTAAATCACCAGCGGTAGTGCGCGAAGGCGCGGTTGGACTCAGCCATCTTGTGCATGTCTTCACGGCGCTTCACAGCGGCACCGAGGCCGTTGGAGGCGTCGAGGATCTCGTTGGCGAGACGCTCGGTCATGGTCTTCTCGCGACGCTGACGCGAGAAGTCGACCAGCCAGCGCAGGGCCAGCGTCGTGGCGCGCGCGGGGCGAACCTCGACGGGGACCTGGTAGGTCGCGCCACCGACACGGCGGGAGCGGACCTCGAGGGCCGGACGAATGTTCTCGAGAGCGCGCTTGAGCACGGAGACGGGCTCCTGCTCGGTACGCTCGCGAACGGTTTCAAGTGCGCCGTAGACGATACGCTCGGCGACGGTCTTCTTGCCGTCGAGAAGAACGCGGTTGACCAGCTGGGTCACGACCTTGGAGCCGTAGACCGGGTCATCGACGAGGGGGCGACGGGGAGCGGGGCCCTTACGAGGCATTACTTCTTCTCCTTCTTCGCGCCGTAACGGGAACGAGCCTGCTGGCGGCCGCGGACACCCTGGGTGTCGAGCGAGCCGCGGACGATGCGGTAACGCACGCCGGGCAGGTCCTTCACACGACCACCGCGCACGAGCACGATCGAGTGCTCCTGCAGGTTGTGGCCCTCACCGGGGATGTAGGCGGTGACTTCGATGCCGGACGAAAGGCGCACACGAGCGACCTTTCGCAGAGCCGAGTTCGGCTTCTTCGGCGTGGTGGTGTACACACGGGTGCACACGCCGCGACGCTGGGGGGAGCCCTTCAGCGCGGGGGTCTTCACCTTTGCGCGCTTCGAGACACGTCCCTTGCGGACGAGCTGCTGAATGGTAGGCACTGGGTCTCCAGTTTCTTTCCGTCGGCGGCCTCCCCTTGCTTTAAGGGGCGGCCCTGATTGTCAGTCTTCCGCGACTGCTTTCACCCCCGTGTGGGCACACGTGTCCGCCTGGGGGCCGGCGCGCCATGATAACCACGAGGGTCAGAGAATGACGCCCGGAGCTCCGACGGACGGAGCCCGCTCCCGGTTTCCCGGGCACAGAGGTTCCACAGAAGCGGGAACCGCCTTCAAGGATAGTGGGAAACGTCGCCGTTCGTCAAAGGGGGTGCATTGTGGTTCCCCCCTCATCGACGAGGCCGGGGCAGCCTACGGGAAGCAGCTGTCGTTTGCGGGGTGGCACGGGCACCCTTGTCAGCATTGTCGGTGCGCCCACCGTGCGCCACATGTGAGCGCACGAACAGGCACGCAGAGGGGCCCGCAGGCGCTTGCCTGCGGGCCCCTCCCCCACGGGTGAACGGCACTCAATGCCACCCGGGGCTCATGCTCCGTCCGGTCGTTCCCGGATCGGTCACTCCTCCGCCTTGTCAGCCCCGGCCTCGTCGATGGAGGCGGCGGGCTCGACGGTGATCACGGCTTCGGCCTTGCGAGCGCGGTAGCGGCAGATCGCCACCAGCTCAAGTCCGAGCAGCGCCAGGATCGCGGCGGCTGCCGCCACCCAGGTGATGTACTCCCACGTGTTGCGGGTGACCTCGGGCTGGCCGTTCGCGTACATCCACGAGTTTGCGACCGTGTACAAGATGTTGTGCGAGGCATCCCGCAGCGCGGTCACGCCCGCCGCGTCCTGCACGTTGACCGTGGCGATCGGCATATCAATCGTGGCCAGCATGATGTCGCCGCCACCCCGCGTGATCTGGTCGGTATTCTGGTAGCCGTAGCCCGCGAAGTAATCGGTGAGGACCATGCCGCGGAAGCCCCACTCGTCGCGCAGGACGTTGGTGAGCAGCGCCGAATTCGCATCCGCGTACTGAGGACCGATGTAGTTGAACGCACTCATGATCGCGTGCGCGCCGCCGTCCTTGACGCCAATCTCAAAGGAACGCAGGTAGATTTCGCGCATCGCCTGCTCGTTCGTCCAGGTCGCCAGCATGTGCGTGTGGTTCGTTTCCTGGTCGTTGAGGGCGAAGTGCTTGAGGAAGGCGTACACGCCCTTGGCCTGGGCGCCCTTGATTTCCTCGGCGACCAGCGTTCCGGCCAGGACCGGATCCTCCGAGAAGTACTCGAAGTTACGTCCCGCGTAGGCGTAGCTGAACTGCGCCCCGAAACTTGGACGCGTTTAATGGTAGCCGTTA
>NZ_JVOJ01000033.1 GCF_001064145.1 Sanguibacter keddieii
CGCCAAGTAAAGCTCAAGGGCCTGACCCCGGCAGAATACCGGGACCAGGCCCTACAGGAAGCCGCATAACGGCTACCATTTAAAGCGTCCAAGTTTCGGGGCGCAGTTCACTCTCGGGCCGAGGCCGGGGCGTCCTCGTGTCCGGACGCCGCAGTGTCGGGCCTGTTCGTTGTAGGGGCCGAGGCCTCGGGCGTCTCGCGCCCGCCGGGCACCTCCCCGTCCTTGGTCGCCGCGCCGAAGCGGGGGCGTCCGTCGGGGAAGAAACCGACGGAATCCTTCTTCGGGCGCGATTGCTCCGTACGCGGGCGCACGACGCGCGCACGGTTTCCGGGGGTGCGCTGCAGGATCTGATAGGCGCGGTCGATGTCGGCCGAGGCCAGGACCGCGTAGCGCTGCGCGACAACCTGCTGAGAGGACACGAGGTCGCGGCTGCGTCCGCGAATAATGAAGGACAGGGCGGACAGGGCCATGCCGGTCAGCGCGCCGACGATGATGCCGCCGACGACCCACGAACCCGTTCCGCCCACGTTCTGCCCGGCGGACATGAGCATGCCGCCCAGGGCTCCCCACAGGCCTCCGCTGGAGGCACCCGAGAGGGACGCGCGGGCGATCGTCAGGCGTCCTTTGACGCGTTCGACGAGGTGCAGGTCGGAGCCGACAATCGTGATCGCGGAAACGTCGAAGCCGGCGTCCGACAGGAAGTCAACACCGGCGCGGGCCTGCGCGTAGGTCTCGTACGAGGCGACCTCGGTGCCCGTGGGCATCTGCGGGTCCATCACGACAGCCATTTCTTCTCCTTCGTCCCCGGCCTCGGTGGCATGGAACGCATTGTTCATGCGGCGGCCGGCTCGTCGTTACTCTTTCTTTGTCAACAGCCTAAGATGATTGTGTGAGCATTGCATCTATTGAACTCGGCACCAAGGGCCGCCGCGTCTACATCGGGAAGCTCGCTGGCACTAGTGTTTTCGACCCTTTGGGCGACCAGGTCGGCACGATCCACGATGTCGTTGTCATCTTTCGGCTGAAATCCGAGGCCAACGTCATCGGCTTCGTCGTCGAGGTCGGCCCGCGTAAGCGTGTCTTCCTGCCGCTCACTCGAGTGACCGCGATCGAGTCCGGCTCGGTCATTACGACAGGCTTGCTCAACATCCGTTCGTTCACGCAGCGTCCCATCGAGACGCTCGTGCTCTCCGAGCTCTTCGATCGCGTCGTCACCATGAACGACGGCTCGGGCCAGGTGCGCATCCTCGACGTCGCGATGCGCCAGCGCCGCCCCAAGGACTGGGTGATCTCCACCCTGCACGTCCAGCGCGTGCGCACCTCCTCGTTGGGATTCACGCGCAGCGGCGAAACCCTCACGGTGGATGTGTCCGAGGTCTCCGGCCTGCTTAAGACCGACTCCAACCAGGCGGCCACCGCCCTGTTGCAGTACACGGAGGACATGCGCCCCGCGGACCTGGCGGACTTCATGCACAGCCTGCCTCAGGACCGCAAGATGGCGGTCGCCCAGCAGCTCACCGACGCGCGCCTCGCCGACGTGCTCGAGGAGCTGGGTGACGACGACCGTATCGCGATCGTCTCCGCGCTGGAAGCCGCCCGAGCCGCCGACGTCCTGGACGTCATGCAGCCCGACGACGCGGCTGACCTCGTCGCCGAGCTGCCCGCCGCGAAGGCTCAGTCCCTGCTCGCCCTCATGGAGCCCGAGGAGGCCGAGGACGTGCGTCGACTCATGACCTACGATGAGTCGACGGCGGGTTCGCTCATGACCACCGAGCCCGTCATTTTCGGCCCCAACGCGACCGTCGCGCAGATGTTGGCTGCCGTACGACGCGAGGACATTCCGGCCTCGATCGCGACCGTCGCCTTCATCGCCCGCCCGCCCCAGGAGACCCCGACCGGCCAGTACCTGGGCATGGTCCACATCCAGCGCGCGCTGCGCGAGCCCCCGCAGACTCTGCTCGGCACGATCCTGGACCGCGACATCGAGTCCGTGGACCCCAACGCGCACATCGCGACCGTGACGCGTCTGCTGGCTACCTACAACCTGACGGTCCTGCCCGTCGTTGACGAGGACGGGCACCTCCACGGTGCCGTCTCTGTCGACGACGTCCTCGACGAGCTGCTGCCCGAGGACTGGCGAGACTTCGACGACGACGTAACCGACCGCATGATGGCAAGGAGCATCGATGGCTGATCGTCTGGATAACCCGATCGACAAGCGTCGGTGGTTCTTCCGCCGCTCGTCGGGCGGCGGCGACGGCTTCGGCCGCTTCGCCGAGGCCACCGCCCGTTTCATGGGTTCGCCCAAGTTCGTCCTCTACATGACGATCTTCGTCATCGCGTGGATCGGCGCGAACCTGATGCTCGCCGGCATCAGCGAGAAAGCCGCCTGGGACCCCTACCCCTTCATCCTCCTGAACCTCGCATTCTCGACCCAGGCCTCGTACTCGGCCCCGCTGATTATGCTCGCGCAGAACCGCCAGGACGCCCGCGACCGCGTCGTAGCCGAGCAGGACCGTCTTCGCGCGGAGCGTAACCTCGCCGACACCGAGTACCTCGCCCGCGAGATCGCAGGCCTGCGCCTGGCCCTCCAGGACGTCGCCACGCGCGACTTCGTGCGCTCTGAGCTGCGCGACATGCTGGAGGACCTGCGTGCAGAGATCGCCGCGGACGCGGCCAACGCCTCGTCGAACGAGGCGGAGGCTGAGACCGACGCCGATGGTGCCTTTCGTCCCCTAGAAGATGGGCACAGCGGCCAGTAGAGTGGAGTCCATGCCAGTCACGCTTGATTCCGTCATGGAGGCTCTCGGCCAGGTCATCGACCCCGAGATCCGCCGCCCCATCACCGACCTCAACATGGTGACCCCCGACCTGGTCACGATCGACGGCTCCTCCGTCGCCGTCAAGGTCCTGCTCACCACCGCCGGATGCCCCCTGCGCACCCAGATCACCAAGGACGTCACCGAGCGCGTGAGCGCCATCGAGGGCGTCGAGAACGTCTCCGTCGAGATGGGCGTCATGGACGAGGCCCAGAAGAAGGCGCTGCGCGAGAAGCTCAACGGCGGTCGCCCCGAGCGCGAAATTCCCTTCGCCCGCCCCGACTCCCTCACGCGCGTCATCGCCGTCACCTCCGGTAAGGGCGGCGTCGGCAAGTCTTCCATGACCGCGAACCTGGCCGCCGCGCTGGCCGCGCAGGGCCTCAAGGTCGGCGTCATGGACGCGGACATCTACGGCTTCTCGATCCCGCGCATGCTCGGCGTGGACCACGACCCGCAGGTCATCGATGGCATGATGATCCCGCCCGTGGGCGCGGGCGGCGTCAAGGTCATCTCGATCGGCATGTTCGTGCCCGACGGCCAGGCCGTCATCTGGCGCGGCCCCATGCTCCACCGCGCCCTCCAGCAGTTCCTCGCGGACGTGTTCTGGGGCGACCTGGACGTCCTGCTCATCGACATGCCTCCGGGCACGGGCGACGTCGCGATCTCGATCGCGCAGCTGCTGCCCAACTCGGAGATCCTCGTCGTGACGACCCCGCAGGTCGCAGCCGCCGAGGTCGCTGAGCGCGCCGGTTCCATCGCCTCGCAGACGAACCAGAAGGTCATCGGTGTCGTCGAAAACATGTCGTTCCTGCCCCAGCCCGACGGCTCGCGCCTGGAGATCTTCGGCGCGGGCGGCGGCGAGTCCGTCTCGCAGCGCCTGACCGCACAGCTGGGCTACTCGGTGCCGCTGCTGGCCCAGGTGCCCCTCGACATTGCGCTGCGTGAGGGCGGGGACCGCGGCGAGCCCGTCTCCGTCGCTTCGGGTCCTGCCGCCGAGGAGCTCACGGCCCTCGCCAAGCAGCTCTCTTCGACGAACCGCGGCCTGGCGGGCCGCCCCCTCGGGGTCTCCCCCATCCAGCACTGAGTCCACGCGGCTTCGCCCCGGCCTCGTTCTGAACTGCCTCCCGTTTCTTGGACATCGAAATTGAAGTCCAGGGAATGGGAGGCTTTTCGTGTCTGTGGATCTGCGGTTGAGGCATGGTCGTTTGCTTCGGGAGCAGGCTGTTGAATTGTTTGAGAGGGGGATTGGCTATGGCTTGACCGCCAAGAGGCTGGGTGTGCCTGCTGAGGCTGTGCGAGACTGGCAGAAGACGTACCGCGCTATCGGGAAGGACGGGCTTCTTGCCATGGGAGGACAGCAGGCCAGATATGACTATGAGACCAAGGTCGCCGCAGCGAGCGCCGTGGTTGATGG
>NZ_JVOJ01000034.1:0-20555 GCF_001064145.1 Sanguibacter keddieii
CGTCAATCTAAGCCAAAAAACCACCATTTTCAGCGAAAAAGCCCTCGGATTGACGACGTTCGTAACAACGGATCAGAAATCCACACGAAAAACACCTTGGATTGACGACGTTTGTAACAACACGCACCAGAGCACCCCAAAAACTCAACACGCGAGACCCCCGTGACGCCCACAGGGAGTAGAGGGACCCGGCTGCGGTGCCCGTGGGCGGCGGCAGGGCCTGGCCGGGCTTCAATCCGACGCGCCGAGCCACATATCAGCGACCAGGCACCGCCGCCTCCCAAATTTCGCACGTAATTTATCGCGGTCATTTTTCGAGACACCCCAAAAACATTGCAATTCCAACGATGCAAATTCAATGATTGAACAAGCCGCAGGGGAATTACGTGCGAAATTAATGGGCAGTGGCGGGGCCTGGCCGGACAACGAGCCGACGCACAAGCACACGTCAGTGACACAGCACCGCCGGTGTGGAGGGCGCCGGAGGGACCGGAGGGCCAGGCTGCGACACCCGCGGGCGGTGACGGGGCCTGGTCGCGGTGCCGGTGGGCGGCGGCGGAGCCTGGCCAGGCTTCGAGGCGCGGCGCCGAACGAAGTGAGGCCCTAGCCTCGCGGGCGGCCGGGCCCTCCGGCGCCCGGAACACCAGCGGAGCCACAAGTACCCCACACATACACGCTAGGCATAACAAAACCGCCCGGCCCCAATGGGGCCGGGCGGCAGTGGCGGTAGCGCTGGGATTTGAACCCAGGGTGGCTGTGACACCACACAGCATTTCGAGTGCTGCACCTTCGGCCGCTCGGACACGCTACCTTACCCGAATACTCTACTACACCCTCCCCCTGAGCACGCAAATCGACCGGGCGGGCTGGGAGCAGGGCCACACCGCGACCTGGGAGCAGGGCCACACAGCCACACGATCACACACAGCGCCCAAAACGAGCGCAATCTCGAATGTAGATTGATTGAAAGTGAGATTAAGTGAGCGCATACCATTCACGCCCACTCATAAATGCACTAGTCTTGCAGGGTATCTATTCAAGGCAGCGAAAGGATTTTTCGTGTCTGCGCCAAATGCGACGAAGCGTACGTCGCTCAAAGAACTGACCCTCCGTGGCATCATCCTCGGCGGCATTATTACGCTGCTGTTCACGGCCGCGAACGTCTACCTGGGTCTGAAGGTTGGCCTGACGTTTGCAACGTCGATCCCGGCAGCCGTCATCTCGATGGCGGTTCTGCGCTTCTGGGGCGACCACACGGTCCAGGAGAACAACATCGTCCAGACCATCGCCTCGGCGGCCGGCACACTGTCGGCGGTCATCTTCGTTCTCCCCGGCCTCGTGATTGTCGGCTGGTGGAGCGGCTTCCCCTACTGGGAGACCATGTTCGTGTGCGCGGTCGGCGGTTCACTGGGCGTCATGTACTCGATCCCCCTGCGTCGTGCGCTCGTGACCGGCTCGGACCTGCCCTACCCGGAGGGCGTGGCAGGCGCTGAGATCCTCAAGGTCGGCGACTCCCAGGAGGCCGGCGAGGACAACAAGCGCGGCCTGCTGGCGATCACCTGGGGCGCGCTGGCCTCGGCCGTGATGGCACTCCTCGGCTATATGAAGGTCGCGGCCTCCGAGGTCGGAACGGCTTTCAAGATTGGCTCGACGGGCACGATGATCTCTACCTCCCTGTCCCTCGCCCTGATCGGCGTGGGCCACCTGGTCGGCATGACGGTGGGTATCGCGATGCTGATCGGCATGGCTATCTCCTACGGCGTTCTGCTGCCCCTGTACGCGAACGGCCAGCTGGACGGCGCTGAGGACCTGACTGACGCCCTGTCGACGGTCTTCAAGTCGGACGTGCGCTTCATCGGCGCGGGCGTCATGGCGGTCGCCGCCATCTGGACGCTCATCAAGATCATGGGCCCAATCGCCCGCGGCATGTCCGAGTCGCTGCGCGCCTCGCGTAGCGCCAACGAGGACGGCGCGCAGATCGACCGCACCGAGCAGGACATCCCCGGCAAGTGGGTCATCGTCTCCATCTTCGTGGCCATGATTCCGATCGCCGGCCTGCTGTGGTGGTTCATGCGCGGCACGCAGATTGAGCACAACACGGCCGTTCTGATCGCCGTGTCGGTCCTGTTCATCCTGCTCGCCGGCCTGCTGGTCGCGGCAGTCTGCGGTTACATGGCCGGCCTGATCGGCTCGTCGAACTCGCCGGTGTCCGGCGTCGGCCTGCTGGTCGTCGTCATCACGGCGGTCGTCATCCTGGCGGTGCACGGCCGCGGCTCGACGACGGAGGAGAACACGGCGCTCATCGCCTACACGCTGTTCACCTCGGCGATCGTGTTCTGTATCGCGACGATTGCGAACGATAACCTGCAGGACCTCAAGACGGGTCAGCTGGTGGGCGCGACCCCGTGGAAGCAGCAGGTTGCCCTGGTCATCGGCGTTGTCTTTGGTTCGCTGATTATTCCTCCGGTCCTGGAGCTCATGCAGAACTCCTTTGGTTTCCAGGGTGCGCCGGGCGCTGGCCCGGATGCGCTGGCGGCTCCGCAGGCCTCGCTGATTTCTTCGCTCGCGAAGGGCGTGCTCGGTGGTGGCATCGACTGGAAGCTCCTGGGTATCGGTGCCGCGATCGGCGTTGTCGTCATCATCATTGACGAGGTCCTGCGCCCCGCGTCGAAGGGCAAGCTCGCCCTGCCTCCGCTGGCGGTCGGTATGGGTATTTACCTGCCCGCCTCCCTGACGGTCCTGATCCCGATCGGTGCGCTTGTGGGCTTCCTGTACAACAGGTGGGCTGACAAGCAGGTGGATGTGGAGCGCGCGAAGCGTTTCGGCACGCTGGCTGCGACGGGCCTGATCGTGGGCGAGTCCCTGTTCGGCGTCGTCTACGCGGGCATCGCGGGCGCGACGGGCTCGGAATCCCCGCTGGCGCTGCCGTTCATCGGCGATGGCTTCACACCGATCGCGAACGTGCTGGGCCTCGTGTTCTTCGCGGGCGCGACGTGGCTGCTTTACGGCTTCGCCCGTAAGATCACGCGCGACTCGGATCGCGAGTCCGCCGCAAAGTAAGCACGCAGTCAACGCGAGGGGCATACCCCCGCATCCTGCATCGACCCCGGCCTTGTTCCTGCTCTCAGGGACGAGGCCGGGGTTCGTTACACCCGAACGCCACCTCCCCGGGACGGCAATTGTGCCCATCGCCGTGACCAAAAATCCCAGAATGTGGTCGTCGTCCCATTTGTCACCCATAGTTATTTCGCATGTCAAGGCATATTTACCTGTATTTCAGGAAATCACACCGTTCCATGACTAATCACTTAATGCTACTTTTATTACATGAAACACATCCCGGAACCTGACGTAGCGGGGCTGCGGGACCCGGGGGCGTCGGCGAACCGCTTGACGGTGCACGCGACGTGGAGGTCACGCAGGCCACTTCAGATACTGTCCAGCACCTGGCAGGTCACGGGTGTGTCGGGCACTGTTGCCGAGCTGATCGAGCGTACGCCCCACCAATGCAACTTTGAGGCCACGTCCATCCCCGGCATTCTTGAGCTCGACGACCTGTGGCTGCGCCGCGAGGAGGAGGCCCGCAGGGCGGCCGAAGCCCGGGGAGAACCCGCCGCGGATTCGGTTCGCGCCTCGATCCTGCGCCGCGAGTTCATCTTCGATGCCCCATTGAAGGAGGCGGTTGAGCGCGGCTGGATGATGACGCTGACGTTCGGCGGCTTCTCCGGCCCTCTCTACGCGTGGGTTGATGGAACGTTCGTTGGTTTCTGCGCGGACGGTTTCATTCCTGCTGCCTTCGACGTGACCGGCGCGTTGCAGCCTACTCACTCGCATACGCTCGCCGTGTTGCTGATGGATTCGCCGGTGTGCTGCCACGGTTTGTTCCGCGAGGTGTCGTTGGAGGCCAGGCCTCCGGCGCACATCGTGGACGTGGTGCCGGTGGCGTCCCACAATGGTCGCGCGGGCGCGCTGACGCTGCGGGTTGAAACGACGGGCGGTGTCGAGGTTCACGCCGCGCTCGTGAATGAAGCCGAGCAGGAGAGGCTGTGGTCTGCGGTCGCTTCTCCTGATGAGGTTGTGACCGCGCGGGGTCTGGACGTGATCCCGTGGAGCGCCGAGGAGCCGGCGCTGTACCGGCTGATTGTGACGCTGCGCGACGAGGAGGGAGTCAAGGACACGGTCTCCCTTGACCTCGGCTTCCGCAATTTGACGGCGACCCCCGAGGGCTTGCGCCTGGCGGGCCGCCCGCTGACGCTGCGCGGCGTGCGCCGCAACGAGTGCGATGGGCGCACGGGTCTGGCCGTCATCATCCCGGAGATGCTCGACGACATCGTGTGGTGTAAGCGCCACGGCGTGAACGCGGTTGCGATCGAGCAGGGGCCCGCGCACGCGCGCTTCTACGAATTGGCGGACCAGTACGGCCTGTACATCATTGACCGCGCCTCGACGATGTACGAGCCGGGTCCCGCTCGCGACGAGGCCATCGAGGCCGCGCTCCGTCGGGATCGCGCGCACCCGAGCGTCATTGCGTGGAACGTGGGCGAGGAGGACGAGGGGATCCGCGCCGCCCGTGCGCTGGATCCGACGCGCCCGGAGTATGCGGACACGGACTTCCCGCTCTTGAGCGAGGTGCGCGCCGAGGAGCTGCACTACGCGCCGGTGACGGTGGCACCCTCGTACTCGGGGGTGACGGTCCGCAACCACATGACGTTCACGTCGACGTGCGACCTGGAGTTCCTGTGCCGCGTCGTCGAGGATGGCACCGTCACGTGGGAGTACCCGGCGTTCCTGGACGTCGCGCCCGGCGAGACGGGGTTCCTCCCGGTGGAGTGGCCCTCCTCGGGCATGCGCGAGGTGTCGGTGCGCCTGTCGTATGGGACGGGCTGGGCGCCGGCCGGGTTCGAGATCGGTCGCGGGGTCATGCCCGCGCCGTAGGACACCGGAGCCGGTGCGCACGAGGGGTGCGCACGCGAAGGGGGACGGTGCCAGCAAGCACCGTCCCCCTCGCGGCTTCACGGCACGGGTCAGCGGAACGCCGCCCCCCTGCGCGGGATCGTCGGCATGCCGAGCATGACCGAGCTGGACCCGCCGCACGACGCCGGCTCTTCGACGTCCACGAGCTGGAGAACCTCGCTGTCGCGCGCCTCCGGGTCCTGCAGGGCGGTGGCGAGCATCAGCTTGATGCGGTTGAGCTGGTTCACCTCGGAGGCACCCGGATCGTAGTCGACGGCCACGATGTTGGCCTCGGGGTAGCGGGTGCGCAGCGCGCGGAACATGCCCTTGCCGACGACGTGGTTGGGCAGGCACGCGAACGGCTGGGCGCAGATGATGTTCGGGCAGCCGTGTTCGATCATGTCGACCATTTCCGCGGTCAGGTACCAGCCTTCGCCGGCCTGGTTGCCCAGGCGCGCAATGTCCTGGGAACGCTCGATCATCTCTTCGATGGGCCGGTGCGGCTCGAACTTGCCGTTCGTCGCCGCGAACGCGCGGTGCACGGGCTTCTCGTACTTCTTGAGCGCCCACAAAACGATCGGCATGATGTAGCGCTGCTTGCCGTCGATACCCAGGTTTTCCTTGTCCCACGCGGCGGTGGCCACGGAGTTGTGGAAGAACTGCATGAGGCCGGGTAGTTCGGCCTCGCAGCCCTCGGCCTCGATGACGTCGACGGCGTGGTTGTTGGCGTCGGGGTGGAACTTCACGAGGATCTCACCGACCAGGCCGACGCGCGGCTTACGCGGGATGTCGCGCAGAGGCAGGGCGTCGAAGGCGCGCACGCACTCGCGGATGATCTTCCCGTAGGAGACGCGCCCACCGAGGGCGGCCACGCGTCCCGAGGTGATCCACTCCTGGACGTAGCCGTCCCACGTGCGGTACAGGTCCATCGCGGAGCCGGGGGTGGCCTCGTAGGGGCGCACGCGCAGCAGCATCGACTGGATGGCATCGCCGATGACGAATGCCTGGATGGCCTTGTGGATATGCGGGACGCCGAGGTGGAAACCGGGGTTGTCCTCGATGCCCTGGACGGACAGGGCGATGACGGGAACCTGCGGGTACCCGGCGTCACGCAGGCCCTTGCGCAGCAGGGCCGCGTAGTTGCTGGCGCGGCACATGCCGCCCGTCTGGGTGATGCCCACAGCCGTGCGGTCGGGGTCGGCGCGCCCGGAGATGAACTCGTCGAGGAGCTGGCCGATGACGACGATCGCCGGGTAGCACGAGTCGTTGTTGACGTACTTGAGGCCGACCTCCATGGACGTGCGGCTCGTGTGCTCGAGCACGCGCACCTTCAGGCCTGCGGTTGCAAACAGCGGGGTGAGGAAGCGGAAGTGGATCGGGGACATCTGGGGAGCGAGGATCTCGTATCCGGCCTCGCGCATCTCCTCGGTGAAGGCTGTGCGCGGCTTGATGTGGCCAGCCTGCTCCTCGCGGGCAGCGTCCCCGGAGGGGTCGCGCAGGGTGGCGGTGTCGACGGAACCCGACACCAGGCCCACGGACGAGGCGGGGGCCAGTCCCGCTCCATCCGCGCCGTTCTCGCCGTCGCCGGCCCCGGCCTCGTTAATCGCGGAGGTGAGGGAGGCGCGCTCGGTGATCGCCGCGTCGAGGGAGCGCAGGCGGATCTTCGCGGCACCCAGGTTGGAGACCTCGTCGATCTTGAGGACGGTGTGCACGTCGCCGCGGCCTTCGAGGATTTCCTGGACCTGGTCGGCGGTGATCGCGTCGACGCCGCAGCCGAAGGAGTTGAGCTGGACCATCTCGAGGTCGGGCTCGTCGCCGACGCGCGCGGCGGCCTCGTAGAGGCGCGAGTGGTAGGACCACTGGTCGAGGACGCGCAGGGGGCGCTCGAGGCGCGCGTCGATGATGGAGTCCTCGGTGAGGACGGCCATGCCCAGGCCAACGATAACCTCGGGGATGCCGTGGTTGATCTCGGGGTCGAGGTGGTAGGGGCGGCCCGCGAGCACGATGCCACGCACGCCGTGCTCACGCATCCACTCGATGGTTTCGACGCCCTTCGCGCGGATCTCGGCCTTGACGGCGGCGTCTTCCTCCCACGCCTTGTCGAGGGCGGCCTTCATCTCCTCGACGGGGATGTCGTAGCCGTATTCCTTGAAGGTCTTGGACAGGTGGGCGGGCAGGTAGTCGCGGTTGCCGAAGTTCACGAAGGGGCTGATGAACTTCGTGCCCGGTTCGAGCAGGCGCTCCATGTTGTTGCGGATGACCTCGGGGTAGGTCGCCACGATGGGGCAGTTGTAGGAGTTTTCGGACTCGGTGAGCTTCTGCTCGAAGTCGACGCAGGGGTAGAAGATCGTCGTGATGCCCTTGTCCAGCAGGGACTCGATGTGCCCGTGGACGAGCTTGGCCGGGTAGCACACGTTCTCCGAGGGGATGGACTCCATGCCCGTCTCGAACAGGTCGTGGTTGGAACGGCCCGAAATCATGACGCGGAAGCCCAGCGCGGTGAGCATCGTGAACCAGAAGGGGTAGTTCTCGTACATGCCGAGCACGCGCGGGATGCCGATGTCGCCGCGGAACGCCTTTTTCTCGGTGAGGCGGCGGTAGCCGAAGATCCGCTTGTACTTCCAGTCGTAGAGGTTGGGCAGGTCGGACTTCTTGGGGACGCGCTCCAGGGATGCGCCGCGCTCGCAGCGGTTGCCCGACACGTGACGCTCTCCGTTGGAGAACGTCGAGATGGTCATCTGGCAGTGGTTTTGGCACAGGCGGCAGGTCTTGCGCGTGGTGTCGACGCCGAAGCCTTCCAGGGCCTCAATCGTGGCCAGGGACGAGGTTCCCTCCCCCGTGTCGTGCATGCGCGCGGTCAGGGCCGCGCCGTACGCGCCCATCAGGCCCGCGATGTCGGGGCGCACGACCTCGCGTCCGGTGAGCAGCTCGAAGGCGCGCAGCACGGAGTCGTTGAGGAAGGTGCCGCCCTGGACGACGACGCGCTCACCCAGGTCCGAGGGCTCCTTGAGCTTGATGACCTTGTAGAGGGCGTTGCGCACGACGGAGTAGGACAGGCCGGCGCTGATGTCGCGCACGTCAGCGCCTTCCTTCTGCGCCTGCTTGACGGAGGAGTTCATGAACACCGTGCAGCGGGTGCCCAGGTCCACGGGAGATTCCGACTCCATGGCCATCCGGGCGAAGGAACGCACGTCGGTGCCCATCGTCTGCGCGAAGGTCTGGAGGAAGGAGCCGCAGCCCGAGGAGCACGCCTCGTTGACGGAGATGGAGTCCACCGCGTGGTCGCGGATGCGCAGGTACTTCATGTCCTGGCCGCCGATGTCGATGACGGAGGTGACGCCGGGGCAGATGAACTCGGCGGCGCGGTAGTGCGCCATCGTCTCGATCTCGCCCTCGTCCATGGTGAGGGCGGCCTTGACCAGGCCCTCGCCGTAGCCGGTCGCGCACGAGCGGCCGATCTCGCAGCCTTCGGGCAGCGCGCCTCGCACGGCACGCACGATGTCGACGGCAGCGGCCACGGGGTCGCCCTCGTTGGAGGCGTAGTGGGTGAAGACGATGCGGTCCTGGGAGTCGATGACGACCGCCTTGATCGTCGTCGAGCCAGCGTCGATGCCGAGCCAGCAGCGGCCCTCGGCCTCGTCGAGGCTGGCCTTGGGAATGACGTCGAGGCTGTGGCGGGCCACGAACTCCTCGCGGTCCTCGGGGGTGGCAAAGAGGGGGTCCATGCGCGGGGACTCGACCTGAACGGGAGCCGCGGCGAGGCGCTCCATGAGGGTCGTGAGCTTGTCACCGCGGGTGTCGACGGAGGTGACGCCCGCTTCCTTGGCCTGGCGAACCTTCTTGGCGGCCTCCTTCTCGGCGAGGAGGGCCGCGCCGATCGCGACGTACAGCTGGGCGTCGTCGGGGGTGACGAACGCGTCGGCCTTGGGCAGGAGGGCCTTGTAGGCCTCGCGCAGGGCGGGCAGGAAGTGCAGGGGGCCGCCGAGGAACATGACGGTTCCGCGGATCGGTCGACCGCAGGCAAGACCCGCGATGGTCTGGGTGGCGACGGCGTTGAAGATCGAGGCGGCCAGATCCTCGTGGGCGGCACCCTGGTTGATGAGGGGCTGGATGTCGGACTTGGCGAAGACGCCGCAGCGCGAGGCGATCGGGTAGAGCTGGGTGTGTCGGGTCGCCAGCTCGCCGAGGCCGGAGGCGTCCGTGTGCAGGAGGGTCGCCATCTGGTCGATGAAGGCACCTGTGCCGCCCGCGCACGTACCGTTCATGCGTTGTTCGGGGGTGGGGTGCAGGTAGGTGAGCTTGGCATCCTCGCCACCCAGCTCGATGACGACGTCGACCTCGGGGTGGAGGCGCTGAGTGGCCTCGGTGCCGGCGATAACCTCCTGGACGAAGGGGATGCCCATGGCGCGGGCGGTCGTCAGGCCGCCGGATCCGGTGATGGCCGCGTGGACGCGGGCGCCGGGCAGGGCGCGCTCGACGTCGGCGAGGAGGGCGCCCAGGGATGCGCGCACGTCGGCGTTGTGCCGGCGGTAGTCGGAGAAGAGTCGGCGGTTTCCGTCCAGGACGACGGCCTTGACCGTGGTCGAACCGACGTCGATGCCGAGCTGATAGGGGCGGCGGTGCTCGCTGGCGCGCTGCGTTGTCATGGGACCTCCTTGAATCATCCATCAACTTAGGGCCAGGATCGTATCCCGTCAAAGGTATGGTTAACCTTCCTCGCACGCGGCACTAAAACGGCGTAGAACCAAGGAAAATCGCCTGTATGACACATCACGCAGACCGCGAGACGCACGACGCGTCCGACGAGAATTACAACATGTGAAGCGTTGCAAAATTAAACCCTTCGGCAAAAACACCGCACCGACCTCGTCGCGAGAGCGCATGTGAACCCGCTCAGTGGAGAGTTAACCCGACAGGTGGCACCCGCAACCCCTCAATGCGCACGTACACCCATTAGGTGGAGCGTGGGCAGGTGTGCCCACGCTCCACTCGCAGGGCCCAGCTGCGCATTGACGGGTTAACACAGCCATCCATGCGGCCCGGCTGCCACCGATCACGCAATGAAACAGAGCCTTGAGATCCGTCAACTGGATGATCCCATCCCTACCGGCGAGCACCATGACCCCAATAGAAGTCACAGATGAGTCGTTGACCGAAAGCTCCATCTAGCGCTAGACTGTTCACCACTACGTCAGATGCCCAGGGGTTCTGCTCCAGGGTATCGGGGGGTCGGATCTCAGATTCGACCCCCTCATAATTTTTGGCACAACGAGGTCCGCATGAAGCAGTGCATCACCGTCGATGAGCAGATTGCCCTACTCAGGAGCCACGGAGTCTCCTTCGAACTTATGTCCGAGAGCGACGCCCGAGAGTTCCTTTACTCACGTTCCTATTTCTTCAAAATCAAATCCTATGAACGCAACTACACCCGTGTTGGCACTGCAGGCTCCTACACTTACTCGGGACTCGACTTCGCCCACCTCGTTGAACTCTCGTACCTTGACTTCGCCCTGAGCCGTATCTGTCTCTCACTGGCGCTGAGCACGGAGCACTTCCTCAAAGTGCGACTCAATCAGCTCATCATGAGCGATCCGAAATCGGACCTGTCAGAGGTACTCGTACGTCGCATTCTCAACGGCGACACATCCTCCATCCGCTACAATCCCTACACCGAGGATATGTGGATGGCTTGCAATAACGCCCCCTCCATCTGGCACCTGTGGGAGTTGCTCCCCCTGAACGAACATATCCGCCTCTACACGTCGTACTTCGATTACAGGGGAGAGACCGCTCCATTCGCCCACCTGCTACTCATACTGCGCAAACTACGAAACGCCGTTTCTCATGGCAACTGTCTACTCGCTGACGTCTCGCGTCCTTCGGAGCAACGTCGCCAATCTGAGGGGCAGAAATACGACAAGGAGGTGACGCTCGCCGCGCTTCGCATGTGTGAAGTCAGTCCACGTCGTAATTCTGGCAAGAAAAAGGCGCTTAACGAGGCGTTGGACCGCCTCGTTGTCAACAATTTCGCCGCTGCCCTTCTCTGCCATCTCGAGTTTGCTGATTCACACAAAGCTCTCAGCCATATGATGTCCGATCTCAAGCGCTTTAGTGAGCGAATCGAGCGGCATCGTCCACTGTTCTTCGGGGATTTGCACGTCGAAACACCACGCAATCAGCTCATCAATTCAACACTGAGCGCCATTCAACGTCTCATCTCGGGATACTGCCGACAGGCAGAACGGAAACTGACGAAGCTGACACCCATTGACTACTCAGCAGCTGTAGCCAGATCTACGCACCGAGACTCACTCACGGGCGGCGATACGGATCGCGCGGACCTGGGTGGCCTTGACGCTCGCCCAGAGGCGATCACCGACGCCGAGGCCGAGATCGGCCCACGCGGAGGCTGTCACGCGGGAGGTCACTGACACGCCCTCCGCGAGCGCGACGCGCACGCTCACGAGAGAACCGTCGACGTCGATGCCCGCGACGACGCCGGGCAGGACACTTCGCGGCGAGGCGTGGGCTGCCTCGCGCGACAGGGCCACGGCCTCGGGCGGGAAGGTAAGGGCGACGCGCGCCGACTCATTCCCAGGGCCAACGCTGTCGGCAGCCCACAGAACCCCATCGCCGACGCGCACGCCGACCATGCCGGGGCGCATCACAGGAGCCCCACTCACGATGTTGAGGCCGGCCAAGCGGGCCGCGAACACCGACGCAGGGGAGGCGAGCACGCGGGCGGGTTCGCCCTCCTCGACGATGCGCCCCTCCCCCATGACGATCATGTGGGAGGCGAGGGAGAGGACTTCGGCGATGTCGTGGGAGACCAGCAGGGTCGTGATTCCCGCACCCGCCAGGCGCTCGCGCAGGATGGCGGAAACCTGAGCGGTGGCCTCGACGTCGAGGGCGGCCGTGGGCTCGTCGAGAATGAGGACCTCGGGCCGGAAGACGAGAGCGCGTGCGATCGCGACGCGTGCAGCCTGACCACCCGACAGGTCGGAGGCTCGCTTGAAAGCGAGGTCGGCGATCCCCACGGCGCGCAGCTGTTCGAGCGCGGCCGCCCGAGCCTGCGCACGCCCCACCCCGCGCACGCGCAGAGGGAAGACGACGTTGGACAGGACGCTCATGTGGGTGAAGATGCGGGGTGCCTGAGAGACCATGGCGACGCCCCGTCGGCGGGCGGGCACAAACGTGGCGGCGTCGTCGACGACTCGCTCGCCAATGCTGACGGTCCCGCTATCCACGCGCAGGGTCCCGGCGATCACCTGGGCGAGCGTCGACTTTCCGGCACCGTTGTGGCCGACGACCGCGGTGACGAGGCCGGGGCGAAGCTCCGCGCCCACGTCCCAGCCGCGCGCCGCCACGGTTCCGGCGACGCGCACGGCCACGCCCTCCTCGCCCGCGGGCGCGGAGGGGGCGGCGGAGGGGGCGGCGGGAGCGGAGGCGGGCCCACGCCTCGTGACACGAAGGAGCGAGGAGAGCCGCCCCCACGGGGTTTCCGTGAGCGCAACGACGGCGGCTGCGACGCCGAGGAGGACCACACCGAGCGCGAGGGCCAGATCCGCGTCGGACTCGCGGGCCAGGTAGATCTGGAGCGGCATCGTTCGGGTGACACCCTGCATGGATCCGGCGAAGGTGAGGGTCGCCCCGAACTCGCCGAGGCAGCGGGCCAGCGCGAGGGCAGTGCCGCGCCCGAGGCCGGGCAGGACCGTGGGCGCGGTGATCTGCCAGAACACGCGCGAGGGCGAGGCCCCCAGGGAGGAGGCCATCTCGTCGAGTCCCTGCTCGCGGGCGCGCAGTGCGGACTCGAGGGTGACGATGAGGAAGGGCAGGGAGACGAAGACCTGCGCGATGACGACGGCGCTCGTCGTGAACGCGATGTCGAGGCCGGCGCCGCCAAGGAGCGCCCCGAGGGTCGAGCGCCTGCCGAAGGCCGCAAGCAGCGCGATGCCGGCGACGACGGGCGGCAGCGAGAGCGGCAGGGCGACGAGGATGCGGGCGGCGTGCACGCCCCGCCACGAGCGGGACAGAACGAGGGCGGCGGGGACACCGAGGAGGAGGTCCACGCCGAGCGCTACGGCGCACGTGCGCAGCGACAGGCCCAGGGCCGAGACAGCCTCCGGGGTCGCCAGCGTCGCGCCGAGGGTGGCCCAGTTGACGCGCCCCAGCATGAAGGCCAGGGGCAGGAACAGGAAGCACAGGGCGAGCGCGCCGAGGCCCCCCGCCCAGACGGGCAGGGGGCTCACGGCGGGCGTCCTACGTGACTTCACGCGTCGATGTTACTTCGCGGCGGGCGTGAAGCCAGCGTCTTCGAGGATCTTCTGGCCGTCGGCGGACAGGACCAGGTCGATCCATTTCTGACCCAGATCCTTCTTGGTCGAGGCGCTCACGAGGGCGATCGGGTACTTGTTGACGGCCTCGTCGGCGCCCTGGATGGCGACGGTGTCAACGGCGTCGCCCTCGGCGAGGGCATCGGTCTTGTAGACGATGCCGGCGTCGGCCTGGCCGGAGGAGACCTTGCCGCGCACGTCGGTGACGGCCTGCTCCTCGGAGACGGGGTTCAGGGTCACGCCGAGCTTCTCGGTGAGAGTCTTGGTGAGCTTGCCGCAGGGAACCTCGGGCGCGCAGATGACCAGCTTGACGCCGTCGAGCGAGGAGTCGAGGCCGGTGACGCCCGCCGGGTTGCCTGGCGTCGTGATGAGGGTGAGGGTGTTGGTGACGAAGATGGTCTGCGCATCGACCTGCGAGGCGTCGGCGGCCTTCTTCATGGTGGACTCGTTGGCGGTGGCCAGGACGTCGACGTCCGCGCCTTCGCCGAGTTGGGTCACGAGATCCTGGGAACCCGCGAAGTTGAAGCGCACGTCCACGCCGGGGTTGGCTTCCTCGAAGACATGTTCAAGCTCGCCGAAGGTCTCGGTCAGGGAGGCGGCGGCGTAGACGTTGAGGACGATGGTCTCGGCGGGCTGCGTCGCCTCGGGCGAGGCCGTGGAGTCGGCGGGGGCGGAGCCCGTGCAGGCGGCGAGGGCCAGCGCGGCCGCTCCAACGATGGGAAGGATGCGAAGGGAACGCACTCGCGTCTCCTTTTGAGAGGGAATGGTACACATTAAATCTAACAACTCGAGATACGGACGCGCAACGATTTGCTCACACGCACCCAAATCGTTACTTTTGCTTGTGATATGAGGGAAATATATACCCTCATTTAACTTGGCTATATCCGTCATAAAAGGGGATATTCTGCCACGTGTGCGTTGCTGCGATCACCTCTCGAGACGCACCAACGCCCGCGCCTTTCCTTTCCCTCGGCCCATGCGCACATAAAATCGCCTGGCGACCACGCTCAGCTCCTAGCCTCACGTCCACAGCAGGAAGGGACTAGGATCACATTCATACGCATCACCCTCGGAGGACACCATGCCCAAGCCTGTCGACTACGACCTCAGCCAGATCAGCGCCCACATCATCACCTATTCGGACCGCATCCAGCGCGGCACGAAGGAGGATCGGACGACCCCCGCCTGCACGGCCGCGCTGGCCGAGGTCGGCCTGGGCCCGGTGACGGTCGCGGCGATCCCCGAGAGCGCCGCCATCCTCGAGACGGAAATTCGCGACGCGCTCGAGGCCGGCGCGCGCTTCATCCTGGTCCTGGGGGGCTCGGGTTTCGGCGTGGGCAACTACGCGCCCGAGGTCGTCCGCTCCATCGTCGAGGTCGAGATCCCTGGCATCGCCGAGCAGATCCGCGCCCACGGCCTCGCCAACACTCCCCTGTCAGGCCTATCCCGCGAGGTCGTCGGCGTGACCGCGCGCGATTCCTCGGGCGCACTCATCATCTCCTCCCCCGGCTCGCGAGGCGGTGCGCTCGACACCCTCGAGGTGGTCACGCCCCTGCTCACCGCGATCTTCCACCAGCTCGACGAGCAGCGCTGACCCCATCCCCTTCCCCGGCCTCTCCCCCTCTCCCCCTCCCCTCTCCCCCAAATGTCGCACGTAATTTGGCTTTCCTAATTTTTCTTAGGTATTCAGAAAACGTTGAACTACCAAGGCTCCCATTTCAAAAACTGAAAGGTTGACATGGGAATTACGTGCGGAATTGTGGGGGCGCGCTCGGATGTGGCTTTTCGAGCGTGCGGGCGCGAGGGAACGTCATGAGGGGCCTTTCGCTCAGGATTGGTCCTCTCACAGGACAACGGGCAAGCGCCGCCCATCTGCGTCAATACGCGGCGGGCGGCGCTTTGTGAGGTCGTTCCCCGAGGCCTCGGTCAGGAGGCGTAGCCGACCCAGCGTCCCGAGGGGGAGAAGATCGAGGAGCGACCGTCGATCTCCTGCGTGCCAGTGACCATGACACCTGTGCCGTTCATGTAGTACCAAGCCCCATGATCCAGGATCCAGCCCGTGGCCATAGCGCCGCTGTCACTCAGGTAGTACCAAGCGCTCCCACCGTTCAGCCAGCCGGTCATCATGGTGCCGGAGGAACTGCTGTAGTACCAGGTGGTCCCGTCCTGGAACCATCCGGTGGCCATCGCGCCGTTCGTTGCATCCAGGTAGTACCAGGAGCCGTTGTCGTAGAGCCATCCGGTGGCCATGGCACCACTGCCGGTCAGGTAGTACCAGGGACCGCCACCATTCATCCAGCCGGTGACCATTGCACCCGAGGATCGCAAGAAGTACCACTGACCATCTACCTGCACCCAACCGGTTGCCATCGCGCCGGTCGCCGCATTCAGGTAGTACCAGGAGCCCGCGTCGTAGAGCCAACCGGTAGCGGCGCGACCGCCACTCAGGTAGTACCACGAGCCGTCGATGAGGCTCCAACCATTACCTGCCGGATGCCCCGCGGAATCCAGGTAGTACCACGCTTTTCCGTCATGAATCCAGCCGGTCGCCATAGCGCCGGTGGCGTCCATCCAGTACCACTGACCGCCGTCATACACCCAGGTGCTGGCCTCGGCGGAGGGCTTGCCTGCGAAGTAGTACCAGGACCCACTCGATCCCTTCCACCAGCCGGTCGTGGCTGCGGGTCGGCCGCCCTTGAACCACCAGGCGCGCGGCCTCTCTAGGCCGTACTCATGCCCCCAGGAAGCGGCGGACAGATCGTTGTATGTAATGCCAGCGGACCCGAAAGTAGCGATGAGCGAGGGAATGTGCGCACTGGGCCACAGATCCACCAGCGGCACCCACGACGATTCCCCATGAATAACGCTCTGGGTCAGATTGTCGGGGGTGTACCATTCCGGCCCTGTCTGGGCGATCATGGAGGGGCTCAATGCCTTCATGAAGGCCGGAGAGTTTGAGGTCGGCAGGCCGTGGTGACCAGCCTTGAGCATGTCGACATGCCCAACGATCGGCGCGATGCGGTCCTCGTAGCCACCACCGGCCTCGAGGTCGGCGGCCAGGTAGGCGGAATGCCCGAATGCACTCACCTTCGCGGTATATGCGATGAGGTTTGCATCGCGAACGCCGGTCTTCTTGTAGTTTTCAGCCGGATCCGTGGGGATAATCTGGACATCCATATCACCCAGCGTGATGTGAGTGTTGTAGTCGTTGATGTTCTGCACGATCGACGCGCCGTACGTGCTCTGCGCCCATCGCGCGGCCGCCATCATGTTGTCGTAGACCCACTGGTTGTCCCACAGGCGTGACTTATCCGTGATCCACTTGTCGGAGTATTCGGGGCTGAGAATGACCTTCGGGCGGAACTTCTTGATGATATCGTCCGCGTTGTCGATGTGGTCGGAGTGGGCGTGCGTGCCTAGGTAGAACGCGAGGTTCGAGGAGGTGACGCCGTGGTTGGACATGTAACTGAGAACCCGGTCGGTATCCCCCGCCCAACCGGGGACCACGCCGTCGCGCAGCGGGTAGCGCGGATCGCTGCCGTCGGGCGCACCCACGCCCTCCGAGCCGTCGATCATGGCGAAGACGCCTCGAGACTCGAGCAGGATGGCGTCCGCAGAACCCGACGTCGATAGAACATGAATGCGGGTGGGGCCATTCGTGCCGGGGAAGGTGTAGACCTGCGCGTCGACGCCGTCCGCGCTTTCTTCCCCGGACGAGGCCGTGGCCTCGTCGGCGGAATCCGCGGATTCTGCGGAGTCGGAGGCATCGGACGCATCAGCGTCGTCCGTGGCCGCACGGTCCTGGGACGCGACCGGGGCAGCGACGCCGGAGTCGGTACTCGACTGGGAGAGGTCGGCAGACTCCCAATCGCCATGCATTTCCTGACCGCCTGCAGGGGCGGCAGCAGTAGCGGGAGCGAAGGATGCGACAAGAATTCCTGACAATACGGTCAGTCCAAGTCGCTGCCACAGTTTTCCGTGACGAAGATTCATGAGCTCACCTTGAGTGGGATAGGGCGTTGGACGCTTACTAGCTAAACCTACACCCTCGGAGGTATTACAAACAAGTTACTTGCTCAGGGCGGCCTCCCACCAGGCCACATCCGCAAGGGTATCGATGTCCCGGCAGACGTCGGCGCCCACGCTCACTCGCTCAACCTCGAGGGCGCGCAACACCCGGCGCACGCCCACGCCCCGCACGGACCCAAGGGAATCCACGGCCTCGTCGAGGACGCGGCGCAGCGCGCCCGCGCGATAGACGCCCATGAGGTACTGATCGAAAGGCTCCGGATCGCCGCCGCGCACGATACGCCCGTCACTGCCCTCACCCAACGCGGGTTCGAGGAGGGCGGGCAGAAAAGCGCCCACCCCGGGAGCGTCGACGGACACAACGACGACGAGGATGTCGCCGCCGACGCTCAGCGCGCGCAGACCGGCATCGATACCGGCAAGGGGGCCGCCGTTCGGTGGATCCTCAAGGGTCCGTCGAACACCATCCGGGACGCGCACGGCGGGCGGCACGACGGCCACGCAGCCCGCGCCGCACGCCTCCAGGAGAGCCCCACATACGCGATCAATGAGGCGCACACCGCCCAGCGTCAGGTCAGGCTTGGAGGCGCCCCCCAGGCGCTCTCCCCCACCGCCGCCGACGACGATCGCGGCGACGTCAGCGCGCGGGGCGGCGACGGGACTCAGTCCCACGGCGCGAAGGTCAGCACGTCGGCGCGCTGCGTTGCCGCATCCAGCATGAGGACGCGCCCGATCAGCGGCTCGCCGAAGCCCACCAGCAGCTTGATAGTCTCCGTCGCCATCGCCGTGCCAGCCTGGCCGACCACGGGGCCGAGCACGCCAACCTTCGGCGAGGCCGGCGTCGTCCCGGGGGCAGGCTTGACCGGGTGCAGGCTCCGCAGCGTCAGCGACGGCACAGGGGCCGGCGCCTGAGACCAGAACACGCTCACTTGGAAGGCCATCGACACGACCGTGCCCCACACCAGCGGGAGGCCAGAATCCGCGCAGTAGTCCGCGACCAGGTACTTCGCATCGAAGTTATCCGTGCACTCGACGATCAGGTCCCACTCACGGCCATGCTCATCGAGCCACTCGCGGGTCACATGCCCGTAGCGCTCAAAATGGACCGAGGAGTTCAGCCCGCTCAGGTGACGCACCGCGGAGTCCGGCTTCGGATCCCCCACGTCGCCCTCACCGTGCAGGAGCTGACGCTGAAGGTTCGACACCTCGACCACGTCGGAGTCGCAGATGCCGATCGTGCCGACGCCCGCCGCCGTCAGGTACAGGAGGACGGGGGAGCCGAGGCCGCCCGCGCCCACCACGAGCACGCGCGCGGCCGCCAGGCGCGCCTGGCCGGCCTCACCAATGCCAGAGACTAGCCAATTGCGACGGAAACGCTCCAGCGCGGGATCCCCGGCCTCGTACGGGACGGGCTGATTGATCAGAGCAAGCGCAACGGTACGCCCCGAAACAGCCGCATCGCAGGAAAAAGGATCGCCGATCGTCATCTCACAGACCCGACCAGTTGTGCGAACCGTCGGTCAATTCCTGCTTCTTCCAGATCGGGAGCTTCGCCTTCACGTCCTCGACGATGGCCTCGACCGCGCGGAATGCCTGCGCACGATGCTCCGCAGCGACGGCGACGACCATCGCGTCCTCGCCGATCCCCAGACGCCCCACGCGGTGCCACGCGACAATGCGATGCACGCCCGGACGATCCTTGAATTCAACGGCAATATCCCGCAGAATCTGCTGCGACGAAGGGTGCGAGGAATACTCGATCGCATCCACGCTCTCTCCGCCGTCATGGTTACGCACCACCCCAACAAAAGACGCCACAGCACCACACGTATCCCGACGTGCGCTATCAATCAGCGCGCCAGTATCCAGCGGCTCATCGGTGATGCCGGTTGCAATCTCAGCTGACATGGGATCCTCCAGGGACGGGAGTGCCTTCTCCCTCATCTTACGCGGGAACGGCCAGGATTATTTTACAACCCTGACCGCCCCGCACAAATGACTAAAAAATCTCACCCGCCAGCGAAGGGAGGCAGCACGTCGACGCGCGCGCCGGGCGCGAGCTCAGCGTCCGGACGAGCGGAGCGCTCGTTGACCAGGTAGCTCGACACAGCGAGGATTCGCGCCAGCTCAGGGCTCTCCAAGCTGAGCTGATCGATGAGTTCGCCCAGAGTCGCGGGAGTCTCAGCGGAAGGCAGTTCGCGCACGTACCCACCGGCCGCCTCGGCCGCGCCGCCAAAGAAGTGAAGGGTCGTCGACAGCGGCTTCGGGTTCGCCTCATCGAGCCGTCGAATATAGACGGTCAGGCGTAGCGGGTCGGAAGGATCCGTCTCCAGTGACCAAGTGGCAAATCCGGTCGCCGTCCGCTCGAACACGCGTTCAATGATGCCGCGACGCAGCTCGAGGGCCAGGTCGTCGGGGGTGCCCGGCTCGGTGAACGGGCAGGCCGTCAGCACGACGGCCATCGGATCGGTGTCGTGCGGGACGGACGCAAAACCCATGGCGTTCATAAACAGGCGCACCTTGCCCAGGTGCGACGCGATGTTGAAGGTGTCGCGCACGGGGCGACGGTTCGCATTGTGGCTGTGATCAGGCACCGCCATCGTCTCGAGGGCGGCGTCCGCCCAGCGCGCGCCGATCTCGCGCACGGAAGCCGCCGGGTCGGCCGCGTCAACGCGCAGCCACGCCAGCAGCGACGAGGTGAGCTGGTGCAGCATCTGCGCCGCAAACGAGGGATCCGCCGGGGTCATCGTCGAATAGCCCAGCGCAGGGCGGCCGCGGCCGGACGAGGGGAGCTGCTGCTTTTCCACGAGGCCAAGGGCGAACAGGCCCTCGAGGGTCTCGCGCACACTCGAGACGTGCAAGCCAGCTTCCTGAGCCAGCTCCGCCACGGTCACGGGCGTCGCATGGTGCGAGATGCGCTCCAAGAGCGCGTGCTGTGCAGGGGTCAACGCCGCCATTGCGGCGAGCGTTTCGGCCAGAGGCCGAGCACGGGAGTTATCGCTCATGACGTTTCCTCTCTCCCTCAAAATCAGCGGAAATACCCTTTGTAGGCATCTCCATACGGCATTAAAGCTGTTACGTTACTAACAAAGTGCGCTTTATTCTACCCATCGCAGACAGCCCCCCGCACGGCCAATACCAGCAGTCGGTCGCATTACGCGGGGTCTATCGCTTCATTCATACAGGTGAGAACGCGGGAACCCCCGATAAAGACGCGGGGGCGAGCATACGCTCGCC
>NZ_JVOJ01000034.1:20562-43969 GCF_001064145.1 Sanguibacter keddieii
CCCCCTGCCCCACCGCTGACCGCGCCACGGCCTCGCCTTGGGGCGAGGGACCGCGGCGGGCACGGCCATCGATCAGTCAGACATGCCGCCACGCGTGATCGCGTGCGTGCGACGCTCGTCGCGCGACCGGTAGACCACAGGGGGACGCGCCACATAGCCGATCGGCGCGCTCACCGCGTGCACGAGGCGGGTGAACGGCCAGATGCAGAACAGCAGCAGGCCCGCGATGATGTGCAGCTTGAAGCTGAGGGGAACATCCGCCATCAGGTGCGCCTGCGGGTGCAGGTAGAAGATCGAGCGGAACCAGACGGAGATCGTCTCGCGGTAGTCGTAGCCCTCGTGCCCACCGAGCACCTGGTTCAGCAGCGTCGCCGCGCCGCCCAGGAGCACCGGAATGCAGAGCATGACATAGGTGACAATATCCATGCGGGTCGTTGCCACGCGCACCGACTTGTACACCAGGCGGCGGTAGATCAGCAGCGCGAGGCCAACGATCGTCATGAGTCCAGCGATCGTACCGGGGATCGTCGCCATCAGGTGGTAGACGTGCTGGGGCACACCGGCCGCCTCGGTCCACGTCTTCGGGATCACGAGGCCGAGGATGTGGCCCATGAACACGAAGAGGACACCGAAGTGGAACAGCGGCGATGCCCAGCGCAGGATGGTCGGCTCATTCCACTGCGAGGAACGAGACGTCCAGCCGTACTGGTCCGTCTTGTAGCGCCACGCGAGGCCCACGATGAGGATCGCGAAGGACACGTAGGGCAGGACCACCCACAGGGCAATGTCCAGGAAGGACAGCGACTGCGTCTCGGCTGCAGACGCGGCATGCAAAAGTGCGGATTCCATGAACGTTACCGTCCCATCGTTGTTTCGGAAGTCGGGGAGGGCGTGGCAGACAGATCGCCCACACCCACCAGCTCGGTGGGCGGCCCCTGGCTAATGAGCTTACGGAAGCCCTCAATGGTCTTTTCGTCCGGCTCGGGCAGCGTCGCGACCAGCGCATCCAGCAGCGGCGCGTACGGGGAGTCCGCGGCGCGCAGCGCCGTGCGGATCACCTCGATGCCCTCACGGTTCGAGCGCAGCAGGCCCTCGGCCGTGCCTGTCTCGTCGAAGGCCGCGAACTCCAGGACCACCGGCAGGTGATCGGGCAGCTCCTCGCGGTCCATCTCGAATCCGGCGCGGCGCAGCACCTCCTTGAACGCCAGGATTGCCTGGCCGCGTCCACGGGTGTCGCCGTGCGTGTAGTACGTCAGGCCGAGCGCGCAACGGCGGCGCTGGTCGAACGTCTCCACGTAGGTGGTCTGCATGGCGCGCAGGCCCGCGGCGCGAGCGTAGCTCACGAACGAGGCCAGGGCCGACGAGGCCGGCTCCGGCAGGTCCGCCAGAGCCTCCTCGACGGCGTTCAGCTTGGTCTCGAAGTCGTCCCCCGGGTAGTCCAGGAGAACCGAGACCGCCATGCGCACGCCGCGCGCGTCCTGCGGATCCATCTCCGTTTCCGGAGCGGCCGTAGGAATACGCGGAATGCCGACGAAAGTACTCATCGAACGACCTCAAGGGGGAGCATCTGGCGTCCCTCCGGCGACGAGCCACCCATCGGGCGGTTCGACGTGGCGGGGGCCAGGCCGTGGAAGGCCTCGACATCGTAGGACACCGGGCAGCCCTCGAGCTCCTTGATGCCGCGCGGCATCTCGGGGTGGGCGGTCGGGATGACGAAGCGGTCGTCGTACTTGGCGATCGACAGCAGTCGGTACATCTCCTTGACCTTCTCCGGGGTCATGCCCACGGAGGCCGGGATCTCCTCGTTCGTCGGGTTGTCGACGAAGACGTCGCGCATGTAGGAGCGCATCGCGGCGAGGCGACGCAGCGCCAGCTCCACGGGAGCCGTGTCTCCGGCCGTGAACAGGCCGGCCAGGTACTCCAGCGGGATACGCATCTGCGAGATGGCGGACAGCAGGACCTTGTGGTCCTCGCCGTCGCTGCCGGACGCGGTCACCTGGTCGACGACCGGGGACAGCGGCGGCACGTACCAGACCATCGGCAGGGTACGGAACTCGGGGTGCAGCGGCAGGGCGACCTCGTACTCGGTGATGAGCTTCCAGATCGGGGACTGCTGGGCGGCCGTGATCCACGAGTGGGGAACGCCGTTGGCCTGAGCCTGGGCGACCACCTGCGGGTCGTTCGGGTCGAGCAGGATCTCGCGCTGGGCGCGGTACAGGTCGCGCTCGTCCTCCTGGGAGGCGGCCCAGGTGACGCGGTCCGCGTCGTAGAGCAGCACGCCCATGTAGCGCAGGCGACCCACGCAGGTCTCCGAGCAGATGGTCGGCTGGCCGACCTCGAGGCGCGGGTAGCACAGCGTGCACTTCTCGGCCTTGCCCGTGTTGTGGTTGAAGTAGACCTTCTTGTAGGGGCAGGCCGACACGCACATGCGCCAGCCTCGGCACTGATCCTGGTCGACCAGGACGATACCGTCCTCGGTGCGCTTGTACATTGCGCCCGAGGGGCACGCCGACACGCAGGTCGGGTTCAGGCAGTGCTCGCAAATGCGAGGCAGGTAGAACATGTACGCGTCCTCGATGGTCTTGGCGACCTGGAGGTTCATCTGGTGCAGGACCGGGTCCTGATCCAGGGTCTCCATGGAGCCACCGAGGTCATCGTCCCAGTTCGGACCCCACTCGGGCTTGTCGATGTGCTCGCCCGTGATTGCGGACTTCGCGCGGGCCGTCGGGATCGCGCGGGAGTTCGCGGGCGCCTGGAGCAGCTTGTCGTACTCGTACGTCCACGGCTCGTAGTAGTCCTTCATGGTCGGCTGCGTCGGGTTCGCGAAGATCTTCGCGAGCGAGGCGACGCGTCCGCCCTGACGGGGAACGAGGCGGCCCGTGGCGGTGCGCTTCCAGCCACCCTTCCACTTCTTCTGGTCCTCCCAGCCGCGGGGGTAGCCCACGCCGGGACGGGTTTCGACGTTGTTGAACCAGATGTACTCGGTGCCCTCGCGGTTCGTCCACACCTGCTTACAGGTGACCGAACAGGTGTGGCAGCCGATGCACTTGTCGAGGTTCATCACCATCGCGATCTGAGCCATGACCTTCATCAGAACTGCACCTCCTGGGAGCGGCGGCGGATAACCGTGACCTCGTCGCGGTTATTGCCGGTGGGACCGTAGTAGTTGAACGCGTAGGCGAACTGCGCGTATCCGCCGGCCAGGTGGGTCGGCTTAATGAAGATTCGCGTCAGCGAGTTGTGCGTACCGCCGCGCTTGCCGGATTCCTCGTTCAGCGGGGTGTTGATCTGGCGATCCTGGGCGTGGTGCATGAACACCGTGCCCTCCGGGATGCGGTGGGAGACAACGGCGCGAGCCGACACGGTGCCGTTACGGTTCTTCGCCTCGATCCACTCGTTGTCGCGCACGCCGATCTTCTCGGCGTCGGCCGGGCTCATCCACACCGTCTGGCCACCACGACCCAGCGTCAGCATGTACGGGTTGTCGTAGTACTGGGAGTGGATGGCCCACTTGTTGTGGATCGTCAGGTAGCGCACCGCGACCTCGGCCTGACCCGGCTGACCGGGACGGTGGTCGCCGACGGGACGCTCACCGTAGATGTGCGCCAGGTCAAGCGGGGGACGGAAGATCGGCAGGGACTCGCCCATGTCCATCATCCAGTCGTGGTCGACGTAGAACTGCGGGCGGCCCGTGAGCGTGTGCCACGGCTTGCGGCATTCGACGTTCTGGACGAAGGCGCTGTAGCGGCGGCCGCCGTGCTCGGAGCCCGACCACTCGGGGCTGGTGATAACGCTGCGCGGCTGCAGGACGGTGTCCTGGTAGGTGATCTTCTTTTCCTCGTCACCTTCGGCCAGGAACGCCATCTCGTTGCCGACGCGCTTTTCCAGCGTGCGGAAGCCCTGAACGGCCAGCGAGCCGTTCGTGGTGCCCGAGAAGCGCAGCGCCATGTTCGCCGCCTTGATCGCAGTGTCACACAGGGGCGCACCCTCGCCGGCGTTGCCATCCATGGGGGCGCGGCCGTTGAGGTCGCCGAGTTCCGCGAAAGCCTCCTGCACGTTGAACGCGACGCCCTTGGCACCCAGGCCAGCCTTTTCCAGGAGCGGTCCCATGCGGTCGAACTTGTAGCCGACCTGCGTGTAGTCGCGCTCGATCGGAACGAGCTTCGGCATGGTCTTGCCGGGCGTCCACGTCTGCTCGGGAACGACGCCGCTCGCCATGGTCATGGCGTCCGGGGAGTCGTGACCCAGCGGGACGGCGACAACGTCCGTCTGCGTTCCCAGATGGTCGGCGGCCAGGCGTCCCACGAGGTGCGCCAGCGTCTGGAACACCTCGAAGTCGGTGCGCGCCTCCCACGGCGGGTTCACGGCCTCGTCGAAGCAGTGCATGAAGGGGTGCATGTCCGTGGAGGACAGGTCGTGCTTCTCATACCACGTGGCGGCCGGCAGCACGACGTCGGAGTGCAGCGTCGTCGAGGTGTTACGGAAGTCCGCGACCCACATGAGGTCGAGCTTGCCGGGGTGAGCGTCACGCCAGTTAACGGTCGCGGGACGGGAGCCCTCGGGCAGCTCCTGCGCATTGACCTCATTGCCGGTGCCCAGCATGTGGCGCAGGAAGAACTCGGTGCCCTTCGCAGACGAGCCGAGCAGGTTCGTGCGCCAGTTCGCGAGGATCTTCGGGACGTTGTGGTGGGCGTCCGGGTCCTCGATGGCGAACTGGAGGCGTCCCTCGCGCAGCTCCTGGGACACGTACTGCGCCGGAGCCATGCCGGCCTCGGCGGCCTCGCGACCCAGCTGGGTCGAACCCTTGGAGAACGTCGGGTAGCAGGGCATCCAGCCGCGCTGAACCGACTCGACGAGCGTGTCGACCAGCTGCTTGCCGTCCAGGTGCGAGGACTTGATCGGGTTCGCCATGGCCGAGGCCGCGGCCCCGTCGTAGCGCCACTGATCGGTGGTCATGTAGTACCAGCCGGTGGAGATCATCTGGCGCGGCGGGCGCGCCCAGTCCAGGGCGAAGGTGAAGGAGCCCCAACCCATGATCGGGCGGACCTTCTCCTGACCCACGTAGTGGGCCCAGCCGCCGCCGTTGCGGCCCTGGGTACCACACATTTCCGTGAGCGCCAGGAACGTCCGGTACATCTGGTCGGAGTGGTAGTAGTGGTTCGTGCCGGCGCCCATGAGGATCATGGAACGGCCCTGCGTCTCGACCGCGTTCTGCGCGAACTCGCGACCGATCTTGATGGCGGCTCCAGCGGGAACCGAGGTGAACTCCTCCTGCCACGCGGGGGTGCCCGGCGTGGAGGCGTCCATGTAGTCGGTGGGCCACTGGCCCGGCAGGCCCTCGCGCTCAACCGCGTAGTGGGCCAGCATGATGTCGTACACGGTCGTCACGAGGCGGCCGTTGACGCGGCGCGCGGGCACGCCGCGCTTCACGTAGCCGCCACCGACCGAGGCTTGACCGTCAGCTGCCGGCAGGTCGAAGCGCGGCAGGGCGATCTCGACGGGCTCCCACTCGTCCGTGTCCATGATGGACATGACCGGCTCGACCCCATCAAGGTTGAGGTTCCAGTGGCCTGCGCCCTCCTCGCCGAAGCGATCGGCGAGCGTGCCACCCGGGTCCTTGACCGTGCCGTCGGCCTCGATAACGAGGGGGCGGAACTCGTTGTTCTCGGTGCGCTCGGTCGTGCCTGCGGGCATCTTGGCGGCCGTGAGGAACTTGCCGGGAACCAGCGTCGCAGGATCGATGCCCTCGTGGGCACCTTCGCCGACCTCGCCGATCTCCACCAGGAACGGGCCGTCGGTGTAGCGCAACATGTAATCGAGGAACATGGGCTCGCGCTTGCCGACGTGGAATTCCTTGAGGATGACGTGGCCCATGGCCTGCGCTAGGGCGCCGTCCGTGCCGGGCTGGACGCGCAACCAGTCGTCCGCGAACTTCGTGTTATCCGCGAAGTCCGGGGACACGACGACGACCTTCTGGCCGTGGTAGCGGGCCTCGGCCATGAAGTGAGCGTCGGGAGTACGGGTCAGCGGCAGGTTCGTGCCCCACATGATGAGGTACTGCGAGTTGAACCAGTCGCCGGCCTCGGGGACGTCGGTCTGGTCGCCGAACACCTGAGGCGAGGCCGGGGGCAGGTCCGCGTACCAGTCGTAGAAGGACAGCATGGTGGCGCCGATGAGCTCGTGGAAGCGGGCGCCCGCACCGTAGGAGATCATCGACATGGCGGGGATGACCGAGAAGCCGGCGATGCGGTCGGGGCCGTACTGCTTGATCGTGTGCACGTAGGCGGAGGCGACGATCTCCATCGCTTCTTCCCAGGACACGCGGACCATGCCACCGCGGCCACGCTGCGACTTGTAGGCGCGCGCCTTCTCCGGGTCCTCAACGACCTCGGCCCACGCGTCGACGGGATCCCCGAGGCGCTTCTTGGCCTCGCGGAACATGTCGAGCAGGACGCCGCGCACGTAGGGGTACTTGATACGGGTCGGCGAGTATTCGTACCACGAGAACGCCGCGCCACGCGGGCAGCCGCGGGGCTCGTACTCGGGCATGTCCGCGCCGGTGGTCGGGTAGTCAGTCTGCTGGGTTTCCCAGGTGATGACGCCGTCCTTGACGTAGATCTTCCACGAGCACGAGCCCGTGCAGTTCACGCCATGGGTGGAGCGCACGATCTTGTCGTAGCTCCAGCGGTCGCGGTAGAAGGAGTCACCGTCGCGGCCACCCTCGAGGAAGAGCTGGCGCGCGTCGGCGGACGCCTTGCCGCGACGCAGCCACGAGCCGAGCGCGAACAGGGTCGCGCCGGTCGCGGGCTTGACCTCGCCGCCGTAGGTCGGGAAGGTCATATCGGATTCGAGATTCGTCATGGGGTGCTCCTAAGAGTCGATTGACGAGGCGGTGGAAGGTCCGTCGGCACCACGCAGTGCCGGGTGGATCAGCCGGGGAACGGGGCGTTCTTGCGCGCGTACATGATCCAGCACAGGACCGAGCACAGGGCGCAGAAGATGGCGCAGCCCGCGAAGAAGACCGGGGCGCTGATGGCGGAGAGCGCGACGCCGACCAGGAAGGGGCCGAGGGACGCGATCGCCGAGGTGAAGCCGATGGCGCCGCCAGCCTGGCGGGCCGGCATGATCATCGGCATCTGCTTGAAGGTACCGGCGTTACCGAAGCCGGAGAACAGGAACATGGTGAGCATGAGCGCCATGAAGATGTAGAAGTCGGTCCAACCGGTGGGGTTGCGCAGGACCCAGGCGACGCCGCCCAGGGTGATGGCCATGCCGACGCCGGAGATGAAGGTCCAGATAGCGCCGCCCATGCGGTCGCAGAAGATGCCCCAGGACATGCGGATGATCGAGCCGATGAGGGGGCCAAGGAAGGCGAAGGTCGCGCCCTTGACGCCCAGCTCGAGGGGGGAGGAAGCGCCGAACTGGTTGTTGATGAGCAGGCCGAAGACGGCGGAGAAGCCGGAGAACAGGCCAAAGGTCATGACGTAGAGGATGGTCATGTACCAGGTGTTGGGGTTGGAGAAGATGTCCAGCTGCTGCTTGATGTTGGCCTTGACGGGCACGTCGCGCAGCCAGATGAAGGCGAGGATCGCGGCGACGATGCACCACGGGATGAAGAAGACCGCGGCGTTGTAGACCCAGATGCTCTCACCGACGTGTTCGCCGGCCTGCTCGCCGACCTGCGTCTGCGGGGCCAGCCAGGTCATGCCGAAGAGGCCGAAGCCCATGAGGATGGGGCCGACCAGCTGGATGACAGACATGCCGAGGTTGCCGATGCCGCCCTGCAGGCCGAGGGCCGTGCCGACGAGGCGCTTGGGGAAGAAGTAGCCGGTGGAGGGCATGTAGCCGGAGAACGCGCCGCCGCCGATGCCACACATGAAGGCGAGGGTCAGCAGGACCCAGTAGGGGGTCGTGTTGTCCTGGACGACGTAGAACCAGCCGGCCATGGGGATGATGCACAGCAGGGAGGTGATGCCCACGAGCTTGCGGGTGCCGATGAGCGGGGGCAGGAACATGTAGATGAGGCGCAGGATGCCGGCGGCGAGGCCGGGGAGGGCGGTCAGCCAGTACAGCTGCGACTTATCCAGGTTGAAGCCGAGAAGCGTCAGCTTCGGCGCGATCGCGCTGGGCAGGAACCATACACAGAACGCCAGGATCAGCGAGTAGGTCGTGATCCACAGCGTGCGCCACGCGAGCTTCGAGTCCCACTTGGATTCGTCGTTGGGGTTCCAGTCAGTGAGCAGGAAGCGGCTCTTCTTGGCCGCGGGGTCAGTCGCGCTCATGGCTCTCCTCGGGTCGGAAGGGGCGTCCGGGCGCGGGCGTGCGCCGGGCATTCTTTAACACGGAGGCTACCAATTGAAATGACGTAACCCACACGAACTCATTGGGACGTGCATCACCCTTGCAAGCACTAGGAAAAGTCTTGCCGCTAGGGACGTTGTACCCGATGACAAACGAGCAATTAACCGCCGTTAGAAAACATCGGTGTCACGAAATTAGTGGGAGGTTACCCGCCAATACGGCTCATGGTGCGCGACGCACGAGCAAAGGTGTCGATATTGAGCCCGTGCGCAGCCGGCTTGGCCCACATTGCATCGGCCCATCGGGCGGCGATCTGCGCGTCGTCCCCGCCACCGCGCAGCAGGTCTCGCAGGGATGTCTCCTCCGTGGAGAACAGACAGGAACGCACCATGCCGTCCGAGGTCAGGCGGGTGCGATCGCACGCGCTGCAGAAGGGGTCGGACACGGAGGCGATAACTCCGAGGCGCTTCGTCGGGTCACCATCCACGATCCAGCGTCCCGCCGGCGAATGCGGGTCCTCGCGCGGCGCGGGGGTCAGCGCGTGGCGAGTGCCCATGATGTGCAGGATCTCGTCGGCCGTCATGATGTTTTGGCGATCCCACGTGTCCGGCGGGCCGATCGGCATCTGCTCGATGACGCGCAGCTCGATGCCCCGGTCCAGGCAGTAGTCGACCAGGTCGGGCAGGTCGGCCTCGTTCATGCCGCGCAGGACGAGGGCGTTGACCTTGATCGGTGTCAGGCCCGCGCGGGCGGCGGCCTCGATGCCCTCCAGGACGTCGCCGAGGCGGTCGCGGCGGGTGATCGCCGCGAAGTGCTCGGCGTCCAGGGAATCCAGCGAAATGTTGACGCGATCCAGGCCCGAATCCCTCAAGCCCTGGGCTCGCTTAGCCAGGCCGAGCGCGTTCGTCGTGAGGGCCAGGTCCGGCTTCTTTCCTTCGTCGGTGCGCATATGGGAGCACGCTTCGATGATCCCTTCGAGGCCTCGGCGCAGGAGGGGTTCCCCGCCGGTGAAGCGAACCTGGCGGATCCCGAGCCGCTCGACGCCAACGCGCACGAGGCGCACGACCTCGTCGTCCGTCAGGGTTTCCTCGGTGGGCAGCCAGTCCAGGCCTTCGGGGGGCATGCAGTAGGAACAGCGCAGATTGCAGCGGTCGGTGAGCGACACGCGCAGGTCGCGGGCCACGCGCCCGAAGGTGTCGACGAGCCGCAGCGGCGCGTCGCACGCCACCGCATCTGCCGCCTGAGAGGCGGAAACGAACTCGACAGACATGGCGCAACCCTACCGCGATTTACCCTGTGTTCGCCCCTCGAAAAACCGAGCGCGAACGGCGACACGCAGCCCCTGCCTCGTCGCTGAGAGAAACGAGACAGCGGCCAGCGCCCAATCAGCGTCGTCAAGAGAGGATTACGCAGCCACCACCCACCCCGGCGGTGCGAAACCAGTTCATTGCACCAGTTGATAGCGGTTACAGCCACATTCACCCCAACAACGGCCCACCAGGCCACGCGCGTGGGGGTTTTGCACTACACGAAGCCTTCCAACGGCGTGTCGCCGGCGTGTCGAACCCCCATGTAGTGCAATTCCCCCCCGGCATTCCATATCCGGGCCGTTGAAACGAGCTGCAACACCCAACCCGGCCCACGCCTCGTCACACCACACAAGAAGGCCAGACCCATACCCGCACCTCATCGCACCGCACGAGGACACCTCAGCGATCAAACACAATCAGAAGATTTAAACCGCAACGAACTGATAATTATCGCACTAGAATTCACTCATGAGCCAAGAAGTCAGGGGCAATGACGCTCCTTTCATCCTCAACGCCGTTGAACGGGCGATCATTCGCGTGCCGCGATCCAGCCACCACGGACTCACAAGGAGACCGACGGCTGTGAAAATCGCGGGCAGGACCTACCTTGATCTGTCTCTCTTGACAGACATAGACATGAGTCGGCTACCGGAGGTCGTGCTCGCCGCACGCCTCTACCACCTTGCGTACACACACCGAGCGATGACGGTCACCGGGCAGTGCGCTTTGTGGGCACACGGATACGCATCAGTCCCTCGCATCCCTGCACTCACCGTTACCTCCTCAACGTCATCCCGTTCGATCCGCTTACCCGCGGTCTCTGTCGGCACGCATCACTTCGAGCCGATAACGATCACACCGAGTCGCGTTCGTCGGTTACCGCCAACCACTGATGCACGTGGCCTGCTCATCGAAAGCCCCGAAGCAGCGCAAATCACCGTCGCACGCACCTCACCGAACCCGAAAGCCACGTTCACCCAGCTCTGCATGATCGGCAACGCATTCACCCACTTCGATAACTTCCACCTCAAAGACTCACGTCGACACGAGAAGTACTGGAAGGAGTTACTGAGCGCGGAACTCACGCGTCTTGGCAATAGCGTTCGGGGACGCTCTCAAGCACAGTGGATCATCACTCACGCGGATGCCGGATGCGCCTCCCCCGGAGAAGCGCGCGTGCTGTACGAGCTGTGCGCCGCGGGCCTGACAGGCATGCGCACACAGGTCGAGGTGCACACGCGGGGTCGTCGCTATTTCATCGATTGCGCGTTCACGGCCGAAAAAGTCGGCATCGAGTTCGACGGACGAGCCAAGTACGGGGACGACGCCCGCAGCATCCACGCGTCACTTTCCCGCGAGCGCGAGCGCCAACGCCACCTCGAGGCCGAGGGTTGGCACATCATCCGCGTCGGCTGGCACGACCTCGATCATCCGGACGAGCTCGTTGCGCAGGTCCGCGCCGCACTCGCCGCGCGCCTGGGGTGAGACCACGACACCCGGCGAACGCAGTCAGTGGCTGCATCCTCTCCGCCAGCGAGGGCTCACACAGGCAACCAAACGGGGGTTTGGCAGCATTAGAAGTCCCGTCACGGCGTGTCGCCGGCGTGTCGCGCCCCTAATGCTGCAATTCCCCCCGGCCTCCCATATCCGGGCCGTTGAAACGAGCTGCAACACCCAACCCGGCCCACGCCTCGTGCGGCGAGCGCGAGGCAGACGCCGCGCCCAGCCGCCCGAACAGCAACCCCACAACACCCTGAGCGCACCCGCCCCACACACATCCCCCACCCCACCTGGCCCTACACTGGTGGCATGCACGATCCCGCCCTGTCTACCGCGCAGCATCGCGAGCTGATCGAGGCGCTGGCGCTCAGCCACGTCCTCCCCCACGAGACACTCCCCATCGTGGAATGCCTGAGGCGCCGCCTGGCGGTCGACATCTTTTCTCTGATTCCCCTGCCGCCCTTTACGAACTCCGCGATGGACGGGTTTGCGGTGCGCGGCGAGGACCTGGAGGGCGAGGGCCCGTGGACTCTGCCCGTCGCGGGTGACATTCCGGCGGGCGACACCCGCGAGAACCGCCTCGAGAAGGGGCAGGCCTGGCGCATCATGACGGGCGCTCCGATCCCGCAGGGCGCGGACACCGTCGTGAAAGTCGAGGACACGGACCACGCGGCCGGCATCGCGCAGGCGCCCGACACCGTCGAGATCCGCGTTGCCCCGACGCTGGGCGCGAATGTGCGCGTGGCGGGCGAGGCCCTCAAGGCCGGCTCCCCGGTCCTGGAGGCGGGCCGCATCCTGGACGGGACGGCCCTGTCGGCCGCCGCCTCGGTCGGGCACGGCACCCTCACGGTCCTGCCCCGCCCTCGCGTCATCGTCGTCTCGACGGGCACGGAGCTCAAGCGCGCCGGAGAGGCCCTCGAGCGCGGACAGATTCCCGATTCGAACGGCATCCTGCTGCGCGGCCTCGTCGAGGAGGCCGGCGGGCAGGTCGTCGCTCACCTGCGCACGGGGGACACCCCGGCCGAGCTGCGCGCAGCTCTCGATGAGGCCCCGGAGGCCGACCTGGTCCTCACGGCCGGCGGCATTTCGGCGGGTGCCTTCGAGGTCGTGCGCCTGACGCTTGGCACGGACGCGGGCTTCCACCACGTCGCTCAGCAGCCCGGCGGCCCTCAGGGCGTCGGCTCGACGCGGGTGGGCGCGGGCGGCCACGAGACGCCGGTGATCTGCTTGCCCGGCAACCCGGTCTCGGTCTTTACGACGTTCCACATGTACGTCGCGGGCGCGCTGGCGGTCATGTCCGGCCTCGTCGCCCCCGAGCACGGCGGGACGGTCCCGAGCGGCGTCATCGCCCGCGCGCACGTGGGCTGGGACTGCCCGCCTGAAAAGACGCAGTTCATCCCGCTTCGCTTCGTCTCCGGAGAGGGGGACGAGGCCGGGGCCCGCTGGGTGGAACCGGTGCACCCCCTGGGGTCGAAGTCGCACCTGGTGGCCTCACTCGCGAACGCGGAGGCGATCGGCGTGGTCGCGCCGGACGTCGAGGTGGTCGAGGCCGGCCAGGAGCTGGCGGTCGTCCCGCTCGTGGGCTGACGCTGCTAGCGAGAATTAACGAGAGGAAAACCGTGAAATTTACGCATTTGAACGAGGACGGCGCCGCCTACATGGTGGACGTGACCGCGAAGATTCCGACGGTGCGCCAGGCGAGCGCCGTGTGCCGCGTGGATTGCTCGCCCGAGGTCATGCAGGCCCTGCGTGACGGCACCGTGCCGAAGGGCGATGTCCTGGCGGTGGCGCGCGTGGCCGGCATTTCGGCGGCGAAGCGGGTCCCCGAGCTGCTGCCCCTCGCGCACACGATCGGCGTGCACGGCTGCGCGGTGGACCTGAGCCTGGAGGACGATCACGTGGCGATCCGTGCGACCGTGCGCACGGCCGACCGCACGGGCGTGGAGATGGAGGCGCTGACCTCGGTGACGGTTGCGGCCCTCGCGATCGTGGACATGGTCAAGGGCGTGGACCGCTCCGCCCGCATCCGCGAGGCGAAGATCGTGGCGAAGTCGGGCGGCCGCAGCGGTGACTGGGTGCGCCCACAGGATCCGCAGGACTGATGCCCCGACGTACGAGGAGGCCGCCCGCCGCGTCAACGCCGGGCGGCTTTTTCGTTGCTATCTGAGGATATTATGCGCGCGGGTGGTCGCCGCCCGCGAGCTGGTCGATGATGTGCGCAACGAGCGGGCCGATGACGGCCACGGCATCGGTGACGCCGCCGCGCGAGCCGGGCGCGTTGACGATGAGGGCGCCCTCGGGGGATCGAGCGGTCACGCCGACGAGGCCTCGCGACAGGGCGGCGGAGGCAACCTTTTCCTCGCCGCGGCGCCGAATCGCGTCGGCGAGGCCGTCGATGCGGGTGACGAGGAGAGGCTCGGTGGCCTCGGGGGTGACGTCGCGGGGCGCGAGGCCGGTCCCGCCGGTCGTGAACACGAAGCGGGCACCGTCCTCCACGGCGGCGGTGATCGCGGCGCGGATGGCGTCGACCTCGTCGGGGACGACGCGCACCGAGGCGTCAACGCCGTGATCGGCGAGGAGGCGTGCGGCGAGGGGACCGGAGAGGTCCTCGGCGAGTCCGGCTGAGCAGCGGTCCGAGACCGTGATGACGCGCGCGGGGATCATGTCAGTGACGAGCGTTGCCGCGGCGACGCGCAGAGCGGCGCACGCGAATCCCGGAGGTGATGGGGTCGACGTCGTTGAACTGCCGGGGGGACAGTTCGTAGTCGACGCGGCGCGCGGGTTCGGGTTCGAAAGCCTGCGGGAGGGGGCGCTGCGGGCGCGCGCTCTGGCGCGACGTGGCGCGCTGCGGGAACGCGGGCGGCGCCGGGATCGGCGCGGGCGTCTCCTCGGCGGGGGCGGGAGCGGCCTGCACGACGGGGGTCGGGGGCTCCGTGGGCGCGGGTGCGCTGGCGGGCTCAGCGCCGCGAGGCCGGGGCGCGCTATCGCGCAGCGGCTGAGCCACGGGACGGCCGGGCTGAGCGGGCGTGTAGAGGCCTACGGGCACGGACGCGGAGGGGCGCACGTGGACGGGGCGAATCTGGGGGACGGAACGCGTGATGGGACCGGGCGTCGTGCTCGGCGAAACAGCCGGCAGGACGGGGGCGGCGCTGCGGTAGGGAGGCTGCGAGGCGGGAGCCGCCGCGGATGCGCCGGGTGCGACCGACTCGCCTGCGGGGATGTCGGCGGGGTTATCGGCATTGCCGGAGACGCGCTCGGAGAAGGGGCGTCCCACTCGACGAGGCAGGGGCGAGGCCTCGGTGCCGCGGTGGCTGACCCGACCGTGCTGGGGAGGCACGGGGAAGGCCCCAGAGCTGGGGTCCTCGTCGGAAGGAGCGGGAGCGGCGGGAGCGGCGGGAGCCTCGGGGGTAACGAGCTGCGCGGGAACGCCCTCATGGCGGGGGACTTCCTGGCGGGGGGCATCTTCGCGGACCGGCTCGGGCGCCTCGTCCTCCTCGTAGGGGACGACGATGGGCGCGACCAGGTCACTGGGCTCGTGGACGGGAGCCTGGATGACGGGCATCTCGTCGGGCGTGCGGCAGCCGAGGAAGAACGAGCGTAGCTGCATGGCGGCTTCTTGGGCGAGGACGCCGCCAATGACCTCGGTCGGGTGGGGCATGCGGGCGTCGCGCAGGACATCGCGCAGGGATCCGGCGGCACCGGCCTTGGGGTCCCAGGCGCCGAAGACGACGCGGTCGATGCGAGAGGCAAGAATCGCGCCCGCACACATCGTGCAGGGCTCCAGGGTCACGATCAGCGTGCAGCCGCTCAGGCGCCATGTCCCTCGGGCACGGCCGGCCTCGCGCAGGGCGACAATTTCGGCGTGACCTGCGGGGTCGTGGTTGGCCTCCCGGCAGTTCCACCCGCGTCCGATGATGCGGCCATTGTCGTCGACGACGACGGCTCCGACGGGGACATCCCCCGTTTCGCGGGCGCGATTGGCCAGGAAGAGGGCCTTCCCCATTGCTTCGCGGTACTGCTCATTCACGGTCACCCTCCTAGCTTACCGGCCAAATCACTGTTGGGGTAGTTGGAGCCCATCGTGACTCGTGGTACTCGTGTGACGGATGAGTTTGACACGACACCCAACACGCCGCCGATCCAGGCCACCACCGAGCGCGGCGCCAGCGCACAGGAGACCCTCGCTTCGCGTTCGACACACTGGATGCGCGCCAGCGGACGAACAGGGTAGCCTATAACCATGCGCCTCCACGTTGCCAATCACCCCCTGATCACCCACAAGCTCACCGTTCTGCGCGATCGCGAAACGCCGTCGGCGACGTTCCGCCAGCTCGTGGACGAACTGGTCACCCTGCTCGCCTACGAGGCGACCCGCGAGGTGGCCGTCACCGAGACCCCCATCCAGACCCCGGTTGCACCCACCGTCGGCCTGAAGCTCTCCGAGCCTCGCCCGATCGTGGTCCCCGTCCTGCGCGCAGGCCTGGGCATGCTCGAGGGCATGACCCGCATGCTGCCCACCGCCGAGGTCGGCTTCCTGGGCATGCGCCGCGACGAGGACACCCTGGAGATCGAGACCTACGCGAACCGCCTGCCGGAGGATCTGTCGGGCCGTCAGTGCTTCATTCTCGACCCCATGCTGGCCACCGGCCACACCATGGTCGCCGCCACCAACTATCTCTTCGAGCGCGGCGCGAAGGACGTCACCTGCGTGTGTATCCTGGCCGCTCCCGAGGGCATCAAGACGCTTGAGGACGCGATCGGCGACCGCGCCGACGTGAACGTCGTCGTCGCCGCCGTCGACGATCACCTCAACGAGAAGTCCTACATCGTCCCCGGCCTGGGCGACGCGGGCGACCGCCTGTACGGCATCATCGACTGACGAGGCGCACGCTCCTCGCGCATCGCAGCGCCGGGGAGTGCTACGCAGCTAACACCACACGAGGGGTGGGTGCGGGATGAAAGTCCCGCACCCACCCCTCGTATTTACTCACCAATAAAGACACAAATTGACCACATTGGCTATTTGTAGCCCATGTTCCCTGCTCATACCCTCGTGTGACCTTGAGCGCTAAGCGTCCCAAGGCCTCGAAAATGCCCGATGCCCGTTTCATGCTTGTCACATGGCACTGATTCAGACCAATCCCAAGCGCCGCCGCTACGGCGTCGCAGCAATCGCAGGTGTTCTCGGCGGTATCGTCTCCGCCATCGTGAAGTTCGGTTGGGAGGTGCCGCTGCCCCCGCGTACGCCCGAGCGCAACGCGACCAACCCGCCCCAGGAACTGCTCCAGCAGCTGGGCATCCCGGAGAGCGTCACCCACCTGTCCTACACCTTCAACGGTAATGAAGGACTCCCCTGGGTCTCCTTCATCGTTCACTTCGCCTTCTCGATCGGCTTCGCTGTCCTGTACTGCGTGCTCGCCGAACGATTCCCGCAGATCAAGCTCTGGCAGGGTGCCGCCTTCGGCATCTTCGTCTACGTGGCCTTCCACGTCGTCCTCATGCCACTGATGGGCACCGTACCTGCGCCCTGGAACCAGCCTTTCGCGGAGCACTTCTCCGAGTTCTTCGGCCACATCATCTGGCTGTGGGCCATCGAAGTCTTCCGCCGCGACATGCGTAACCGCATCACGCACGAGCCGGACGCCGAGTTCCCGCTCGAGTCTCGCACCAACTAACTGTCGCCGCTGACGCGGATACGGGTGGGCCCCGGAACCCATGGGTTCCGGGGCCCACCCGTTATCTATGCGAGAGCGCCGGCCCTGCGTTCTGTCAGCCTCGGCACCAGCGCGCCCCGGCCTCGTGAATCAGAACGCCGGGATGACCGAGCCGTCCGACCAGGTCTGCTCGATGTACTGCTTGACCTCATCGGAGTGCAGGAGCTTCTCGAGCTTCGCGATGGCGTCGGTCTTCGTGGAATCGCCCTTCCACACGAGGACGTTCACGGCCGGGTTGTTCACGGGGGACTCAACGACGAGAGCATCACCGGAGATGGACTTACCACCCTCCTGGGCGAAGTTGCCGTTGATGACCGCGTAGTCGAAGTCATCGAGCGAGCGGACCAGCTGCGGGCCCTCGACCTCGCGGAAGTCGAAGTTCTTCAGCTTGGTGACGGTGTTGATGTTGACGTCGCCGTCGCCCTCGGGGATCGAGACGAGACCCTGGGTGGCCAGGAGCTCGAGCGCGCGAGACTGGTTGGCAGTGTCGGAGATGATGCCGATCGTGCCGCCGTCGGGCAGCTCGTCGAGGGACTTATGCTTGTTGGAGAACACGCCGAGGGGCTCGAGGTGGATGCCCGCGCCGGCCTCAAAGTCATAGCCGAACTGCTTCTCCGCGTTCTCCAGGTAGGGAACGGTCTGGTAGAAGTTGGCGTCCAGGTCGCCGTCGTTCAGCGCGGAGTTGGGCTGGACGTAGTCGGTGTACTCAACGATCTTGAGCTTGATGCCCGCGTCCGCGGCCAGGTTGTCGTTGATGTAGGTGAGGATCTTCGCGTGGGGCGAGGGGGTCGCGCCCACAGTCAGGGTGACGACATCCGAGGAGGAGTCCGAAGCATCCGAGGATGAGGAGGAGCCGCCGCCGCAGGCCGCCAGGCCCAGGGTGGCAACGGCAGCCAGGCCGATAGCTGCGAGAGAGCGATGACGCATGGTGGTTCTCTTTTCTTCTGCGTACTGGATGGGATGGTTGGTCGAGGCCGGGGTGGCCTGACCGGGGTCTGTTAGCGCGCGCGGTGGTCGACCAGGCGCGAGAGGACATCGCCGATCAGCTGGATGATCTGGACGATGACGATGATGGCGACGACGGTGGAGATCATGACGTCGGTCTGCCAGCGGTTGTATCCGTAGTTGATAGCCATCTGGCCCAGGCCGCCGCCGCCGACTGCGCCCGCCATCGCGGAGTAGCCGATGAGGGTGATCGCCAGGGTCGTGATGGACTGGATGAGGGCAGGCATGGCCTCGCGAATGAGGACGCCCCAGCGGATCTGACGGTTGGAGGCACCCATCATCTGGGCGGCCTCGATCTTGCCGGGATCGACGGCCAACAGGTTCGTCTCCACGAGGCGCGCGAAGAAGGGCGCGGACAGGATGACGAGGGGCACGACCGCAGCCATGGAGCCGGTCGAGCGACCAACGATCGCCTTCGTGACGGGAATCAACACGATGATGCCGATGATGAAGGGCAGGGAACGCACAATGTTCACGACGAAGGACACGGCCTGGTAGATGCCCTTGTTCGGGGTGAGGCCGCCCTTGCCGGTCTGGACCAGCACGAGGCCCAGCAGCGTTCCGATGACGACCGCGAAAACGGTAGACAGGCTCGTCATCATGAGGGTCTCGAAGATCGCGGGAACGAACTTCTGGGTCAGCGCCGGGTTATCGAGCCACGTGGGGTCGCCCTTGCCCGTGGGCACGACCACCTGCGCGGCGGTCGCGGCGGCGAGGTATGCAGTGGTCATTGGGCCCTCACTTCCGCGTGGACGTTGTTCTTGCGCAGCTGCTCGATGATCTTGTCAGCGTGGTACGCGGGCACGGTCAGGGCCAGGCGGCCCACCTGCACGCTACCGAGGGACTCGAAAGTACCCGCGGTCACGTCCGCGCCCATCGACGAGGCCAGGTGCAGGACCGTGGCACCCGTGGGCACACCCGGGTGCGAGGTGAAGACGACGTCGAGGAGGACGGTACCCACCGCATTCCCCTCGAAGCGGCTGTCGGCGGATTCCGTCGGAACCGACTCGACGACGGGCATGGGGACCAGCTCGCGGGCGAGAGGCGTGGCCGGGTCGGCGACGACCTCCTCGAGGGTGCCGGTCTGCAGAACCTGGCCATGACCGAGGAGGGTCACGGAGTCACAGATCTCGCGGACGACGGCCATCTCGTGGGTGATGATGACGACGGTGACGCCTGAGACGTCGCGCACGTGGCGTAGCAGGGAGAGAATCTGGGCAGTCGACTCGGTGTCGAGCGCGCTGGTCGGCTCGTCGCACAGGAGCACGGCGGGATTATCGGCCAGGGCGCGGGCGATACCGACGCGCTGACGTTGGCCGCCCGATAGCTGGGACGGGTAGGAGTCGCCGCGGCCTTCGAGGCCGACGAGCTCAAGGAGCTCCTCGACGCGCGCGCGACGCTTCGCGGCGGGCACGCCCGCTAGCTTGAGCGGGTAGCCGATGTTGTCGGCGGCGGTGCGAGCGTCGAGGAGGTTCGCTGCCTGGAAGACCATGCCGATACGGCGACGGGCGGCGCGCAGCGCGGAACCCGTCAGTGTCGCCAGGTCGAGGCCGTCGACGACGATGTGGCCCTCGGTGGGCTTCTCCAGCGCCGTCAGACACCGGATGAGGGTGGACTTACCGGCACCGGAACGGCCGACGATCCCGTGGATCGAGCCGCGATCAACGTGCAGGTTCACCCCATCGAGCGCGACGACTTGGCCGCCGTTTTTCACGGGGTAGACCTTGGACACCCCGGTGAGGTCAATCATGTGCATCTCCGTTACTGGGCCGCACGGCCCGCAACATCAGCATATGAGGGCTACGCTTGCGAGCGCTCGGAATGCTGTTACAAAACTCCGTATCGTGGCTAAACCCTCACCCAGCAGCCCGTATAGTGGCCGGTTGTGCGACAAACCCCTATCCAGCAACGGCGATGCCCGCGAGCGCCGCACCCCACGAGGCCGCCCACGTGCCGAGCGCGAGAGCGAGGCTCCGACCTCGGAATCCGTCGGCCCACAGGGTCACCGCGTCCACGAGCGCGGTCGAGAACGTCGTAAAGCCACCCAAGAAGCCGGTCGAGACAATCGGCATCAGGTGAGCGGGCACAAGCTGAGTGGCCGCGCCCGCCAGAAAACAACCGATCACGTTGACGACCAGGATGCCGAGCCTCGCTCCCGCCGGGTCACCCCACGAGGACAAGGCGCGCTGAACACCACGGTCCAGCCAGAAGCGCGCGCACGCGCCCACGCCGCCGGCCAGGGCCACGAACAGGAAGGTTGCGCCACTCACGCCCGCTCCCCCTCACTGGCGACGGGGAGCGCGCCCGAAGGACCGCACAGCCACTCCCCCACGCGCATCCCCGCCCACGCGCAGGCCCCACCCAGGGCCAGGAGACCGAGGGACTGAGAGACGGCCTCGGCAATTCCATTGAGCGACGCGTAGCCCACCGACGCGACGATGTACGTCCCGTACGTCGTGAACGCGCCCGCGAAACCCGTGCCGATCAGGAGCTTCAGGGTTTTCAGCGACGCCGCATCCCCCACTCCGCGAGCCAGGAGTCGCGCCACCCACGCGGCCAGCGCGCCCAGGAGGAACGCGCCCACCGCGTTGACCGTCAACGTCGACCACGACAGGAAAAGACCGCGCACCGGGGAGGCCTTCGCAACCTCGTCCAGGCCGGCGCGCGCCGCCGTCCCCACGACCCCGCCCACGAAGACCGCCAACCCGTCGGGCACCCGTAATCTCACCATGCACCCCACTGTACGCCCGCCACGCACTGCACCCGGGGAGGCGGATCCCGGGAGGCGGCCACGGCCTCGTACACTGGGCGCATGACCAACACCGGACGATTCGCGCCCTCCCCCACGGGCGACTTCCACCTGGGCAACCTGCGCACCGCGATCCTCGCGTGGGCGTGGGCGCGCACGACCGGGCGGCGATTCGTCCTGCGCATCGAAGACATCGACCGAGAGCGCGCCGGCTCCGCGCAGTGTCAAATCGACGACCTGGCGGCAATCGGGATCGACTGGGACGGCGAGCCCCTCATCCAGACCGAGCGGGCTGACGCGCACGAGGCCGCCCTGGCGTCGCTGGCGCAGCGCGGCCTCATCTTCGAGTGCTACTGCACCCGCCGCGACATCCGCGAAGCCGCCTCCGCGCCGCACGTGCCACCCGGCCACTACCCGGGCACCTGCCTGACGCTGAGCGAGTCCGAGCGCGAGGAGAAGCGCGCAGCTCTGGCCGCGCTGGGGCGCGCCCCCGCGCTGCGCCTGGCCGCCCCCTCGCCCGAGTGGACCGTGTTCGACGAGCTGCACGGCTCCTACACCGGGGCCGTCGACCACTTCGTCGTGCGCCGCGCGGACGGCGTGCCCGCCTACAACCTGGCGGCCGTCGCCGACGACGCGTTCCAGGGCGTCGACCAGGTCGTGCGCGGCTTCGACCTGCTCTCCCAGGCGCCCGCGCAGGCGCAGCTCGCCCACCTGCTCGGGGCACCCGAGCCGACGTACGCGCACGTGCCCCTCGCGCTCGCGCCCTCGGGGGCACGCCTGGCCAAGCGCGACGGTGCCGTCACCCTCTCTGACCTACGAGGCCTGGGCTGGTCCACCGAGGACGTCGTTTCGTTTATCGGGGGGTCGCTTGGCGTGCCCGGGGCGCGTTGCGCCTCCGACATTGCGGATGCCCTGGGGATTTCAGGATTGCGTGCCTTGCCGACCGAACCGTGGGTCGTGACGCCGCCCAGTTCCTGAGGTTTTGGTTTGTGTGCGCCACGGGTGTTCCGGGGGCCGGAGGCCCCGGCTGTGGGGCCCGGCCGCTGTGTGTGCCGGTGGGCGGCGGCCCGCCCGCGAGATCGCCACACGCGAGCCTGAAGGCTCGGAGTGGTCGATCTCGAGGCCCGCCCTGGCCCTGCCGCCACCCACCGGCACCACGGCCAGGCCCTCCGGACCCTCCGGTGCCCTCGACACCAGTGGGGCTAGGTCGCTGTGAATACCCCTGCCAGGCACCACCACCGCCCACCGGCACCGCAGCCAGGCCCTCCGGACCCTCCGGTCTCCTCCACACTTGTGGCGACTGTGTCCTGGCTTGTTGTTCGTTTCCCCCTAATTTCGCATGCAATTCACCTCCGGTAGTGTGCTTGTTCGTATCAGTACGCACTGTTACGTCACTCGTGTTTTTGAATTGCATGCGATTTTGCCTGGCGCTGGCCCTGACACCAATTCGGGCGCAGCATCCTGGTTCTGCGGTTCCTCGGCGCCCTCCGCGCCGGCGGAGGCTGGTCCGCATCAATTTCGCACGTAATTCCCCTGGGGCTGTTTCAGGTTTTGAATCGTGATCGTTGCTATTTCAATGTTTCTGGGCGTTGTTGAAAGTTTATGTAATCGAATTACGTGCGAGTTTTCTGAGGAACGGGCATGTGGCTGCGCGCGGAGCGGTTGTCTGAAACCGGCGTCGCCTTTGCTTGCGCAGGCTCAGCCCCAACTGAAACCACCATCGCCTTTGCGGGTGAGAAACGGTTGTTTTTGGCGCGTATTTCGGCTGCAGAGGTGATGGCGGTTTCAAGGGTTCCTGTTCAGGGGCGAGCAATGGTGATGGCGGTTTCACGTTGGTCTGCATCAGTGGCTGTAGAGGTGCCACTGGTTTCAACGTCGTCACGTCACAGCTGCCTGTACGCGAAAAAGTTCGCCCAGCGCACGAAAAATGGCCGAAAATAGGCGTTTTATGGCGTGTTGGGCGAGTTGTTTCGTGGAACAGCCGCGGAACAGACTGTGCTGGGCGAGTTCTGTCGCGCTACCAGTCAGGCATGCCCGCCACTGGGCGACCTTCATCTCGGATCGAACAGACAACCGACTTGCCGGGCCCGCCTCAGCCCGCCACAAGCGGATGGGCATGAAAAAAGCACTCCCGAAGGAGTGCATGGTAGAAATGCAGAACCCCCACCGGTGGATCGCACCGAGGGGGGCCGCTGCGCGCCCGAAGGGACTCGAACCCCCAACCTTCTGAACCGTAATCAGATGCTCTATCCATTGAGCTACGGGCGCTTTGCCGTTTGGCTGGGTATAAGCTTACACGCTCTTCGTCGGGATGCAAAATCAAGAGCCATGACCTGAACCACACTGAAGGAACATATCCTGCAGCCGACCATGATCGAGCAGCATATACAAAGATCCTCCGCGCACCCGGCAGCGCACCCTTATCCTTGCTGCATTCCTGCCCTGGGGAGGTTCGGATGATACCGTCACGCGGAGGACCGGCCCCCAGCATACACGTTTTCACCCCGCGCGCGCAGCCGCGACGAAGCGCAGCACATCACCACAGGCCCGCCGCCAACAACTCACCACGAACACTGATGCGACGGCTTACAGCGCAGGCGACGAGCGGACGGCCGAAGCTTCCAACGCCCGAAACCGTGCGACGCCCGAGGAACCGGGAAAGGCCCCACCAACTGTTGTACTACTTTCGTACTTTCTTTCCCTATTGTCCCCCAAAGTTCCGTAACTAAGGGGAAAACGTGTGATTCGGGGGAACAACACCCCTCCCCAATGATGGACACTTTTCGGGTTAAGGGTCAAAAAGTGTGTCCGGAATCGCGGATTTTCAC
>NZ_JVOJ01000035.1:0-10734 GCF_001064145.1 Sanguibacter keddieii
GGACCTACGCACACATCGCCTACGCCTGGCCCTGGAAAGAAAAAACCACAGGCGAAGCCTGCACCGGCAAGTACTACCTGACCCCATACGACAAGCAACGATCCTGGAAATTGGGAACGCTCTCCGATGGACGCCTCGTTTTCATTGGAATAACGGGAAAAGTCTCCATGGGACGCCAGAGCGGTTCCTTCAGCGTATCAGCGCTCACTGGCTACGACCACTACGACTTAATCGGCCAGGCCAAAGACCTTCACCGCGGCGACAGCATCACCGTTGAGGGGGTCGGCACCTTTACTCTCAAGGAAGCTCACTCAGACATCGTCTGGTTCACCCCCAACCGAGGAAAAGCAACATTCTGCTTTGACCCAGACCCCACATTCACCACGCGGAGTTACCCATAACAAACTCGCGGATGACACCGCCCATCACCACAGAAGCACACCCATGCACACCACACCTGCACGCCCACGCACACGCATCCGCGCCATCGTCGTGGCCGCCCTCGTCCTGGCCTTCGTCATCCCCTGGACCTACGCACACATCGCCTACGCCTGGGACTGGAAACGATTCCAAACAGGCACCCTTATTTCCTGCGACGACCAATACTTGGTAGGAGGTTATCCCAATAAGCCACCAGAACTGTTAGGGCATTTATCGGACGGAGCACCGGTCGATTTCATTGCTGGAGGTGAGATCAACATGGGAGTAGAAACTGGTGACTTCGGCCTGGCTGCACAAAGGGGGAATGAAATCGACAACTTCGCCCACTCCCCACAACTCCACTTAGGAGAATCTACAACCATCGAGGGGGTCGGCACCTTCACCCTCAAGGAAGCCCACTCCGACATCGTCTGGTTCACCCCCAACCCAGGAAAAGCACTGTTCTGCTTCACACCAGACCCCTCGTTCACCGTCCGTGAAGAGCCCTAACACACCCGCTGACGACATCAACCACCACGGAGAAGCACCCGTCGCCCGTACACCGAGGGAAGAGATGAGGGTGGGGATCCAACAGGATCCCCACCCCTCAACCGTTCACGGCACGGTCGCCGCGACGCGATCGGCTACTCCGGCTGAGCCGCGGCGGCCGCCTGCGCGGCGGCCGGAGCCGCGGCGGCGATAGCCTCCAGCTCCGCCTCACCGTGAGCGCCAGACACGAACCACACCTCGTACACCGAGGGCGGCAGGGCAACGCCCGAGGACAGGAACGAGTGGAAGAAGGGGGCGTAGCGCCACGCCTCCTGGGCGCGCGCCTGGTCGTAGTCGTACACGCCCGAGGCGGCCGCGGCCTCGCCAAACATGACGGAGAACAGGGATCCCGTGCGCTGGACGCGGTGCGCGACGCCGGCAGCGCTGAGCGCGTCCGACACGATCGTGCTGATCTCCTGCGCCGAGGCGTTGACGCGGTCGTACACGCTCTGATCAGCGAGTTCGAGGGTGCGCAGGCCGGCCACCGTGGCCAGCGGGTTGCCCGAGAGCGTGCCCGCCTGGTAGACGGGGCCGAGGGGGGCCAGCAGGTCCATGACGTCCGCGCGCCCGGCCACGGCAGCCAGGGGCATGCCGCCGCCCACGACCTTGCCGAAGGTCACCAGGTCGGGCACCCAGTCGGCACCCTCGACGCAGGAGGCGTCAACGAAGCCGGCGCCGTAGCGGCCCGCGGGCGCGCCGTCCACCCATCCGGCCACAGCCTCGAGGCCCCACCAGCCGGCGGGGTCGACGCGGAAGCCGGTGAGGACCTCGTCGAGGATCATGAGCGCGCCGTGCGCGGTGCACAGGCGGCGGATTTCGCGGTTCCACCCGGGGCGGGGCGGGACCGTGCCCATGTTGGCGGGGGCGCCCTCGAAGATGACGGCGGCGATACTGTCACCCACCTGCTCGAAGCACGCGCGCAGCGCATCGACGTCGTTGTAGGGCAAGACAATGGTCTGCGCGGTGATGGCCTCGGGAACGCCGGCCGACCCGGGCAGGCCACCGGTGGCGACGCCCGACCCAGCGGCGGCGAGCAGGCCGTCGGAATGACCGTGATAATTGCCGGCGAATTTCACGATCAGGTCGCGCCCGGTGGCGCCGCGCGCCAGGCGGATCGCCGTCATCGTCGCCTCGGTACCCGTCGACACGAAGCGGACGCGCTGCGCGAAGGGCACTCGCTCGCGCACGGCGCTGGCCAGCAGCGTCTCAGTTTCTGTGGGGGCACCGAAGGACAGGCCGCGCGAGGCAGCCTCCTGGACGGCGGCGACCACCTCGGGGTGCGCGTGGCCGAGCAACGCAGGACCCCACGACCCGACCAGGTCCACGTAGGAGCGTCCCTCGACGTCGGTGACGCGCGCGCCGCTCGCGCTCGCGATGAAGCGCGGGGTGCCGCCGACGCCGCCGAAGGCGCGCACGGGCGAGTCGACGCCGCCGGGAATCACGGATTTTGCTTGGGAGAATGCGGTTTCGTTAGTGGTCATAGCTACCTTCATCAGGGTAAGAGGGATAACGGTACGAGGATGCGCGCTCAGCGGGCCCTGCGGGCAACCTCGAGGGCCCAGTAGGTGAGGACGGAGTCGGCTCCCGCCCGGAAGATGCCGGTGAGGGACTCGTCGATGACGCGCGTGCGGTCGATCCACCCGTTGGCGGCGGCGGCCTCGACCATCGCGTACTCGCCGGATACCTGGTAGGCGGCGACCGGAATATCGGATGCGGCGGCCACGTCGGCCAGCACGTCCAGGTAGGGGCCGGCGGGCTTGACCATGAGCATGTCGGCGCCCTCGGCCGCGTCGAGCAGCGCCTCGAAAAGGCCCTCGCGTCGGTTCGCGGGGTCCTGCTGGTAGGTGCGTCGGTCGCCCTTGAGCGTGGATCCGACGGCCTCGCGGAAGGGCCCAAAGTAGGCGGACGCGTACTTCGCGGAGTATGCGAGGATGGCGACGTCAGCGTATCCCGCCTGGTCGAGGGCGGCGCGGATCGCGGCGACCTGGCCGTCCATCATGCCCGAGGGCGAGACCATATGTGCGCCCGCGCGCGCCTGGGAAATCGCCATCGCCTGGTAGAGCGGCAGGGTCGCGTCGTTGTCGACGCCGCCCTCCTCATCGAGGAGGCCGCAGTGCCCGTGGTCGGTGAACTCGTCCAGGCAGGTGTCCGCGCACACGACGAGGGCATCGCCGACCTCGGCGCGCACGGCGGTGAGGCCACGGTTGAGGATCCCGTCCTCCGCCCACGCCTGGGAGCCAATCGCGTCGCGGCGGGCGGGCACGCCGAACAGGTCGATGGCACCCACGCCGGCTTCGGCAGCCTCGGCGGCGGCCCGGCGCAGCGAATCGATCGTGTGCTGGTACTGGCCCGGCATTGCGGCGATTTCGCGGGGTTCGTCGATGTCGTCGCGCACGAAGACGGGCCAGATGAGCTTGGCCGGATCGACGTGGGTTTCGCGCACGAGGGCGCGCATCGCGGGGGTCGAGCGCAGGCGGCGCGGGCGAATCGTCGGGATCGGGGCGCTGTCCACCCCGGCCTCGGCGAGGTAGGAGGTGACGGATTCGGGGACGGTAGTCATGAGTCTCTTTCTTCAGGTGCGTCGGCTTGGACGGGGCGGCCGAGGGCATCGATGAGGGTGCGGACGATGGCATCGGGTGTGGGGGACGAGGCCTGGGTCGCGACCGCGATCCCCTGCCGCCTGGCGGTGGCTGCGGTGGGTGCGCCGATGGTCACGACCCGGGTTGTGGGGGGCGGCAGGCCGAGGAGCGGGGGGAGGGCGCGCGCCTGGGAGGAGGCGGTGAGGACCACCGCGTCGTAGTGCCCCGCGCGGAAATTCCCCGCGATATCGTCGGGAATATCGGCGGCGTCGGCGGGAGTGGTGGTGTAGGCGTCGACGGCCTCAACCCTCCAGCCGAGAGCGCGTAGCCCGTCTGGCAGCGTATCGGGTGCTGCCGCCGAGCGGGGAATGAGGACCGAGCGCTCGCCGGAGGACGGGGAGGGGAAGCACTCGAGCAGCGCGGCGGCGGATCCGGCCCCGGTCAGGTCGGCGCTCACGCCCGCGTGGTCGGCGGTCCATTGGGCGGTGGCTTGGCCGACGGCGGCGATGCGCGTGCCGAGCGAGCGAGCGCGTGGAAGTCCGGAAACGACGGCCCGCGCGGCCCTCCAGGAGGAGAACAGGACCCACGCGTACGCGCCGTGAGCCAGACGGTCGCGCGCCGCGTCGAGGCGCGCAGACTCCAGCGGCGTCGACACGGTGAGGGCGAGAGAATCCACCTGCGCCCCGGCGAGGCGCAAAGCGCGCGCGATCGCGTCATCGGACTTGGCTCGGGTCAGAAGGATCCGCCGCCCGCTCAGGGGTGCGCTCACGTGGTGTTCGTTCACGAGGATTGCCTCGGCGCTTTCGTCGCCCCCAGGTCGGTGACCTCGGCGGCGCCACCATCGAGCAGCTGGCGCGCCACGTCCGCTCCGAGGCGGGCGGCCTCGCCGCGACCAACCGAGTCAGTGAGCGCGAGAGCGCCACTCGCCTCGACCCGCTCACGCCCGTCGACGCTCATCACGCGCGCGCCGAGCAGAAGGGCCGAGGAGGCCTCGTCCACGCGGGCGCACGCACCCACCGGCGCGGCGCACCCCGCACCGAGGGCGGAGAGGACGGCGCGCTCGGCGCTGGCCGCGAGCGCGGTCGGCCGATGGTTGAGGGCACCCAGGAGGGCGCGCAGGAGGGGGTCGTCCTCGTCCCGTGTTTCGATGGCGAGGGCACCCTGCGAGGGGGCTGGCATCATGATGGCCGGGTCGAGCACGTCGGTGACGTGGGTGTCGAGGCCGATGCGGCGCAGCCCGGCGAGGGCGAGGACGACCGCGTCGAGGTGCTCGCCCGTGCCGAGGGCGGAGGGGGCGGTGCCCGCGTCGGCCCCCAGGTCGATACCCCGCACGCGCGAAAGCCTCGTGGGCACGTTGCCGCGCAGGTCGCACACGCGCAGATCGGGGCGCGCGGCGAGCACCTGAGCGGCGCGCCTGGGTGAGCCCGTGCCGACGAGCGCGCCCGCGGGCAGCGACGACAGCGTCGCACCGTCGGCCGCGCACAGGGCATCGCGGGGGTCCTCGCGCTGCGGAACGGCCGCGATGCGCAGCCCCGGCGTGGGGGCGGTGGGCAGGTCCTTGAAGGAGTGGACGGCCAGGTCGCACTCTCCCCCGAGGAGCGCAAGCCGCAGCTGCGCGGCAAACACGCCGACGCCGCCGAGCGCGGCCAGGGGCGCGGCGGACACGTCGCCGTGCGTGCGCACGACCTCGAGCTCGACGCGCACGTCCTCGCCGAGGCGAGCCCCGGCCTCCTCGATCGCCCGCGCGACGGTGGTGGATTGGGCGAGCGCCAGGCGCGATCCCCTGGTCCCCAGAACGAATACCTGCGCGGTCATAGCAGTCCTTTCGCGCCCGCGCGGGCGTGTGTGACGACGGAGGCGATGCCGGTTCCTGCGACCCAGGCGCCCGTGAGCGCCACGCCCCCCAGGGGACGCACCTGTTCCTCGAGCGCGGCGACGCGGCCGCGATACTCGGGGGGCAGGGGCGGGAGCGTGCCGTTCCAGCGGGCGAGCAGGTGGTCGGTGACGGCATCGGCGGCGATGGGCACGCCGGTGAGCGTGCGGATGTCGCGCAGGGCCCCCTCGACGGTGACGGCGGGTTCGGCCTCGCCGAGGCGCCCGTACGATAGGCGCAGCAGGTGCGTGTGGGGCGGGAGTTGGTCGGCGAGCCAGGGCCACTTGACGGTGAGGTGCGACAGCGCCTTGGCCGCCACCGGCCGCTCGTCGGCGGGCGCGGGCGCGACCAGGAGGCCCTGGGAGACGGGTGCGTCATCCAGCTCGGGGGCGTGGACGGCCAGGGTGAGGCGCGCGATGGGCGCGCCCTCGGGAACGCTCACATCGGGCACGAGGCCGGGGATGCGCGCCTGCGTCAACAGGCGCAGGGCGGCGCTGGCGCTGCAGGCGAGGACGAGGCGCTCCGTCGTGACGCTCACGCCCGGCCCGCTCGGCACGGGTTCGGCTCCGGGGGTCGGCCCGGGCCCCGTCGGCCCGCACTCGAGGGTCCATCCCGTGGCCGAGCGCGCCATCGCGAACGCGCCCGTGCGGGTCAAGACGGTTCCCCCGGCTTCTTCGATGGCGGCCTTCAGCGCGTCGACGAGGACAAACATTCCGCCCTCGACGCAGGCTTCGGGGGTGCGGCGCGATCCGGCGGCCGCCAGGCGCGCCGCGACCGCAGCGGCCAGGGATCCGTGACGGGCAGTCTCGGCGCGCAGGCCGGGGGCGACCGTGTCGGTCGCCAGCACGACGGGGTCGGCAGTGTAGATGCCCGCGATGATCGGCCGCACCGAGCGCTCCAGCACAGCCTCCCCCATGCGCGCGGCCACGAAACCGGCCAGAGTCTCCCCGGCCTCGTCCATGCCGATGCCGCCGCCCATCGAGCGATCCTCAAGGGCGCGGCGCACCCCGGCCTCGCCGAGTACGTGTGCACAGTCGGGCGCGTCCGGGTGGGCCGGGATTCCCAGGAACGAGTCGCGCAGGAAGGAGCGCAGCTCCCAGCCGCCGCGCAGGGAGGGTGCGTAGAGGCGGGCGCCCGATCCGGCGGGCTCGACCGAGGTCAGCCCCAGGGCGTCCACGATCGACGAGGTGTCGGTGCCGCGCACGACGTATGTCTCCGCGCCCAGGTCCACGTTCGCTCCGCCGACTGTGCCGCGGGCGATGAGGCCTCCCAGGTAGCCGCGCGCCTCGACGAGGAGGGGACGCACGCCCGCGCAGGCCAGTTCCCACGCACTCACGAGGCCGGCAATACCTCCGCCGACGACGACCGCGCCGGGGTGGGTGGGGATGGCCGAGCGGGGGTTCATCGTTCGTCACCCAGCTCGTGCACCAACTCCACGATGCGCGTCAGCATGTCGGGGTCGGTCGTGGGTGGCACGCCGTGCCCAAGGTTAAAGACGTGCCCAGGGGCGGAGCGACCGGCGTCGAGAATATGCCGAACAGCCTGTTCGATAACGTGCCACGGGGCCTGAAGTAGCGCGGGGTTCAAATTTCCCTGCACGGCCTTTCCGGGCACCTGCTCGATGGCCCACGACAGGTCCGTCTTCCAGTCCACGCCCACGCAGTCGGCGCCAACCTCGGCCATGTCGGACAGGATCGGAGCACTGCCCGTCCCGAAGTGGATGAGCGGAGCGCGGCAACCGGTCACCGGGCTGAGCGCGCTGGCGACGCGCTGTGCGACCATGCGCGAATACGGCGCGACGGACTCCCGATAGGTGCGAGGCGAGAGAGACCCCACCCACGAGTCGAAGATCTGCGCGGCGCTGGCACCGGCCTCGATCTGAGCGGTAATAAAGTCGGCGCTCACCCGCGCACACCAGGTCATGAGAGCATCCCACGCGCCCGGGTCGGAAGCCGCGAGCGCGCGTGCGGCCATGTGATCGCGCGAGGGACGCCCCTCGACCATGTACGCGGCCAGGGTGAAGGGGGCGCCGCCGAATCCAATGAGCGGCGTGGAGCCCAGCTCGCGCACCGCCGTTGCGACCCCATCGCGCACACACTGGGCACCCTCGGCGCAGTCGCGCGCACGCCCGGTGGAATCGGTCCAGGACCCCTCCCCGTAACGATGACTCAGGAGTTCGTCGATGCTCTCGCGCGTGCGATAGGGATGATCGAGGACCGGGCCGACGCCAGGCTCAATCTCGACGCCCACCCCGGCCAGGCGCAGGGGGACCATGATGTCCGAAAAGAAGATGCCCGCGTCCACGCCGTGGCGCCGCACGGGCTGCACCGTTGCCTCGGCGGCCACGTCGGGGCGCAAGCAGGCCTCGAGCATGGGCAGGCCAATAGCGGCGCGCAGCTCACGGTACTCAGGCAGGGAGCGTCCAGCCTGACGCATGAACCACACGGGGGTGGACGCGCGTTGCCCGGTCAGGGCGGCGATCAGCGGGGGCGTCGCCATGTGTCTCCCTTAATTTAATGATGTTTTCGTGCGTTAATTCGCGCATTTTTGTCGTTTTCCAGTTTAGTTCAAGACAATTTCTCACACGTCGCAAATGGGCGTATTTACGTGCCTTTATGCCCGTTTATCCGCGGGATGGAGCCATTTATTTCGCCAACATTACGAAATGACACGGCGTCACCAACATTAATAGGTGTCCAGCGCTGCTCGCGCCACCCACGTGCCCTTAAATGGACGCGTTGTGACTATTCATGTGCTCTCCGCGGACCACCGCTACACCCCCCTCGATGACATCGCCCGGCTCTCCGGCGCGGCCGACCTGGGTCCTACCCTCATGCGCTCGCTGCCGCACGCGCGCGGAGTCATGGTCCTGCGTACCTGCAATCGGGTCACTATCTACGTCGACGCCCCGGCCTCGGCCGACCCCCACACGATCAAGGACGCGGTAGAGCGCGAGCTCGCCACCGCCGCCCGCACCCCGCGCGAGGACGTGCACCTGCGTCACCTGTGGGGTCGCGACGGCCTCGTCGATCTGTTTTCGACGGCGGCGGGACTGGAGTCCATGGTCATCGGCGAGCGCGAAATCGCCGGGCAGATGCGCCGCGCCGCACGCACGGCCTGGGAGGACGGGACCCTCAGCTGCGACCTGGGGCGCGCCGCCGAGCGAGCATCGGCGACCTCCCGCCGCGTCGCGACCGAGACCGGACTGGCCGGGGCTGGACGATCCGTCGTCGCCGTCGGCCTCGACATGGCTGCGGCTCACCTGGGAGCGTGGGTGGACGCGCGCGTACTCATCGTCGGCACGGGTGCCTACGCGGGCGCGACCGTCAGCGCCCTGCAGGCGCTCGGCGCATCGGACGTGTCCGTCTACTCGACGTCTGGGCGCGCCCGCGAATTCGCCCAGGGACGAGGCATCGGCTGGGTCAGCGCCGCCGACCTTCCCTCTGCTCTGGAGCGTGCCGACCTCGTCGTGACATGCCGAGGGCTGGGAAGCCCCGTCCTGACACGCGACATGGCCGCGGCATCCGGGCCCACCGTAGTCCTGGACCTCGCGCTCATGCGCGACACCGAAAGCTCCATCGCTTCACTGTCGAACGTGACGCTCATCGACCTGCCGACCATCCAGGCCTCGGTCCCGGCAGCCGATGCTGACGCGCTAACGCGCGCCCGCGCCATTATCGACGAGGAGGTCTCCTCCTTCGAGCGCGGCCTCGGTGCTCGATCCATGGACCCGGTCGTGCGGCACCTGCGCTCACGCGTGTTCCGCATCGTTGAGGAGGAGATCGATCGCCTCGGCGAGGCTCCCCTCTCGACCGACGACGCGGCCCGAGCGCTGCGCCACCTGGCCGCGCGCCTCATCCACAACCCGACCGTCATGGCGCGCCGGGCCGGCGAGGAAAGCCAGCAGGAACGCTACCTGGAGGCCCTCGGCGTGGTCCTCGGCATCGACGAAACCGCCCTGATGTCGGGGGACGACACGGCCGATCACGCTTTCTCGCCTGGTGATCACGCCGGTTCCCGCGGCGGCGTTTGCCCCCGCGATGTTCATACACTGGGTGCATGAGCACCCAGAAGAACGATCCACGCGCACTCGCCCTCGGCGTTTCCTGCTACGTGATCTGGGGGTTCTTCCCCCTGTACTTCTCGCTGCTCTCCCCCGCCGGCGCCGTCGAGGTCATCGTCCACCGCGCGGTGTGGGGCTTGTTCTTCTGCCTGGTCGCGCTCGCCCTAACGGGTTCGCTGGGGAAGATCCGCGCGCTGATCGCCGACCGGGGAGCCCTGTGGCGCCTCGCGGTCGCGGGCGCGCTCATCGTCGTTAACTGGTCGGTGTACGTGTACGCGGTCCTCGCCGGCCACACGACCGACGCGGCGGTCGGCTACTTCATCAACCCCCTCGTGACGGTCGCGCTGGGCCTCATCGTGCTGCGCGAGCGCGTCACCCCGATCCAGAAGGTGGCCCTGACCCTCGGCGTCGTCGCCGTCGTCATCCTCGTGATCGGCCAGCGCGCTGTCCCCATCGTCTCGCTCACGCTCGCTCTGACGTTCGGCCTGTATTCACTGGTGAAAAAGGACGTGGCTGCGCGCGTCGACCCCCTCGCGGGAATGGCGATCGAGACGGCCGCCGTCTCGCCCATCCTGCTCGGCTACTACGCCTACCTGGCGGCCACGTCCTCCACGTCTTTCCACACGATCGCCGCTAACGACGAGGCCGGGGTGTCCTGGCCCCTTCACCTGGCGCTCCTGGTGGGCGCGGGTGCGTTGACGATGATCCCGCTCATCATGTTCGCCTCGGCGGCGAGGGGCCTGACCCTGGGGACGATGGGCTTCCTGCAGTACCTGGGGCCCACCCTGCAGCTGCTCGTCGCCGTGTTCATCTTTCACGAGACGGTTCCGACGTTCCGCTGGATCGCGATGGGTGTCGTATGGGTGGCGCTGGGCTGCCTGAGCGCCGACTGGCTGGTCGGCTCCATTCGTGCCAAGCGCCTGGCCCGCGCCGGCCACCAGGACTAATTCCGACGGGCACGTCTGGCTTGCTGGGCACGGTGGGCCTGCGAGGAGCGCCCACAGCACTGGCGCTCCGCGAATAACCCGCCCGGCACGCCACAAACCGCCGATTTTGGGCCATTTTTCGTACGCAGGGCGAACTTTATCGCGCTCGCACCCACCATCAGGCCGAGCAGGGAGAACTTTTTCGCACACAGGACACAGCCACGTGGCAACTGTGAAACCGCCATCACCTCTGCGACCGCTGATGCAGGCCAACGTGAAACCGCCATCACCTCTGCGACCGCTGATGCAGGCCAACGTGAAACC
>NZ_JVOJ01000035.1:10834-11029 GCF_001064145.1 Sanguibacter keddieii
CCGCCATCACCTCTGCGACCGCTGATGCAGGCCAACGTGAAACCACCATCACCAATGCAACCGAAAAACGCATCAAAAACGCCCATTTCTCACCCGCAAAGGCGATGGCGGTTTCAGTTGGGGCTGAGCCTGCGCGAGCAAAGGCGATGTCGGTTTCATCTGAGGCTCGCCCTGCGCGAGCAAAGGCGACGCCGG
>NZ_JVOJ01000036.1 GCF_001064145.1 Sanguibacter keddieii
GAGGGCGGGGCCGGGGGCGTCGAACGCCTCGCGGTACGCGTCCTTCACCGGCACCCCGCCTATGACTATGAAACGCGAATTAAGAGCGCTTCCTCCGCATTGCCGCGGCACCGATAGCGCCCGTCACGGCAGCGAGCACCAGCACATCGCCGGTGAGAGCACCGGTCTTGGCGAGCTGCGTTGCAGGCGTCGGAGGAGCCGAGGGCGTCACCGTCGTCGGTGTAGGCGTCGGACCGGGCTTGAAGGACAGTCGCGTCACCTCGGTATGCGCCTCGCTGGTCGTGAACTTCAGGGGGTGCTTCATGAGCGGAGCTTCATCCCATCCGGCAGAAGGGCCAGTCATGGGGGGCCTCCATCCGGCGGTATAAGGGGTGTCTGTAGGGGGACATGCGGGCGATGGGGGATCAAATACTGTTCCAACAACAGAACGAGGCTCGGCCGGTTTGACAGCGTCGTAGTCATCCATCGTCGGAGGGCATGCGGGTGAAGGCTGCCCGGGCCTCACGATGACACCGAGTTGCTTCTCGACATCAACCGAGATAGTGCCCTGCGTGAGGTGATCGATCTGGTAATCCGTATCGGCAGTTGCGGATTCGGTGAAGGCAATCTTCTGAATAGTGATCACCGCATCACCGTGAAGCGCACCCATCGCGTCCTTGAGGGCTGCGATGGTGGTGATCTGATCGGGGTTATCGAAGTCCACGGTAACCGTTGCGGTCTGTCCGTTAACTGCCACTGTCTTCGCTGAGAAGCCCTGGGGAAGCCCAGTCACCGAGATGGCCGAGGGGTCAGAAAACTTCAGCTGCGCAGGAAGATTGATCTGGGTTGTGAAGCCCAAGTGAGCATTCTTCAATTCAATATCGTCGAAAGCGTTGGGGGTCTCGTCGTATTTCTCGAGGAGCTTCGCAATGCGTCCACCGCGAAGGTCATCCAAGTGAACGACGTTCTCAATGGTCAGAAGAGAATCTTTGTTCTCGGCGTAGATCTGTTCCGCCTGAGTCGGAGCGCTCCCATCCAGGCCGACCTTAAAGTCGGTGTCGATTGTCGGGTCATCGCCATTGACTGGAAGAGAGCCAAATACCTTCTTGTACTTGTAAATACCGGTCATGCCATCCGCAGACAACTCCTGAGTGGAGAATTCGTAGTCGGGAATTCCTGCGGCTTGGAAGAAGTTTGGCCCGGTTTTTGGGGGCTGTAAGTCGTGGCCGTCCTCTTCATCAACCCAGCGCGTTGTCTTGGTTGGTGCGGACGCGAAGCAGTCGGTAGGCGACTCCGCCAGCTTCAGGGTCTTCGTATCGAAGTGAAAGACCTGAGCGGGGGTCGTCGATGATGCGAAGAAGTTGAACATGCCCGTCACGGTCACCTGTTCGCTGGCCAGTTGAGTCGCTTCCGTGGGGTCAATTGTGCCAACGGCATAGGGGACCTGGACCTTGATCGTATGCTGGCCGGGGTTGGCTTTCTCTGCATCGTAGATATCGAGCAGCTGCTGCCAGCTGAGATCCTTGAATTGGATGTTCGCAGTGACCTGTGTGTGGTCAGAGTTGGGGGAGAGCCAGGTGTAGGCGATCATTGACGAGGTAGACTTCTCGCGAGACGCCCCCAACGTGACCGGCTCAGGAACACTCACAGTCAGTGCGATATCGGGGTTGTCGTTGTTGCCCGAGTCATGAGGGGAGAGCCCCTGTGCAGCCGCAGCGCGGATTTCGGCCTCGTGGTCTGCCAGAAGCGCAGTGATCGGAATGTCTAGCACGACGGTACCGTGATAGGTCGTGATCACAGGGTTGGCGTTGCACACAGTCGTGCTTGTTGATGAGACGTATTGTGAGAGGGGGAAGGGCTCCGCGTCGGCTTGTGCGCTGCGAGGCGCAAACATTGTGACCGAACCTGCAGCGACAAGAGCCAAACCGGCACCCATCGCCAGAACTCTCCGGCTTTTCCTCATGATGTTCCCCAGTCGTAGGTGTGCGAATCAAATGCCATGATTCATGATTCTCTAGTATACACATGGTAGAAAAGTGCATCGTCTCTTGCGTTGTGAGCTCTGGATTGAGTGTTCTCTCGGGTGCGGTCGTCGCGTACAGGCGATCCCCGTGTGCTCCGTTGCACACTCGATGCCCTCGCCCGTCGGCGCAATGCCGAACTCGATGAGGACCTTGAAGCGAATCCTCGACGCGATGACGTCTCCCTCCTCCGGATTCGTGTCTGTGGCAGTCTCCGCGTGGTTGACGATTCCTGCGATGCGTGCCTTCTCTACGTCGCCCTTCAGTGTGTCCACATGGGAAACAAGGAGATGCGGGCAGGAGAGTGGCACCATAGATGCGAAAAACCGGCGACCCGTAGGCCGCCGGTTGTTTGTGCGTCATGGGGGACTTGAACCCTCAACCCGCTGATTAAGAGTCAGCTGCTCTGCCAATTGAGCTAATGACGCGGGGCACTTTCACCAGCCGGAGCCGGGAAAGCTGTGCGTCATGGGGGACTTGAACCCTCAACCCGCTGATTAAGAGTCAGCTGCTCTGCCAATTGAGCTAATGACGCGGGGGTTTTGCAACCGAGAGATAAATATACAGGCGCGCCCTTCCCCGCGCAAGTCAATGTGGGGCGTCGTGGCCTATGTCGCACGCTCGATGGGCGTGCGACACTGGCACCTACAATGGGGCCTCAGACGAAAGGGGAACGCCATGTCGGACGCGCCGAGCACCTATTCCGCGGTCGTGGAGGACATCCTCAAGCTCGTATGGGGTGCCGAGGAAGCCGGCCGTGACGGCGTCAAGCCCAAGGATGTTTCCGAACACATGGGCGTCGTCCCTTCGACGGCAACGGAGAACATTCAGCGCCTGGCCCGCCAGGGCCTCGTCACGCACGAGCGCTACGGACGCGTGCGACTGACCCCGCAGGGCCGAGCGATCGCCCTGGGGATGGTGCGCCGCCACCGCCTGCTTGAAACCTACCTGCATGAAGCCCTCGGTTTCTCCTGGGATGAGGTGCATGAAGAGGCAGAGATACTCGAACACGCGGTCTCCGATCGGCTTCTCGACCGTCTCGACCGGGTCCTCGGCTACCCGAGCCGTGACCCGCACGGTGATCCGATCCCGCGGGCCGACGGAACCAGCGACGACGTTGCAGGAAACCCGCTCGACGCGCTCGACGTGACCGCCGGAGGAGTCGTCGAGCGGCTGCCCGACCGCGACCCCGAAGCGTTGCGCGCGTGGGAGGAGGTCGGCCTCGTGCCCGGTGCCCGCATCACCGTGGTGGCATCCGACCCCTCAGGAGTGACGGTCCTCCTCGAAGACGGACAGATGCTCCTCCTAGACCCCGCACAGGCCTCGGGCATCATCATCCGGGACTGAGCAACGCCAACGCGCCCCGCCTCCCGTCGACGAGGTCCTGACATCATCCAGCCCACCTGGCCGAGGTGGCCGGGCGAGCTGGAAACGCCCGTCGGTGGACGCGCGGGTGGGGGGAGTGCAGGCCTCAGGCGAGGTCAGCGGATCCCATTGACGCCGGCACGTGGCGGCCGTGTCCGGCGGCCAGGAGTGCCTCGCGAAGGGCGGTGATCGCGGTATCGAGCTCCTCGTCGCTGGCGGGGGCCGCCTTCGACAGGAGGATGTCGGTCTCGTCGCGCAGGGGGATCACGTGCAGGTGGGTGTGGGGCACCTCGAATCCAGCGATTGCGAGGCCGGCGCGCGGCACGCCGAACGCGGCCTTCTGCGCCAGGCCGATCGTGCGTGCCACGGTCATGAGGTGGGCGGCGACGTCCGAGGGGGCGTCCGTCCACGCCTCGTACGCGGTGCGCGGAACCACGAGGACGTGGCCTGGGGAGGTCGGCTCGATGGTCGCGAAGGCGACGCACAGGTCATCGGCCCACACGAAGCGGCCGGGCCACACACCCGTGATGATGTTGTCGAAGATAGTGCTCATGCGACTATTGTCACCTATTCGTGCTCACTTCGGTAGGTGGACGCGTCCGGCGGGGCGCGCGGGCGTGAACTACCCTGGTGGGGACTATTGTTACGCGACCCATCGTTAAGCGAGGAACGCACACATGAGCGAAAATCCGCAGAGTGCCCCGGCCCAGCGTTACACCGCTGAGCTCGCAGGTCAGATCGAGACGAAGTGGCAGGACCGCTGGGAGGAGCTGGGCACGTTCTACGCGGACAACCCCACGGGCGCCCTGGCTGGCCCGCTGGCCTCCCGCAACCCCTTCTTCATCCTCGACATGTTCCCCTACCCCTCGGGTAAGGGCCTGCACGTGGGTCACCCGCTGGGCTACATCGCGACCGACACGCTGGCGCGCTACCGCCGCATGAAGGGCGACAACGTCCTGTACACGATGGGCTACGATGCCTTCGGCCTGCCGGCCGAGCAGTACGCCGTCCAGACCGGCCAGCACCCGGCGATCACCACGAATCAGAACATCGCGAACATGCGCCGTCAGCTGCGTCGCATGGGCCTGTCCCACGACTCGCGTCGTTCCTTCGCGACGACCGACATTGAGTACGTGCATTGGACGCAGTGGATCTTCCTGCAGGTCTTCAACTCGTGGTTCGATCCCGAGGCCACGGCCCCCGACGGCTCGCAGGGTGCGGCTCGCCCGATCAGCGAGCTGATCGCCAAGCTCGAGTCCGGCGAGATTCGCCCCGAGGACGGCTCCGACTATTCCTCGCTCGATCGCGCCGCGCAGGCGAAGGTCGTCGACTCCTACCGCCTCGCCTACGTCTCCGAGGCCCCCGTCAACTGGTGCCCCGGCCTGGGCACGGTCCTGGCCAACGAAGAGGTCACCGTGGATGGTCGCTCCGAGCGCGGCAACTTCCCAGTCTTCAAGCGCAACCTGCGCCAGTGGATGATGCGCATCACCGCCTATGGCAAGCGCCTGTCCGACGACCTCGACACGATCGACTGGCCGGAGAAGGTGCGCACCATGCAGCGTAACTGGATCGGCCGCTCTGAGGGCGCGACCGTGCGCTTCGACGTGCCTGGTGCGCGCGAGGCCGGTGCCTCCCTCGACTCTTTGGACGTCTACACGACGCGCCCCGACACGCTGTTTGGCGCGACCTTCATGGTCGTCGCCCCCGAGCACCCGATCCTCGGCGGCGCCGTCGGTGGCGACGCCGGCGACGGTTCCGCCCTGACCCTTCCCGCATCCTGGCCCGAGGGCACGAAGGATGCGTGGACGGGTGGCGCCGCCACCCCGAAGGAGGCCGTTGCCGCCTACCGCGCCCAGGCCGCCGCGAAGTCCGAGGCCGAGCGCGCCGACGAGGAACGCACCAAGACCGGCGTGTTCACCGGCCTGTTCGGTATCGACCCGGTGAACGGACGCCCGGTCCCGATCTTCGTCGCCGACTACGTCCTGTGGGGCTACGGCACCGGCGCCATCATGGCTGTGCCCGCCCACGACGACCGCGACTGGGCCTTTGCCCGCGCCTACGACCTCGACGTCGTGCGCACGATCGGCCCCGCCGACGACCCCTACGGCCCCGACCTCGAGGCCGGTGCCTACACGGGCGATGGTGTGGCCGTCGACTCCGCGAACGACGAGATCGACCTGAACGGCCTGGCCAAGGACGAGGCCAAGGCCGCCATGATCGAGTGGCTGGTCGCCAAGGGACTGGGTCACGGCACCGTCACCTACCGCCTGCGCGACTGGCTCTTCAGCCGCCAGCGCTACTGGGGCGAGCCCTTCCCGATCGTGTGGGACGAGGACGGCGTGGCACATGCCCTGCCCGAGGATATGCTCCCCGTTGAGCTGCCCGAGGTCAGCGACTACAGCCCGCGTACCTTTGACGCGGACGATGCCGACTCCTCGCCCGAGGCCCCGCTGGGTCGCGCTGAGGACTGGGTGAACGTGACCCTCGACCTGGGCGATGGCCCCAAGGCCTACCGCCGCGAGACCAACACGATGCCTCAGTGGGCGGGTTCGTGCTGGTACGAGATGCGCTACACCGACCCGACGAACGCGAAGCGTTTCGCCGGCGAGGAGAACCTGGCCTACTGGATGGGCCCGCGCGAGGGCAAGGCCAGCGGCGGCACCGACATGTACGTCGGCGGCGTTGAGCACGCGGTCCTGCACCTGCTCTATGCCCGCTTCTGGCAGAAGGTCCTCTTCGACCTCGGCCACGTGCCGGACTCCGAGCCCTACCACAAGCTCTTCAACCAGGGCTACGTCCAGGCCTACGCCTACACCGACGCGCGCGGCCAGTACGTGCCCGCCGACGAGGTCGAGGGCGACGAGGCGACCGGCTTCACCTACAAGGGTGAGCCCGTGGTCCGCGAGTACGGAAAGATGGGCAAGTCCCTGAAGAACATCGTCACTCCCGACGAGATGTACGACGCCTACGGCGCCGACGTCTTCCGCGTGTACGAGATGAGCATGGGCCCCCTCGACCTGTCGCGCCCGTGGGAGACCCGCGCCGTTGTCGGCTCCCAGCGATTCCTGCAGCGCCTGTGGCGTAACGTGGTCGACGAGGAGACCGGCGAGCTCACGGTCACCGACGAGCCCGCGGACGACAAGACGCGTCGCCTCGTGGCCCGCACGATCGCCGAGGTCACCGAAGAGTACGAGAACCTGCGCATCAACACCGCGATCTCCAAGCTCATCGTCCTCAACAACCACCTGACCAGCCTGGACGCCGCGCCGCGCGATTCCATTGAGCCCCTGATCCTCATGCTCGCCCCCGTCGCCCCGCACGTGTGCGAGGAGCTGTGGGCCCGCCTGGGTCACGAGGCCTCCCTGGCCCGCGAGCCTTTCCCGATCGTCGAGGATTCCTCGCTGCTGGTCGAGGACACGGTCACTGCCGTCGTCCAGGTCAACGGCAAGGTCAAGGCCCGCATCGAGGTCGCTCCCTCCATTTCGGAGGAGGACCTCGTCGCCGCCGCCATGGCCGAGGCCCCGATCGTCAAGGCTCTCGGCGGTAACGACCCGCTCAAGGTGATCGCCCGCGCGCCGAAGCTGGTCAACGTCGTCGTCAAGAAGTGAGGTCGCATGCCTGAAGGCGATGCAGTCCGTCGCCTAGCCGGTACCCTCGACGAGCTTTTCGTCGGGGGTATCGTCTCGGCCTCGTCCCCGCAGGGGCGCTTCGCGTCCTCCGCCGCCCTCCTGGATGGGTGGGTCATGCAGCGGGTGCGCGTGCACGGCAAGCACATGTTTATTGGTTTCGTCCCGCCCATCGAAGGTGAGACGTACGAGGCCGGGGTGTCCCTCCTGGAGGGCGCCGCCGCGGGCAGCGGGGAGCCGATCCTCGGCGAGGACGCCCCCTGGCCGGACCGGTGGGTGCACATCCACCTGGGCCTGTACGGCTGGTGGCGCTTCAACGGCGACGAGACTGTCGTTGATGAGGGCCACGGCGTCGCCCACCGCATCCCCAACGTCGACAAGGGGGAGTGGAACGGTCACTCCGAGACCCGCTGGGGCGAGGGCTTTGGCGAGGCCAAGGCGGGGGAGTGGGAGCCGCCGGAGCCGGTCGGTGCCGTGCGCCTGCGCCTGTTCAACGACCACGCCGTCGCCGACCTGGTGGGCCCCAACCGCTGCGACCTCATCACGGATGAGGAGCGCATCAAGGCTGAGGCGAAGCTGGGCCCGGATCCCCTGGATGCCGGGGCGCGCTCGGACGCCGAGGCCATGGAGCGTTTCGCTCAGGTCGCTCACTCCAAGAAGCGTGCGATCGGCGAGATCGTCATGGATCAGTCGATCATCGCGGGCGTGGGCAACATCTACCGCGCCGACGCCCTGTTCCTCGCGGGCATCTCGCCGCACCGCAAGGGTGCCAACATCTCCGTCAAGCGCCTGCGCGAGCTGTGGGTCCTCATCTGCGACCTCATGAACCGCGGCCTGGCCGCTGGTCGCCTGGACACGATGGACCCGGAGGAGGCCCCCAACCCGCCGATTGAGGGGGACGAGGAGGCCTCGCGCTGGTACGTGTATCACCGTACGGACCGGCCGTGCTTGCGCTGCTCCACGCCGATTCGCGAGGCGCTCATGCAGAACCGACGCCTGTTCTGGTGTCCGTCCTGCCAGCGCTGAGCGCGCGAAAGGCCGTCAGGGGAGTGCGGGCCGCAAGGCTCGCACTCCTCGCCCTGTGTCAGGCGATCTCTTCGAATCCGAGGACAGAGTAGAGTTCGCGGGCCCCGCCGTGGCGCGTATCCAGGCGCAGGGCGAGGGTGTCGAATCCCCACCGCGAGCAGCGCGCGGCGACCTCGGAGACGAGGGCCGTCGCGATGCCGCGCCTGCGGTAGTCGGGGGCGACGATCAGGTCCACCACGAAGGGGCCGTCTGGCGCGTCATCCCACGGGGATTCGCGGACGACGAGGATCGCCCCGACGAGCGTTCCCCCGTCCCACGCACCAATGAACGAGTCTTCGGTGGTCGCCCCGAAAGCGCCCTCAAACGTCAGGCGTAGTTCTTCGGAGGTTTCCAAGAGTGCCTCGGGCGTGACGTCGTCGTCGTACGCCTCGAGGGTGAGCACCGCGAGCGCGGGAATGTCGAATGTTGTGAGCGTGGCGATCTCAATACCCTGAGGCCGATTCGCCGCTGACAACGCGTCCAGGGGGGCATGTAGAGTTCGAGCTTCCATAAACCAACTATAGGTGAGGATGCTCACTTTGTCACGGGTCTTGAACGGATTCTCACAGACCGCATCTGACGAGGGCGGATGCCCTCAGATGTAGAGGGCGGGCTCCTCGAAGAAGCAGTTGGGATCGACGATGAGGTCGCGGTCGCGTGTGTCCTTTTCGGGCTTGGGGAGCAGGCGTGCGGGTACGCCGATAGCCACGTTGCCGCAGGGCACGTCCTTGACGACGACGGCGTTCGCGCCGATCTTGACGCCCGCGCCCACGGTGATGGGGCCCAGGACCTTCGCGCCCGCGCCAATCATGACGTGATCGCCGACGGTGGGGTGGCGCTTGCCGGGAATCATGGCGACGCCGCCGAGGGTGACGCCGTGGAAGATGACGACGTCGTTGCCGACCTCGGCCGTCTGGCCGATGACGACGCCCGTCGCGTGGTCGATGAAGACGCGGCGGCCGATCGTGGCCTCGGGGTGAATGTCCACGCCGGTGACCGCGCGGGCCATGGAGGATAGGACGCGCGCGGGAGTGCGGGCTCCGTGGGACCACAGAGCGTGTGACACTCGGTGCGTCCACAGGGCGTGCACGCCCGGGTATGTCAGTGCGATCTCCAGGGCGGAGGTGGCCGCGGGGTCGCGGCGCTGCGCCGTCACGAGGTCCTCGCGGAAGAGTCCGAGCGCCTTGGAGGGCAGGGCGCGCGACAGGGTCTTCGACAGGGCGCGTACGGTGAGCTTCACTTCGGTCCTCCTGGATGGTCGACTCAGATGGGAACGCACAGGTGGCCCCGGATATTCCATCCGGGGCCACCTTAGCGCGTCAAGCGGGAAAGATCAGTCCTCGAGGCCCGCGAACAGCGCGGTCGAGAGGTAACGCTCACCCGTGTCGGGAAGGAGCGTGACGATCTTCTTGCCGGCCAGCTCGGGGCGGGCGGCGACGGCGGCCGTACCCGCCAGGGCAGCACCCGAGGAGATGCCCACGAGCAGGCCCTCTTCGGCGGCCGCGCGGCGAGCGAACTCGAGCGCCTGGGCGGTCTCCACGGAGATGACCTCGTCGATGATGTCAGCGTCGAAGGTATCGGGCACGAAGTTGGGCATGAGGCCCTGGATGCCGTGCGGGCCGGGGGTGCCGCCGGTCAGCAGGGGAGACTCGGTGGGCTGAACGGCGATGATGCGCACGTTCGGGTTCTTCTCCTTGAGAACCTTCGCGACGCCCGAGATGGTGCCACCCGTGCCAACGCCGGCGACGAAGACGTCGACCTGGCCGTCGGTGTCCGCCCAGATCTCCTCACCGGTGTGTGCCACGTGGGCAGCCGGGTTGGCGGGGTTGGTGAACTGGGAGGCGATGATGGCGCCGGGACGCTCGGAGGCGATGCGCTCGGCCTCGGCGACGGCCGCGGAGACGCCGCCCTTCGGGTCGGTGAGGACCAGCTCGGCACCGAAGGCGCGCACGATCGCGCGGCGCTCGACGGACATCGACGCGGGCATGACGATGACGACCTTGTAGCCGCGTGCCGCGCCCACCATCGACAGGGCGATGCCCGTGTTGCCGGAGGTGGCCTCGACGATCGTGCCGCCGGGAGCCAGGGCACCCGAGGCCTCGGCCGCGTCGATGATCGAACGGGCGATGCGATCCTTCACGGAGGAGGCGGGGTTGAAGGCCTCGACCTTGGCGACCACGTCGACGCCGTCGCCGGCAACGTGGTTAATGCGGACGAGGGGGGTGCCGCCGATCAGATCGGCGACGGTGGAGGCGATGCGAGCCATGAGGGGTCCTTCCTAAGCAGGTGTACCCCTGAATTGTCATCCCACGCTCGGAGCCTCGTCTAGTTCAATCCGCCGTGTTTCCACGTAGCGAAACTTTGCAACACCGGACGAGGCCTGGGCCAGGCATGCGTCAATCGAGTCTCGGTCGCCCGGATCGATGGCAATGCGCAACGTGACGTCCGCGCCCCAGATAGTGTCGACGATCGCGGCTCCTCGCGCGCGCAGCTCGGCTTCAATGCGGCCCGCGTCCCCGGGGGTAAGCTGCGTTTCGAGGATGTCGCGTCCGACGAGGTAGGCGATGGGGGCGCGGGCGACGGCCTCGGACACGGAGGTGGAGTAAGCCCGCACGAGGCCACCCCCGCCCAGGAGGATTCCGCCGAAGTAGCGGGTGACGACCGCCGTCGCGTTCCACGTGTCGGAGGCGCGCAGAGCCTCCAGCATCGGGGTGCCCGCCGTGCCCGAGGGCTCGCCGTCGTCCGAGGAATGCTGCAACGGTGCGGCATCCGGCGGGTCGATGAGGTACGCCGAGCAGTTATGGCGGGCCTGCGGGTGCTCAGCTTTGACGGCGTCGATGAGGTCGCGCGCCTCCTCGGGCGTGTCCGTCCTCGCGAGCGTCGTGATAAATCGGGAACGCTTGATCTCAATCTCGTGGGTGAGGAGCGTGCCGGAGGCGAGCGTGCGAAGATCGGACATGCGCTCAGTCTAAGGGAGAGAAACCGCCCTCAGTCTGTAACCAGGATCGCAGGCGCGTAGCCTCTCGCAATGTGCTTCAGAGTCTGGTCCGTGGTAGTCTTGTCGGGTTGTCGCCGTGCGCCCGCGTGGCGCACCGATCAGAATAGTCGTCGAGAAAGAAGAGGAGCGGTAAGACATGGCAGTTCCCAAGCGCAAGATGTCCCGTGCGAACACCCGCACCCGCCGGTCTACCTGGAAGGCTGATCTTACCGAGCTGAACACCGTCAAGGTTGCCGGCCGTGAGATCCGCGTGCCCCGCCGCCTGGCCAAGGCCTACAAGAACGGCCTCCTGGACGTCGAGGGCTGACCTCGCATCCACGCACGGGCCCGGGACTTGTTGTCCCGGGCCTTTGTCATGCCCATCATTGCTGAGCGTTCGGCAAAACCCCTTACGGTCGTCGACGCGAGCTGCATCCAAGTACCCGAAAAGGAACGCACATGAGCCTGCCGATGTCTCTGCCCGCCGCGAGCGGGGGAGTGGGCCACGGCCTCGTCGCCGCGTCGAGCACGAGTGGCACCGAGGGAGCCATCGTCTCCCTCTTTCTGATCGCCGCCGCTGCGGCCATCGCACCCCTGCTGTCCTCGCTCACGCACAAGCGCGTGCCCGACGTCGTCTGGCTGCTCATCTTCGGCGTCATCATCGGGCCGAACGTTCTGGGACTCGCATCCCTCACCGAGCCAATCTCTGTGTTCCGCGAGGTCGGTATGGGCATGCTCTTCCTCATCGCCGGCACCGAAATCAATGTCGAAGAGGTACACGGCCGGGCGGGCAGGCGCTCGCTGCTCACGTGGCTGACATGCTTTGGCATCGGCCTGGCCGTCTCCTGGGTGGCGGTTACCGCGTCGGGTACAACGGGGGTCGCCACCGCGACGTACATCGCGCTGGCCATCGCGCTGACCTCGACGGCGATGGGTACCCTGCTGCCCATCCTCATGGAGGCCGGCGTCATGGGTACCACGATCGGCAAGGCCGTTCTTGTCCACGGTGCCGTCGGCGAGCTCGCGCCCATCATTGCCATGTCGCTGCTCCTGTCGGCACGTAGCCCGTGGGCCGCCGCGATCGTCCTTTTGATCTTCGCGCTTGCCACGGTCGTTGCGGTTGCCATCCCGACGCGCTTTATCCTCAAGCACCCCGCGATCGGGCGGACGATCTTGCATGGCGCGCAGACCTCGCAAAAGACGCTCATGCGCGTCGTCATGCTGGTCCTCACCGGCCTCATGGCGCTGTCCGCTGTCATGGAGCTGGACATGGTGCTCGGTGCTTTCGCGGCCGGCATCATCGTACGGGCGCTGGCGCCCGGCAACTTCACGATGGTCGAGGGCGAGCTGCGCACCCTCGGCTTTTCGTTCCTCATCCCTCTGTTTTTCGTCACCTCGGGCATGAACATCTCGCTGAGCGCCGTTGCAGGCTACCCCTTCCTGCTCGTCGCCTTCGTCGGCGCGATCCTCGTCGTGCGCGGCGTGCCCATCGTCCTTCTGGAACGCTTCCACGGATCGATCGAGCGCGTCGGCTGGATGGACGCGACGCGCATCGGCCTGTACGGTGCGACCGGCCTACCGATCATCGTCGCCGTCACCGAGCTGGGTGTCGAGACGGGTGTCTTGCCCTCGTGGCTCGCCTCCCTACTCGTCGTCGCGGGCGCGATGTCCGTGCTGCTTTTTCCGCTGCTCGCCTTCCTGCTGGGGCGCGCTGGTGGAAAGGCGCGCTAACCTCCGCTAGTCTTACAGGCGGCGCATCGCGCCACGCCTCCGTAGCTCAATGGATAGAGCAAGGGCCTTCTAATCCCGAGGTTGCAGGTTCGAGTCCTGTCGGAGGCGCCACCTATCTCCACGCACCCGTCTCGTTTCTGAGACGGGTGCTGTCACAAACTCCCGTTACGTGGACCCCTCCTGCGCCACCTGCGCGAAGGTGGACATACTGGGGTCATGAACGCACGAACGAACATCACCCGTCGCATGTGCGGGTCCATTCGTGCCCGAATGTGCTTCTGACGCCGCCGTCCGCCATTCCTTAGGCTTGCGCCCCACCACACAAACCGCGCTGTCGTGCATCCGCGTGGAGGCCAGCCGCCACCCGAGAGTTACACTGTGCCCTTCTCAGACGACACCTACGCCTGTCCCTGCACCCACGACCACGAGCCCACGCTCCTGTCCTTCGAGGTCATGCCCCCGCGCAAGCCCTCCCTGGAAGAACCCTTCTGGAACACGGTCGACCAGCTGCTGCGCGTGCGCCCCGACTTCATGTCCGTCACCTACGGCGCGGGCGGCAAGGACCGCTCCAATGCCCGTTCGACGGTCCACCGCCTCGTGCGCGACACTCCGATCCAGCCGATCGCGCACCTGACCTGCGTGGGTAACTCGACTGAAGAGGTCGTCTCCGCCGTCTACGACTACCTGGACTCTGGCGTGCGCACCTTTCTGGCGCTGCGTGGCGACCCGCCGGTGGGACAGGAAGACTGGGAGCCCGGCCCGGGTGGCGTCGGCAGCGCCACAGAGCTCATTCACCTGATCCGTACCGTCGAAAAGCGCCGCTGCGACGCCCACCCCGGCGAGGCCCTGCGCTCAGCCTTCAAGCCCCTGACGATCGCCGTCGCCGCGTTCCCCGCGGGTAACCCCGCCGCCGGAACCACGCCCGCGCAGGAGGTCGAACGCCTCCTCGTCAAGCAGGCCGCCGGTGCCTCCTTCGCGATCACGCAGCTTTTCTGGGATGCCGAGGTCTACGCCTCCTTCGTCGAGCGCGCCCGTCGCGCCGGCGTCACCATTCCGATCGTGCCCGGCCTGCTGCCGGCCACCGACCCGGCGCGCCTGCGCCGCGTCCAGGACCTCACCGGCATCGAGGTCCCCGAATACCTGCTGACCACGCTCGCCGACTACCCCCATCAGGACGCGCGCGACGAGTTCGGTGCCGTCTTCGGCTCGCGCCTCATTCACTCCGTCCTGGAGGCGGGCGCTCCCGGCGTCCACCTTTACACCTTCAACCGCTCCAAGCCCGTCTTGGACATCCTGGCCCTCATGGGAGTCAAGCCTGACCCGCTGCGGTCCCAGGCCTCGTCCCCCGAAAGCCGCGCCTGAGCGCACCACCATCCACCCTGCGGCAGGGTGCGGGTCTCCCGCGCACGCCGAACGAGTAGCACACCCAAGGAGAAAACCATGTCCGCTGCGACCACGCAGTTCCCCACCGCCACGATCCTGGCCTATCCCCGTATTGGACGTAATCGTGAGCTCAAGCGCGCCCTTGAGGCCCGCTGGGCCGGCCGCATCACCGAGGCCGAGTTGATCCAGGCCGCCAACGATCTGCGCAAGGAGAACCTCGCGCGCCTCGTCGAACTCGGCCTGAACCCCTCCGACGCCTCCCTGGCCGACGCGCCCTCCCTGTATGACCACGTCCTGGATGCCACGATCCTCCTGGGTGCCATCCCGCCGCGCTTCGCCGGCCGCGAGGGCCTCGACCTCTATTTTGCGCTCGCCCGCGGTGACGACAAGGTCGGCCCGGAAGAGATGACGAAGTGGTTCGACACGAACTACCACTACCTTGTCCCCGAGATCGGCCCCGACACGCCCCTGCGCTTCGCCGACGATACGATCACCCGCCGCTTCACGGACGCCCGCGAGTGGGGTTACGTGACCCGTCCCGTCCTGGTCGGCCCCGTCACGTACCTGGCCCTGGCCAAGGCCGACCCGTCCACCCCGGACTTCGACCCGCTCACCCGCATCGACGAGGCCGTGGCCGCGTACGAGGAGGCACTGGCCTCCCTGCACGCCGCGGGCGCCCCGTGGGTCCAGCTCGACGAGCCGGCCCTGACCTCCGACAACCTCTCGCGCACCCGCGTCGAGCTGGGCGAGCTGGCCGCCCGCGTCTACGAGCGCCTCGCCGCCTCCCAGAATCGTCCCCAGATCCTGCTCACCACCCCCTACGGCGACGCCTCCCACGCGGTGGGCGCCCTGGCCAAGACGGGCGTCGAGGCCCTCCACGTGGACACGCTGCGCGGCTCGCTGCCCGAGGGCGCGGACCTGTCCGGCGTGACCCTTGTCGTCGGTGCGGTCGATGGCCGCTACATCTGGCGCGCCGACCTGGCGCAGCTGCGCGAGACCCTGAAGGCCGCTCAGGCCCTGGGCGCAGCCCGCGTCACCGTCGCCACCTCCAACTCCCTCCAGCACGTGCCTCACGACACCGCGCTGGAAACCTGGGACGACGCGACCCTCAACGAAAACCTGCACGCCTGGCTCGCCTTCGCCGACCAGAAGGTTCTCGAGGTCGTCACCCTCGCCCGCGGCCTGGATGAGCGCTGGGAAGCCATCGACGCCGAGGTTGCCGAGGCCACCCGCGTCCTCGAACAGCGCGCCGCCGCCCCCGGCGTCGTGCGCCCCGAGGTCCGCAGCCGCACCGCCGCCCTCACCGACGCCGACCGCGCCCGCGAGCCCTACCTCGAGCGCGAGGCCGCCCAGGCCGAGCGCCTCCACCTGCCCCCGCTGCCCACGACGACCATCGGCTCGTTCCCGCAGACCACCGAGATCCGCAAGGCTCGCGCCGCCAACGCCCGCGGTGAGCTCTCCGATGCGGACTACGAGGCCCGCATGCGCGAGGAGATCGCCTCCGTCATCAAGCTGCAGGAGGATCTGGGCCTGGACGTCCTGGTCCACGGCGAGGCCGAGCGTAACGATATGGTTCAGTACTTCGCCGAGCTGCTCGACGGCTTCGCGGCCACCCGCAACGGCTGGGTGCAGTCCTACGGCTCGCGCTGCACGCGTCCCTCCGTCCTGTGGGGCGACGTCTCGCGTCCCGCGCCCATGACCGTGGGCTGGACCAGCTACGCCCAGTCGCTGACCGACAAGCCCGTCAAGGGTATGCTCACCGGCCCCGTCACGATCATCGCGTGGTCCTTCCCGCGCAACGACCTGCCGCTCGGCGACATCGCCGACCAGATCGGCCTGGCACTGCGCGACGAGGTGTCCGACCTCGAGGCCGCCGGCATCGCAGCCATCCAGGTCGACGAGCCCGCCCTGCGTGAGCTCCTGCCCCTCGATGCCGACCGCCACGCCGACTACCTCGACTGGTCCGTGGGCTCCTTCCGCCTGGCCACCTCCTGCGTGCGTCCCGACACCCAGATCCACACGCACCTGTGCTACTCCGAGTTCGGCCAGATCATCGACGCCATCAAGGGCCTGGACGCCGACGTCACGTCCATCGAAGCGGCCCGCTCCAAGATGGAGGTCGTGCCCGAGCTCGCCGAGGCCGGCTTCGACCACGGCATCGGCCCCGGCGTGTGGGACATCCACGCTCCTCGCGTCCCCAGCACCGATGAGCTCGCGGAGCTCATCGGCCTGGCCGCCGACGCGGTGCCGGTCTCTCGTCTGTGGGTGAACCCCGACTGCGGCCTCAAGACCCGTGGCTACGAGGAAACGAAGGCGTCGCTGGACAACCTTGTCTCTGCTACTCGGCAAGTGCGTGCCCAGCGCGGCCTGGAGAGCTGAGCGTTCTTCTAGGCGATAGGTGAGGGGCGGGCCCGATGGGTCCCGCCCCTCACCGTTTGCGTCTGTGCTGCCTCCTCGCCGCGCTCATACGCGCCTGTACCAGGGCATTCGTACTGTGAACACATCCTGTCACAGAGTCTCACCTAGTGGACGTGGTGTTGCCCGGACGGAAATCGTCCGACAGACTTAATGCCATGACGACCTTCGCGAACCCCATGTGCTGCCCCTGCGGTGGCATGATGTCGCGAATGTGTATGTGATTGACGCCTCAGATACCCCTGTCAATCACCGCCGCAGTGATATACCCACGCCGATAGTGGGAGTGCGGCCCCGAAGAATCGGATACACCCATGACCCTCGTCAACACCCCTGCCGCCTCCGTCCGCGCCGACAATGACACCCCCACCTCCTACGAGGAATTCCTCGACGTCCTGGCCGGCCTGCGATTGAGCTCCTCCCGCATCGACATTGACATCGACCGCGGCCTGGTTATCCTCGACGGACGCGACGCCGGACTTTCCGCCAAGGAACACGACCTCCTGGCCCACCTCGCCGCCAACGCCGACCGCTCCGTCACCCGCGACGAACTCTTCGCCTCCGTGTGGGCCGACTCAGAGCTCGGCTCCGACTCGCGCACCGTCGACGCCCACATTCGCCGCCTGCGCAAGAAGCTCTCCATCCTGCCCGACCTCATCTCCACAGTCCGCGGCGAAGGCTACCGCTTCAACTCCACCCCCTCCGTGCGCGTTCGCGTCACCCGCCCCGTCACCCTCGCCGCCTGAAAGCCCTCGCGGCGGCACCCCGCCGGTGCTCCCGGCCGCGCCACCGCGCGCATCGGCCCAGCGGCCACCCCGGGCGGCTCCCAACCCAGCCACGCGCATGGGCCACATAAAAGGGGAGAGGGGCCACGGCCTCGTCCCCGAAACCGCGCCCCTCTCAGGCGCGTGTACCAACTCCCTTAGATCACGAGTCGCGTGATCTCCGAATCCAGCGGCAGCTCCTCCACGTGCAGGGGCGAGGCCTCCATGCGGTGGCGCAGCCCGTCGATGTCATCCGGGTTCGACAAATCGATGCCCACCAGAGCGGGGCCGAGCTCGCGGTTGTTCTTCTTCGTGTACTCGAAGTGCACGATATCGTCCGCGGGACCCAGCACATCCGACAAGAAGATGCGCAGCATGCCGGGCTGCTGCGGGAACGTCACGAGGAAGTAGTGACGCAGGCCCTCGTGGCGCAGTGAACGCTCCATGACCTCGGCGTAGCGCGTCAGGTCGTTGTTACCGCCCGACACCACGCACACGATCGCGCCGTCGGAGCGGCCCAGCAGCGCCTTGCGATCAGCCGGATCGGTCAAATACACGTGCGCGGCCGTGGACGCGAGAGCGCCAGCAGGCTCGGCGATGACGCCGTCGGACTGGTAGAGCTCCAGCATCTCCGTGCACACCGCGCCCTCGGGGACGACCAGCACGGAGTCGACGAACTGCGAAGCGATGTGGAAGGGGAGCGCGCCCGCTCGGCCCACCGCCGTGCCGTCCACGAAAGGATCGACCTTCGCCAGGGACATCGGCTGACCCGCCTCGAGCGCCGCGTGCATCGATGCCGCGCCCGCGGGTTCCACGCCGATGATTCTGACCTCCGGACGGTTCGCGCGCAGCCACGTCGCAATGCCCGCGATGAGGCCGCCGCCGCCCACGGGGACCAGGACGGCCGCCGTGTCCTCGGGCATCTGCTCCTCGAGCTCGACGCCAATCGTTCCCTGGCCGGCGATCGTGAAGGGATCGTCGTAGGGGTGAACGTAGGTGCGGCCCGTGGCGCGCGCAGCCTCCTGGGCCAGCGCGTTCGCACGGTCGAAGGTGCCATCCACGATGACCTGCTCGACCCACTCGCCTCCGATCGTCGCGATACGGCGACGCTTCTGGCGGGGCGTGTTCGAGGGCAGGTAGATCGTGCCGCGCACGCCCAAGTGAGCGCAGGCGTAGGCCAGGCCCTGAGCGTGGTTACCAGCCGACGCGCACACGACGCCGCGTTCGCGCTCTGCGGGGGACAGGAGCGACATCCGCGCGTACGCACCACGCACCTTGAAGGAGCGGCACTTTTGCTGGTCCTCACGCTTGAGCAGAATATCGACGCCGGCCTCGCTGGACAGACGCTCGGAACGCTCCAGGTTCGTGCGAACGGCAACCCCCTCCAGGGCGGTGGCGGCCTGACGGATGTCCTTCGGCGTGGTCACGTGAGAACTAGCGGTCATGGGAACTCCTTCCAATACCCTTCTAGTGTAGTAGTGGCCACCGCCCCCAAGTCCCACACAACCGTATGACCCAGAGCGCACTACCATAGAAGGCGTGAATACTCTGAAAGACCCCTTGGTCTGGATTGACTGCGAAATGACTGGCCTGGACGTCGAGCGAGACGCCCTCATCGAGGTGGCTGTGGTCGTGACCGACGGTGACCTGCGAATCGTCGATCCCGGCATGGATGTGCTGATCACGCCGCCCGCCGAAGCGCTCGACAACATGAATGACTTCGTGCGTCACATGCATACCTCCTCCGGGTTGCTCGATGATCTGCAGACGTCGGCTGTGTCCATGGAAGATGCAACCGAGCAGGTTCTGTCCTACATCAAGCGCTTCGTGCCGCAGCAGGGCAAGGCGCTCCTGGCAGGTAACTCGGTGGGCACCGACAAGATGTTCCTCGAGGCGAACATGCCCTCCGTCATCGACCACCTGCACTACCGACTGGTGGACGTGTCTTCCATCAAGGAGCTCGCCAAGCGCTGGTACCGCGCCGCCTTCGCCGAGTCGCCCGATAAGCATGGTGGTCACCGTGCGCTGGCCGACATCCTGGAGTCCATCCAGGAGCTCGAGTACTACCGCCGCGTGCTCTTCCCGGCCGAGCCTGTCACCACCGAGCGCGCGCGTGAGGTGGCTCGTGAGGTCGTCGCCCTGGGCATTCCCGCCATGGGTGCGGACAACGAAGCCTGATCGGTCTTCCTGACGCCTTGCGGCGGCATCCCTACGGGGGTGTCGCCGCTTTGCTGTGTGGGGAGCGCTGGGTGGGCGCAGCGTCTCGTTCACAGGGGTGCGTGCGAGGCGCTCGTTATCCACAGGGGGACGAGGCGAATGCGCGTCATCCACAGGGTGGGCCGGAGCGCTTGATGCGGTGCGGTGAGTAGGGCTTTCCTGGATGCATCCGGCCAACGCCGGCCAGAACGGACAAAGGATGCAACGATGCAGGACATATCGACGACCCTCAAGGGCCGTATCGGATCAGAACCGATGATGAAGCACGTCAAGGGTGACGTTTGCGTGACGACTTTCCGTCTCGCAATCACGAGGTGGCGCTTTGTCAGCGACGTGCGCACGGGCAACGCTTCCTATGTGGAGGACGGCGCCTACTGGTACACGGTGGAAACATGGGACACGCTGGCCTCCAATGTGTTCCGCAGCTGCCGCAAGGGCGACCCCGTCGTCGTGGTCGCCCGCCCCGTCCCGAACGGTTGGATTGACGGCAATGGGCAGATCAGGTCGTCGATCGTCTACCGCGCTTCCTCGGTCGGCCACGACTTGGCGCGGGGAACCTCCCAGTTCACGAAGAATGGCGCGCACCTGACCGATGAGCCGGCGGGTGGGACGCAGGGGGATCCCTATTCGACGAGGCAGGGGCCGGGATCGGCGGTCATGGCTCAGGGCGGGGAACACCAGGGTGACCTGGGCGCCGATGTGCACGCCCACGTGGTCACGCCGCATGAGGGAACGGACATCCTGCCCACTGAGGCAGATCCCTCTCAGAGCGAGTCGACGCTCCACGCTCCGACGAGCGTCGTGGGCGGCGAACCCTCACGCCTCATGACGCCGGACGAACACGTTGGGTCCGAGGATGAATCCTCGGACCCGGGGCAGGGCACGCGCTCGTGCTTCGACTATTCAGTGCTGGAACACGGACGCGCCGATGCGACGAAAAACGATGCGTTCGAGTCTATTGATGGCGATGCGGACGAGCCGCCCGATGCCGCCTAGGCGGACGCGTCCACGATCGCGACCTGCGCGATGGCGCACTCTCCGTCGTGGCTGATGGAAACGAGCACTCGCCACGTGGAAGGCACTCCGAGTGACTCGTCGCAGGCAGCCGCGACGTCTCCGTGCAGAGCCAGGGTGGGACGATTCCACTCGTCGTGGATGACCTCAATCTCATGCCAGTCCACGTTGTCGGCTCCGATGGGGGGAGGGGAGCCGAAGATGGCACACGACCAGGCCTTGATAAAGGCTTCCTTCGCGGCCCACAGGCCGCCCGCGTGACGGGCCACGGCCTCGTCATAGCGGGCAGAACCGGGCTGTGCACCTGAGGTGGCGGCGGCGCGCGCGCGGACCCGGCGGGCCTCCCTGGGCGTCAGGACGCCGCTGAGGAAGGTCGACCCCGGCTCCCTCACCTGAGCGGCAAACTCAGGGAGGGAGACCAGGTCAACGCCGAGTCCGCGCATCGCTCACTTGCCTTCCGGCAGGTGGTAGAAGCCGTCCTCGCCGAGGCGTGCGTTCGGATCCAGCAGGATCGCGGCCTCGACCTCGTGCGCGTCACCCGCGACGCCTGCGGCAGGGTCGTCGGGCAAGCGACGGCCCTCCACCGAGGTGAACAGCGGGGCGTGGCCCAGCATGCCCATCTCGATGTGACGCTGGCCGTTGCGCAGGCGACGATCCGACGCGGCGCGCCACGCCTCAAGGCGCTCTCGTCCGGCCTCGCGCTCCACGATGGCTTCGAAGGCGGCCGGGTTGACCAGCGCCAGGAAGCCGGAGACGTGGCCGAAGCCGAGCGAGGTCGCGAACGCCGCGCGCACCGGTCCACGCGAGGACAGGTTGAGCGGGGAACGCAGCCACACGAGCGGGCTGTACTTCTCCATCGCGTCGTCGACGCAGTCCAGCGCGACGTTCGCGGGGATCAGACCCGTGCGGAACACGTCAATGATGCCGCCCACCTGGAACACGCAGGCGCCGCCCTTCGCGTGACCCGTGAGGGTCTTCTGCGAGATGACCAGCAGTGGGTTGCCGGGGGTACGGCCCAGCGCCATGCCGACTCGGGTGTGCAGATCCGACTCGTTGGGGTCGTTAGCGTTCGTGGACGTGTCGTGCTTGGATACGAAGGCCACGTCGTCGATGCCCACACCGAGCTCGCCGAGGCTGCGGGCGATGACCGAGTCGCGTCCGCCGCGCGCCACCGCGAGGGCACCCAGGCCCGGAGCCGGAATCGAGGTGTGCGCGCCGTCGCTGAAGGTCTGCGCGTGCGCCACGACAGCCAGGACCGGCAGGTTCATGTCGAGCGCCACCGACGCGCGGGTCAGCAGCACGGTGCCGCCGCCCTGCGCCTCGACGAAGCCGCCGCGGCGGCGGTCGTTAGCGCGCGACACGAAGCGCGAGGAGATACCGCGAGCGAGCAGCTCGTTCGAGTTCGCCGTCGCGTTCATCGCACCGAAGCCCACGATCGACTCCACCTGAATGTCATCAATCGCGCCAGCCACGACGAAGTCAGCCTTGCCGGCCTTGATCTTGTCGAGGCCCTCCTCGATGGAGACCGCGGCGGTCGCACAAGCGCCGACCGGGTTGATCATCGAGCCGTAGCCGCCCACGTAGGACTGCATGGTGTGTGCAGCCACGACGTTGGGCAGGGTCTCCTGCAGGATGTCCTGCGGGTAATCCTCGCCCAGGAAGCGATCGACGAACAGCTTGTGCATCGAGCGCATGCCACCGAAGCCGGTGCCCTGCGTCGAGGCCACGGTCGCCGGGTGGACGACGCGCAGCAGCTCGGCCGGGCTGAAGCCGGCGGAGACGAAGGCGTCCACGGCGGAGACCAGGTTCCACACGGCGATCGGGTCGATCGAGTCCAGCATCGAGGCCGGGATACCCCAGCGAGCCGGATCGAAGTCCGTCGGGAACAGGCCGCCGATGCGGCGGTTCAGCGTCGCGCGACGCGGGACGCGCACCTGAGCACCGGACTTACGGGTCACCTGCCACTCGCCGAACGCGGTCTGCTCAATGACGGTGAACTGCGGGTCAGCCTCGGCGTAGGAGCGGGCCTCGGCCTCGTCCTCGACTGTGAATGTGATGTCGCGGTCCAGGAAGACCATCGCGGACTCGGGCGTGTAGCCGTCGTGCAGCGGGCCATCGTCGTGGAAGAAGCGCACGCCGGAGCGGGCCACGACCTCGTCGCGGTAGCGATCGAAGATCTCCGACTCGGGGACCAGCTGGTCGTCCTTGTCGTACCAGCCGCCCACGGGGGTGTCCGACCAGGTCAGCAGGCCGGTCATCCACGCCAGCTCGAGCACACCCGCCGGGGTGAGTTCGACGCTGCCATCGGTGTGGATACCGAGCTCGGCCTGAACGCGGGTACGGGCGCTGCCCCACGGGCCGACCTCGCCGTGACCGACGATGACGACCGTGTCGGCCAGCGACGCGGTGGTGTTACCCCACTGCGAGGGCTCGACGTGCGGCACGGTGACCCGCGAGGGCGAGGGCAGCGCGGAGACGGTCGCGACCGGCTGCTCAGCAGGGGGTGCGGGGATGGCGGCCTCGGCCTGAGCACGCAGGGCGCGCAGGTCGATGGAGGAGTCCAGGCCGCCCGTCAGGTCGGCGTCCACCGGAGCAGTGGCAGCCTGCGCGCGAACCTCGGTGCTCGACAGCTTCAGCAGCTGTTCGGCCATTTCCTCGGTCGACCAGGTGCGAACGCCCGCGGACTCGACGGCGGCGACCATCGGGTCGTTGCCGCCCATGAGGCCGGTGCCACGCACCCAGCCGATACGCGGGTGAGCGATCGAGACGCGCGAGCCCCAGATCGGCTCGGCCGCCCAACGGGTCGCGATGGCATCGAAGGATGCCTTCGCCTCGGCGTAGGCGCCGTCGCCACCAAAGATGCCGCGGTTCGGGGAACCGGGCAGCACGACGTGCAGACGGTGATCGGCGTGCGTGTCGGAACCGATCGCGCACAGGCCGGCGATGGAACGCTCGACGCTCCACAGCAGCAGGCGCATCTGGTTCTCGGAGGCAGCGCCCGCGTCGGCCAGCGTGCCGGAAACGCGCGGAGCGGCGAAGGGGTAGAACAGCGTCGGGACTAGGGCTTCCTTGGTCACCTTGACGTCGGCGCCCACGGACTTGGTCTGCTCCGTGCCGATCCACTCCACGAGCGCGTCCACGTCGCGGTAGGAGGCCAGGTTCGCGGGAACCAGCCACAGCTTCGCACCGCCTGCGGCGTGCGTGCGGTAGAGCTCCTTGGCGAAAGCCAGGCGCGCAGCGGAGATCGACGAGGAGGTCGCGATGACCGTTGCACCACCGGCGAGCAGGCCGCCGACGACCGCGCCACCGATGGAGGCGGGCGTCATGCCGGTGACCACTGCGACGTCGTTCGCGTAGGGCAGCTCCTCGACGGAGGACAGCGCGTCGGCCGCGATCTGCTCGAGGCGAGCGGCGCGATCGTGATCGCCCTCAGCGCGCAGGCGGTTCGCCCAGTACGAGGCCTGCTCGGCCACTGCACGGCCGGTGCCCACGAAGGAGGTGCCTTCGGCAAGCGTACCTTCGGCGACGTAGCGGGCGACGTCCTCGCGGGCGGAGGCCCAGCGGTCGTCGAGCAGGACGGCGCGTGCTGCGTCGAAGCGAGGCTCGACCAGGTCAACCCAGCCCGAACCGAGCTCGGCGGCGACCGCGTCGATGACGCGTGCGTCGTCAGAGGAGTCGTCGCCGGTGGGGGCGGGGGCGTTCAGACCCAGCTCGGACAGGATCGTGCGAGCGGTCTTGGCCAGGACGCCGTCCTCACCCGTCACGGACGCGGCGTAGGCGTCGAGAGCGGCGGAATCGACGACACCGCCACCGGCGGAACCGCCTGCGCTGGGCAGCGATACGGCAATGCCTTCGCGGGCCGCGACGGCAGCCACTGCCGCATCGATGAGGGCATCGACGCCGGCGGCGTTCGTCGGAGCGTCCAGGGGCAGGGTCGCCAGGTCCCCGTCGCGGGTCGAGGCGCCCTCACGGGTGCCCAGGACGATCTCAGCGGTGACATGCTGGGCCCAACCGGTGCCCAGCTGCCACGTTCCGGTGACACGCTCCGTGATACGGCCGGCCTTGACGCCAGCGGCACCGAACAGCTTGCGCGTGCGCTCCTTGACGGCCTCGGCCAGGACCGGACCGAAGGGCTTGTAACCCTTGGCAGCCTTGTCGACTGTCGCGGACAGCGTGGCAACATCTGCCTCGCCGGCGCCGTCGATCGAGTTCAGGCCCAGCTCGGAGGACATGTCCATGAGCAGCTGGTTGCGGCGCGAGGAGACGCCGTTGGTGAGCGACTCGGTCGTGTCAGTGGCGCCGACCTCGTCGATGCGGATTTTCGCGGACAGCGCCAGCAGGGCGTGAATCGCGGAGGACGCCGTGAAGGGCAGGTCCGCGACGTCGGCACCCGAGGGGCCGCCGGTCGGCGCCGCAGGGGCAGCAGCCGGAGCGGCCTCGACCGCGGGGGCGGCCGGTGCGGGCGTGGGAGCTGCCTCGGCGGCGGGAGCCTCCGGGGTGATCTCCTCGTCCTCATCGTCCTCGATCACGGCGACGTCGGTCGCGTAGACGCGAGGCTCGTCGCGCTGGACGTTGAACACGTCGACGCGAGAGAGCGCGAACTCGGGGGCGAGCAGGGTGCGGGAGGCCAGGTTGGCCAGTGTCGGGGCGGCACCCAGGCCCACCTCGATGACCTGATCGACGTCCAGGCCGGCAACGCCGGGGGCAGCATCTTCGGTCGAGAGCAGCACGCGCTGCGTCTCGATCCAGCGCACCGGGGAGGCGAACTGCCAGCACAGGAGCTCGATGAGCAGCGTGCGGGTCAGGACACCCGGGTTGGCCAGGGCCGCGTCCCACGCGCCTTCCGTCTCGAGCAGGTTACGCACCGTCTCGGAGGGAACCACGTCGAGGATGGACTGGGCGAACTCGCGGGTCAGCTCGAAGGGACGCGCCACCAGGTTGGGGATGTAGCGGCCCACGAGCTTGGCGGGATCAATCTCGGCGGGAATACGCTCGTCGAGCTTCGTGCGGAAGTCCGCCACGCCGCTGCGCAGGACAGTGGAGTGGAAGGGCACGTCGATGCCGGGAACGTACATGAAGGGACGCTTGCCGCCGCGCTCGGCGGCGCGCTTGGTGGCGTCCTCCTCGAGGGCCTTCAGGCCCGCGACCGTGCCGGCGACCGCGTACTGCTGACCCGCCAGGTTGAAGTTCACGATCTGGAGGAACTCACCCGACGCCTCAGCAATCGAGGCGACGTACTCCACGACGTGGGCATCGTCGACGCCGAACTGGTTCGGACGCAAGGCACCCATGCGGTAGTTTGAACGGCCCTGCTCATCGCGGGGCACGAGCGAGTGCATCGTGGAACCGCGCTGGAAGACCAGGTCGAGGACGATTTCGAGCGGGAAGACCTCGGCGTATGCGGCCAGCGCGTCGTACTCGCCCAGCGAGTGACCGGCGAAGGCTGCACCCGGAACCAGGACTCCCTCTTCGCGCATGCGGGCCGTCTGTCCAATTGCGAGCGTCGCGAGCGCGACCTGCGTGAACTGCGTGAGGTTCAGGACGCCCTCGGGGTGACGGTAGGTCACGCCGCGCGCCACGATCTCGGTCGGGTTGTCGCGCACGATCGCCAGGATGGAGAAGCCCATCGCCGAGCGGGTGTGCGCATCGGCGCGGCGCCAGACCTCGTCCACGGCCTTGGACTTGGTGCGCTCGTCCAGGCCCATGCCGGCGCTCTGGATGCCCTGGCCGGGGTAGACGTAGGCGACCTTCGGGGCGAAGGTGTAGGCCGACGCGCGCGAGACGACCTGCTTGTTGATGCGGCAGGTGACCTCGAGGGACAGGCCGCCACCGACGACGCGGCCGACGCGCTCGACGGTGATCTCAACCTCGTCGTTCAGGTCGACGGTGCCGTACATGTAGTACGTCCAGCCGGCGATCTGAGCGCCGCCCTGACCGGCGACGACGGCCTCGGCTGCGTGCTGAGCGGTGGCGGACAGCCACATGCCGTGCACGAGAGGCGCGTTCATGCCAGCGACCTTGGCGGCCGCGTAGGAGGTGTGGATCGGGTTGTAGTCGCCCGAGACGATCGCAAACGGCGTCATGTCGTCGGGAGCCTTGACGCTCACGCGGCGCAGGACCGAGCGGGGCGTGTCCACGACCTCGATGTTCGCGCCGCCGAAGGGCGCGGCCTCGGAGGGCGCGCGGTTTCCGGTGGCGCGGCCGCGGATCGCGAAGCGCTCCTGCGTGGAGCCCACGTACTCGCCGTTTGAAGTGAGCTCGAGGGCCACGGTGACGATACGGCCGGAGGAGGACTCGTCGACCGCTGCCACATGGCTGGTCACGTCGATCGTGGTGATGCCGCGCTCGAGCATCTGCTCAGGCGTGTACTCCAGCGTGATCGAGTGATCGAGGTGGACGGCGTTGAGCAGGCCCTCAATGACCGGATAGTCGTTGTGGATGGCCGAACCCAGGGCCGCGTAGATCGCGGGCCAGGCGGGGCCGAGCAGGGCATCGGGAGCCCACGCAGCCAGCTCGTAGGTGGCGGGCAGAGCAGCGCCCGTGGCCTCGGCGTGATCGAAGCCCAGGGTGGGGGCCAGCGTGAAGGAGTAGTGAGCCTCGCCAAAAACGGACTTCGAGGAAGGCACCATGACCGGCAGCGCATCCACGGTGTCACCGGCGACGGACACGGAGGTCACGCCGGCGGTGGCCGCGAGCATCGCGTACATGTGCTGGGGCAGCTTGGCCTCGTCGATGACGGGGACCGCGCCGTCTTCGCCGGACAGAACCAGCGGGAAGACCAGCTCGCGCACCGCGTGCTTCTCGGAGCCGCGCGAGTCGTTATCCCAGGCGGTGTCCAGGTGGATGACCATGTCCACGCCGGTGTCGGTCTCCTTCAGGGACACGCGATCCTCGTCGAGGATGGAGGCCGGGTTGGTCATCAGGTGGCCGGTCCAGGATATGAAGGGGACCTTGCGCAGCCATTCCTCGCGGGTGGCGGCGGGCTTGCCGTTGCCCAGGCGCGAGGCGACGGGCGTCGCGACGGCACCCGAGGCCGCGAGGCGCTCGGCTGCGGCGGCCTCGAAGCGGCCCAGCAGGGAGGCGACGGGTTCGTCGACTCGGTCGATGCCGGCCACGGAGACGGGACCGGGGATGATGCGGACCTGGTCGGCGGTGTAGCGCTCGTCCTGGGCCTGCCACAGGCAGTCCTGGCCCCACCAGCGGATGAGGTCGTCGTCCAGGATCGGGACGAAGGGCATCGGCTTGGGGTAGGAGCGGCACAGGGCCGGGAACCAGGCGGCGTCGATGGGGGTGACGTGCGTGGTCGCGGCGTTCGGGTAGGCGGCCATCAGGCGGTCGGCCGCGGCGTGAGCGTCCGCAACGTCCGCGACGGTCGGGAACAGGGTCTCGACCTCGCCGTGATCCACGGGGGCCAGACGCGCCTCGACGCGCTGGAGGAGGTCGTGGTAGCGGATCTGCCACGTGGGATCGACCCACGGGTAGGACAGGTCGGCGAAGCGGCGCACCCAGGCCTCGTAGGTCATATCTTCGAGGTCGCCGAAGTAGGGCTTAGCCGTGTGGGAAAGGATCTCGACGATCTCGTCCTTGCGGGCGCGCACCTGGGCACCGTCGGAGCCGATCTCAGCGATGATGCGCGCGGCTGCGGCCGCCGCGTTGGAGACCTCGTGCATGTCAGCGCGCAGGTGGGACAGGCCCGACGTCATGCCGCCACGTGTCACTCCTTCGCCGACCCAGCCGCCCAGGTCGTCGTTGTCGGGAACGCCCGGCGTGGCGACGAGGAGCTCCTTCACGGCCTTCGTGGTGTGCGCTTCCTTCGTGGTCATCGCGGCGGTGCCCACGAGGACGCCGTCAACGGGCATGGGCGGACGGCCGTAGCGAGCCGACCATTCGCCGGTGAGGAAGTCAGCGGCGCGCTCGGGGGTGCCGATGCCGCCGCCCACGGTCAGGACGATGTTGGACTGGGCGCGCAGCTGAGCGTAGGTGGCCAGCAGCAGGTCGGACAGGTCCTCCCAGGAGTGGTGGCCGCCGGAGTGGCCGTCCTCGACCTGGACGATGACCTTGATCGGGTCGGCCTCACGGGCGATTGCGATAACCTTGCGGATCTGGTCGACTGTGCCGGGCTTGAAGGCCACGTAGGGGAAGCCGTCGGCGCGCAGCTGCTCGATGAGAGCCAGGGCCTCGTCCTGCTCGGGGATACCCGCAGAGACGACGACGCCGTCGATGGGGGCACCGGACGCGCGCGAACGCGACACGATGCGGGCCTGGCCGAACTGAAGGTTCCACAGGTAGCGGTCCAGGAACATGGAGTTGAACTCGGCGGTGTGGCCGGGGCGCAGCTGGGCGCGCAGGCCCTCCAGGTTCTCGTTGTAGACCTCCTCGGTGACCTGACCGCCGCCCGCCATTTCAGCCCAGAATCCGGCGTTTGCGGCTGCCGCGACGATCTCGGGGTCGACGGTCGTGGGGGTCATGCCGGCCAGGAGAACGGGGGAGCGGCCGGTGAGGCGCGAGAAAGCGGTGTCGACGACGGTCTTGCCGTCGGGCAGGGTCACGAGGCTGGGGCGCAGGTGGGACCAGTCGGTGCCGGGCTCGGGGGCCCAACCAGGGGTCGCAGCCTTGTCGCGGTCAGAGGCGGTGCCTGCGGCGACGACACCAACGCCGGTGCCCTCGACGAGGGCGCGGGTCATGCGAACCGTCGTGGCACCCGGACCCATGTCGACGATCCACGTCGCACCGGACTCTGCGGCGGCGCGGATCTGGGCGGGCCAGTCCACGGGAGTGGTCAGCACGGCAGCTCCGAGGGAGTGGGCCAGCTCGGCGTCGATACCGCACTGGGCGGCCCAGTCGTCCACGAGGGCGAGGGCGTCGGCCAACATGGGGGAGTGGAAGGGCACGTAGACCGGCAGGTATTCGCACACGGGGGTCAGCGGGCGACCGCCGCGCTCGTGGGCGTCGTGCGCTGCCTTGTCCTTGGCAGCGGCGCGCTCGATGGCGGCGACGAGGGACGCCAGGTCGTTCGGTGCGCCCGAAACAACGTGCGTATCGTTGTCGTTGCGCAGAGCGATCGAGAGCGGGTGCGAGGTCGAGGGCAGGGACTCGATGATGCGTCCGAGGAGAGCGTCGGACACGCCGCGCACGGACACCATGTAGGTCGCGTCACCGGCGTGCGGGGCGCGAGCGCGGCGCGTGATGCGGGCGGCGGCGGCGCCGATCAGACGAGCGAGCGCGAACACGGAGGCAGCCCGGGCCTCGTCCCCGGCGATCCACGCGCGGGCGATCTCCACGCCGAGCACGCCCTGGGAGTGACCCTCAAACGCGGTGGGCTGGTTGGCGACGATGTTCAGACCGGCGCGCGTCAGATCGATAAGCGCACCGAGCTGGGCAGCGACGATACCGGGAACCGATAGGGCTGCCTCGTCCGGGCCGTCCACGTCGCGGGTCACGGACGCAGACTCGGGGGCTGCGGGCAGCTCGAAGGGCAGGGAAGCAACCGACTGGGTGGCCAGCGAGCGGCGCACGGGGGAGAGCACCTGATCCGAGGCCTTGATGACGCCGGCGACAATCTCGGCGATCTCGGGATCGCGGGCGATCTCGTCGAGGGCGGCTCGCCACGGCGTGGCCTGACCGGCAAAGGTCAGCGCGTAGGGGGTCTCATTCAGAGAGGACACAAACGACATGTTCTTACTTTCCTTCGGGGACAATTCTTCTCAAACGACGCCGGTCACAGAGGGCCGTTATCGTGACGCTTGACGTGGGGTGCACGCTGGTCCTTCGTGGCCAGCAGGTGCAGGGAATCGATGATGGTCTGGCGGGTATCAGCAGGAGCGATGATGCCGTCGAGCTGACCCGAGGACACCGAAACCTCGGGGTTGACGGTCTCCTCCTCGTAGCGGGCCACAAGCTCGGCCTTCGTCTCCTCGAAGGTCCCGTTCTCGCGGGCGGCAGCAAGATCGCGGCGGTACATGATCGACGCCGCGCCCTCAGCGCCCATGACGGCGATCTGCGCGTCGGGCCATGCGAACGCCAGGTCCGCACCGATCGACTTCGACCCCATCACGATGTAGGCGCCGCCGTAGGCCTTACGCAGGATGACGGTCACCATCGGCACGGTCGCGTTCGCGTAGGCAACGATCACCTTCGCGCCGCGGCGGATAATGCCCGCCTGCTCCTGCTCGGTGCCCGGACGGTAGCCGGGAACGTCCACGAAGGTGACGATCGGCAGGCCAAACGCGTCGCAGAAACGCACGAAACGCGCCGCCTTCTCCGAGGCGTCCACGTCGAGCGTGCCCGCATCGTTCATCGGCTGGTTCGCCACGATGCCCACCGACTGGCCATCGACGCAGGCAAAACCAATCGTCACGTTGGGAGCGAACAGGTCCTGAATCTCCACGTACTCGCCGTGGTCCACGAGCGAACGCACCACGTCGCGCACGTCGTAGGGCTGACGCACCGACGTCGGCACCAGGTCGGCGACCGCGCGGGCCGCAGCCTCGTCCTCGGGATTGGGAATGTACTCGTACTTGGGGGGAGCGACCTCGCACGAGGAGGGCAGGTAGTCCAGCAGGGATCGCACGTAGTCGATCGCTTCTTCCTCTGTGTCGGCCATGTGGTGGGCGACGCCGGACTGGAAGTTGTGGATCGCCGCGCCGCCGAGCTCATCGAGCGTGACCTTCTCGCCGGTCGTCGCCGCGACGACGTCCGGGCCCGTCACGAACATGTGCGAGTTCTCGCGCGTCATGACGATGAAGTCGGTGAGAGCCGGCTGATACACAGCGCCACCGGCACAGGGACCCAGGATGATCGAAATCTGGGGAACCAGACCCGAGGCCTCGCAGGTCTTCTTGAAGATGCGGCCGTACTGAGCCAGTGCGACGACGCCCTCCTGAATGCGGGCACCGCCCGAATCCTGAATGCCGACGATCGGAATACGCATGCGGATGCCGCGGTCGATCAGGTCGACGATCTTGTCACCCTCGACCTTGCCCAGGGTGCCACCCAGCACCGAGAAGTCCTGCGCGTAGGCGGCGACCATACGCCCCTGCACGCGGCCGTAACCGGCAGCCACAGCAGAACCGATGCGACCGGCGCGCACCGAGCCGCCAATGAACTGACCGACCTCGTGCCACACGCCGTCATCAAAGAAAAGGGACAGACGCTCGCGCGCCGTCAGCTTCTTCTTCGCGTGCTGGCGCTGGGCGGCCTTCTCCTCGGCTGCCTGAGCGATCGCGTCCTGGGCTTGAATGAACCCGTCACGCGTGAGCGGGCTGGGGGTGCTCATTGTGCCTCCTTGTCAGTGGCGATGTGGGCGATGCGCGTCCCGGCGGTCACGGTGTCGCCCTGCTTGATCGACAGGGAAGTGACGGTACCCGCGCGCGGGGCCAGCAGCGGTTTTTCCATCTTCATGGCCTCAAGGACGGCCACGAGCTGTCCTTCCTCGACCTGGTCGCCCTCGGACACTGCGAGGGCAACGACGATGGCCTGCATGGGGGCGACGATGTCGCCGGGGGCGCCCTGGTGGTGGCCAGCCTGGACGGCGGAGGCACCGGCGCGACGCGGGGCGGAGCGCAGCGGCTGCGGCGGACGAGGGGCCGCGGCGGATGGTGCGTTGAACATGCCGGCCGGCAGCGTCAGCGACACGCGGCGGCCGTCCAGCTCGATGATGTAGGTCTGACGCGGCAGATCAGCCGTCGACGAGGCCTCGGCGGGCACAGCCAGATCCGAGTAGTCGTGCTGGGGCATGAACGTCGTCTCGAACCAGCGCGTGGAGACGTTGAAGCCGCCGACGCCGCAGAAGTCGGGATCGTTGATGATGTCCTGGTAGACGGGCACCGGGGTGGCCACGCCCTGCACCGAGAACTCGGCCAGGGCACGGCGCGAACGGGCGAGCGCCTGCTCGCGATCCGCGCCCGTGACGATGATCTTGGCGATCATGGAATCGAAGGCGGTTTGCACGGAGTCTCCCTGGTCAATACCCAGCTCCAGACGGATGCCGGGGCCCAGGGGCCAGTGCACCTCGTCGAGGCGGCCAGCCGTGGGGGTCAGGTCTTTCGACGGGTCCTCGGAGGTCACGCGGAACTCGAAGGCGTGGCCGCGAGGCTCCGGGGGAGTGGTGAGCGGCAGGCCCTGCGCGATCCGAATCTGCTCGCGCACCAGGTCGATGCCCGTAACTTCCTCGGACACGGGGTGCTCAACTTGCAGACGCGGGTTGACCTCGAGGAACCAGATGTTGCCGTCCGGCTCGAGCAGGAACTCCACCGTGCCCACGCCCACGTAGCCGACGTGTTCGAACAGCGCGCGCGACGCGTTGACGAGCGTCTCGTGCGCGCCTTCGGGCAGGAACGGTGCGGGAGCCTCTTCGACCAGCTTCTGGTTGCGACGCTGCACTGAGCAGTCGCGGGTCGAGATGACGTGGAAGTTGCCGTGGGCGTCGCGCGCCGACTGCGTCTCGACATGACGAGCAACCTCGACGAAACGCTCGACGAAGTGAGCACCGAGATCGGCAGCGTCCGTGTGGCGAGCGAAGAACAGGTCGAGGTCAGCCTGCGAGCGGATGATGCTGATGCCTCGGCCGCCGCCGCCGTCGGCGCGCTTGAGCACCACGGGGTAACCGGCCGAGGCGATGAACGCCTCGACCTCTTCGCGCGAGGTCACGGGCTCGGAGACGCCCGGGACCGGAGCCACGCCGCACGCCTCGGCCACGCGGCGGGCCTTGATTTTGTCGCCCAGAGCATCGATGACGGAAGACGCGGGACCGAGCCACGCGATACCGGCATCCTCGACGGCGCGCGCAAACTCGGAGTTCTCCGACAGGAAGCCGTAGCCCGGGTGAATCGCATCCGCGCCCGTCTCCAGAGCGATCGCCAGGATCTTCTCACCGTTCAGATACGTCGACGCCGCGTCGTCACCACCCAGGGACAGAGCCTCGTCGGCCTCGCGCGTATGAGGCGCGGCCATGTCCTGATCGGCGTAAACCGCGATCGTAGCGATGCCCATGTCGGTGGCCGTGCGGCACACGCGCAGAGCGATTTCGCCACGGTTGGCGACGAGGATTCGATTAATTGTTCGCACGCTTCTCCTTGGTGTCGTGAACGGTTGTCAGAGGAATTCCGGTAGCCAGGACATCCCCGGCGTTAATGTCGTGAGTGCGCCCATCGTCCGTCGCCACGAGGAGGGAGCCGGTCGGGCTGAGCCCCAGGGCAACGCCTTCCATTGCAGGATGCCCATTCGGATCCGTCGGCTTCGCCAGTGCGATCCGCGTTCCCAGGAGCGGCAGTGCGTTCGCGGCCTCGTCAGCCAGCCCGCAGTCGCGCGCGTTTCCGTGGGTGACGAGGCCTCGGATGCGAGAGTCGAGTCTGGTGAGTATCTGGGCAAGCAGGGTGTGGGAGACGGAGGTGGGATCGGCTCCGGCCTCGGTGTCGCCCTCGGCGTACAGGGAGGTGGCCTGCGGGGTAGCCAGGTGATCGCAGTCCTGGGCGATGTTGATGCCGTAGCCGAGGATGGCGCTCGTGGTAAACGGGGACGAGGCCGGGGCGAGCCCGGCGAGGATGCCGCAGATTTTGCGCGCTCCGTCGACGAGCACGTCGTTGGGCCACTTGAGAGAAACGGTGTGGCCGAGGGGCGACAGGCGCGGGGAGAGTGCGTCGCGCACGGAGAGCGCGCACGCGTACACAAGCCAGCCGAGCATCTCGGTGGGGAATGAGGTGGGGAGGGAGACGATGGTGGAGGCGAGGAGGGCCTGCCCATCTGGGGTTGTCCAGGTGCGCCCGAGGCGGCCACGGCCCGCGCTTTGACGATCGGCGATGATCGTTGTCAGGTGGGGAGTGGCGGTCGTCGTGTCTGCGAGGAGGGCTGCCGCGAGATCGAGGGTGGAGGACGTGTCGTTGACGTGATAAACGAGGGAGTGAATGCCCGAAATGGGAACGCGTGTTGCGCGCTGCATGTCGCCTCCTGTCGGATCTTCCTCCTGTTTGACAGGGGAGGTAATCCTCCCCCGATACTTCAAAGTTTGTCTTAAAAATCAAACCTACGCATGCGTTTCTTAAAAAATTGGAACAGTTTTCGGCAAATCACTACGGATCCGTAACCAACGCGGAACCCTTGCGGAAAGCGGAAGGTGGGAAATCCGCGAAATAGTGCGCTGAGATGAGGATCACCGACCCCTGCATCCCGCTGGGCGGCTCATCGGCCCGTACCGGGTCGGTACCATAGGGGTGAATACGCGCGCATAGGCGCGCCCGAACCACTCGAACGGAGTAACGTGGCGGAGTTTATTTATCAGATGATCAAGGCCCGCAAGGCCATCGGTGACAAGGTCATCCTCGACGATGTCACCATGAGCTTCTTCCCGGGCGCCAAGATCGGTATGGTCGGCCCCAACGGTGCCGGTAAGTCCTCGATCCTGAAGATCATGGCCGGCCTGGATGAACCCAGCAACGGCGAGGCCCGTCTGACCCCCGGCTACACGGTCGGAATCCTCATGCAGGAACCCATCCTCGACGACACGAAGACCGTCATCGAGAACGTTCGTATGGGTGCTGCCGACATTTTCAGCAAGCTCGCGCGCTTCAATGAGATCTCGGAAGAGATGGCGAATCCTGACGCCGACTTTGACGCGCTCATGGAGGAAATGGGCAAGCTGCAGACCGAAATTGACGCCGCCAACGCCTGGGACATCGACTCTCAGCTTGACCAGGCGATGGACGCGCTGCGCTGCCCGCCGCCGGACCAGCCCGTGTCCGTGCTCTCCGGCGGTGAGCGCCGCCGCGTGGCGCTGTGCAAGCTCCTCATTGAGGCACCCGACCTGCTGCTCCTCGACGAGCCCACGAACCACCTCGACGCCGAGAGCGTGCTCTGGCTCGAGAAGCACCTCGCTTCCTACCCGGGCGCGGTCATTGCCGTCACCCACGACCGTTACTTCCTTGACCATGTTGCCGGCTGGATCGCCGAGGTTGATCGCGGTCACCTCTACCCCTACGAGGGCAACTACTCCACCTACCTGGAGACGAAGGAAAAGCGCCTCGAGGTTCAGGGGCAGAAGGACGCCAAGCTGGCCAAGCGCCTGAAGGAAGAACTCGAGTGGGTTCGCTCTAACGCGAAGGGTCGTCAGGCCAAGTCGAAGGCCCGTCTGGCTCGCTACGAGGAGATGGCTGCCGAGGCTGAACGCACTCGCAAGCTCGACTTCGAAGAAATCCAGATTCCGCCGGGTCCGCGCCTGGGCAGCGTCGTCATCGAGGCGAAGGATCTTCAGAAGGGCTTCGGCGATCGCTCGCTCATCAACGGTCTGTCCTTCTCGCTGCCGCGCAACGGTATCGTTGGCATCATCGGTCCCAATGGCGTTGGTAAGACCACGCTGTTCAAGACGATTGTCGGTCTCGAGCCCCTCGACGGCGGCGAACTGACGATCGGCGAGACCGTCAAGATCAGCTATGTCGACCAGACGCGCGCCGGTATTGATCCAGAAAAGACTGTGTGGGAGGTCGTCTCCGACGGTCTGGATTTCATCCAGGTGGGTAATGTGGAAATGCCCTCGCGTGCTTACGTCTCTGCTTTTGGCTTCAAGGGGCCGGACCAGCAGAAGCCTTCCGGGGTTCTCTCCGGTGGTGAGCGCAACCGACTGAACCTGGCTCTCACCCTCAAGCAGGGCGGTAACCTCCTCCTGCTCGACGAGCCTACGAATGACCTTGACGTTGAGACCCTGAGCTCGCTGGAAAATGCCCTCCTGGCATTCCCTGGCTGCGCCGTTGTCATCACTCACGACCGCTGGTTCCTCGACCGCGTCGCCACCCACATCCTCGCGTGGGAGGGGACTGAGGAGGCACCCGACAACTGGTACTGGTTCGAAGGCAACTTCGAGGCGTACGAAAAGAATAAGGTGGCCCGCCTGGGCGAGGCCGCTGCGAACCCGCACCGCGTGACGCACCGCAAGCTGACGCGCGACTGATTCGGACAGCATGAGGGGGAGGATCTGGTGATCCTCCCCCTCATGCTGCGTAGCGGTAGGTGCACTGCACGGTGTCGTGTCGCGGTGTTAGGGCGGGGGATAAGTTTGACAGAGCCTTGGATTGTAGCTGCGCATTGAGAGATGGGCACCTGTCAGTGGTTGTTTGCCTGAGAATCGCTCACGTTATGGATCTCACTTGCCTTTTGCGCAGGTCACATCTACTATGTGACAGGAATCGCAAATTTCCTATGGCGCGAAAGGGGATCCGATGGCGATTGAACAAATGCTCATCGACGCGCTGGGTGGACACCTCAACATCCTCGAGGTAGAACCCTGCACGATGCGTATCCGAATTCAGGTGAAATCTCAGCGGGACGTCGATGAGGCGGCGCTGCGCGTGGACGGAGTATTGGCCGTCGTGCGCTCCGGCGACGTTGTGCAAATCGTGTGCGGCGCTCAGTCCGACGATGTGGCTGCGGCGATGATCGCAGACCTTCGCAGCGTGGCCCATGACACGCCCGCGGAGTCTTTGTCGCAGCGCGTCCACGCTTAATATAAAGGTAATATCAGCCCGCAACGTAGAAGGCTTTTTCGTGGATATTCACGCACCCGCATCTGACAATATTGATGAGCTGCGCCGTATCGCTGACGCTAATGGCATAGCCACCGGATTCTGGAATTGGTACGGGAATTGGGTGGGCGTGAGTGCGTCCACTCTTCTGAAGGTTCTTGGTGCCCTCGGTCTGCCCCTCGACGAATCTTCCACCGTGGGCGATGTGCACGAGGCTCAGCGCCTGACCGAGGAACGCGAATGGCGTCGTACCCTTCCTCCGACGATCGTCGCCCGCCAGGGTGGCGGCTACATGTTCCCGGTGCACGTGCCGGATGGTTCGTGGGTGAACGTCCAGTGGGTGCTGGAGGACGGTCGTAAGGGCGCGTGCGATCAGGTCGATCGCTACGTTCCGCCGCGCATGATCGACGGCGAGCTCGTCGGTCGCGCGACCTTCGACGTGCCGCATTGGCTGCCGCTCGGCTGGCATCGCCTCGTGGCGACTGTCGAGGGCGGGCATGTGGAATCCGCGACCCTCATTATCGTGCCGAACACGCTGTCGCTGCCTCTCTTGGAGTCCTCGCGCCGCGTCTGGGGCGTCAACGCTCAGCTGTACTCGACGCGCTCAGCCTCCTCGTGGGGCATTGGCGATGCCGCCGATCTGGCTGACCTGGCTGCCGTGTGCGCGGATAAGGGGGCCGATTTCCTGCTCGTTAATCCGGTCCATGCATCGCAGCCGGTGTCCCCGCTGGAGACCTCCCCCTACCTGCCGGTGTCGCGTCGGTGGCTCAACCCGATCTACATTCGCCCCGAGAGCATCGAGGAGTACGCCTCGCTGCCCCAGGCCTCGCGCGCAGCCATCGAGCGGCTGAGCGACGAGACCCGCCAGTTCGCCACCCGCGAGGACCTGATCGACCGTGATCGCTCGTGGGAGGCCAAGCGCGAGGCCCTTGAGGTTATCTTCGCCGCTCCGCGTTCCTACCACCGCCAGAGCCAGCTGGATCGCTTTATCGAGCGTGGCGGTTCGGAGCTGTCCAACTATGCGCTGTGGTGCGCCCTCGTTGAGCGCGAGGGCACGATCGAACTGCCCGAGGATCTGGCTCGTTCCTCTGCGCCTCGCGTCGAGCTTGAGCGCCTCGAGCTCGCTGATCGCGTCGACTTCTACCAGTGGTGCCAGTGGGTCGCCGCTGAGCAGCTCGAGCATGCCCAGCATGTGGCGCGTGAGGTCGGCATGGAGATTGGCATCATGGCCGACCTGGCAGTCGGCGTGCATCCCTACGGTTCCGAAAAGTGGAGCCGTCCCGAGCTCTTTGCCAGCGGCATGAGCGTGGGTGCTCCGCCGGACGTCTACTCCCAGCAGGGACAGAACTGGTCGCAGCCGCCGTGGTCGCCGCGTAGCCTCGCGGAGTCGGGCTACCTGCCGCTGCGTGACATGGTCCGTGCCGCCCTGGCCAACGCCGGTGCGGTGCGCATCGATCACATCCTGGGTATGTTCCGCCTCTGGTGGATTCCGGACGGGTGCGCTGCCACCGAAGGTACCTACGTGTACTACGACCATGAGGCCATGATGGGCGTCATCCTGCTGGAGGCCCAGCGCGCGGGTGCCGTCGTAATCGGCGAGGACCTCGGCGTTGTGGAGCCGTGGGTGCGCGATTACCTGCGCGAGCGTGGTGTCCTCGGCACTTCCGTCGTGTGGTTTGAAAAGGAGGGCGGCGGCTGGCCGCTGCGTCCCGAGCACTACCGCGATCGCGCTCTGGCAGCCGTCAACATCCATGACCTACCGCCCACCCTCGGCTACATTCGTGGCATTCAGACGACCCTGCGTTCCGAGCTCGGTCTGCTGACGGACGACATCGAGACGGTGCGCGCAGGCGATCGCCTTGAACTCGAACAGGTCGCCGCCCGACTGCTCGAGTACGGCTGTATCGACGGCGCGGAGCCCAGCGAGCGTGAGATCGTTGAGGGGCTGTACCGCTACGTCGCGAAGACCCCGTCGAAGCTTGTAGTGGCGTCCCTCGTGGACGCGGTTGGAGACGTGCGCCCGCAGAACATGCCGGGCACGGGTGCGGATCAGTATCCGAACTGGTGTGTGCCGCTGTGCGACTCCGACGGCGATGAAGTCGCGATCGAGGACCTGCCCACGGACGAGCGCCTCACGTCGTTGTTCGCTTTGCTCCGCGGCAGCGTCAACTGACGCAGTCCAGCGCCCCTACGAATGAGCCCCGCGACTCGTAAGAGTCGCGGGGCTTATTGGTCGGAGCAGTGATCACTCACCGTCCGGAGTTGAGAAAAGGGGAGCGAGTGCGTCCACCGAGGTGGCGTCCTCGTCATAATCTTGGCATACCTGCACGCCCGATGGGTTCACGACGATGACGGGCACACAGGGGGAGAGGTGTGCCTCCTGAACTGGCATGAGGTCCCAGTGGATGAGCGGCCTGCCGACTTCGACGATGTCCCCCTCGTCGACGAGGGGTGCGAAACCCTTTCCTCGCAGTCCCACGGTATCGATCCCCAGGTGGATGAGGATAGATACCCCGCGCGTCGAGGTGACGATTACAGCGTGTGACTTGAGCTTCGTGACGACGCCGGCGATGGGGGAGCGCACCGTGACGCACGATGCGTCGGCATGGGGAAGAAGCGCGCGGCCGTCCCCGACGACGCCACTGGCGAAGACGGGATCCGGTACCTCGGCCAGTGGCAGGACGTGCGCGCTGAAAGGTGCGCGAACGAGAAAGGTCACCTGCTCGCGTTCATCTGCTCGACAAGGTCCTCGGAGTCGGGGCCCATGACGACCTGCACGGCGTCGCCAACGATAACGACGTCGAAGGCTCCGGCTTCGCGCAGCTTGGCCTCGTCGATGAGGTCGGTGTTGGCTGCGTCCAGGCGGATGCGCGTAATGCACGCCTCGAGATTGGAGATGTTGTCCCAGCCGCCCAGGGCTTCGACGAGGGTCGTTGCGGTGTCCATGGTGTCCTCCTTGGCTCAGTCACCGAAACCGTTGCGGTTTGCCTCACAATTATGGTATCGCGACCGTGCACGAATGGGCACAATTGCGGCCACCGAGCGCGTCACATTATGAGATGGTTGGGGAGGCGCTGGAGCCTCGGATTCGGGCAGCCGGGGTGAATGCCATGGCGATACCAGCGGCGACGGCGAGCGCCGTGAACAGATACATCGCAGCCTCGATCCCGGTGTGGGCGGCAACGATGCCGGCGACGAAGGAACCGAGGGGCATGACGCCCCAGACCGCGAATCGAAAGATCGCGTTCATGCGGCCGAGCATGTCGGGCGGACAGATTTCCTGGCGCAGGCTCATCTGGGTGACGTTGTAGATCGTCAGGAAGTAGGAGGAGATGACGCCGGCGGCGGCGATGATCCACGCGGCAGCAGCGGGAACATGCACGGAGGCTGGCTGGACCGCGAGAATCGTGACGCCGACGATGTTGGTTGACACGATGCAGCGCCCGATGCCCAGGCGCGAGATCCACGCAGGTCGAGTCAGCGCACCGAGGATCCCGCCGATCGCACCCGCGCTGAGGAGGAGCCCGAGCTGTGTCGCGCTCATGCCGAGGGTGCGTAGCACGAGGATGGGCAGGAGCACCTGAACGCCCGCTCCGGCGAACGCGGCGCACGCGATGCAGGAGAAGAGCGGGAAGAGGAGGCGTTGCCCGCGCACGAACGACAGCCCCTCGAGGATTTGGGTACGAAGGGACGCATCGGAATGGGCCGGACGAGGCTCGGGGGTGCGGATGCGCCAGATCGCCCACGTGGAGCAGACATAGGTGGACGCCGTCAGCAGGTATGCCAGGGGAGGGGCGATGACACCGAGAAGCCATCCGCCCAGTCCCGGGCCTCCCGCGCGCCCCACCTGATAGGAGGCCTCGAGTCGCCCGTTGGCTGCCCCGATGTAGCGCTTCGAGGCGATCATGGGAACGTAGGACTGATAGGCGACGTCGAAGAACACGGTTGACAGACCCAGGAGCGCCGCGACGACCATGAGGTGGGTGAGCGTCAGCGAGGAGAACACGTAGGTGATCGGGATCGATACGAGGGCCGTGATGCGCGCGAGGTTTGCGACGATCATGACGCGGCGCTTGCGCCACCCGTCTACCCACGCGCCCGCCGGCAGGCCGACGAGGAGGAACGCGAGGGTCTGCAGTCCCGACAGAACGCCGATCTGGGTCTCGCTCGCGTGCAGCACGGTGATCGCGATGGCCGAGGTGGCCAGCGTGCCGACCTGGAAACCCACCTGCGCGGCGGTTTGACCCGCCCACAGGTGCATGAAGGCGGAGTTACGGGTGAGGGGATGGTGCAGCCAGCGCTGCAGTGACCCGCTCACCGCGCATCGCCGAGGCCTTGGCTCCCCGTGCGCTCGTCTGCCGTCAGTCCGGCGGCGCGCAGCGCCCAGGCCAGGCCGTCATCGGCTACGGCGGGGGCGACGATGTCCGCGACGTCAACGAGGGCCTCGCAGTCGTCTCCGATGCTGATGCCGAGGCCGGCCGTTGCCACGGCCTCGACATCGTTGTTGGAGTCGCCGAGCGCGACGGTCCGGGAGAGCGGAATGCCCACGTGGTCGCAGATCGCGCGGATGCCGACTGCTTTCGACAGATGTGCGGGAACGACCTCGAAGGGGACGTAGCCTGCGGCGCCGACGGAGCCGATGATCGCGCGATAGCCGGCCGGTAGCGCTGCGCTGACCCGTTCCATCGATGCTTTCTCGGGCGGGACATATGCTGTGACCTTGGTGAATGCGCCACCGTCGATGTCCACGATAAAGGGGGTAATCGACTGGGCGTACTCGATCCAGTCCTCGGGATGCTTGCCCGCGCGGGGAACGAAGAAGTCGAGGTATCCCTCGGAAGGTCCCATCTGGTCGGGACCCTGCCAGATGTAGAAGGCATCGAGATCCTCCCATAGAGCAGTCAACGCATCGACGTGCTCGCGGGGCATGCGCTCGTCAACGAGCACCCGGTTCCCGACGCAGGCGTATCCTCCGGCTCCGCCGACGAGCCCCTCGAAACCGACCTCCCAGAAGCGCGGGTAGACCTCGGGAGCGGAGCGTCCCGTGCACGCGAAGATTCGGTGGCCTTGCGCCCGGACCTGGGCGAGAGCATCGAGCGCCGATTCTGGGATTCGCTGGCGTGAATCGCACAGGGTCCCGTCGATGTCGACAAAGACAGCGCGGGCAGATGCGGACTCGTTCTTGCCGCGCGTGGGGACCTCGGTGTCAGTCATAGGATCCATCTTATCCCAGGGCGAAAAGGTCCTTGCAGGGCAGAATACGCCGCACAAACGACAAATCATGCGCACGGTCGATTGAAAGGAGCGCCCGTGACCCACACTGGAACCATCGACGATACCCGCGATGGAGCATGAAAGGCAGTTCACGACGATGGAACACGCAGCACTGACGGACGCCAACGATCTCACCCTCCTGCAAGCGGCGGCGCTCCTGTCGGGGTCGAGTGCCTGGGACTCCCGTGCGATCCGGGCGGCAGGCGTTCCCTCCTTCGTGATGAGCGACGGCCCCCACGGCGTGCGCCGCCAACTCGGCGACGCGGATCACCTGGGCATCGCCCAGGCCGAGAAGGCGACCTGCTTCCCGACGGCCTCCGCGCTCGCGGCCACCTGGAACCCCGACCTGGCCCGCGAGATGGGCGAGGCGCTGGGGGTGGAGGCCCGCAGCCTTGGCGTGGACGTTCTGCTCGGTCCCGGCCTGAACATCAAGCGCTCGCCCCTGTGTGGACGCAACTTTGAGTACTTCTCCGAGGACCCGATCCTTGCCGGGCGAATGGCCGCCGGCCTCGTCGAAGGAATCCAATCCACGGGTACCGCTGCCTGCCCCAAGCACTTCGCCGTCAACTCTCAGGAACTGCGCCGCATGGCCTCGGATTCCATCGTGGACGAGCGCACGATGCGCGAAATCTACCTGACTGGCTTCGAGATCGTCTGCCGAGCGGCTAAGCCGCGAGCGATCATGAGCTCCTACAACCTCGTCAACGGCACCTACGCGCACGAAAACAAGCACCTGCTGACCGACATCCTGCGCACCGAGTGGGGCTTCGACGGCGTGGTCATCTCGGACTGGGGCGGTTCGAACAGCGCCGTCGAGGCCGCGCGCGCCGGCGGCAGCCTCGAAATGCCCGCACCCGGCCTGGCGGGGGCCCGCCAGATCGTCGCGGCCGTCGAGGCTGGACAATTGGACGCCTCCGACGTCTACGCGCGCGCCCAGGAAGTCCTGAACATCGCGAGCGCGAGCGCCGTCGAGGCCGCGCCTACGCCCTACGACCTCGAGGAGCACCACGAGCTAGCACAGCGCATTGCCTCCGAGGCGATCACGCTCCTGCGTAACGACGACGATCTGTTGCCCCTGAGCGCCGGCACGAGGGTCGCCCTCATCGGCGATCTCGCCGACACGCCGCGCTTCCAGGGATCGGGTTCCTCCCAGGTCAACCCCACGCGCGTCGAATCGCCGCGTGAGCTGCTCGAAGCCGGGGGAGAGGCCTCCCGCGGCCTCGTCTATGCCGGATACGCGAGCGGGTATAAGCGCCACGGCGGCACAACCGACGCTCTCATTGCCGAGGCCGTCGCCCTCGCCGAGCGCGCCGACGTGGCGCTTGTGCACGTGGGTCTTGACGAGCTGGAGGAATCCGAAGGCCTGGACCGCCCGCACATGCGCCTGCCCGAGGGCCAGGATCGGCTTATCGAGGCAGTTGTCGCAGCCAATCCGCGTACCGTCGTCGTCCTAACCGGAGGTGCCAGCGTCGAGATGCCGTGGGCACCGGCCGTGCCCGCGCTCGTCAACGGTTACCTGACCGGCCAGGGAGGTGCCAGCGCGATGTTGGACGTCCTCACCGGTGTCGTCAATCCGTCGGGACGCCTGGCCGAAACCTACGCGCTCTCCTACGAGGACCACCCGACCGCCGCCTGGTACCCGGCAACCGGACCGCTCTCGTACTACCGCGAAGGCCCCTTTATCGGATACCGCTACTTCGCCACTGCGGGCATCGACGTTGCCTTCCCCTTCGGCTACGGCCTGTCCTACTCGAGCTTCGAGTACTCCGACCTCGCCGTGAACGAGGAGGGGGCGACCCTCACGCTCACCAACACCTCCACGCGTGACGGTGCCGAGGTCGTCCAGCTCTACGTGAACGCCCCCGGTGGCGTGTTCGGTCCCGCTCGCGAGCTCAAGGGCTTTACGAAGATCGAGGTCAGGGCCGGAGAGTCGGTGAGCGTGACGATTCCCTTCGACCGTTACACGTTCCGTCACTGGGAGACGTCGCGCGCGGCGTGGGAAACAGAGGCAGGAACCTGGACGATCCACGTGGGACGCAACGTCTCCGACACGCCGCTGAGCGCCACCCTCGAGGTCGAAGGGACCACGCCCTCGCCGATCGACCCGGCCCTGGGCCACTACCTCAGCGCCGACGTCGCGCACGTCACCAACGGCGAGTTCGCCGTCCTGCTGGGACGGACGATACCGACCGCCCACCCCACGGACGACCTCGTCGCCTCCGACCCGTTGTCCGAGATGACGCGCGCCAAGACCTGGCTCGCCCGAGTCGCCGGACGGGGGCTTCACGCCCTCAAAGCGAAGGCGGATGCGAAGGGAACCCCGGACCTCAACATCCTTTTCGTCCTCAACATGCCTTTCCGAGCCATCGCGAAGATGAGCAATGGTGCCGCTAGCCCCGACATGGTGGATGCGATCCTCCTGGCCGTGAACGGTCACCCCCTGCGGGGGATCGCCCGCGCAGCCCTCGGCTTCCTCTCCAACGCGCGCGCCAACAAGGCCACCCAGCGCGAACTCGACCAGACCCGATGACGCGGCCTCGGCCTCGTTTCACACACTGACCTAAAGGACAACTCATGCAGGCTCTCAAGCGCTGGTGGACCGCCTTCGAAGACAAGCACACCACGGCCGCCCAGTTCATCGTCTTCTTCATCCTCTCCAACGGCATTACGGTGCTGCAGCTGGTCCTCATGCCGGCATTTAAGGCGGCATTCGCGCACACAAGCCTCGTCGACACGGCATTCCAGTTCCTGCCCGTCGGCGTCTCCAACGGCCACACGGTCTTCCTCTTCGATTACCCGGCGGGCTCCATGCCGATGGGAGGAGGCGGCGAGACTGTCGCCGATGTCGTCACGATGATCATCAACGCGGCCATCTCCTTCTGGGTGTTCTTCCCCATCTTTAAGGTGATTTTCAAGCAGGAAGCAACGCCGGAGGACGCGCAGGCCAGCGCGGCACAGTAAACTACGGGGAGACTTCACGAGAGGAGACTCCATGAGCGCGCCGCTGCTAACGGTGATCGTGCCCGCCTACAATTCCGAAGACTACCTTGATCGGGCGCTGACGACGCTCGTCGGATACGGCGACGAACTCGAAGCGATCATCGTCAACGACGGTTCGAAGGATCGCACCGCCCAGATTGCCGACGAGTGGGCCGCCCGGTATCCCTCCGTGAGGGTTATCCACCAGGAAAACAAGGGCCATGGCGGCGCCGTGAACGCCGGGCTCGCCGCCGCCACCGGTACGCACGTGCGCGTCGTTGATTCCGATGACTGGCTGGACCGACGCGCAACGAACGCCGTTCTCGACGTCCTGCGCGAGGAACGCGAGGCCGGGCGCGACCTGGACCTGCTCGTCACCAACTACGTCTACGACAAGCAGGGAAAGTCGGTCAAGGCCGTCATCCGCTACCGCAACGTTCTGCCTCGCGGACGTACCTTCGGCTGGGCCGACCTGCGCCGATGCCGCTACGACCAGTACCTGATGATGCACGCTCTGACGATGCGCACCGAGGTCGTGCGCGCGTCCGGCCTGGTCATGCCCGAGCACACGTTCTACGTGGACTATCTCTACTCGTTCGTGCCGCTGCCCTACATTTCGACGATCCGCTACCTGGACGTGGACCTGTACCACTACTTCATCGGCCGCGACGACCAGTCCGTCAATGAGAAGGTCATGATCACGCGCTTGGATCAGCTCGCCAGGGTGAACGAGGCGATGACCCGTGCGCTGCCCCCGCGCGCCGAGGTCGAGGACAAGCTGTGGCGCTACATGGTCCACTACCTGCGCATCAACGCCGTCGCCTGCTCCGTCATGGCTCAGCTCTCGGGCACCCCCGAGCACCTGGCCCTCAAGGAACAGATCTGGGAGACCATGGATCAGATCAACCCCGAGGCCACGGACCGCCTGCGCCAGGACCTGCTCGCCGGCCTCGTGCGCCACGCGTCGCCGACGGTTGTTCGCGGCGGCTACAAGGTCGCGGCGGCGGTCCTCGGCTTCAACTAAGGGACGCCGTCAGTGCGCCGTCAGCGCCAACTCCGTCCAATGGACGGTCAGGCGCTTGCCGATGAGCGGGTATTCCACGTCCTCCTCGCGCTTGTGCCATGCAAAGCCGAGTTTTTCTGAGACTCTTCGCGAGGCGTCATTTCCGTCGAAGTATTTCAAGATGATCGTCTCGACGCCCAGCTCACGCGCGCGCTCGATGATGGCGTGCCCCGCCTCCGTCGCATAACCGTTGCCCCAGTAGGGGGCGCCGATCCAGTACCCGATGTCGGCGACGCTTGCCTCGGGAGAGTCTGTGTCAATGCGCAGCGCGATCGAGCCTACGAGTTCACCGGTCGATCCGAGCGTCACCGCGTAGCTGTCGGGTGCCGCCAGGAAGGTCGACAGCGCCTCGTGTGCATCGTCGATGCGCTCGTAGGGCTTCCATCCGCACAGCATCCCGATGCGGGGATCGCGGGCCAGCTCAAAGAGCGCGGGAGCGTCAGCGTCGCTCCAGGGACGTAGGCGCAGGCGGGGGGTGGCGATGATTGTCATGAGTCCTCCTGGGCGTTCGTGGACGGGAGAAGAACCGTCAGCGTGAACCAGTGGTCTGCCACATCCGTGACAGCCTGGCCGCCGTACTTGCGGGCCGTCCACTGGATGGATTTGACACCCCAGCCGTGTCGAACGGTGTCGGGTTTGATCGTCGTGAGGATGACATCGAGGATCGCATTGCCGCTGTGGTACTGCTGACCGATCTGCTCGATCGAAGACTCGAGCTCGGCAAACGATGCGGCGGCGCGTCCCGGGTCCAGCTCCGCGCGAATCGCCTCCACCTGGTGCTTGAGGTCGTGATGAGCTCGCGCCACCTGCTCCATGTCCTCCTTGGCGGCCAGGTACTGGTGCTGCTGGGCATCCAGAGAAGCCTGGATGGACGCAAGTTCGCGCTCGGTGGCGCTTTGCTGGATGCGCTTGAACTGCGCGAAGAGGATTGCGTAGCCCGCCAGATCCACGAGGGTGCGGATATAGAAGACCTCCCACCCCGCGCGCCCGGAAAACGGGGTGGCCGTCGAGACGAAGCTGAGGTTGGATAGAGCAAAGATCGCGATGCCGATCAACACACCAGAGGCGAGGTCTGAGACTCGCAGAATGGGCAGCGCCCCCTGGCGGCAGACGCGCCGTTCAAAGAAGTAGACGACGGCCAAGCACGTCGCCGCAATCGCGGAAAAACCGCCGAACGACAACGGGTGCCAGTAGGGCTTGTCGGCGTGAGAGTAGACGACGACCTGCCACGCGAGGGAGGCTGCGAGCTCAGCCACGATGAAGGCTCGCGCGCTCATGTGTGTCACCCAGCGCCAGTCCAGCGCGGTTCCCACGCGGATCACGCACCACACGAGGGCGTACGCCGTCATCATGCCAGGAACCCACAGGGGCAGGGGAGCTCGGCCGAGCAGTTCCTGGGCACCGGCGAGCACTACGAGGCCACCGACGGCCGCAGCGGCGAGCCGCCAGCGGGGGATAGCGGCGTTTGGGTTCAGGGCATTGGAGGACGCCGAGCGCGCGACGACAAACACGTAGACGAGTGCCGCGCCCCATTCGGCCAGGGCGGTGAACAGGCGCGGGATGTCCGGCAGGGAGTCGAACACGTCAGTGGATTCCGCCCGCGAAGCTCGCCAGAGCCGTCATGAACGCCTTCTTACGAGGCCGGGAGATGCGCAAGCTGTCCCCACCCGTCATGAGGCACTCCTGGTCGGCGACGCCGCGCACGTGCGCGAGGTTCACGAGGTAGCACGAATTTGAACGGAAAAAGTCGTGACCGGCGAGCTGTTCCTCCATGGCCTTCAGTGAAGAAGTGATCGAGTAGGTGTCGGAGACCGTGTGCACGTCCAGGCGGTGCTTAATCGACTCGACGTAGACGATGTCCGCGACGTCGATGCGGTGGGTCGACGTGCCCGACTGCAGGAGGACCGAGGCGCCGCGCCGCTTAGCGACGGTCTCGAGACACCGCGAGAGTTCCTGCGAGAACGCGAACCAGGGCAGCGGCTTCATGAGGTAGGAGAGCGCCCCCACCTGGTAGCCGTGGATCGCGAACTGAGCGGCGGACGTGATGAAGACGAGGACGACCTCCTGATCGACCTCGCGGATCGCGCGCGCTGCGGTCATGCCATCCACGTGCGTCATCTGGATGTCCATGAGGATGATGTCGTACACCGGCTTGTAGTCGACGATAATGGCTCCGCCGTCCTCGAAATAGGTGACCTCGAATGGCACGTTGTTTTCTTCGCTGTAGCGCGCGATGTAGTCGGCGAGGAGCTGGCGTGAGACGGCCTCGTCCTCGACGACGGCGATGCGCACCATGACCCGAACCTCCCTCGCGTATCAGCTGATAGGAACAAGAATAAGTGACTACCAGCGTGCCGTTGCCACGAGTCCACGCTCTGGCCTCGTCGATCACATGCAGGCGCGCCCGCAGGTGGGGGCCGCTACCATTGTCCTGACTACCGTGAAAGGGGAGTGGCGTGGATCTGCTCGTTGTTGGATCGGGCTTCTTTGGCCTGACGTTCGCCCGCGAGGCCGCGGAGCGATTCGGCATGAACGTGACCGTCATTGAGCGTCGCGACCACATCGGAGGCAACGCCTACTCGTCGATCGACGAGGCCACCGGCGTCGAGGTGCACCGCTACGGCACCCACCTCTTCCACACGTCGAACGAGCGCGTGTGGTCCTACGTCAACCGCTTCACGGCCTTCAACGACTACCGCCACCGCGTCTACGCCAACTACCGAGGCGTCGTTTACCCGCTGCCCATCAACCTCGGCACTATCAACCAGTTCTTCGGAGCCGCCTACTCGCCGGCGCAGGCCCGCGCGCTCATCGAGCGCCAGGCCGCCGAGATCACGGGCGAACCCGGCAACCTCGAGGAGAAGGCCATCAGCCTGATCGGCCGTCCCCTCTACGATGCCTTCATCGCTGGATACACGGCCAAGCAGTGGCAGACAGATCCGCGCGAGCTTGCCGCCTCCATCATTACCCGCCTGCCCGTGCGCTTCACCTACGAGAACCGCTACTTCCAGGACCGCTACGAGGGCCTGCCCCTGAACGGGTACGGCGCGTGGATCGCGAACATGGTCGATCACCCGCGCATCACCGTGCACACGGGCGTGGACTTTTTCGATGCCTCCTCGCCGTTCTCGAAGGCCGCGACCGTCGGCCAGGTCCCGGTTGTCTACACGGGTGCGATCGATCGCTACTTCGATTACGAGGCGGGCGAGCTCGGCTGGCGCACCCTCGACTTCGAGACCGAGGTCGTCGACGTACCCGACTACCAGGGATGCTCCGTCATGAACTACTCGGATCGCGACGTGCCTTTCACGCGCATCCACGAGTTCGCGCACCTGCACCCCGAGCGGGATCGAAGCGGCGCGACCAACACGATCATCCAGCGCGAATACTCGCGCTTCGCCCGCCCCGGCGACGAGCCCTACTATCCGATTGCTTCGCCGTCGGACCGCTCGACGCTTGCGGCATACCGCGACATGGCGGCGGGGGAGAAGAACGTGCTCTTCGGCGGTCGTCTGGGTTCCTACCAGTACCTGGACATGCACATGGCGATCGCCTCGGCCCTCACCAAGGTCGACGAGGCCGTGGCCTCCTGGCGCTGACGGATCTCCTTTCCAATGGTATCGATCGTCTGGTCGGTCCTGTCGATCGCGCTCATCATTGGCGTCGGTTGGGCGGCTCGGCGAGGGGGCGCACTCGGCCCCGAGGCAGCGGGTTCCCTCGCGTCGGCGACATATTGGGTGGCGAGCCCGGCGATGCTTTTCCACGCCATCGTCGCGACGGGGACGTCTGGCGTCTTCGGTGCTCCGCTCGCCGTGGCCGCCGCGTCGGGTGTGGGAACAGCGCTCCTCTTCGTGGCCGTCGCCCGACTGTTCCTGCGCCTGACGCGCGGGGAGACCGCCTTGGGTGCCATGGCCTCGTCCCTCAATAACGGCGCGTATATCGGCATTCCGATCGCCGTCTACGTTCTGAACGATGCCTCCGCTGTTGTGCCCATCCTGGTGTTTCAGCTGGGATTCTTCACCCCGATGTTTTTCGTCCTGGCTGATCTGGTTGGGTCGGGGCAGCGCCCGTCGGTGGTCGGCATCGCTCGGGTCGTTGCACGCAATCCCATGGTTATCGCAGCGGTGTGTGGCTTCATGTTCTCTGCGGCGGGGTGGCCGATGCCGACGCTCCTCGACGTGTCGACGTCCATGCTGGGGGCTGCCGCGCCGCCGATGATCCTCTTGTCTTTCGGTGCCTCCCTCGTGGATCGCCGGTCGGCCTGTGGCGATTCGGGTGCTGCGGCGACCGCCTGCGCCATCGTCGGCAAGCTTGCCCTTCAACCCGCGATCGCGTGCGGCGTCGGAATCCTGCTCGGTCTCACCGGCCCTGCCCTTATGTCCGTCACCATCATGGCGGCTCTGCCCTCCGCACAAAACGCCTACATCGCGGCTACTCGTGCGAAGGCGGGGGAGCGGATCGCACAGGGGACGGTCCTCGTGACGACCTTCGCATCGCTGCCCGTTGTCGTTGGGATTGCAGCGTTATTCCACGCCTTCGGGATGGTTTCCTGACGCTCGCGGGTGCCCTCGGAGAGCGTCGTTCGCGCGTCTGCGAACGTTCACGTCGGCAAAGACCACGTCAAAAAGAGGCCAAAAACACGTTCTGTATCGTGGACTGTGGCTGACATCGTCGTGTAACGGCCATAGTCTGACTGAGCATTATCCCCAATACAAACGAATGCAAGGACTTCACTTCATGTCATCCTCCGCATCCAAATCAGCGCCCCGCGCGCGTGACTCGTGGAGCGGCCAGACTGGCTTCCTCCTGGCGGCCATCGGCTCGGCCATCGGCCTGGGCAACATCTGGCGTTTCCCCGGAGTCTCCTACTCCAACGGCGGCGGTGCCTTCCTGGTTCCGTACCTGGTCGCGCTGATCTTCGTCGGTATCCCCATGCTCTGGCTCGACTACGCGGTCGGACACAAGTTCCGCGGCTCCCCGCCGTGGGCGCTCCGTAAGATCATCGGCGGAGGCGAGTTCATCGGTTGGTTCCAGACCTTCGTCTGCTTCGTCATCATGGTCTACTACGGTGCGGTCCTCGCGTGGGGCGTGCAGTACACCATCTACTCTGTGAACGCGGCGTGGGGCGATGACCCGACGACCTTCTTCACCGACACGTTCCTGCAGGTCGTCCCCGGTGACACCTTCTCGTGGGCGCCCGCCTGGTCGGTGATGATTCCCCTCGCGCTCGTGTGGATCCTCGTCCTCTTCGTCATCGGTCGCGGCCTGTCCAAGGGCGTCGAGGCTGCGAACAAGATCTTCCTGCCGCTCCTCGTTATCCTGTTCCTCGCGCTCGTCGTTCGCGCCCTGTTCCTGCCCGGCGCCGTCGAAGGCCTTAATGCTTTCTTCACGCCGAACTGGGGGGCGCTCGCCGATCCCAAGGTGTGGTTGGCTGCCTTCGCGCAGATCTTCTACTCGCTGTCCGTGGGCTTCGGTATCATGCTGACCTACGCCTCCTACCTCCAGCGCAAGTCGAACCTGACCGGCACGGCGCTTGTTGCCGGCTTCGCAAACTCGTCCTTCGAGATCCTCGCGGGCATCGGCGTCTTCAGCGCCGTTGGCTTCATGGCCCACCAGGGCGGCGTGAGCGTCTCCGAGGTCCAAGGCCTGACCGGCCCGATCCTCTCCTTCGTGACCTTCCCGAAGATCATTTCGATGATGCCCGGCGGCCCTATTTTCGGCGTCCTCTTCTTCTCGTCGCTGGTTCTCGCCGGCGTCACCTCGCTGCTGTCCCTGCTCCAGGTCGTCTCCGGCGGACTCCAGGATAAGTTCGGCTGGTCGCCCGCCCGCTCGGCTCTCGTCCTCGGCGTCCCAGCAACCGTCATCTCGCTGGTGCTCTTCGGAACCCGCTCGGGCCTAAACAACCTCGACATCGTCGACAACTTCATCAACTCGGTCGGCGTCGTGTCCTCGGCGATCATGTTCGCGGTGCTGTGCGCGGTCGCCGGCCCCCGCCTCGGCGTCCTGCGCGCCCACCTCAACTCGGTGTCCAGCGTGAAGGTTCCCAGGCTCTGGGAGCCCCTCGTCGGAATCGTCATCCCGGTCGTTCTCTTCGTCATGATGGCAATGTCCATCGTCGACCTGCTGACGAAGGGTTACGGCAAGTACCCGACGAGCTACGTGCTGATCTTTGGCTGGGGTTCCGTGGCGGTCGCGGTGATTGCGTCTCTGATTTTCACTTTCATTCCGTGGAAACACCGCCCCGTGGACACTCAGGCGACAGTCGCTCAGATTCTCGCTGACGACCCCGATGACACCGCTTCGACCGAAGGAGGCGCCAAGTGACCGCTCCCGCTATCGCCCTCATGATCCTGACGATCCTGCTCGTGTGGGGTGGCCTCGTGGCCTCCGTCGTGCTCCTGCAGGTCCTGTCCGTTCCCTCGGACGAGGAGACGAAGGCTGCTCAGGAAGCCATCGAGGTTCAGCTGGCTCTGCGCGACCAGAAGGAACGCTATGAGGCTTATCGCATTTGATCTTGACGATACGCTGGCTCCCTCGAAGTCGCCGCTGCCCGCCCGTATGGACGTGGCTCTGCGCTCGCTGCTGGACCACGTGGAGGTGTGCATCATCTCCGGTGGCCAGATGGGCCAGTTCCGCACGCAGGTGCTCGACAATCTCCACGCCACGGATGAGGAACTCTCGCGCCTGCACCTGATGCCCACCTGCGGTACGCGCTACTACCGCTATGAGGGTGGGGCCTGGGTTGAGCGTTACGCGCACGACCTGGATCCCGAGGTCGCCGCCCGTGCGATCGCCTCCCTTGAGCGTCACGCCCGTGAACTCGGCCTGTGGGAGTCCAACCCGTGGGGCAACATCATCGAGGACCGGGGCTCGCAGATCACCTTCTCCGCCCTGGGCCAGGAGGCCCCGCTCGAGGCGAAGCGTGCCTGGGATCCGGACGGCACCAAGAAGGCCGCTCTGCGCGATGCCGTGCAGCCCGACGTGCCGGAGCTGGATGTGCGCGGCGGTGGCTCGACCTCGGTCGACATCACGACGCGCGGCATCGACAAGGCGTTCGGCATGGGCAAGCTCGTCGAGGAGACGGGGATCCCCGCCTCCGAGATGCTCTTCATTGGCGACCGCCTGGATCCGGAAGGCAATGACTATCCCGTCAAGGCTGCCGGCTACGCGACGCGCGCCGTGTCCGGATGGGAAGAATGCGTGGACGTCATCGACGAGATCGTGGCATCCATGAGCTGACTTGTCGCAGTCAACGATGACGAGGCCGGGGCTGGGTTTCCAGCTCCGGCCTCGTTGCGTGCGGCTGCGGTGTGCGCGGCGATCGCGCGGCGCAATGCGTTGACGCGTTAGCGCGCGCCGATGCCCCTGGTCGCCCAGAAGACGACGGCAGACGCTGCCGCGACGTTGAGCGAATCCACCCCGTGGTCCATGGGAATCTTGACGGTGTAGTCGGAGGCGGCGATGGTGCGTCGCCCCAGGCCGTCGCCTTCGGTGCCCATGACCATTGCGAGGCGAGCGTCCGGTCCTTGAAGCGCAGGCAGCGCAGCGAAGTCGTCGAGGGACACGGAATCGTCCGACAGAGCCAGCGAAGCGACGGTGAAGCCAGCGTCTTGCAGCAAGGCGATGTCGCCGGGCCAGGAGTGCAGGCGCGTCCACGGGACCTGGAAAACCGTCCCCATGGACACGCGCACGGATCGACGGTAGAGGGGATCAGCGCACTGCGGGGTCACGAGGACAGCGTCCACGCCGAGGGCCGCGGCGCTACGGAAGGCCGCGCCCACGTTCGTGTGGTCGACCAAGTTTTCCAGGACGACGACGCGGCGTGCGGGCTCCCCGCCGCGCGCGGTCGCAAGAAGCTCGCCGAGGCCCGGCAGGGCCGGGCGCTGCATGGCGGCGAGAGCGCCGCGATGCAGGTGAAAGCCCGTCATCTGTTCCAGGACGTCCTCGTCGGCGACGAAGACCGGGACGTCCGCGCCGTCGGCGGCCCCGGTCGCCCCCTCGATGAGGGGCGTGAGGGACTCCAGCCATCGGCTCGACATGAGGAAGGACCGAGGGTTGTGGCCCGCGCGCAGGGCGCGCTCAATGACGTTGGCCGACTCGGCCATGTACAGGCCGCGCTCCGGCTCGATCTTGGAACGAAGCTTGACGTCTTTGAGGCGCGTATAGTCGTCCAGGCGCGCATCTGCGCTCAGATCCGCGCTGGTGAGCTCAATAATCACGGCGGTCCCTACGCGCGCTGGAGGGCGCGCGAGACCTCGCCCGGCCAGGACGGGCCCTCGAAGATGAAAGCAGAGAACGCTTCAACCAGGTCGGCACCCGCGCTGATCATGCGCAGCGCATCCTCGGGCGACGAGATGCCACCCGTGCCGATGAGAATCTGGTCGTCGTCAAGATGACGTGCCACCAGGGAGACGACCTCCAGCGCACGGGGCAGAAGCGGCGCACCCGAGACGCCGCCCTCACCCAGATCGTGATTGATTGTCGTGTTCGTGGCGACGACGCCCGCCAGGCCAAGCTTCTTCGTCAGCTCCACGATGGCGATGATGTCCTCGTCGGCCAAATCGGGAGCGATCTTGACGAAAAGGGGCATGACACGATCAGGAGCGCCTGCCTCACAGCCGCGACGGGCGGCCTGCAGGATCGGGCGCAGGTGATCGACGGACTGCAGGTCGCGCAGGCCGGGCGTGTTGGGGGAGGAGACATTCACGACGACAAAGTCCACCCAGTGGGCGAGCGTTTTCGCGCAGTACTCGTAGTCCGAGGGGGCATCTTCCTCCGACGTCACCTTGTTCTTGCCGATGTTGGCACCGACGATCGCAGCGCGGCCCGCGGGAGTCGAGCGCAGCTCGCGCAGTTTCTCGGCGGCGGCATCTGCTCCGGCGTTGTTGAAGCCCATGCGGTTACGCAGGCCGCGTTCCTCCATGAGGCGCCACAGGCGCGGCGCGTCGTTGCCGGGCTGAGGACGAGGAGTCACGGTGCCGATCTCGACGAAGGCGTAGCCGAGGGCGCACATGCCGAGCACGGCCTCGGCGTCCTTGTCCATACCGGCCGCCAGACCCAGGCGGGAGGGGAGGCGACGCTCACCCAGGGTCAGGGGGACCTCGACGCCGCCGACCACTCGCGTGGGGGAGTGAGTCGGGTCGAGGTGGCCCAGCGTGGCGCGCATGAGTCCGCGCGTCGGGGCGAATCGTCCGGCCAAGGAAATCGCTCCCAGACCCCAGTGGTGTGCAACCTCCGGGTTGGAACGCGAGATGAAGTGTGTGAAAGCCCAATTGTACGCGCGTCGGATCATGCCTCCTAGGATAGTTGATCAGTCCCACCATGCCCACCACCAGCGCGTGGATGATCCGTCTCGAATGAGCACACGCATCTCGTCCGGTGGTATCGCCTCATCGCCGAGGCCGAGGATCGCGGCAAGTGTCAGCCAGTGCTGATAGCTCGGATAGCGCTCCTCGTCGATGGGAGATCCGGTGTGTGCGATGATTGCGGATTCGGGGACGAGTACGGTGTCGATGCTGACGCGTTCGTCGCGGCGTGGCGCGCGAATGACGTAACCTTCGAGGGTGAGTCCGTCGATGCGGGAGGCAGCGCGCAGGAGTTCGATGATCCGAGGGGCGTTGTTCTGTCGATCGTCGCGCGCATCTTTCGGCAGCAAAGATGCGAGGCGACGGGCATCAGCCCCCGACAGGTCCGCGAAGCGCGCATAATCACCCAGATCCCACCCATCGCACAGGTAGGGGGCCAACAGGGCGGAGATGCCCCGATCGTCGAGCCATCGAGGTGGGCCGTACATGCCTTCGGGGCGGGGCTCCTCCTCGTCGAGCATGACGTCGCAGGCGGTGGGCAGTGTGATCGTCGTGTGCATGATGCTTCCTTGTCGTTCGTGTCGGAGCGCCGATGCTCCGACACGGACAGGATCGTGCACGCTTGGGCGTGATGGCCAGCGCCACGGCACACCCTGTGGATACAGGTGCCGCCTCTGGATACCCTGTGGATACAACACGTCGACCCCGCGCCCATGTGGATGGAGCGGGGCCGACGATGAAGACGACTACTTCGGGAACTGCCCGCGGTCGACCTGCGGGCGCGGCGAGCGCCAGCGCCTCGGCATGATCATGCGCGAGAAGGTGTAGTAGGCGGTACCGGAGGGAATGTCCTCACGCGGGTGGGCCTCGGTGAAGGCGCGCTTGACCTTGCGCCACACGAAGAACGCCTCGATGGCGGTGATGATGAAGGAACCGTACATGAGGCCAGACGATCCGTAGAGCATGTACGCCTGGTACTGCAGCGGGATCTTATTGCCCAGCATCGACAGCGCCATGATGAGAATGATGGACACCATCATGACGGCGAGAATCCACTCAGAGAAGGAGTGGCGCGCGTCGACGTAGTCACGCACGAAACGGCGTGCGCGCCCCTTGTCGCGGGCCGGCAGGTACTTCTCCTCGCCGGTGACCATTGCGCGCTGTTCGGCCTCGAAACGCGCGTTGCGGGCGGCGCGGGCGGCACGCTTGGCTTCCTTGCGGTCCTTGGGGACCAGGGGGCGGATACGGGCGGCCTCGGCTGCCTTACGCGTCGGCGTCGGGCGGCCTTTCTTGCCGTTGGGCGTCGTGGAGACGTGCTCGACACTCATCGAGGCCTCGTCGTTGTTGTTCTTGCTTCGTCCAAACACGCTTCAAGGCTAGCGGATAGCCCACCCGCCTCGCACTCCCATGGTCTACCCTGGTCGTATGGCTGATACTTCACATGCACTGTCTACGTCCGTTTTGAAGGAGCGCCTGGAGGCTGCCTTCCCGTCCCTGCTGGAGGAACTCACGCAGCTCGTCGCGATTCCGTCGGTGTCTTCGGATCCCGCGCACGCGGCCGACGTGGAGCGCAGCGCTGAGCACATCCGGGATCGTTTCGCCGCCCTCGGCCTGGAGGCCAAGATCCTGCGCGAGACTGCGGAAGACGGCACCGAGGGCAAGCCCGCCCTCGTCGCGCACACGCCTCACATCGAGGGCGCGCCGACCGTCCTGCTGTACGCGCACCACGACGTGCAGCCGGTGGGTGAGCTCGACCGCTGGAGCATGGATCCCTACAAGGCCGAGGTCCGCGGCGACCGCATCTACGGGCGCGGGTCCTCCGATGACGGCGCTGGCATCACGGTCCACCTCGGTTCGCTGTCGATCCTGGGCGAGGACCTGCCGGTCAACGTCGTCGTGTTCATCGAGGGCGAGGAGGAGATCGGTTCGCCGTCGTTCACGGCGTTCCTCGACGCCCACAAGGATGAGCTCGCCGCCGACGTTATCGTCGTGACGGACTCCTCGAACTGGAAGGTGGGCGAGCCCGCTGTCACGTCGACCCTGCGCGGCAATGCGATCGTGACCGTCGATGTGACCGTCGCCGACCACGCGGTGCACTCCGGCGCTTTTGGTGGCCCGCTGCTCGACTCCGTCGCGATCTCGTCGATGCTCATCGCTTCGCTGTTCGACGAGAAGGGCGATGTCGCGGTTCCCGGCCTGGGCGGCTCGGATCACGCGGATGTGGATTGGCCGGAAGAGGAGCTGCGCGCGGCGGCCGGTACGGTCGAGGGTCTGCAGCTGGCGGGCTCGGGCGACATTGCGGCCCGCATGTGGACCAAGCCGTCGATCTCGGTGATCGGTTTCGACGCTCGCCCGGTCTCCAATGCCTCGAATACGATCGCCCCGCACACGCGCTTCCGACTGTCGATGCGCACGGTGCCGGGCGTGGATCCCGCCGAGGCCCAGGCCAAGCTCATGGACTACCTGCTCTCCCATGCCCCCTTCGGCGCGCGTGTCGAGGTCACGGCCGAGGATGCGGGTGCCGGCTACCAGGCCGACATGGATTCCCCCGTGACGAAGGCTCTGCACGAGTCTCTCACCGAGGCCTGGGGCGTTCCCTCGGTCAACATCGGTGTGGGCGGATCGATTCCGTTCATTTCGGACTTCCAGCGCATCTTCCCCAGCGCCCAGGTCGTCGTTACCGGAGTCGAGGATCCTCTGACAAACGCTCACTCTGAGGACGAGTCGCAGTCGATCTCCGACCTGAAGGCCGCGATCCTCGCCGAGGCGCTTCTGCTGACGCGCGTGGCGTCCCTGTGACGCGTGTCGTCATTGCCGGTCGGTGGGACGGGGGAGTTCCCGCCTCGCCGACCGGCGAGGCACTCGGCGCCATCCGCCGGGGCGTGCTCGCCGGTGCCTCGGACCCGGTGGTGGTGACGGTTCCGTTTGGAACCGGACCTACCTTCGACGAGGCCGTGGCCGCCCTGGGTTCCCAGGCCTCGTTCGTGCGCGTGCCCGCCGACGCCTCGTCGTCGCGCCAGGCGGGCGAGCGCGTGGCGGATTCACTCCGCAACGGCGCCACCGTGATCGTCGAGGGCGGGCATAATTCCTCTCCCGATTGTGGCGTTGGTTTTCTCGAAGGCCTCCTGGGCGTCCCCGGCCTCGATCCGAGGCAACCGGAGGCGCTCGCCGATGCTCTCACGCGCGCGCAGAGCCTCGTTGCCGACGCGGGCGTGGACCTTGTGTGCGCGGCATCGACCGCGCGACCACTGCTGGGCCTCGACTCGGTCCTCGCCGTCGCCCCCGATCTGGAGCCGATTGAGGCGCAGGACACCGCTCTCACCGCCGCTCTGACGCAGGTGTTCGCCCATCGACCGCTCGGGCGCCGCCAGCTGCTCGACGGAGCGGACGTGCACCCGGCCCGCCAGCGCGGTTCCGGTGCAGGCGGCGGCGTCGGGGCCGTCATCGCGGCCATCGGTGGACGCATCGCCCCGACGGGTGATCTGCTATCTTCGCTTCTGGGCCTGGAAGCGATCATTGATGGCTCCGATCTCGTTCTCGTCGCTGAGCCCGAACTAGCCTCCCCGGTGCTCGCCGAGTCGACCCTTGACTGCGTGACTCGCGTTGCTGCGGCGCATGCACTGCCGGTCGTTGCCATCACCCACAGGTCCAGCCTGTCGCACTTCGAGAAGGCCGAATGGGGACTGCACGGTGTCTTCGAAACGGAGGGATCCGTCACTCTCGAAGACGCTGGACGCCGCGTTGCCCGCACCTGGTTACGCTGAGCGCGCATTCCACCCGTGGCGCGCGGCGCCTGCGGGGGAGTAGTGTGTCAAAGGAATACGTCTATTCATCACGAAAAGGAGCATCATGTCCGAGTCCGCAACTCAGGCTCCCACCCACGAGGTTATCCTCACCGACGTCGCTGCCGCGAAGGTCAAGAGCCTCCTCGAGCAGGAGGGTCGCGATGACCTGCGCCTGCGTATCGCCGTTCAGCCGGGCGGGTGCTCCGGTCTGATCTACCAGCTGTACTTCGACGATCGCACGCTTGATGGTGACGCGATTCGTTCTTTCGACGGCGTTGAGGTCGTCGTCGACCGCATGAGCGTGCCGTACCTGAGCGGTGCCACGATCGACTTCGCTGACACGATTGAGCGTCAGGGCTTCACGATTGATAACCCCAACGCCCAGAACACTTGCGCCTGCGGTGAGTCCTTCCACTGAGCCGAAAGAACACTTTTCCATGATGTCCTCTCTGCGCCGCTTCGGCGCCCTCGTCGGCGCAGCCGCGCTCGTCCTCGGACTCGCGGCGTGCACCGACGCGACCTCGTCTTCGTCTTCATCTTCGTCTTCGTCGTCGTCTTCCGCTGCGGCGGACATCGATTACTCCGCCTGCTCGACGGACGATTCCGCCGAACAGAACACGAACGTCGACCGTAGCGGCACTGGTGACTTCCCGGCTGTTTCCGGTGACGACACTCCCGTTATCGCGGCGGGCAGCGGATCCGAGCCCACCTCGAAGGTTCTCGTGAAGACGCTGAAGGAGGGCGACGGCGCGGTTGTGTGCCCGGGTGCAACCATCAAGGCGAACTACGTGGGCGCCCTGTGGAACGGCACCGTTTTCGATTCGTCCTTCAAGAAGGGACAGCCTATCGATTTCTCGCTCGACCGGGTCGTCAAGGGTTGGGGCTACGGCCTGGCCCATACGCACGTGGGTGACCGCGTCGAGCTCGTCATTCCTGCCTCTTTGGGCTACGGTAGCCAGGCCGCTGGCGATATTCCCGCGAACTCGACCCTCGTATTCGTCGTCGACATCGTCGGTGTCGCGACGCAGAACGTCGCCGATGACTCTGTTCTCAGCAGCGCCGTGGCGACCGGGGAGGAGCTGCCCGCGGGTATCACCGTCACCGGTGAGCCGGGCGCTGAGCCGACCCTGACGATCGACGAGAGTGTTTCCGCTCCTACCGAGCAGAAGATGTACACGATTTACAAGGGAACTGGCGAGGCGCTAACGGCTGACCAGACTGTCCTGTACAAGCAGGTTGTTGGCGGTTTCGGTGCCAAGGGCCAGACTCAGTCGTCGTGGAGCCAGGACGTTCTCGAGGCGCCGGTCGCGCAGGCTGATCTCGCGGGAGTGACCGTGGGATCGCGCATCCTCATTGTGGTCCCGGTCCAGGGTCAGGATGCCCAGTCCGGGCAGAAAGCGACCCCCACGCAGGCAACGGTCTTCGTCGTTGACATCGTGGGTACATCTTCGATGCAGTGACCGCGGCACGACCTTGGTCGACGGTAGCGGGCGGCTCCCAGTGTGGGAGCCGCCCGCTACCCGTTAGAATGGGACCATCGCGTCGATTTGGCCGACATATGCAAGGAGAGCCTCCATGAGTGAAGAAACCGTCACGATCCTGGTTTTCAGCGACGACAAGGATCGCCGTCACGCCGTCGTCAACGGCATTGGCCTGCGTGCTTCCAAGGACACGCCCCGCATTGAGTGGGTCGAGGCCGCAACCGGTTTTGGCGTCCGCGATGCCTTTGATCAGGAGGATTTCGCGATGCTGATCCTCGACGCTGAGGCGAAGAAGGAAGGCGGCATGTCGATCGCCCAGGATCTGCGCGAGACCCGTGACGGCGTGCCCCCGATCGTTTTCCTGACTGCCCGCCCCCAGGATGAGTGGCTGGCCACGTGGGCCGGTGCCACCGCCGTCGTGGCCGATCCGATTGACCCGATTATCCTTCAGGAGACCGTGGCCGACGTGCTGCGTGGAGCCAAGTGATGGCTACGCAGGAGTGGGCACCGATCATCGCCGCGCTGACCGCCGGAGAGAGCCTCGACTACGGCCAGTCGTACTGGCTGATGGACCAGGTCATGAGCGGCGAGCTCGGCGAAGCGCGTCTCGCGTCCTTCCTGACCGCGATGGCGATGAAGGGTGCCACGGTCGATGAGATCCACGGCCTGGCCGATGGCATGCAGGACCACGCGGCACGCGTTGACCTGCCCAGCCGCGCTCTCGACATCGTGGGCACGGGCGGAGACGGATACAAGACCGTCAACATTTCGACGATGTCCGCCATCGTGCTTGCCGCGATGGGGATTCCGCTCGTCAAGCACGGCAACCGTGCCTCGACGTCGAAGTCGGGCTCCGCTGACGTCATCGAGGCGCTCGGCGTGAACCTCGACCTCGATGCTGACGCGCTGCGCCGCGTCTTCGACGAGGTCGGCATTGCCTTCCTGTTCGCGAACAAGATGCACCCGTCGATGCGTTTTGCGGCTCCCGTGCGTCGCGCTCTCGGCTTCCCCACGGCGTTTAACGTCCTGGGGCCGCTGACGAACCCGGCACGCGTCCAGGCGTGCGCGATCGGTGCCTCACGCGAGGAGAACGCACGTCTCATGGCGGGCGTGTACGCGTCGCGCGGGCTCAGCGCGCTCGTGTTCCGTGGCGCGAACACCGGCCTCGACGAGCTGACGACGTCCGACGCGAATCAGGTGTGGCTGGTGTCGGGCGGAGCGGTTGTGGAAACTGAGTTCGATGCGCGCGAATCCCTGGGCATGGCTTCCTCCTCGATCGAGGACCTCGCCGGTGGCGAGGCGGCCGAGAACGCGGCCGTTGCCCGCGATGTGCTCTCGGGTGGCGGCGCGGACGCTGTTCGCGACGCTGTCGCCCTCAACGTCGGTGCCGGCATCCTCGCCTGGGAGGGACTGGACAACCCCGTGACGCAGGCCGACTTTGAGCCGCGTATGCGGGGCGCCGTCGAGCGCGCCCTGGCGGCGTTGGCCGATGGTTCGGGTACCCGACTCGTTGAGCGTTGGGTGGCTGCCTCGAACGCATGACAACTGCGCGCTAGGCGCGCGCAGACAGACGCTGTTGGGCGGTTGCGTGAGCTAAGAGCTCGCGTAGCCGCCCGTCGCGTAGCGGGCTGGCAACGGGTTGCGCCCAGGGCAGGGGACCGGTCCATTCGACGAGGCGCACTCCCTCGCGGCACAGCTCGGCGCACAGGAGCGACGTCTCCGCCCACGAGGCCACGGTGGCGGCCATCCCGCCGGTGTCGATGGGCTGCGTGGACCTGAGGACATCGATCCACGGGGAGGGGTCGGCGCGCGGGGGAACGATGACGGAGCTCAGATGACGGCCGTGAGAGGCCACGTGCAGAATCCAGCCCGGTTGCCCGCCATCGCGACGCGAGCCCCAGACGATACGCGGAGCCGCCAGGATGGGGCGCATAGTGGAGCGCTCGACGCCCGCGATGTATGCGCTCAGCTCGTCGCGCACTCCAGCCGCTGCCTCGAACAGCCCCTGCGCGGACAGGCGCTCCATGAGGGAGGTGAGGGCGAGGGGCACCGCAGCCGAGGAGGCGGCCACAGCCTCGTCGAGCATGGTGTGCGAGGAGTCGTGATCGGCCTGGGCGAGGACACGTTCGATCGCTCCCGCAGCGCGCTGAGCGTGCGCGCGCGACCCGAAGGGGCCGAGGGCGCGCGGCAGGTCGTCGAGCGTCACGGATGAAACGACGCTGGGCCGGCCGGCCTCGGCGATGACCCAGTGCTGGGAGCCCTGACGCCTCGAGGCGGAGTTGTAGAGAGGCGCGAGGGCCTTGATGTCGCGCAGTTCCCGGATCCTTGCCTCGAGAATCGAGGCGGTCGGATAGGGGCGCACCCCCGCGGCCACGGACACCATGCGCTGCACCTTGGTGCGCTTCTCGCCCTTCGTGTAGTAACTGCCCACGCGCGATCTCAGGGACGATGCCGACCCCACGTAGAGGGTGTCTCCCGCGGTGTCGATGAAGTGATAGACCCCGGGAGAGGCGGGTAGGTCCGCGACGAAGTCGGGTGTCGACGGGCGCCTGGCCGGAGCCTGGTCTGTGAGCGCAATGAGGTCTTCGACGTCGGTGGCGCCGGCCCCGGCGAGCAGGTCGATGAAGCCCAGGAGGATCTCAGCCGTCGCGCGGGCGTCTCCGAGAGCTCGGTGCTCGGGAACGGTGGCGGTACCGAAGTAGGAGGCGACCGTGCCCAGCTTGTGGTTGCGCACGAGCGGGCGGGGCAGAGCGAGCCTCGCGAGCACCAGCGTGTCGACGACGCGAACGCGGGGCCACGGACGCGCACAGGCTCGGGCCGCGCGGCGTAGGAAACCCACATCAAAGGAGGAGTTATGCGCGACGAGGACGGGGGAATCCTGAGCTCCAAGGCCTGACCACTCCATGAAGCGTTCCAGAACGGATGCGATCGGGTCCGCGTCGGCCACCATGGCGGGTGTGATGCCCGTCAGAGACGTGATGAACGGCGGGATAGGACGTGAGGGCTTCACGAGGGAAGAAAACTCGTCCACGACCGCGCTGTTGCGCACGCGCACGGCGCCGATCTCCGTGATCTCTGCGGCCGCGCCCAGGCCTGTCGTCTCAAGGTCGACGACGATCCAGTGGCCGCTCGAGGCCGGCGTGCCGACGGCGTCGAGGCTGGGTTGAAGCTCCACGGACGAGGCCCTCGACAGGGCCGCCGACACCACCGATCGAGCGAAAGGACGAGCCGACTCGCCGGGCGCTATGGTTTCCTCACAATCGCGCACGGGAGTTCGTTTCGTCATACAGTTGATACTAATTCGTTCGCGCGCTCGCGCGCCCGTCGAGACTCGAGGAGTGACAGTGGCGTTCTATCAGGCTCTCAAGGCGACCGGCAGCCCCGTTCTCAAGGCGGCCTATCACCCGTGGATCCGCGGCAAGGAGAACATTCCCGCCGAGGGGCCGGCCATCCTCGCGTCTAACCACAACGCCGTGTGGGACTCGGTGTTCCTGCCGATGATGCTCGACCGCGAGGTCGTTTTCATGGGCAAGGCCGACTACTTTACGGGCACCGGTCTCAAGGGATGGATGACCAAGGAATTCATGCGCGCAGTCGGCACCATCCCCGTGGACCGCACCGGCGGTCGCGCATCCGAGGCTGCGCTCAACGCCGGTCTCAAGCGCCTGCGCGACGGTGAGCTTTTCGGCATTTACCCGGAGGGTACTCGCAGCCCCGACGGGCGCCTCTACCGCGGCAAGACTGGCGTCGCCCGCCTCGCCCTTCTGTCCGGCGCTCCCGTCATCCCCGTCGCCATGATTGGCACCCATGCAGCCCAGCCCATCGGCCAGAAGATCCCCTCGCGCACGAACATCGGCATGGTGATCGGTGAGCCCCTGGACTTCTCGCGCTACCGCGGCCTCGATAAGGACCGCTACGTCCTGCGCGCGATCACCGATGAGATCATGTACAACCTGATGCTCCTGTCCGGTCAGGAATACGTGGACCTGTACGCTGCCGACGTGAAGGCCCAGCTGGCCGCTGAGGGAGCTTTCGAGGGTCCCGTTCCCTCCAACGGTCGCCCCGCGCCCGGTGGGCGCACTGCCCCCGAGGTACCCGTGCCGACCGCTCCCGAGGAGGAGGACAACGAGGACGAGAAGGCCTCGGACAAGGAGTAACAGGGCCGGGCCGTCCACCGATGGTTGGTGCTCGTGATCGCGTTTCGTGGGACGGGCGTCCTTGGCGAAACGTGATGTGAGCCAGGTAGAATGAACTGTGCCCTGCGCACGCGCGCGGGCCCGTACCTAACCAACCTGAGAAAGGTGACATTCATGTCGGTCCGTCGTGTTGCCCTGCTGACCGCAGGTGGCTTCGCCCCGTGCCTGTCCTCCGCCGTCGGTGGACTCATCGAGCGCTACAACGAAATTGATCCCACGGTTGAGATCATCGCCTACCAGAACGGCTACCACGGTCTGCTCACCGGCAACTATGTGCTGGTCGACGAGGAAGCGCGCAAGCACGCCGCCGTCCTGCACCGCTTCGGTGGCTCCCCGATCGGTAACTCCCGCGTCAAGCTGACGAACAAGAAGAACCTCGTCGAGCGTGGACTTGTGTCCGAGGATGAGGATCCGCTGCAGAAGGCCGCCGAGCAGCTGCGCGCCGACGGTGTTGACGTCCTGCACACCATCGGCGGCGACGACACCAACACGACGGCCGCCGACCTGGCCGCCTACCTCGAGGAGCACGACTACCACCTGACCGTCGTGGGCCTGCCCAAGACGATCGACAACGACGTTGTGCCGATCCGCCAGTCCCTGGGTGCATGGACCGCCGCCGAAGAGGTCTCCGAGTACTCCCAGAACGTTATCGGTGAGCACCGCTCCAACCCGCGCATGCTCATCATCCACGAGATCATGGGCCGCCACTGCGGTTGGCTGACCGCCGCCGGTTCGAAGCGCTACCACGACTGGCTGAAGACCCAGGAGTGGGTGCCCTCGATCGGCCTGTCGCAGGAGCGTTGGGACATTCACGCCATCTTCCTGCCCGAGATGAAGATCGACCTGGATGCCGAGGCCAAGCGCCTCAAGGCCATCATGGACGAGCAGGGCAACGTCAACATCTTCCTGTCCGAGGGCGCTGGCGTCCCCGAGATCATCGCGGAGATCGAGGCTGCCGGCGGCGAGGTCCAGCGTGACCCCTTCGGCCACGTCAAGCTCGACACGATCAACCCCGGCCAGTGGTTCGCCAAGCAGTTCGCCGAGAAGATCGACGCTGAGAAGGTCATGGTCCAGAAGTCCGGCTACTTCTCGCGTTCCTCGCGTGCCAACGCCGACGACCTGCGTCTCATCAAATCGATGACGGACCTCGCCGTCGAGTGCGCTTTCAAGGGCGAGTCCGGCGTTATCGGCCACGACGAGGAGGACGGCGACCGCCTGAAGGCCATTCCGTTCCCGCGCATCGCGGGCGGCAAGCCCTTCGACATTTCCGCCCCCTGGTTCGTTGAGATGATGGCCGAAATCGGCCAGACCGTCGAGCCTGCCGGCGAGTGAGTCGCTTCGCGTGATTCCTTCGATCACTCCCGGACGCGGCGGCGAGCCTGTGCGTAAGCCTCGCTCCCGCCGCGTCCCCGAGCGTCTGTGGTCGCCCGAGTCCGGGGAGCGCGCTCCCTGGGATACCTGGCGTGGCCTGGATGCAGCCCAGCAGCCTACCTACGCGGACGCGCAGCACCTCAGTGATGTGACGGCGCAGCTGCGCCGTCAGCCGCCGCTCGTGTTCGCCGGGGAGGTCGACGATCTGCGCACGTGGATGGGTGCGGCTGCCCGCGGCGAGGCTTTCGTCCTAATGGGCGGGGACTGTGCTGAGACCTTCGCCGAGGCGACGGCGGATCACGTGCGCCTGAAGATTCAGACGCTGCTGCAGATGGCGGTCGTGCTCACGTACGGAGCTTCGCTGCCGGTCATCAAGGTTGGCCGTATCGCCGGCCAGTACGCGAAGCCGCGTTCTTCGGATATGGAAACGCGCGACGGCGTCACCCTGCCCAGCTACCGCGGCGACGCCGTGAACTCCTTTGAGTTCACTCCCGAGGCTCGCGAGCCTGACCCGCAGCGCCTGCTATCGCTGTACAACCACGCGGCCTCGACGCTGAACCTGATCCGCGCTTTCACGAAGGGCGGTTACGCGGACCTGCGTCAGGTTCACCGCTGGAATCAGGGTTTCATGTCGAACCCGGCCTACGCGCGCTACGAGTCGCTGGCGGAGGACATCCACAGGGCGATCAAGTTTATGGGTGCCGCAGGTGTCGACTTCGAGACGCTTCGCGACGTCGACCTGTATTCGTCGCACGAGGCGCTCCTGCTCGAATACGAGTCGGCGATGACCCGCATTGATTCGCGGACGGGCGAGCCTTACAACACGTCCGCCCACTTTCTGTGGGTGGGGGAGAGGACACGCGAGGAGGAGGGCGCTCACATCGAGCTGCTGTCGCGTGTTCGCAACCCGATTGGGGTTAAGCTCGGCCCGTCGACTACGCCGGATCAGATGCTCTCGCTCATTGATCGCCTCAACCCGGATGGTGAGGAGGGACGCCTGTCGTTCATTACGCGCATGGGTGCCGGTCGCATCCGTGAGGCGCTTCCGCCGCTGTTGGAGGCCGCGCGTGAGGACGGCCGTCCGGTCACGTGGATGACGGATCCGATGCACGGCAACACCATCACGTCGTCCACCGGCTACAAGACGCGTCGCTTCGAGACGGTGATGGATGAGGTCCGTGGCTTCTTCGAAGCGCACGAGGCCGCGGGAACAGTTCCCGGTGGCCTGCACGTTGAGCTCACCGGTGATGACGTCACCGAGGTGATTGGCGGCAGTGAGCACATCGATGACGAGTCGTTGCGCGACCGTTACGAGACGCTCGTGGATCCGCGCCTGAACCACCAGCAGAGCCTGGAGATGGCCTTCCAGGTCGCCCAGTACCTGGCGAAGGGTTCCTCCCACGAGGAGTGAGCTCCCCGCATAAGAATTCCCCGGCCTCGTCTGTCATGGACGAGGCCGGGGATTCTTATGGCGGAGAGTGGCTCGGGGGGAGGTCAGACGATCGTGATCGTGACGACGCTGCCCTTTTTCAGCATTGTTCCGGCGGCGGGGTCGGTCTGTCGGACGGTTCCAAAGAAGCCGCCGAGGATTGCTTCCTCCTGCACGGTGAAGCCGGCTGCCTCCAGGGCGGCGCGGGCATCCTGGCGTTGGCGGCCGACAACGTCGGGCACAGCGACCTTCTCAGGCCCCTTCGACACCGTGTAGGCGACGGTGTCGCCACGGTGCAAGATCGTGCCCTCATTGGTCTGCTGCGAGATAACCTGGCCCTGCGCGACCGTGTCGGAGAACGCCTCCGTCGGTGCCGCCACGAGGCCAAGGCCCTCGATGGCGTTCTTCGCGGCATCGGCGCTCATCCCGTTCAGAGACGGTACAGTGAGGGGCTCGCGGCCCTTCGACAGCACGACATCGACTGCGCTGTCGTGTGCCAGCTGCGAACCAGAGGCCTGTGATTGCGAGATGACCTGGCCCTGTGGAACGTCCTCGGAGTATGCGTCGGTGATAGCGCCCAGGGCGAGGCCGGCCTCGGTGAGAGCCTTGCGTGCGTCGTCCTGGCTCTTACCGACGACGTCCGGGACCGTCTTCATGTCCACGCCCTTGGAGACGTGGAGTTGGACCTCCGCGCGCTTGTGGACGGGTTCGCCGCCTTCCGGATCGGAGCGAGTGATCGAACCAGCGGCGACGTCGTCAGAGAATTCCTCCTCAACGGAAGACGCAAGCCCCATCGCATTCAGCTCAGCCTGAACATCCGCGAGGGGACGACCGTCCGTCGTGGGCATGGTCAGGTAGGAGCCAGGACCGTATTCGGTCCACCACCAGCGTCCGCCAACGACTGCGGCCGCGATGAGCACAACGACGAGGGTGGCCCACAGGGCAGCGCGCCTGTACGTCTTGGTGCCGGTCGTCTCCGAAGCGTCAGGAAGTGGGGCCGACGTGTGGACAGTGGCGACCGCTGACGATGCCGGAACGGGCAGAGGCCTCGTAAACTGAGCCGAGATCAGCTCGGTGTTGAGCGCACTCGTTTCTGAGGTGCCTGCCCGGTCAGCCGGCGCGATGTCCGCGCGGCGGTTGGCCAGCTCCGACGGAATGGCGGCAGCAGTACGAGTCACGAGGTCGATCGCGTCCGATGCGTCGGCGGGGCGCGAGGCGGGGTCGCGGGCGGTCAGAGCGGCGACGAGATCGTCGATCTCTCGGGGAATCCACGGCTGGGCCGCCGACGGGCTGGGCACGTCGTCGGAGACGTGATGCGTCGCAATCTGCAACGGCGATTCGCCCGCCCAGGGGACGGAGCCCGTCAGCATTTCGTAGAGCATGATGCCGACCGAATAAATATCCGAGCGGGCATCGGCCTGAGCGGTCGTCGCAATCTCCGGGGCGATGTACGCAACCGTACCGAGCATGTTGCCCGTCGAGGACATCGAGACTTCGGAGGCAGCTCGCGCCAGACCAAAGTCAGTCACCTTCGCCGGGCCGTCGGTTGGAACGAGAATGTTCTCGGGCTTGACGTCGCGGTGAATAACGCCGACGCGGTGGGCGGCGCGCAGTGCCTCAAGAATGTCGGTTGTGTAGCGCAGCGCCTGTGGGATCGTGAAAGCGCCCTGCGCGCGCAGAAGCTGGCGCAGATTGGTGCCGTCGATGAGCTCCATGACGAGGAAACCCTGACCCGTGACCACGCCCTGATCAAACACGGAGACGACGCCAGGATGAACGATGCGTGCAGCGGAGCGCGCCTCGCGCCGGAATCGGGCGACGAAATCCTCGGAGTCTGCCAAGTGCGGGTGCATGACCTTGAGCGCGACGGGCCGATCAAGGCGTTCATCTTGCGCGATGTAGACGGTGGCCATGCCGCCACGCGCCAGCCTGCGCGTCACCCGGTACCGTTCGTCGACGAGGAGGCCGATCAACGGGTCCGTCTGGTCGAATGCTTGTTCATCGCTCACTTGCTCGATTCTATGGGAGTTTTCGCGAAATCACTGGAAGTGCCCACGTCGGTGCGGCGCATGAATGGGGTAGTCTTGCGCTTATGACCAGTGTTGATATCACCGTGCTGTCCACCGACGAGGTCTGCCGTCTCCTCGGCATCGAGGAACGCCGCCTCAAGCAGCTGATCCGCGACCGCGAACTTATCGAAGCGCGCGACGGCAGCGGGGCGCGCGGCGTCCCGCAGGACGTGATCGTCAAGGGTGACAATGGCTGGGAGCCGCTTCCGTCCCTGCAGGGCACGCTGACGCTGCTTGCCGATGATGGCTTCACGGCCGAGGAAGCGGTGGCGTGGCTGTACACCGTGCAGGACGAGCTGGGTGAACGACCGATCGACGCGCTGACGTCGGGCCGTCATCACCGAGTCAACCGCATCGCCTCGACGTTGGCCTTCTGAGGCCAGGCGGCCTTCTCAGGCCCGCCGGGCGGTCAGGATCGAGCACAGTTCGCGCAGCATAGCGCGAGCATTCTCATCGAGGGGGCTCGCTTCGACAGTGGCGTCTCCGTCGGCCACGAGGCTCGCAATCTCAGCCTCGTGGGCGGCGCGCCCGTTGCGTTCCACGATGTCGGTAGCAGTCGCGATCTGCTGCGCCGAGGCCTCGGCCACCCCAAGAACGTCGGTGAGGGCGCGTCGCTCGGCGGGGGAGGAGGCCTCCCACGTGAGTGCCAGGAGTGCAGTGCGCTTCCCTTCGCGCAGGTCGTCGCCGGCGGGCTTGCCGGTCACTGCCGGGTCTCCGAAGACACCGAGATCATCATCGCGCAGCTGGAAGGCCAGGCCCCACGGCGTCAGAATCGTCTCGAGGACATCGAGCAGGCCAGCGACGTGATCGAACGATGGCGCTGCGCAGATCGCTCCGAGGAGTGCCGGGTGGACGACCGAGTAGTGAGCTGACTTGTGCAGTGCCACCTCAAGCGAGTCGCTCATCCTGAGTGCATCCGTGTGCTCTGGGTCAAGCGGGGTCTGCTCGGCGGAGATGTCGAGGTACTGCCCCAGTGCGACCTCCGCGTGCATGTCGGCGAATCGGCGGGCAAAAGCGTGGGCGCAGTCCTCGGGCAGCGTCAGGGCCTGCTCGTCTGCGGCAGCCGTTGCCGCCGAAAAGAGGAAGTCACCGACCAAGATGGCGCTGTGCCGACCGAAATCCGTCGACGATCCGATCCACGACTGCGCGGCGTGGTGATCCGCGAGCGTGCGGTGAGGGGTGGGCATGCCGCGTCGTTCGTCCGCTTTGTCGATGATGTCGTCGTGGACGAGGGCGCTCGCCTGATAGAGCTCCAGCGCCGCGCTGAGATGGGGGAGCGACACGTCCTCGATGGGAGTCGCGGAACTGAGCGCGTAGCCCACGTGCGCCATGAGAGCACGGAATCGCTTCCCCCCAGAGACCGACGCAAGGACAGCGCGAGAGAACTCCTCGGATCGGCCGGAACCTCCTGCGCGGGCGAGGAGATGGGCGAGGCTGGTGGCCGTCGCCTCGTCGATTGATGGACGCAGCGTTGCGAAACTGTCGCTCAGAGTCATACGCTCACTCTAACTGAGGAACGAGTGAGCGGGTGCGCCCAAGGCGGGGGATCCTCACACCTACCGTCAGGAAAACTAAACGGCAAGGCACTAGACTTGGCGCTGGTATGCCGATTTGCAATCGGCTCCGTTGTGCATGCCCATCAATGAAAGGGACCCGTGTGAGTGCATCTCGCGCTTCGGCAAAGGACTCCGCGACGACTGAGGAAACCACGGAGGTGAAGACCCCCGCGAAGAAGACGACGCGCGCCAAGAAGGCTGCTGGCGCGGTCGACGCGGTGAGCGCTCCCGCCGAGGAGAAGAAGTCTGCCGCGAAGAAGGCCCCGGCGAAGAAGGCTCCCGCGAAGAAGGCTGCTGGTGCCGCAGAGGCCGCCAAGAAGGCGCCTGCGAAGAAGACGGCTGCTAAGAAGACGACGAAGAAGACCGCCGATACCGCCGACGCCGCCGACGCCGCAGAGGCCGCCGAGAAGGCGCCTGCGAAGAAGACGGCTGCTAAGAAGACGACGAAGAAGACCGCCGACGAAGGGAAGGGCGCGAAGAAGCCCGCCGCGAAGAAGACGCGCGGTCGCAAGAAGAAGGCAGAGGAGGTCGTCGAGGAACTTGATGACACGGTTGACGTAGACTTCGAGCCGACTGGTGAGGACCTTGAGGACCCCGAACTCGAGACCGACACCGTCGACGACGATGAAGCCAGCGCAGAGGATGAAGCGGACGAAGATGATCCGAAGCTCGCTGAGGGCGCCGCACTTCGTGAACGGACGAACGATGGCATTCACGTCAAGGGTGGCTTCGTCGTCTCCGATTCCGATGAGACCGACGAACCCGTCCAGCAGGTGACGGTTGCTGGCGCAACCGCCGACCCGGTGAAGGACTACCTCAAGCAGATCGGTAAGGTCTCGCTGCTGAATGCGGAGCAGGAAGTGGATCTCGCCCGCCGGATCGAAGCCGGCCTCTACGCCGAGTACAAGCTGAAGAACCAGGCCGACGAGATGACCAGCCGCGAGCGTCGCGAGCTGCACTTCCTCGCTCAGGACGGTCAGCAGGCGAAGAACCACCTGCTTGAGGCGAACCTTCGACTCGTTGTGTCGCTGGCCAAGCGCTACACCGGCCGCGGTATGCAGTTCCTGGACCTGATCCAGGAAGGCAACCTGGGCCTTATCCGCGCCGTCGAAAAGTTCGACTACACGAAGGGCTACAAGTTCTCGACTTACGCCACCTGGTGGATTCGTCAGGCGATCACCCGCGCGATGGCGGACCAGGCGCGTACGATCCGCATCCCGGTGCACATGGTCGAGGTCATTAACAAGCTTGCGCGCGTCCAGCGCCAGATGCTCCAGGACCTGGGTCGCGAACCCACTCCCGAGGAACTGGCAAAGGAACTCGACATGACCGCCGAGAAGGTCGTCGAGGTCCAGAAGTATGGTCGCGAACCGATTTCACTGCACACGCCTCTCGGCGAGGATGGCGACTCCGAGTTCGGTGACCTCATCGAGGACTCCGAGGCCATCGTTCCCGCGGACGCTGTGTCCTTCACCCTGCTGCAGGAACAGCTTCACCACGTCCTGGACACGCTGTCTGAGCGTGAAGCTGGCGTTGTATCGATGCGCTTCGGCCTGGGCGACGGTCAGCCGAAGACTCTCGACGAGATCGGCAAGGTCTACGGCGTGACCCGCGAGCGCATCCGTCAGATCGAGTCCAAGACGATGTCGAAGCTGCGCCACCCCTCGCGTTCGCAGGTTCTGCGCGACTACCTCGACTGACGCGCTTTCTACACCTCCGAGGGCCGGGAACAATCGTTCCCGGCCCTCGTGACAACATCGTCACAATGCGTGTGTGTGCGGGTGGCATCCTCGCGTATTGAGGTTCTCGTGAGGCAGGATAATCACATGCTTGAGGGTGCTCTGATTCTTGTTGTGACCGTCGTTCTGGTCCTCGTCGTCGCGGGTGGCGTCGTCGCCGTCTTGGCGCTGTCTCGGCGCAGCGCGGACGAGTGGAAGGGCGTCATCAAGCGAGAGAGTGAGGAGATCGCCGACGAGGTGAAGACCCATCACTCGCTTCCCAAGCGTGCCTCCTCGTCGCCCGACGGGCCCGTGGTTCCTCGTACGGCGTCCCTGCAGTCGCTCCTGCAAAGCGCTGAGTCGAAGAGCGCCTACTTCGACGCTGACCGTCTGCCCGGCATCGACCGCCTCGAAACGGTGACTGATCGCGTGAGCGTGCGCTTCGACCGTGGCCGCCGCAGCGCTGACGGCGGCGGGCAGTCCGCGCAGGAGTCAACGCAGCCGTAAGACAGTGATGCCGCACTCAGGTTTTCTGTCACAAGCGTCCATAGGGGATAATGACCCTATGGACGCTTTTATTTCCACCCTCCAATCGCCGTGGGCGGTCGTTATCGCCCTGGCCGTCGCCGTGCTTATCGGCGTCGTTATTCGCTTGGCCGTGAGTTCGCGTCGGCGTTCCGGCCAGGACGTGACCCCTCAGCCTCAGGCGCAGGCTCCCGTCGAGGCCCTGCCCGACACACCTGCCGAGGCGTCGCTTGATAACACGGACCAGCCTCGAGCAGGTCCGGCAGATACCGTTGAGCCCACGCCTGACCAGAGCCCTGAGGCTCCCGCAACCCCGGCCTCGTCCATCGAGCGCCCCGAACCCGTGCGCGGACGCATGGAGCGTCTGCGCGAACGTCTCGCGTCTTCCGGCTCGCTGGGCCGGGCGATCCTCGGTGTTCTCAGCCGCGGGCAGCTCGGTGCCGCCGACTGGGAGGAGATCGAGGAGTCTCTCCTCATCGCTGACCTCGGCCTTGAGGCCACCGACACGCTGATGGAAGCCCTCAAGCGTCGCGTCGCGGTCGAGTCGGTGACGGACGAAGCGCGCATCCGCGAGATCCTTCGCGAGGAGCTCCTGGCCCTCGTTGATCCCTCCATGGATCGCTCTCTCAACCTTGAGCGCCCTGAGGTCGACGGTTCCGCTAAGCCTGCCGTCGTCCTGATGGTCGGTGTGAACGGCACCGGAAAGACCACGACTGTCGGCAAGCTCGCACGCATCCTCGTTGCGGAAGACAAGTCTGTGATCCTGGGTGCCGCCGATACCTTCCGTGCCGCCGCCGCCGACCAGCTAGCCACGTGGGGCGAGCGAGTTGGCGTTGATGTCGTGCGCAGCGACCGCGAGGGTGCCGACCCGGCCTCCGTCGCGTTTGAAGCCGTGCGTGAGGGCGTTGAGCGTGACGTCGACGTCGTTCTCGTCGACACTGCGGGACGCCTGCAGAACAAGTCCACGCTGATGGACGAGCTCGGCAAGATTAAGCGCGTCATGACCAAGCAGGCACCGGTCTCCGAGGTCCTTCTGGTGCTTGATGCCACTACCGGCCAGAACGGCATGAAGCAGGCCGAGGTCTTCGCGGAGGCCACCGGCGTGACCGGCATCGTTCTGACGAAGCTCGACGGCTCCGCCAAGGGCGGCATCGTCGTCTCCGTCCAGCGTGCGCTGGGCGTTCCGGTGAAGTTCGTTGGCCTCGGCGAGGGTGCCGACGATCTGGCACCCTTCGATCCGCAGGGCTTCGTCGACGCGATTGTGGGTTCCGCGCAGGGCTGAACCCCACCACCATGACGCGTACCTCGGCCCCGGTGAGACGACTCCCGGGGCCGAGGTGCGCTAACCTGTGCCTAGTACAGCCGCCATCTTGGGAGTAAACACGTGTTTGGAAACCTGTCAGATCGTCTGAGCCAGTCGTTCCGTAGCCTGCGCAGCCGCGGCGTCCTGACCGAGTCGGACGTTGATCACGCGATTTCCGACATTCGTCGCGCCCTCATCGACGCCGACGTTGCGCTTCCCGTCGTTCGCCAGTTCACCACGCAGGTGCGCGAAAAGGCCTATGGTGCGGCCCGCTCGAAGGCTCTCAACCCGGGTCAGCAGGTTGTCTCCATCGTGCACGAGGAACTCGTCGAGATCCTCGGCGGTGCCACGCGTGAGCTGACCTTCGCCCAGTCCGGTCCCACCGTTTTCATGCTCGCTGGCCTCCAGGGTGCCGGTAAGACCACCCTCGCCGGAAAGCTGGGTAAGTGGCTGCGCGAGGAGGGCAAGACCGTCCTGCTCGTCGCCTCCGACCTCCAGCGCCCCAATGCCGTCCAGCAGCTTCAGGTTGTCGGCGAGCGCGCCGGCGTCAAGGTGTGGGCGCCCGAGCCCGGCAACGGCGTCGGCAACCCCGTCGAGGTCGCGCGCAGCGGCGTCGAGTTTGCCCGCCAGAGCGGCATCAACGTGGTCATCGTCGATACGGCCGGTCGCCTCGGCGTCGACCAGGAGATGATGGACCAGGCGATCGCCATCCGCGACGCCGTCAACCCCCACGAGATCATGTTCGTCCTCGACGCCATGGTCGGTCAGGACGCCGTCTCCACCTCGACGGCGTTCCGTGACGGCGTCGGTTTCACGGGCGTCGTCCTGTCCAAGCTGGACGGCGACGCGCGCGGCGGTGCCGCGCTGTCCGTTCGCGGCGTGACCGGCGCGCCGATCCTGTTTGCCTCGACGGGCGAGGGCCTCGACGACTTTGAGCGCTTCCACGCCGACCGTATGGCCGGCCGTATCCTCGACATGGGTGACATCCTCACCCTTATCGAGCAGGCCGAAAAGAAGATGGACGCCGAGGAGGCCGAGAAGGTCGCGGCCAAGGCGATGGCCGGCCAGCTCACCCTCGCCGACTTCCTGAGCCAGCTTCAGCAGATCAAGAAGCTCGGATCGATGAAGAAGATGCTCGGTATGATCCCGGGTGCCGCGCAGATGCGCGAGCAGATTGAGAACTTCGACGAGCGCGAGGTCTCCCGCGTCGAGGCCATCGTTCGCTCGATGACCCCTGCCGAGCGCGAGGACGTGTCGATCCTTAACGGCTCGCGTCGCGCGCGTATCGCCCGCGGTTCCGGTACCACAGTGACCGAGGTCAACCAGCTCGTGCAGCGCTTCGAGGCCGCGCGCGAGATGATGGCGCAGATGGGCCAGATGGGTGGCGGCGTTCCCGGCATGGGTGCACTGCCCGGCCGTGGTGGCAAGGCCAAGCAGAAGGCCAACGCGCGTAAGGCGCAGGCCCAGCGTGCTCGCATGAAGAAGAGCGCGCGCTCGGGTAACCCCGCGAAGCGCCGCCAGCAGGAGCTCGAGGCCATGCTGCCCCCGTCCGAGCGCAGCGCGCCTGCGGGCTCGTCCTTCGGCGTTGCCCAGGAGGCACCGGCGCCGCGTCCGACGATTGACGATCTGCCGGACGACGTCAAGCGCATGCTCGGCCAGCTCTGAGGCATGGCGTTCTCCGGCCTCGCCCTGTGGGCGGATAACGTGTCCGAGCGCCCATCGTGGGTGCGCGGCACATGGTGCGTCGACGGGGGAGTGATCCGGCGCGTCTCCGACGAAACGGAGGCTCCTTCGGTCGGTGTCATTGTGCCCGGCATGGTGGATACGCACTGCCACATCGGCTACTCGGAGACCGGTTCGGTGTCCGAAGATGAGATGGTGGAGCAGGCTCGGATAACGCTCGGCAGTGGCGTGACCGTCGTACGCGACTGTGGCGTGCCGGTTGATAACTCGCCAGCGGCTCGCGCAACCGGCCTGCACCTGATCCGCTGCGGTCGCCATGTTGCGCGCCCGAAGCGCTACATGCGAGACCTGCCTCTTGACGTCGACGATCAGCGCGAGCTCCCCGCGGTGCTCGCCTCGATGGTGCACTCCTCCGACGGGTGGGTCAAGATCGTCGGAGACTGGATCGACCGCAGCGCCGGGGCGGACTCGGACCTCATGCCCCTGTGGGACCCCGCCGTGTTGACGGACGCTGTTGCCGCAGTTCACGAGGCCGGGGCGAGGATCGCCGTCCACGCGTTCTCGCACCGCGTCATCGACTCGCTCATCGAGGCCGGCGTTGACGACATCGAACACGGCAGCGGTATCGATGCGGATCAGGCCAGCGAGATTGCCGCACGAGGCATCGCGGTGACGCCAACGCTGCGCCAGGTCGAGATCTTCAAGAACTTTGCCGCCCAGGCGGGGGCGAAGTACCCCGTCTATGCGGAGACGATGCAGGGCATGTACGACGCGCGGCGCGCCCACTTCCAGATGCTCGTCGACTCTGGCGTCCTTCTCCTCATGGGAACCGACTCAGGAGGTTATCAGGAGCACGGCACGATCGCCGGCGAGCTTGACCTGTGGCTCCAGTGGGGCGCGCCCGCCCAGCTCACGATCGATGCCGCGACGTGGGTGAGCCAGCGCTACCTTGGCTACCCCGGCCTCGTCGAGGGCGGTCCCGCTGATTTCCTCATCCTGGACGAGGATCCGAGGGACAACCCGACGATCCTCGCGAAGCCCGTGCGCGTCACGGTGGGGGGAACGTCTGTGTGGGAGCGGCCGTCCGCCTGAGCTCGTGGCAGTGATCGAATTAACCGATCCGCGGGACACGGCACTCGCTCCTGACTTGGGATTGAGCGGCGAAATGTGGCATAATCGCTAGCTGTACCCGGCGGTTCGTAGACCCTCTCACTGCGTGCCGTCGTGTCCCGGTCCGATGCGACCCCTGTGTTTCCCACCTCGGGACGCAAAGGTCCACACCAATTCTGAAATGGAGAGACCACTCAAGTGGCAGTTCGAATTCGCCTGAAGCGCGTGGGTAAGATCCACGCCGCCCAGTACCGTGTTGTCGTCGTCGATTCGCGCAAGAAGCGTGACGGCCGCGTCATTGAAGAGGTCGGTTACTACGATCCTCAGCCCAACCCGTCGATCATCCGCATCGACTCTGAGCGTGCCCAGTACTGGCTCGGTGTTGGCGCTCAGCCTTCCGACCAGGTCCGCAAGCTGCTGGTCCTGACCGGTGACATCGCCAAGTTCAACGGCAAGGCCGACGCTGTTTCCCGCGTCATCGTCTCCGAGGCCGACAAGGCCGCCCAGGCCGAGCAGGCCATCAAGGACGCCGAGGCTGCGGCCGAGAAGTCCAAGGCCGCTGCTTCCGCCAAGAAGGCCGAGGAAGAGGCCGCCGCTGCCGCAGCCGCCGCTGAGGCTGAGGCCGGCGAGCAGGCTTCCGACGAGGCCGCCGGAGAGGATGCCTGAGCATGCTCGCCGACGCGTTGGAGCACCTGGTCAGCGGCATCGTTGACCACCCCGAAGATGTCGAGGTGACGCCTCGTTCCATGCGACGTGGCCAGCTTCTTGAGGTTCGCGTGAACCCCGAGGATCTGGGTCGCGTCATCGGACGCGGCGGTCGGACGGCTCGCGCGCTGCGCACCGTCATGGGTGCGTTGTCCACGCGTGGCACCGTCCGCGTTGATGTCGTCGACACGGATCGCGAGTAAGACTCGCACACGTCACGGAGGGGTCCGGCACTGCCGGGCCCCTTCGTTGTATCCTTCGGGGGAGTCCCCGTTTATCGTCAGGAGAACACATGCAGCTCACAGCCGCTATCGTCGGCCCCGCCCACGGTTTGCGAGGCGAGGTCATCGTGGACGTGCGCAGCGACGATCCCGAGGTGTTGGCACCCGGATCGCGCTTGGACATTGCGGGAGACCAGCGCACCCTGACAGTGCACAGCGTTCGCGTGCACAAGGATCGCGTGCTCGCTTCCTTCGAGGAGTGCTCGACCCGCGAGGAAGCGGAGGCCCTGCGCGGCGCCCGCCTGCTTGTCGACGCTCATCCCGAGGAGGATGCCTGGTACCCGCATGAGCTCAAGGGTCTTCAGGCGCGCACTCCGTCCGGCGATGTTCTCGGTACCGTTAGCGGACTGACCCCGGGTGCGGCTCAGGATTTACTCCTTGTTTCCACGGATAGCGGCACTGTCATGGTTCCCTTCGTGACGGCGCTCGTTCCGACGGTCGACGTTGAGGGAGGGGTCGTTGTGATCGACGCGCCTCCCGGCCTGTTTGACGACGATGCGGTGTCGGAACGCGAGGACAACTGACACCGTGCGCTTCGATCTCATCTCGATTTTCCCTGACTATTTTGCGCCCCTTCGCCTGTCGCTGATGGGGAAAGCGGAGGACGCTGGCCTCGTGCATCTGCAGGCACACGATCTGCGCGATTGGGCTACTGGCAAGCATCGCAGCGTCGACGACACGCCCTACGGCGGTGGCGCGGGCATGGTGATGCGTGCCGATGTGTGGGCTCGTGCCCTGGACGATGTACTGTCCGTTCCGCTTGCCGATGGTATCGACGAAGGTGCCCATGCTTCGCCGCGTCGCATCCTCGCGATTCCGACGCCGTCCGGCACACCGCTGACTCAGCCGCGCGTGGAGGACCTCGCGCGCGCCGACCAGATCATCGTGGCGTGCGGGCGCTACGAGGGTATCGACGCGCGTGTCGCCGAGCACTACCGCAGCGTCGGCGTCGAGGTTGTCGAGTTCTCGATCGGCGACTATGTCCTCAACGGCGGCGAGGTCGCCGCAATGGTTCTCACCGAGGCAGTCGCGCGCCTCCTCGACGGCTTCATGGGGAACCCGGACTCCCTCGTCGAAGAGTCGCACTCGGGCGCGGGACTCCTCGAATACCCGGTGTTCACCAAGCCGAGGGAGTTTCGCTCGCTTGAGATTCCCGGGGTGCTTCTCGGCGGCAATCACGCAGCGATTGAGCGATGGCGCCGCGACCGAGCGATTGAGAAGACAGCTCGCGTTCGCCCAGATCTCGCGCTGTCGCTGGATGCTTCGTCCCTGACGCGCGAGGACCGTGCGATGCTGGCCCGCTGCGGTGTTGCCTACCCGCGAGCTGGAGCGGCGGAGCCGCTCGACGTGCGACAGGCTGAGCTTGAGGACGTCGTCGCAGTCAGCGAGCTTGCGGCGCGCACGTTCCCGGATGCTTGCCCGGAGAACCTGCCCGAGGAAGCGATTGCGGAGCACATCGCCACGCAGCTCAGCGCCGACGTGTTTGACGCTCTTATTTCCGATCCTGAACGTCACCGTCTGTTCGTCGCCGAGGTCTGGGGTGGCCTCGTCGGTTACGTGCTCACCCACGTTGGACCCGATGCGCTGCCGAGCGATCTCGTATGTCCCGGACGCGTCGATGCGGGCAGCGCATACCTGTCCAAGTGCTATGTCGACCGGGCGTGGCGGGGCAGCGGTGTTGCGGACGCGCTCATCGAGCGTGCCATCGCCGATGCGCAGGACTTGGGGCATGCCGCTCTTGTGCTCGGCACCAATCGCGGTAACAAGGAGGCCCAGGCCTTTTACAAGCGCCACGGATTCCGGAAGCGATCGAGCCGTACCTTCGATGTGGGCGGTGTACGCAACTACGACGTCGTCATGGTGCGTGATCTCACCGCATAACACGGTGGCGCACTAGCCCTGGTGCGTCCTGCTGTGGGATAATAGCCGGGATTGTGCGCGGTTCATCCTGCCGCAGGGGGACACCAAGGCGCACGATCACACGTCAAGTGAGCGGGTTCGACCCGCCCAACCAGGCGCTTCCGACCTGCGGCAGAGGCGTCAAGGAGAAGAAATGCAGAAGCTGGACGCCGTTGATGCGGCTTCGCTGCGCGATGACATCCCCTCGTTCCGAGCTGGCGACACCCTCAAGGTGCACGTCAAGGTCATCGAAGGCAACCGCTCTCGTATCCAGGTCTTCCAGGGTGTCGTGATCGCTCGTCGCGGTCACGGTGTGTCCTCCACGTTCACCATCCGCAAGGTTTCCTTCGGCGTGGGCGTCGAGCGTACCTTCCCGGTTCACGCCCCCACGATCGACCACATCGAGGTCGTCACCAAGGGCGACGTGCGTCGCGCCAAGCTCTACTACCTGCGTGAGCGTCACGGCAAGGCCGCGAAGATCAAGGAACACCGTTCCGGCAAGTCCGCATGAGGCTTGCCAGGCATACGCCTTGGCATTTTTCACGGAAAGGCCCGACACCGCGCGCCGGTGTCGGGCCTCGCCGTATCCTGGGATGGTTGACGCTATGACAAGGAGACAAGGAGATTGGATGACCCCGACAGCAGGACCGTCGCTCGGCCCACTGCATTCGCCTTCTCTTCGGGATCGTGATCGCGCGGAGGCCCGCGCTCGGCGCAATCCGCTCGTGTGGCTGCGCGAGATCCTCGTGATCATTGTCGTCGCTCTCGTGATCTCGTCGCTGCTGCGCGCCTTCATCGTTCAGGTTTTCTGGATCCCCTCACCCTCGATGCACAACACGCTGGTGGAGGATGACCGCATCGCCGTCTCACGTATCGATGCACTGCGTTCAAACGTGCAGCGCGGGGATGTCGTCGTCTTCGATGACACGCTCGGTTGGCTGGGTTCGTCGCAGGCGACTTCTCCCTCAGTGCTGCGCCGCCTGGGCGAGTTCACCGGTTTCGTCCCGGGTGGTAGTGAGCAGACGCTCGTGAAACGCGTCATCGGCGTCGGAGGCGATCGCGTGTCGTGCACCAGCGCGAACGGCAAGGTGAGCGTCAACGGAGTTGAGCTCGACGAGACCTATGTGCCCGATGGCCAGGTGCCGTGTGGCGAGCGTACTTTTGACGTCGTCGTTCCCGAAGGGCACCTGTGGGTGATGGGTGACAACCGTTCGAACTCTGCCGATTCCCGCTACCACATGGGATCGGGGCAGTCTCCCTACGTGCCTGTTTCCTCGGTCGTCGGTACCGTTCAGGCGGTTATCTGGCCGACGTCGCGTTGGACGACGGATATTGCGCACCACGAGGTATTCGCGTCTGTTCCGGACGCCTCATGACGACCGCCTCGCGCGACCTCGAGGTCTGCCTCGCGCGCCGCTGGGGGATCGTTGCTGGAATGGACGAGGTGGGGCGTGGGGCTCTCGCGGGCCCCGTCGCCGTGGGCGTGGCTCTCGTTGGTGTCGACGCCGCACCGGTTCCGGAGGGTCTCACCGACTCGAAAGCGCTGACTGCTCGTCGACGCGAGGCCCTCGTTGACCCCGTGCGTGAATGGGCGTTGGCCAGCGCAGTTGGCTACGCCTCCCCACAGGAGATCGATGACTGGGGCATCATTGCCGCGCTTCGCCTGGCGGGCCGCCGCGCTCTGGCCGAGGTAGCCAGCCACGGCCTCGTTCCGGGCGGCGTCCTGCTGGACGGCTCCCACGATTGGCTCTCCGCACCCGGTGACCTGTTCGGGGCCATCGACGGGCCCGACGATCCTTTTGGCGTCGATCTGCCCGTCCAGATGCAGGTGAAGGCCGACGCGTTCTGTGCGGTCGTCGCCGCAGCCTCCGTCCTTGCGAAGGTTGAACGCGACCACCTCATGCAGGAGCTCGAGGATCCGGGCTACGGATGGGCATCGAACAAGGGGTATGGGTCGGCCGCTCACACTCGCGCGATCGTCGAGCTTGGCGTGTCGAAGCATCATCGTCGCTCGTGGAAGATGCCAACGCAGGCCACAAAGTAGGGCGCGCCGGGGTGGCGTGACCCAGCGCGGCGCGCGGCCCGGCATGATGGTGGCGTGAGCGAAGAAATCGAAGGTTACGAAAACAATCTGGAGCTGGAACTCTTTAAGGAGTACCGCGACGTCATCGGGTTGTTCAAGTACGTCGTGGAGACCGAGAGGCGTTTCTACCTGTGCAATCACGTTGACGTGCAGGCACGCCCGGTCGGTGGCGACGTCTTTTTCGAGCTGACGCTGTCCGACGCGTGGGTGTGGGACATCTACCGCTCGTCGCGCTTCGTGCGCTCGGTGCGCGTCATCACCTACAAGGACGTCAACGTCGAGGAGCTTTCCAAGCCGGAGCTCGACATCCCATAGTTCGTGATCGCCCGGTCCTGGGTTATCCACAGGCCTTTTTGTCAACCGCTCCCTATCCACAGGGGGCGGTTTTCGCATTGTGGAACTGATTGCCGCGGGCGCACTGTGGGTGCGGAGGTGATCCGTGATGGGATGCTCAACACGGCCCGATCGTCGGGCCTTGGGTGCCGCGGGCGAATATACCGCCCGGCTGGTGCTCGAAGATGAAGGCCTACGCCTTCTTGATACCAACTGGCGCGATGGCCGTCGGGGCGAGCTCGATATCATCGCGCGCGACGAGACCGATCCTTTGCGTTCCTGGACCGTGATCGTGGAGGTGCGCACCAGGGTGGGACGTCGAAAGGGGAGTGCCCTCGCTTCGGTCGACCATCGCAAGGTCTCGCGGCTCCGGGCTCTGACGGGTGCGTGGTGCAGGGCTCATGGTCACCTTGCTTCGCGCGTGCGCATTGACGTCGTTGCTATCACGGTGGACGCGCGGACGCTGGGGTCGTGGCCGGGCCCCATGGACGAGGCCGTGGATCTTCGCGCTCTGGGGGCGCAGGTTGTGTGGTTGCGGGGTGTGCAATGAGAGGCCCGGGGCTTGCACGCACGTATTCCATGAGCATCGTCGGCATTGAGGGACACCTGGTCGATGTGGAGACGTACGCTGGGTCGGGCCTCGTGGCGTTTACGCTCGTTGGCTTGCTCGACACGTCTGTGCGCGAGGCCCGTGATCGCGTGCGCGCTGCGTTCGAGTCGTGTGGCCTGGACGTGTTGGACCAACGGATCACCGTGAATCTGTCCCCAGCTGGTATTCCGAAGTCAGGGTCGGCTTTCGATCTGTCGATCGCGGCGTCCATTGCTTTGGCGACTGGCCTCGTGTCGCCCGTGGCTTTTGAAGATGCGGTGCTCGTTGGTGAGCTTGCGTTGGATGGGAGTATCCAGCCTGTGCGCGGCGTCCTGCCGGCTGTTCTCGCAGCGCGTTCGCGGGGCGTGCGCCGCGTGATCGTTCCGTCGGCATGTGCTCAGGAGGCGCGGCTGGTCAGCGGCATTGACGTGATTGACTTCGCGCATTTGGCGGACCTGATCGCATGGGCGGGGGGAGAGGCCGAAAAGGCTCCGTTCCACGGGAGGATGGGCATCCGCCGCGAGGGGGAAGGCAACGATGAACCAACGTTCGTAGACATGGCGGACGTGCGCGGTCAGCCGGAAGCAGTCGCGGCGATGGAAGTTGCGGCTGCCGGCGGGCACCACGTGTTTCTTGTGGGAGAGCCCGGATCCGGAAAGACGATGCTGGCGTCCCGACTCCCGACGATACTTCCAGATCTCGACGCCGACACCGCTCTCGTGACAACCTCGTTGCATTCCGTGGCGGGCCTGTTGCCATCCTCGATGTCACTGATGACACGGCCTCCGTTCCAAGCCCCGCACCACTCGGTGACCATGCCGGCGCTGATCGGTGGCGGCACGCGTACGCTCGTCCCTGGAGCGGCGTCTCTTGCGCACGGAGGGATTCTCTTTCTCGACGAGGCCGCCGAATTCGCTCCCTCCGTCCTCGATTCCTTGCGCGAACCCCTTGAATCGGGTGTCATCCATGTTCACCGCTCCGGCGTTCAGGCACGGTATCCCGCCGCATTCCAACTGGTGATGGCATCCAATCCCTGCCCGTGCGGAGGCGGACACGGTGGGCGTCGGTGCACTTGTTCGTCGATCAACCGACGCAGGTATCTCGCGCGATTGTCCGGGCCATTGCTGGATCGAATGGACATCCGTATCGACGTCCATACCCCCACTCGGGCGGATCTAGCGGCGAGGCATACGGACGACTCTGCGTCGATCCGCCAGCGCGTGATTGAAGCTCGAGCGAGGGCGCGCAAGCGGCTCCAGGACACGCCGTGGACCGTGAACGCGCAACTTCCGGGAGCGTGGCTGCGCCACCACTCAGGCATCGATGCCTCGCTCATTCATGAACTCGATCGACTCGTCGATTCCGGTCACTCGTCCATGCGCGGAATCGACCGGATGCTACGGCTGGCATGGACGCTCGCCGATCTCGAGGCTGCGCCTCGGCCAACTTTCGACCATATCGTCGCAGCACAGCAGCTGCGGAACGGAGCGGACCACTATGAATGACATCGAACGATGGGAGGCCGCCTGGTGGTCTGCCGTCGCCGAGCCGGCAGACCCCTGCGCACGCGTCCTTCGTCAGGCCTTAGGGGATCGAGATGCGCGCGCATGGCTGATTGGAAGCTGGTCGGCACCGCCGTCGTCGCTTGCCTGTCACCCGAGGATTGACTGGCGCACGCAGTGGAACCGGTGGAGGCAGCGCGCTCTCTCGGTCAATATCGACAGTGAGCTCACCCGCGTCGCTCATGCGGGTGGCGGATTCATGACACCTGGCGATCCGCGCTGGCCCGAGCACCTTGCGTGCCTGGGGGAGGAGGAGCCGATGGGGCTGTGGTTCCTCGGCGACCTGCCGCAGGTGCCGCGTGCGGACCGTCATCTGTCCATCGTGGGTGCTCGCGCCTCCACCGGAGCTGGAAACAGGTGTGCCCGCAACATGGCGGCATTCGTCGCTGCGGCGGGGGTGACGGTGGTATCTGGGGGAGCGATCGGCATTGATATTGAGGCTCACCGCGGGGCCCTGTCCGTGCGTGGGCACACGATCTGCATCCTCGCTGGCGGCGTGTGTAATCCCTACCCCGCGTGCCACGGCGGCGATTTTCGCGCCGTCATTGATGGGGGCGGTGCCCTTATCTCGGAGGTTGCACCGACCGCCAGGCCAGCGAAGTGGCGTTTTCTGACGCGAAACCGCCTGATTGCCGCATGGAGCGGAGCAACCGTGGTCGTTGAGGCGGGAGCGCGCTCAGGTGCCCTTGCGACGGCGCGCCGTGCCATGGAATACGGGCGTGAGCTAGGCGCAGTGCCCGGCGCGGTCGATGCTCCGATGTCGGTCGGGTGCCTCGAGCTTGCGCGCAACGGAGCGACGATCATCCGCGACGGGCGCGATGCCCTCGAACTTGTTCGCCCGGTGAGCTCTGACGGCACCGAGCCTATCTTCGGCATGCCGGTTGACGAGGATCGCGGCGTTGATGCTCTGGAACCGACCCAGCGTCGGGTGTGGGAGGCGCTTCCTAGGAGTGCTCCTGCATCGGTTGAAGCGATCTGCGTCGCTGCGGCACTGTCACGCGACGAAGTCAGCCACGCGCTCATGGATCTGTCGGTTGCTGGTTTAGTGTCGGGCTCGACGCGTGGCTGGACGCGAACAGGCGGAGGCAGACCGTAGGATAGCGGCATGACACGCAACGTGGGGGAGCGCTGGGAAGAGTACCTGCGCCTTGGGCGGCGGATGAGTCCCCACACTATCTCCGCGTATCTCGCGGATCTGCGCTCGCTGTTGGATTTCCTGTCGCTTCAGCTGGACGCTACGGAGGAACAGTTGCGCGATGCGCTGACACAGCGAGCCATTCGTTCGTGGCTCGCTCAGACGCTGGCGCAAGGCGGAGCGCGCTCGACAATCGCGCGCCACACCGCCGCCATTCGCAACTTCACCTCCTGGGCGATGCGTGAAGGGATCCTGGCGAGTGACCCCGCGGCGCTGCTGTCCTCACCGCGTGCTGATCAGCGTCTGCCGTCTCCGCTCGACGAATCCGATGCGAGAGTGCTTCTCAATGCTGCGCGGGATGAGGCCGCAGCAGGAGGAGCCTCCCAGATCCGCAATTGGGCGATCCTCGAACTCACGTATGCCTGCGGGCTTCGCGTCTCCGAAGTCTGCGCCCTCGACATCTCATCGTTGAACCGCGAGTCCCTTACCGTGCGAGTCCTCGGCAAAGGAAACAAAGAACGGGTGGTTCCCTACGGGCCTCCCGCTGCCGACGCCCTCGACCACTGGTTGGTTCGAGGCCGTCCCCAGTTGGCCGGGGAGCGCAGCGGGCACGCGCTCTTTCTGGGCGATAGGGGTGGCCGCATCGATCCGCGTATCGTACGTTCGATGGTGCACAAGATGGCAGCGCGAGCAGGCGTGCACGATATCGCGCCACACGGGCTCCGACATTCTACGGCGACACACCTGCTGCAGGGGGGAGCCGACCTGCGCGCGGTTCAGGAGATGCTCGGACACTCGTCGCTGTCAACCACCCAGCGCTACACCCACGTCGATACTGCCCGCCTGAGTGCGATCTACCAGCGGGCGCACCCGCGCGCCTAGCAACCGTGGCCTGGGATGTGCCGTCTCGTCGGCGATCGCCGCCCACGTTCAGCAGTTCGCATGCGGCTACCGCGCGGGCGCACCGTCCCAGGGGAGAAGGCGTGGGCGTCCGAGCGTCAGACGTATTGGATCGCTGTACTCACGTCTGCTGGTCTTCGCGCCCCAGTGCAGCGTGGGTGAATCCCCTTCGACGATGCCGATGAGGTCCCCTTTCTCGACGCGATCGCCAACGGCAACGGATGGGGTCACCGGCAGATACGTCGACCAGATAACGCGGCCGTCGATGTCGTGACGAATCGAGATGACGCCCCGGCCCGCGATGGAACTAGCGACGGTCACGGTCCCCGATGCGCACGCATACACCGGAGATGGTGCCGGATACTGCAACGTCACTCCGCGGCGCCCGGGAAGCCAGTCGTGGGCGGGTGGGGCGAATCCTTCGACGACGGGCACTGGCTCACCCGTGGGCCACTGCCACCGTTCGCGGTGCGGGGTTGCTACTCCTGGCGGTGTCGCGATGATGAGCAGTGCGCCGACGAAGGCGGCGATGATTGAAAGCGCGCCGAAGCGGCTGCGTTGGGGGATTGCAGAGGACATGCCATCAGCGTGCGTGGAGATGGTGATTCGGTCTAGTCGGCCGGGGTTGGTTGTGGATACAGCCATGACGTGAAATGCCCCTGTGGATAACGAGAGACGACAGGGTATGTGAGCGGGGCTGCCCCGGCCTCGTCCATGGTGCATCCAGTAGGCAACGTCTCATCGCGCTGGCTTCGGACATTTGCCCACTTGTGAGGTAAGATGGCGGGGCACTTGCCCTGTGCAGGTGACTTCGCGTGCCATTATCGCGACCCACGGGAAACCGCCAGGGGAGCGAGGCGCGGCGGCTTCGGTCCCTTCGGGGATGGTCGCCGGTCATGGTACCAGGGTGCGCAACGCACACAGCAAACCGATAACCCGGGGGAAACCCCACTGATCACTCGCGACTTGCGGGGAAAGGACGAACCATGGCAGTCGTTACCATGCGTCAGCTCCTCGAGTCCGGTGTCCACTTCGGTCACCAGACTCGCCGTTGGAACCCGAAGATGAAGCGCTTCATCCTCACCGAGCGCAACGGCATCTACATCATCGACCTGCAGCAGACCATTGCTGACATCGATGTCGCTTTCGACTTCGTGAAGCAGACCGTCGCCCACGGCGGCACGCTGCTCTTTGTTGGCACCAAGAAGCAGGCCCAGGAAGCTGTGGCCGAGCAGGCCCAGCGCGTCGGCATGCCCTACGTGAACCACCGTTGGCTCGGCGGCATGCTCACCAACTTCTCGACTGTTGCCACCCGTCTGCAGCGCCTGAAGGAACTCGAGCAGATCGACTTCGACGACGTGGCCTCCTCCGGTCACACCAAGAAGGAACTGCTCATGATGCGCCGCGAGAAGGACAAGCTCTCGCGCACCCTGGGCGGCATCCGCGACATGACCAAGGTTCCCTCGGCCGTGTGGATCGTCGACCCCAAGAAGGAGCACCTCGCGGTCTCCGAGGCTCGCAAGCTGCGCATCCCGATCGTCGCCATCCTCGACACCAACGCGGATCCGGACGAGGTCGACTACCGCATCCCCGGCAACGATGACGCCATCCGCGCCGTCGCGCTGCTGACCCGCGTGATCGCCGACGCCGTCGCCGAGGGCCTGATCGCTCGCTCCGACGTCCGCAAGGGCAAGGGCGAAGATGCCGCCGCTGAGCCGCTGGCTGAGTGGGAGCGCGAGCTCCTCGAGGGCGAGGTCAAGGCTGACGAAGCTGCTGCCGCCGCCGAGGCCGCCAAGCAGGACTGAACGTTTTAACTGAGAGGAATCATCCGATGGCGAATTTCACCGCTGCAGATGTGAAGGCGCTGCGTGAGCAGACCGGCGCCGGCATGATGGATGTCAAGAAGGCTCTGACCGAGGCTGACGGCGACGCCGAGAAGGCTCTTGAGATCATCCGCCTGAAGGGCCTGAAGTCCCTGTCCAAGCGCGAGGGCCGCCAGGCCTCTGCCGGCCTGCTGGCCGCGCAGACCGACGGTACCGTCGGCGTCCTGGTCGAGGTCAACTCCGAGACCGACTTCGTCGCCAAGAACCAGAAGTTCATCGACTTCTCCAACGAGGTTCTGGCCGCCGCCGTCGCTTCCAAGGCTGCCGATCTGGATGCGCTGCTCGCCGCCCCCATGGGCGAGGGCACCGTCAAGGACCGCCTGGACGCCTTCGCCGCCGTCATCGGCGAGAAGCTGCAGGTTGGCCGCATCGTGCGCGTTGAGGGCGAGAACGTCGACCTCTACCTGCACCAGACTAACCCCGACCTGCCCCCGCAGGTTGGCGTCTTCGTCGTCACCGACGCCGCCGGCAAGTCCGTTGCCCACGACATCGCGATGCACGTTGCCGCTTACATGCCCGCCTACCTCGATCGCGATTCGATTCCGGCCGACGTGCTCGACAAGGAGCGCGCGACCCTCGAGAAGATCACGCTCGAGGAAGGCAAGCCCGCCAACATCGTTCCGAAGATCGTTGAAGGCCGCCTGAACGCGTTCTACAAGGACAACTGCCTCGTCGACCAGGCCTTCGCGCGCGACCCCTCGAAGTCCGTCGGCCAGGTCCTCAAGGAGGCCGGTGCCAAGGTCACCAACTTCGTGCGCGTGCACGTTGGTGCCTGATCTGGCCACGTCGTCAGCTTGCTGACAAATGGGAGCGGTCCCGCCGAATGGCGGGGCCGCTTCCCTTTTACCAGGTAGTATGGTTCTTAACCGTTCCGCCCTTCCCGGGGCCGTTACAAAGGAGAAGCGTCATGTCGACGAACCGCCGCGTTTTGCTCAAGCTGTCCGGAGAGGCATTCGGGGGTGGATCGATCGGTGTGGACCCCAAGGTTGTCCGTAACATCGCGGAGCAGGTGGCGACGGCTGTGCGCGGGGGCATCCAGGTGGCGATCGTTGTCGGTGGCGGCAACTTCTTCCGCGGTGCGCAGCTCGCCCGCGAGGGGCTTGAGCGCTCGCGTGCGGACTACATGGGCATGCTCGGTACTGTTATGAACGCGCTCGCACTCCAGGACTTTATCGACCAGTCCGGCGTTCCTGCTCGCGTGCAGACGGCCATCACGATGGCTCAGGTCGCCGAGCCCTACCTGCCGCTTCGAGCGATTCGTCACCTGGAAAAGGGACGCGTCGTTGTTTTCGGTGCTGGTGCGGGTCTGCCGTACTTCTCGACGGACACGGTGTCTGCTCAGCGCGCCCTCGAGATTCACTGCGACGAACTTCTCGTCGCAAAGAACGGTGTGGACGGCGTGTACGACGACGATCCGAACAAGAACCCCGATGCTCACCGCTTCGATACCCTGACGTATTCCGAGGCGCTGCGACGCGATCTCAAGGTGATCGACGGTTCGGCGCTGGCGCTGTGCCGCGACAACGGGCTGACCACGCGCATCTTTGGCATGGGTGGCGACAGCACCGTGACCCGCGCGCTGATGGGCGATGAAATCGGTACTCTAGTGACGGCGTGATATAACCTTCACAGACCACTGACTTAAAGGAGCACATAGTGATCGACGATATTCTCCTCGAGGCTGAGGAAAAGATGGACAAGGCCGTGGAAGCGGCCAGCCACGAGTTTTCGAACATTCGTACCGGACGCGCGATGTCCTCGATGTTCGAGCAGCTTCTGGTGGACTACTACGGCGCTCCGACGCCGATGCAGCAGCTTGCTAGCTTCCAGATTCCCGAGGCCCGCACCGTCCTGATTTCTCCCTTCGATCGCACCGCGACCCAGGAGATCATTCGTACGCTGCGTGAGTCGGATCTCGGTGTGAACCCGACCGACGACGGCAACGTTGTTCGCGTCGTTCTGCCCGCACTGACGGAGGAACGCCGTAAGGAGTACGTGAAGCAGGCCAAGAGCAAGGCCGAGGACGGTCGCGTGTCCGTGCGTGGCGTGCGTCGTAAGGCGAAGGATCAGCTCGATCGGCTGAAGAAGGACGGCGAGGCCTCTGAGGACGACGTTGAGCGCGCGGAAAAGCAGCTCGATGCCGTCACGAAGGCCCACACCGAGCAGATCGACAAGATGCTCGCGACGAAGGAAAGCGAACTGCTGACGATCTGATGGCGTCGACGGATCGTTCACTTCTTGCCCGAGTCTTCTCCCCGGGCCCCGCTCGCGACAATCATCCCGCGGGTGGGGCAACGGGGAAGGCCGGACGTAATCTTCCGCAGGCGATCACGACCGCTGTTGTCCTGATCGCTGCGGTTGCCATCCCTCTGTTCACGTCGCTGCCCGCGTTTGTCGGCGTTATTGCTTTCGTGTGTCTCGTCGGCATTTGGGAGCTCGCGGGCGCGTTCGCGCGCATGGGCATCACCCTGACGGTCACACCGTTGTACGTCGGCGCTATCGGTATGGTGACCTGCGCGTGGTGGTTGGGCACGGAGGGCATGCTCTTCGCCCTGTACATCACCGTGTTTGTCTGCGCGGCGTGGCGACTTCTGGACCGTCGTCAAGAGTCCCGGATGAGCGACGTCGTGTCGTCAACGTTTGCAGCCGTCTATGTGCCGTTCCTGGCCTCATTTGTTGTGCTCATGATGGCGGCATGGCACAACGCCTGGGTCTTCGTCGTCTTTGAGCTCATGGTCATCGCTAACGACACTGGAGGCTGGGCTGCCGGCGTCTTGTTCGGCAAGCACCCCATGGCTCCCGCCCTGTCCCCGAAGAAGTCGTGGGAAGGCTTTGCGGGTTCCGCCCTGACGGCCATCGCCGTTGGCGTGCTCGGGCTGTGGCTGCTGGGAGCTTCCTGGTGGTGGGGTGTCGTTGCGGGTATCTCCATTGCCTTTGTGGGTACGATGGGCGATCTGACCGAGTCGCTCATCAAGCGTGAGTCTGGTCTGAAAGACATGTCGCAGATCCTGCCGGGCCACGGTGGTGTTCTCGACCGAGTGGACGCGCTGCTCATGAGCGCGCCGGTCGCCTACTTCATTTTTGCGTGGGCGCTGCCGGGTATTTCTTGGGAGTCTAGCCATTGAGCCAATTGACGAAGGGGCCCCGCGGGGCGCAGGCACATAAGCCGAACGCCGACGAGGTGTCGGATCTTCAGCGTCGCAGCCTGCGCCGTGAGGTTCGTCCGACCGATCAGCCGCCGGAGGGTGCGACGCACAAGGATGCTAAGCCGGTCCTGTCGTTCAACGCGAAGCGGCGTGGCAAGGCACCGTCGCACCTTGCTGACCTGGATGCCGCAGGTCGCAAGCAGGTACTCAAGGACCTGGGGCTGCCCGTTTTCCGTGCGGATCAGTTGTCGCGCCATTACTTCACGCATTTTGAAGCCGATCCGGCGAACATGAGCGATATTCCAGCAGGGATGTGTGACGCGGTGTCGGAGGCGCTCCTTCCGAACCTCGTGACCAAGGTCGTGTCGCTGGAGGCTGACGGAGGGCGCACGATCAAGGATCTGTGGAGCCTGTACGACGGCGCTCAGGTTGAGTCGGTCCTCATGCGCTACCCCCAGCGAACGACGCTGTGCGTCTCGTCGCAGGCGGGCTGTGGCATGGCGTGCCCGTTCTGCGCGACCGGACAGATGGGACTGACTCGTAACCTTTCGACGGCGGAGATCGTCGACCAGGTTCGCGAGGCCCAGGCGTCGTGCCGCGACGGAAAGCTCGCAGGCGGGCCCACGAAGCTCTCGAATGTCGTCTTCATGGGTATGGGGGAGCCTCTTGCGAACTACAAGACGGTTGTCGCCGCGCTTCACCGTTTGATTGATCCGGCACCGGAGGGTTTCGGTATGAGCGCCCGCAACATCACCGTCTCCACGGTGGGCCTCGTTCCTGCGATCAAGAAACTGGCGGGGGAGGGCATGCCGGTGACGCTTGCGGTTTCGCTTCATGCGCCGGACGACGATCTGCGTGACGAGCTGATCCCGATCAACTCGCGGTGGAAGGTCGGTGAGCTCCTTGATGCGGCGCGCGGCTACTTCCTCGCGACGGGTCGGCGTGTGTCGATCGAGTACGCGCTCATCAAGGACATGAACGATCAGGAATGGCGTGCGCAGTTGTTGGCCGATGAGCTGAACAAGCGCGGACACGGGTGGGTGCACGTCAATCCCATTCCTCTGAACCCGACGCCCGGCTCCATTTGGACGGCATCGACGCGGGCCGCTCAGGAGGCATTCGTCAAGCGTCTGCAGGACAACGGTATCGCGACGTCGATCCGTGATACGCGCGGCTCCGATATCGACGGCGCGTGCGGACAACTGGCCACGGCGGTTTCCGAGGGACGCAGGTCCGCCGGTGAGGAGCACGCATGAGTACGACCGATTTTTCGCGCACGTTCTTGCGCGAGGGCTACGACATGAGCGAGGTGCGCGCATTCCTCGCCGATGTTGAGCGCACAATCAGGGGGCAGGCGAGCGAGCCGGATCAGATCGTGACCGCCCGCAAGGCTGAGGAGATAGAGTTTTCCGTCAAGTTCCGTGGCTTCAACATGGACCAGGTGGACGCCGAGATCGATCGCTTGATCGGCGTGTTGAGGGAGCTTGATCGCCAGCGCGAGTGGGCGGCGGAGCGCGCCGCGGCGTCCGAGGCCTCCGCTGCGGCCCCCGACGACAAGGCCGAGACCTCTGAGGCCGCGTCCGTCTCCGAGGCTCCCGTCACGGCCGCGTCCGTCTCCGAGGGTCCCGTCACGGCCGCGTCCGTCTCCGAGGCCCCCGTCACGGCCTCGTCCGTCTCCGAGGCCCCCGTCACGGCCTCGTCCGTCTCCGAGGCCCCCTCCCAGGGCATCGCGGCCGAGCAGCCGGGCGCGGTCGTTCCCGAACCCGACCACGGTGAGACCCCCGACGCTGAGGCCGACTGCTTGATGCCTCCGGTGCAGGTGCCGCAGGTGCCCGCCCAGCCCGCGTCTGCACTAGCCCCACTCCTGCCGGGGTCGGATTCGGATCCCGCAACCGAGCAGTGGGCTGATGATGTCCCGACCGCTACGGTCGTGGACAGGGTCGCTGCTAGTTTTGGCACGCAGGAGGCCGTTGATGAGATTCTTCGTTCTATGACGCAGAGTAAGGAGCAATGATGACTGAGTTTCCTAGGGTTGGTATCTTCTCGAAGGGCTACGACTGCGAACAGGTCGATGCGTTCTTCGAAGATGCTCGCCGCGCCTACGAGGGTGGCGTTCCCCCCGAGCAGTTCAGCTCCGAGCAGGTGCGTCTGGCGACTTTCGAACTGAAGAATCGCGGCTACAACATCGATGCCGTCGACGGTGCGATGAACCGCCTGGAGGCCGCTTTCGTCAACCGCGATCGCGCGGATTCCGTCGCGGCCGAGGGTGAGGCAGCGTGGTACGACCGCGTCGCTGACCGCGCGACGACCCTGTACCCGCGTCTGCAGCGTCCTCGCGGTGAGCGCTTCGCGCACCCGACGTCGGGACGCGGCTATTCCTGCGAGGAAGTCGATGACTTGCTGGATCGTATCGCAGCGTACTTCGACGAGGCCGGGGAGCTGACCGCTGACGAGATCCGTTTGTCGACCTTCCGCCCTAAGCGCGGCAAGAAGGCCTACATGGAGGGCCCCGTGGACGCCTACCTCGGGCGTGCTGTCGAAATTCTGCTTGCGGTTGACTGATGCCCGTGTCGGTGGAGGAGCATACAGCCACGATTCCCGTTGTCCTGCTGGGTTCCACGGGTTCGATCGGTACCCAGGCACGTGAGGTCATTGAGTCTCACCGTGGGCGTTTCGACGTCCTTGGCTTGAGCGCTGGCGGTGCGTCGATCACTGAACTTGCTGCGCAGATCGTCGCGTTGAATCCCGAGTACGTGGGCGTGGCTCGCGACGTCCGCGAGGAATTGTTGGCCGCAGTGGAGTCGATGGGCGGCACGTGCCCGGAGGTTTTCGTCGGCGAGAACGCGTCCGTCGAGGTTGTGCGCGCGTGCGTTGAACGGGCGGCACATCTGTATCCTCGTGCGACGCCGGTGGTGCTCAATGGCATCACGGGCGGCGTGGGGCTGCCGTCGACGCTTGCGGCTTTACAGTGCGGTGCGCGCCTGGCGCTAGCGAATAAGGAGTCGCTGGTTGTCGGCGGCGCGCTGGTGAAGAACGCGATGCGTTTTCCCGGGCAGATCGTGCCGGTGGATTCCGAGCACTCCGCGATCGCTCAGGCGTTGACCTCGGGCGTGCACGAACGCGGTCTGACTTCTCCGGTTGTTTCGGGCCGGTCCGAGGTCGCTGACCTCGTTCTCACCGCTTCGGGAGGCCCGTTCCGCGGTCGGAGGCGCGAGGAGCTGCGCGGCGTGCGCGCCGAGCAGGCGTTGGCGCATCCCACGTGGCAGATGGGTCCCGTCGTCACGATCAACTCCTCGACGCTGATCAATAAGGGGTTGGAGCTGATCGAGGCTCACTTGCTGTTCGATGTGGCGCCCGAGCACATTGTCGCGACCGTTCACCCTCAGTCGATCGTGCATTCGATGGTGACGTGGTGTGACGGTGCGACGACGCTTCAGGCGTCGCCGCCGGACATGCGCTTGCCGATCGCGCTGGGCCTGACCTGGCCGGAGCGCCTGACGGACGTTGAGAAGCCCCTGACGTGGGCATCCGCCTCCGAATGGACTTTCGAGCCGGTGGATAACGAGACGTTCCCCGCGATCAACCTCGCTCGCTTCGCGGTCGCGGCCTCGGCGACGCATCCCGCGGTACTCAACGCCGCGAACGAGGTGCTGGTCGATGCGTTTATTGCGGGGGAGGTGCCGTGGCTCGCCATCGTGGACACGGTGTCGAGGGTCGTGCATGAGCATGAGGGCGTCGCGCACCCCTCGTTGGAAGACATTGTGGCCGCACAGCGCTGGGCTGATCAGCGTGCGCGCGAACTCGTTCGTGCCGGCCAGTGGAAGGATATGTGAGCGTGGGATCAGTCGTCGGTATCGTTGTTGTCGTTGTTGGAATCTTGGCGTCTGTCGCCCTTCACGAGGTGGGGCATATGCTCCCCGCGAAGAAGTTCGGGGTGTTGGTCCCCGATTACGCGGTGGGTTTTGGACCTGCGCTGTGGAAGAAGAAGATAGGCGACACGACATACGCGCTGCGAGCGATTCTGCTCGGCGGTTACGTCAAGATCGTCGGCATGTACGCGCCGGCGCGTCCGGGCACCCGGCTTGTGGGGCGGGGCGGTAAGCCGACGCTCGCGCAGGAGGCCCGTGAGGCCTCGGCTGAGGAAATCCCGCAGGGCCAGGAACACCGCGCGTTCTACCGCCTGAGCGCACCGAAGAAGATTGCGGTCATGCTCGGTGGTCCGCTCATGAATCTGCTGATCTGCATTGTGTTGTCGGCGGTGACGATGATCGGCATTGGCGCTCCCACGGCCTCACGCACGATTGCGGACGTCCCGGCCACGATCACGAGTGCTTCCGGTGAGGTCCCTTCTCCGGCGTACGAGGCCGGGGTTCGTCCCGGGGACACGGTTGTCGCGTGGAATGGGCACCCGGTTGCCACCTTTGCTGAGCTGCAGCGCGCGGTCGGGGCCACCCCGGAGGGTGAGTCTGCCGTGCTGACGGTGGAGCGTGACGGCACCACCGTGGATCTGACGGTGTCTCCGGTGACGGGATCTCAGGGGGCACGCATTGTTGGTGTGACCGCGGGGTACGAGTACGTTTCTGCGTCGCCTGCCGACGTGGCAGCTGCGAACTGGCAGATGTTTAAGGGGACGACAGCGGTTGTGACCCGGCTGCCCCAGGCAGTGTGGCAGGTCGGTCGCTCCGTGTTTACCGACGAAAAGCGTGACTCCTCGGGCGTTGTGTCCGTTGTGGGCGTGGGTCGCCTGGCCGGTGAGGTGACGGGTGATTCGCAGGCACTGGGACTGCGCGACACGCGTCAGGTTGTCGCTGTGCTGCTCAGCCTCCTGGCCTCGCTCAACATGGCTCTGTTCGTCTTTAACCTGATCCCGTTGCCGCCCCTGGACGGTGGGCACATTCTCGGGGCGATTTACGAGGGCGTGCGCCGATTGGTTGCACGCGTGCGGGGGGCGGAGGATCCCGGCCCGGCGGACACGGCTCGCCTCGTTCCCGTCACCTGGGTTGTTGGCGGTCTGCTCGTCGCAATGAGCGTCATTTTGATCGTTGCCGACATTGTGAAGCCGGTGTCTCTCGGCTGAGTAGCGGCACGTCACACACATTTGCCCCGAAAAGCGACTCTGACCACGCGTTCGTGGTCCGTGTGGGAAGGAAGGCCACTGTGCGCGATAATGACACGGTGAGTGAAATCAATCTTGGTATGCCCGAAGTCGCGGCGTCGCCGTTCCCGCGCAAGCAGACGCGTCGCATTATGGTGGGCGATGTTCCGGTGGGCGGTGGCGCTCGAGTCTCCGTCCAGTCCATGACGACGACGAAGACGCACGACATCGGCGCGACGCTCCAGCAGATCGCCGAGCTGACGGCCGCCGGCTGCGACATCGTTCGCGTCGCCTGCCCGACGGATAAGGACGCGGACGCTCTGCCGATCATCGCCAAGCAGTCGCGCATCCCGGTGATCGCCGACATTCACTTCAAGCCGAAGTACGTGTTCCAGGCAATCGAGGCTGGCTGTGGCGCGGTGCGCGTGAACCCGGGTAACATCCGTAAGTTCGATGACCAGGTGAAGGACATCTGCAAGGCCGCCTCCGACCATGGCGTCTCGCTGCGCATCGGCGTGAACGCCGGATCACTCGATCCTCGCCTGCTGAAGAAGTACGGACGCGCCACACCCGAGGCCCTCGTCGAGTCCGCGATCTGGGAAGCTTCGCTGTTCGAGGAGAACGACTTCCACGACTTTAAGATCTCGGTCAAGCACCATGACGTGGTGACCATGATCCAGGCATACCGGATGCTCTCCGAGGCGGGGGACTGGCCCCTGCACCTGGGCGTCACCGAGGCCGGCCCCGCCTTCCAGGGCACCATTAAGTCCGTGTCCGCTTTCTCGGTGCTCCTGGCCGAGGGCATCGGCGATACGATCCGAGTTTCCCTATCCGCCCCTCCGGTCGAGGAGGTCAAGGTGGGCACGAAGATGCTGGAGTTCATGGGGTTGCGCGACAAGACCCTCGAGATCGTCTCGTGCCCGTCGTGTGGTCGTGCTCAGGTGGACGTGTGGACGCTTGCTGAGGACGTGACTGAGGGCCTGAAGGACCTGACGGTGCCGCTGCGCGTGGCTGTGATGGGCTGCGTCGTCAACGGCCCGGGTGAGGCGCGCGAGGCCGACTTGGGTGTCGCCTCCGGCAACGGCAAGGGACAGATCTTTATTCGCGGTGAGGTCGTCGAGACCGTTCCCGAGGATCAGATCGTTGAGACCCTGATTCGTCGCGCGAACGCCCTCGCCGAGGAACTGGGCCTGGAGCCCGGTTCCGGCAGCGTTGTGGTCGCGCCGATCACCGCCCCGGACGTCAAGCTCCCGGGTATCGACTTCTGAGTTGTTGATAAGGACTATACGCATGCGTATTCGCACTCTTGCCGCTCTGTCTCTCGTCGCCGGCGCGTGCGCCGTCGCTGCAACCGGTTTCCCCCGCCGCATCGGCCTGACGGCGTCCCAGGCGGACGTGTCGCTCCCGGGCGACCTCATCCTGCCCGGCGCGAATGTCGTGGTTGATCGCGGCATCGCGATCGACGCTCCCGCGTCCGTCGTGTGGGATGTCCTCGGCCACGTGTTTGAGCCGGAGGACGAGTCCACGATCATCGACATTGAGGACGAGGACCACATCCTCATGCGCGTCGCTCCTCCGGCTGCCCCCGAAGGCGCCGAGGCCTCGGGCACGTGCGTCATCGCTCTGCTGCCGCTGTCGCCCTCGCGCACGCTTTTGCATATCCGTGAACGTCACGAGGCACAGGGACGCGACCGCGCGCTTGCGTGGGCGGGCGTCGCAGCCGAGTCGCTGTCGTCGCTGTCAATGCTGCGCGATCTGCGCGATGCATGTGTCGGCGGGCTCGTTGATGCATGATTAATCTCGTTGCCGCCGTTTCGGTTGGACATTACTCCCCGTTGGTGTTGTAGTATCACCCTGTACGCAACGCCAACGGGGATGTTGCATTGTCCGAAGGGGAACGCATGGTCGCCAACTCCACCGCCGTCATCGCACTGGTTGGTCTCGTCATCGCATCCGTGTGGGCGTGGGCCTGGCTCGGTTTTGGCGCGACTGCCCGCCGTATGGCAGTGCGCCTGGAGATCGGCGGCGGCAGCGCGGCTGGTGAGATGTCCGCGGTCGTGTGGCCCCTCATGCCTTTTCTCTCCCTCCTGTGGTTCCTGACGGGGGACCTGATGGCCCGCGAGGCCTCCGGCTTCGACACGGCAGGCCCCTGCACGCTCATCGCGCTCGTTCTTGCTGCGATGGTGGGCGTCGCCGTGCGCGCCCTGTACCTGGGCGGCCTTCCCGCATGGGCGTACCCGGGCTGGATGGCTCGCCGCTACTACGCGTCGCACCCGGGTGCTCGTGAGCGTGAGCTCGGTGCCCGCGCGGTTATCTGAGGACGTTACAGACGCCTCGATGAGGGGCTCCACGGCTGTGCCGGTGGCCCCAGGGCCTTAGCGTGCCGTACTCTTGGAGCATGCTTCGAAATCTCTCGACTTTCTTCCTGCGAACTCTGCGTGAAGACCCGGCCGACGCCGAGGTCAATTCGCACAAGCTTCTGGTGCGTGCCGGCTATATTCGCCGATCCGCCCCCGGCATCTACACGTGGCTGCCCCTCGGCCTGCGCACGCTGCGCAAGATCGAGGACATCGTCCGCGAGGAGATGGACGCGATGGGTGCTCAGGAAGTTCACTTCCCGGGCCTGATTCCTGCCGAACCCTACAAGGCGACGAACCGCTGGGAGGAGTACGGCCCGACCCTGTTCAAGCTGAGTGATCGCAAGGGCGGCGACTACCTGCTTGCCCCCACGCACGAGGAGATGTTCACCCTGCTGGTGAAGGACATGTACTCCTCGTACAAGGACCTTCCCGTGACGCTGTACCAGATTCAGACGAAGTACCGCGACGAGGCCCGCCCGCGCGCCGGCCTGATCCGCGGCCGCGAGTTCGTCATGAAGGATGCCTACTCCTTCGACATTGACGACGAGGGTCTGAACGCTTCCTACCAGGCCGAGCGCGACACCTACGAGCGCATCTTCCAGCGCCTGGGCCTGCGCTACGTCATCGTCTCTGCGATGAGCGGCGCGATGGGTGGCTCGCGCTCCGAGGAGTTCCTGCACCCCTCGCCGATCGGTGAGGACACCTTCGTGGCGTCCCCGGGTGGATACGCGGCCAACGCCGAGGCCGTGACGACCCCCGTGCCCGAGGCTCAGGATGCGTCCGGCGTGGCCGCGCCCCTCGAGGTCCCCACCCCCGACGCTCCGACGATCGAGTCGCTCGTTGACCTGCTCAACGAGCAGTACCCGCGCGAGGATCGTCCGTGGAGCGCCGCCGACACGCTGAAGAACGTCGTCGTGACGCTCACCCACCCGGATGGTGAGCGCGAGCTCCTCGTCGTGGGTATCCCCGGCGACCGCGACGTCGACATGAAGCGCCTCGAGGCTGCCGTGGCCCCCGCTGAGGTCGACATGGCCTCGGATTCCGACTTCGAGCCGCACCCCGAGCTGGTTCGTGGCTACATCGGCCCCACGGTTCTCGGACCGAACTCGCCCAAGCGCGTCGTGGACGAGGAGGGCAACGCCTCCGGTTCGGTGCGCTACCTGGTCGACCCGCGCGTCGTCGAGGGTACCGCCTGGGTGACGGGCGCGAACGCTGAGCAGCGCCACGTCCTCAACCTGGTCATGGGCCGCGACTTCACGGCCGATGGCACGATCGAGGCCGCCGAGGTGCGCGAGGGTGACCTGGCTCCCGACGGCTCCGGCCCGCTCCACCTGGAGCGTGGCATCGAGATCGGCCACATCTTCCAGCTGGGTCGCAAGTACGCCAAGGCCCTGGGCCTGACCGTGCTCGACGAGAACGGCAAGACCCAGGTCGTCACCATGGGTTCGTACGGCATCGGCGTCACCCGCGTCATGGCAGCCCTGGCCGAGGCCAACTGTGACGACAAAGGCCTGAGCTGGCCCGCGCAGATTGCTCCCTTCGACGTGCACGTCCTGGCCACCGGCAAGGGCGACGAGGTCTTCTCCACCGCTCAGTCGCTGGGCGAGCAGCTCGACGCGGCCGGCCTGGACGCTCTCGTCGACGATCGCCGTAAGGTCAGCGCCGGTGTGAAGTTCAAGGATTACGAGCTCGTGGGCGTGCCCTTCGGCCTGGTTGTCGGTCGTTCGCTGGCCGACGGCGAGGTGGAGATCCGCGTGCGCGCCACCGGTGAGACCATCGTTGTGCCCGTCGAGGAAGCCGTCGAGCGCCTGCGTGAGGCCCACGCGGCGGCCCTGAAGGGGGAGTGACATGGCTATTCGTCCCATCCGCATCATCGGTGACCCCGTCCTGCGCACCGTCTGTGATCCCATCACTGAGATCACGCCGAACGTGAAGGCCCTCGTCGAGGATCTCCTCGAGGGGGTCGACATGGACGGCCGCGCCGGCCTGGCCGCCAACCAGATCGGTGTCAGCCTGCGCGCGTTCTCTTGGAATATCGACGGCGAGATTGGCTACGTGCTGAACCCCCGCATCGTCGCGCTCAGCGAGGACGAGTACCAGGACGGCGACGAGGGCTGCCTCTCGGTTCCCGAGCTGTGGTATCCGACCGAGCGCGCCTGGTATGCGCGCTGCGAGGGCACCGACCTGGATGGCAAGAAGGTTGTCGTCGAAGGCGAGGAGCTCATGGCGCGCTGCATCCAGCACGAGTGCGACCACCTGGACGGTCACATTTACATCGACCGTCTCGATCGGGCGACCCGTAAGAAGGCACTGCGCGACATCCGCAACGCGGGCTTCTGAGCATCTGGCCTCGTGCAGGCGTGGACGCGCCGGGGAATGGAGTGCATTCCCCGGCGCGTTCGACTATCCTGTAACCACATCGTGTGCGTCGTCTCGACGCAGATCATTGCGACTCTTGGCAGTTTAGGGCGTAGGGGAAGACGATCCTGACAAAGCCAACAGGAGGAACAATGAGAGGGTCATACACCCGCGGTGTACTTTTCGTGCACTCAACACCGCCCGCTTTGTGCCCGCACATCGAGTGGGCGCTGGGCACCGCGCTCGGCCAGGAGGTTCACCTCCAGTGGTCGGACCAGGAAGCGGCGCCGGGCATGGTTCGCTGCGAGTTCTCGTGGGTCGGACCGATCGGCTCGGGCGCCCGTTTGGCGTCCGCTCTGCGCGGTTGGGAGCACCTGCGTTACGAGGTGACGGAGGAGGCTACGGCCTCGAGCGACGGCGGTCGTTGGTGCCACACTCCCTCCCTGGGTATCTTCCACTCGCAGATGGACACGATCGGCAACGTCGTCGTGCCCGAAGACCGAATTCGCGCGGCGCTGGAGTCCGCTACAACGTACGAGGAACTCCGCGAGGGCCTCGACCTGGCTCTCGGCCAGGCCTGGGACGACGAGCTTGAATCCTTCCGCCACGCCGGCGCGGGCGCGCCCGTGCGTTGGCTGAACAACCGGGTCGGCTGATGGGCTCCATCGCCGACCTGCTCGGAGACCAGCTGCGTGCAGGCTTAGCGCAGCTGGTCGACCCTGAGGCTTCCGAGGAGACGCCCGGCGCGGCCCCGGCCTCGTCCGAAACCGCGGTCGAGACCGCCCAGGACCGCGCGCGCGAGGCCGCGATGGAGGCCGTGCTCGACGAGGCAGAACTGGACCCTGCTCAAGCGCGCGGCGAGCTGACGCTGCGCTGCGATCTGGACATGGACGATGTGTCCCTCTACGCGGTTGTCGCACGCGTGGAGCGCGAGGCGAAGGTGACGCTTAACGATTCCCAGGTGGAGGAGTGGGTGACGCTCGCGGACCTGCTTGACGCCGTTTCTGACGCCGCGTCCAATCACTAGCGAAAGACCTTATCAGCGGAGTTTCAACGACGCATCCAATGTTCGTAAAGTGCCGGAGTTTCGGGCCTACAGGGCCTACCATGGAGGCGCACCTGCCGGAATGAACCGGTCGGCGAAAAGATGGAAGGAACGACGTTGACCCGCACCGAAGAAGATCTGCTCGGCACCCGCGAAGTGCCCGAGGACGCGTACTGGGGCATCCACACGCTGCGAGCAATCGAGAACTATCAGATCTCGGGGCGCACGATCAATGAAGCGCCCGAGCTCATCCGCGCTTTTGCGCAGGTGAAGAAGGCGTGCGCCATGGCGAACATGCAGCTCAAGGCCATGAAGCCATCCAAGGCCGAGGCGATCATCGCCGCGTGCGACGAGATCATCGAGAACGGTCGCTGCATGGATCAGTTCCCCGTCGACCAGTTCCAGGGCGGTGCCGGTACCTCCGTTAACATGAATGCGAACGAGGTCATTGCGAACCTGGCGCTTGAGATTCTGGGGGAGGAGAAGGGGCGCTACGACATCATCAACCCCAACGACCACGTCAACCGCTCCCAGTCGACGAACGACGCCTACCCGACGGCCTTCCGCATTGCCCTGTGGCGCAAGGTGAACCGCCTGCGCAAGGCCATCGATGAGCTCGCCGATGCCTTCGACGAGAAGGGCGCAGAGTTCCGCCATATCCTCACGATGGGCCGCACGCAGCTGCAGGACGCCGTCCCGATGTCGCTGGGCAGCGAGTTCTCCGCTTTCGCGCACACGCTGCGCGAGGAAGATGAACGTCTTGTCAACAACGCCGAGCTGCTCCTGGAGACCAACCTGGGTGCCACCGCCATTGGTACCGGCCTGAACACCCCGGACGGCTACCAGCAGGTCGTCGTGCGCCACCTGCGCCGCATCACGGGTGCGCGCGTCGTTGGCTCCCCGAACCTCCTTGAGGCTACGTCGGATACGGGTGCCTACGTGTCCATGCACGCCACGATCAAGCGCAGCGCCGTCAAGCTCTCCAAGGTCTGCAACGATCTGCGTCTGCTGGCCTCCGGCCCCCGAGCCGGTCTCAACGAGATCAACCTACCGAAGATGGCGGCGGGCTCGTCGATCATGCCCGCCAAGGTCAACCCCGTGATCCCCGAGGTCGTCAACCAGGTGTGCTTCAAGGTCATCGGCAACGACCAGACCGTCACCATGGCGGCCGAGGCCGGCCAGCTTCAGCTCAACGTCATGGAGCCCGTGATCGCCCAGGCGCTCATCGAGTCGATCAACCTGCTCGTCAACGCATGCGATACGCTGCGCGAGCGCTGCATCACCGGCATCACGGCCAACGAAGATGTGTGCCGCGGCTATGTGGAGAACTCGATCGGTATCGTCACATACTTCAACGACGTCATTGGCCACCACCTGGGCGACGTCGTGGGCAAGCGTGCCGCAGCCGAGGGAAAGACCGTCCGCGAAGTCATCCACGACATGGAGCTCCTGTCAGAGGAGGAGGTCGAACGCATCCTCTCGCCGGAGAACCTCGCTCACCCGAAGTACGCGGGCACCGAGGAAGAATGATCGCCTGACGCGTTCAAACGACGAGGCCGGGGACCCCGCGTGGGGATCTCCGGCCTTCGTTGTGCTTGGCGTCGCTAGGGGAGGAGGGACTCCTTGAACGAGCGCACGAAGGTGCCGAATCGCTCCACTCGGTCGGAAAAGAACCGGTAGATCCGCCTGCGTGCATCGCCCACGTACTCGACGGTGCGCAGGTCCTCGTAGCGGAAGCGGCCCCGTTCGTCGATGAGCGCCGAGTCGACCAGGCGCTCGGTGATCGCGCAGCGGAAGTGCGTGTAGGTGCCGTCGTCCGTGGCCTCCAGGACGGTGCACAGCAGGCTCATCTGGGAGCCGTCGAGCACGGGGATGCCGTTGTGGTCGCTCGACGCCAGCTGCGCGTGGCCGAGCTTGTCGCCGCCCGAGACTGTTCCGGCGTACTCGAAAAGACCCATGGCCTCGGCACCAAACAGATTGAGGGAGCAGACGCCGGAGCGCTTGATCGAGCGGGCAGCGTGCGTGGTGGAGTCGCAGCCGATCATAACCATCTGTCCGAGTGAATACGAGGACGAACCCGTCGTGATGCCGACGCCGACGGCCTCGTCCGGATAGGCCAGAATGTAGACCGGAAAGCCGTAGTAGAACTTCTCTGTTTCGTAGGGAACGTGCATGCATCCATTGTGTGCCGGATATTGGTGGAAAACAGAACCTATCCCACCGATTGGCACAAACGACGAGGCCGGGGACCCCGCGTGGGGATCCCCGGCCTCTTTCTCATGACCGCTGGGCACCGCGATGGAGGAGCGCGGGCCTAGCGACGATTACTCCTCGCCAGCGTGGTCGTTGCCCTGGATCGAGTAGTTGAACAGGTCGTACTTCTCGATCGCCTGCTGGACGACGGACGGGTCAACCTGACCCTTGTCGGCGAGAGCGGCGAGCGTGCGCACGACCATCGACTCGGCGTCGATGTGGTACCAACGGCGGGCGGCACGACGGGTGTCGGAGAAGCCGAAGCCATCCGCGCCGAGCACGTGGTAGTCGCCGGGGATCCACTGACGGATCTGGTCGGGCAGCATGCGGTCGAAGTCGGAGGAGGCCACGAATGGACCCTCGCGACCCGCGAGCTTCGTCGACACGTAGGGCGTGCGGCGCGGCTCGGTGGGGTGCAGGAAGTTGTGCTCCTCGGCGTCCAGGCCGTCACGGCGCAGCTCGTTCCACGAGGTCACGGACCACACGGCGGCGTCCACGCCCCAGTCGCGGGCCAGCAGCTCGCGGGCCTCGCGTGCCCACGGCACGCCCACGCCGGAGGCGAGCAGCTGAGCCTTCGGGCCGCCGAAGTTCTGGTGCTCATCAAGGTTGTAGATGCCCTTGACGATGCCCTCGACGTCCACGTTCTCCGGCTCGGCCGGCTGGTGAATCGGCTCGTTGTACACGGTGATGTAGTACATGACGTTCGGGTCGCGGTCGCCAGCGTCGCCGTACATGCGCTGCAGGCCATCCGCCATGATGTGGCGGATTTCGTAGGCGTAGGCCGGATCGTAGGAGACGAACGCGTGGTTGGTGGCAGCCAGGACCTGCGAGTGGCCGTCCATGTGCTGCAGGCCTTCGCCCGCAAGCGTTGTACGGCCCGCGGTGGCACCGATGACGAAGCCCTTGGTGAGCTGGTCCCCCGCGGCCCAGAACTGGTCGCCCGTGCGCTGGAAGCCGAACATCGAGTAGAAGATGTAGATCGGCACCATCGGCAGGTCGTGCGTGGCGTACGCCGTGCCGACGACCTGGAAGGCGGCCGACGAGCCGGCCTCGGTGATGCCCGTGTGCAGGATGCGGCCCTGCTCGGACTCACGGTAGGACAGCATCATGTCTGCGTCGACGGGCGTGTAGGACTGGCCGGTCGTGTTGAAGATCTTCGCCGACGGGAAGATCGCGTCCAGGCCGAAGGTGCGGGCCTCGTCGGGGATGATCGGCACGAAGTACTTGCCGACCTCCTTGTCCTTGATGAGATCCTTGATGAGGCGCACGAGAGCCATGGTCGTGGCGACCTCGAGCTTGCCAGAGCCCTTCGAGAGCGCCTCGAAGGGACGCGTGGGCAGGGCGGGAAGCTTGGGCTGACGATCACCTCGGCGCTCGGGCACCCAACCGCCGAGGATCTCGCGGCGCTCCTTCATGTACTGCAGGGCCGGGTGATCGGCCGGCGGCATGTAGTACGGGGGCTTGTAGGGATCGCGCTCGAGTTCCTCGTCCGTGATCGGGATCTGCAGGCGATCGCGCAGCTGCTTGGCGTCCTCGAGGGTCAGCTTCTTCATCTGGTGCGTCGAGTTACGGCCGGCGAAGTGCGTGCCGAGGGCGTAGCCCTTAATGGTGTGCGCGAGGATGACGGTCGGCTGGCCGGTGTGGTCCATGGCGGCCTTGTAGGCGGCGTAGACCTTACGGTAGTCGTGGCCGCCGCGCTTGAGCTCCCAGAGCTGCTCGTCGGTCCAGTTCTTGACCATTTCCTTGGTACGCGGGTCGCGGCCGAAGAAGTGCTCACGCACGTAGGCACCGTCGTTTGCGCGGAAGGTCTGGTAGTCGCCGTCCAGGGTCTCGTTCATGACGTGGACGAGGGCGTCGTCCTTGTCAGCGGCGAGCAGCTGGTCCCAGCCACGGCCCCAGATGACCTTGATGACGTTCCAGCCGGCACCCTTGAAGAAGGCCTCGAGCTCCTGGATGATCTTGCCGTTGCCGCGCACCGGGCCGTCGAGACGCTGCAGGTTGCAGTTGATGACGAAGGTCAGGTTGTCCAGGCGCTGCTGGGCGGCGAGCTGGAGCATGCCGCGGGACTCGGGCTCGTCCATCTCGCCGTCGCCGATGAAAGCCCACGTGTGCTGCTGCGACGTGTCCTTGATGCCGTTCATGTGCAGGTAGCGGTCGAACCATGCCTGGTAGATGGCCTCGGCGGGACCCAGGCCGAGCGAGACCGTGGGGAACTCCCAGAAGTGGTCGAGCTGGCGCGGGTGCGGGTAGGAGGGCAGGCCGTGCTCCGTGGAGACCTGCTGGCGGAAGCCGTCCATCTGCTCCTCGGAGAGACGACCCTCGAGGAAGGCGCGGGCGTAGGGGCCGGGGGAGGCGTGTCCCTGGAAGAACACGTGGTCGCCGCCGCCGGGGTGGTCCTTGCCGCGGAAGAAGTGGTTGAGGCCGACCTCGTAGAGGGTGGCAACCGAGGCGTAGGACGAGATGTGTCCGCCCACCTTGACGCCGGGGCGCTGGGCGCGCGTCACCTGGACGGCGGCGTTCCAGCGGATCCAGCGGCGGTATTCGCGCTCCATGGCTTCGTCGCCGGGGAAGTACGGCTCCTGGTCAACGGGGATGGTGTTGACGTAGGGGGTCGTGTATTCCTGGGGGAGCTGAACGCCGTTGCGGCGCGCTTCGTCCAGCATGTGCAGCAGGATGTAGCGCGCGCGGGGGCCGCCCTTTTCGTTGATGAGCCCGGACAGGGACTCAACCCATTCGGCGGTCTCCTGGGGGTCGTTGTCGGGAACCTGAGGAATCAGGCCGTTGACGACGGGGTGGGACTCGTGGAGTTGGCTCACGGTGTACCTTCTCGCTTGACTCGGTGCTGCTCGCGCAGCGTGCGTGAGCGGTGTCCTCTGGCGACACCGCACATATCGGGACCATTGTCCCACTATTGGGGAGGCTTTGCGAGTGTTTGCCTTGCGTATCCACTATGAGGTGCGTATCACCGAACGGTGGGCGGGGCGTGCCGGGTAATTCCCCAGCTCAAACGGGGGAGTGTTTGTGGGAGTGTTTCATCGTGGGCTCTCCCTTGCATTCCAGTAGCTTCAATGCCCTAGGATGAAGGCGTGAACGTTGATATGACACTGAGCGTCAGCTCGTTGATGGGCGGTGCTGCGTGATGGCAGTGAGCCTGGGTTTTGCATCCGATGCGATCGTGCAGGAGTTCTACGTCGATGACGACGTGGATCAGGGTGTGCGCGATGCGATTGAAGGGGAGACGGGGCATCCGCTCGTTGACGTCGATTACGCGGACGTCGTGGACGGTGCGATCGTCTGGTGGCGAGCGGACGACGCCGAGGAAGAAGACCTTGCGGATGTCCTCGTGGACGCGATGTCGAACCTGGATGACGGCGGCCTGATTTGGGTGCTGATCCCCAAGCCGGGACGCCCCAACTCCGTGCGCGTGGGCGACGTGGAGGAGGCCGCGGAGATCGCGGGCCTGCACGCGACGACCTCGACGGCTTTGGGAGATAACTGGGCGGGCGTGCGCTTGACCGCGCGTCCGCGTTCGCGCCGCTAGTTTCATTGACGAGGCCTGGGCTCCTCCGCGCTGCCGTGTGCTGTGACGCTCGGCCTCGGATGTGACCGTGCGCGCCTGTTCTGGTAGATTGGCGCGTGCGTGGGGCCTTTAGCTCAGTTGGCTAGAGCGTCTGGTTTACACCCAGAAGGTCATCGGTTCGAGCCCGGTAGGGCCCACAAACACCAGGGGCCGGAAGCGATAAGCTTCCGGCCCCAGCCGTTTGTGAGTTGTACCTGTCGTGCTCTCGTTTCTGTCACCTGCGTCACGGTTGAGGAATCGGCTTACTCGAAGCAGGCCATATTGGCGATGATCGCATCGCGCACGCTCTGGACGGTGGTAACGAGAATGTGGTCCTTACCGTAACACTCAGTATACTCCTCAAGAATCCTATTGAACTCCGTTATCGCATCCTTGCGCGTACCCATTCTGCAGTGCGTCAGGGCGAGGTTATTCAGCACGAACATGAACTGGGGGGCGTCGGGTGAAAGGAGGCGCTGGCACTCGCGAAGATTGAGTCGATTCTCGTCCAGTGCCCTTGGATAGCTCCCTGATTCTCTATAGACGGTTGCAAGGGTGTTACGAACAACGAGAACCTCGTGGTGGTCCGGGCCAAGAATGCGGCGGTACTCGCGTATGCAACATCTCAGGAAAGAGATAGATTCTGAGAACTTACATCTCATAAACAGAGCTGATGCGAGGTTGTTGATGATGGTCAGACTGTAAGGGTGGAGCGGCCCGAGAACGCGAACGTGCTCCCTCAAGTTAAACCTGTGTAGTTCGATTGACTCTTCGGTGCGCCCAGCATCTAGCAACGCGTCGGCTAGGTTGTTACGCGCTGTGAGTGTGTAAGGATGTTCTAGCGAAAGCAAATCGATGTGACGCTCAAGGCAATCTCGCAGAGTAATAATGGCAGTTGTGATGGCTTCTTGGTCGTTTTCTTCTCTACCCTTGTCGCGGAGTGTGAGGGCATAGTTCTCTGTGACTATCAACGTGTGCTGGTGGTTTTGCTGGTGCCGCTTGAGGATACTCAGTGCTATTTCAAACTCGCGAAGAGAATCATCAAAGCGTCCAAGCTTTCTGTAAGCATAGGCGAGGTTATTTCGTGCTATCTGAGTGTGATGGTGCTCTTTGCCCAACAGTGTTCTATACGAGTCCAAGTTCCGTTCCAGAAGGGGAAGTGAATCATGAAGTCTTCCATCATTCTGGTACGCTAGCGCAAGACTATTTTGGATGATAAGAGAAATCTCCGCATCGTGGGAAATGGTGGTGAGATCTTCGTGTAAGATCTCCTCAAGGAGCGTGATCGCTGTGGATGTTTGTCCGGAGTTTTGGTAAGCAAGCGCGAGAGTACTCCGCATGGTGAGTGTGATGCTGGAATGTGAACTAGTTTTCTCTTGCTCTTCCTCCAGAATGCTCTCAAAACGGTCAACTGCTTCATGGACCCTTCCAGCACGTTGTAAAGCAAGTGCATAGTTCTTCCGAATTATAGGGAGGAGGCCACAGTCCCTTTGTCCCGTTGCGCACACGTACTCAACTGCAGTAGCTAGTTTCTCTGCCTCGTGGGGCATTTCCAGATAGCAAATGTCTTCGAGGGTATCGGAAAGGACTTTTGCTACATCGGGACGGTGGAGTTGAGCCCGGGAGTGCTTTTGGATGGAGATTGCGTGTAGTTGTTCGATGATTTCGTTCTTTGTCACCCGAAGCTCTGCTTCGAACTGGCTGAGATCTGATATTTGTACCAAGCCATCTCGAATCTGTCCCAGCGTTTTCTCCTGGACTGGATGCAGTTCATCAGAATCGGGATGCGCACGCGTTCCGAGAACTTCCATATTGTCGCGACTTTGCTGACCGACGTGATGCCGGTTGTTTGAACAAGCACTCGAGGTGGGAGGATCGTTGACAGTCGTCAAATAATATGCTGCGTGATCGTAGAGGTCACCCTCTTGCGTTTCGATCCATTCTTTCCTGATGGTCCGAGCTTGGAGGCGGTGCAGCATGATCGTCGATCCGTCTGCGGATTGCTGGACGATGGACCTGTGAATGAGTTCTGTGAGCGCGTCATGTGCGTCCTCATCCGTGTCCCGCTGAGTGTCAGGAGACTCGTCGTCATCCAGCTGCTCAACGGTGGGGTCAAGCCACCGCGTGGGCACACCGGATTCTGCGAGCACCGCGAGCGCACCCAACTGGCGTCGAGCCATCTGCTTCGTACCATTCTTCATACTGTCGACGGCGGCTTCGATGGCCATCCACAGTACCGTGGCCACGTCGTCCGTATACTCATCTCCAGGAACAGGGCGAATGACAAGTTCCTCGCCGCGGTATTTCAATCGCTTGAGATACCGGGCCAATGACAGGTCTTTGTGACGTGCGGTTGCAGCGGCCTGGGCAATGGCGAGAGGCAAGTCGCCGAGGCGCTCGGCCAGCGCATCTGCGGCGTCGTGATCGTCGGACTTCGTGACCGTGAGGAGGTAGTTGATCGACTCGCTGCGATCGAATACTCCGACCTTGATGCTGTTCCACCCCTGGTCTTCCCAACCCACCTTGTTCGTCGTCGTTGCGACCACGCGCACGCCGTCGCCTTTCGGAATGAGTCCCGTCAGGTGATTTATGTCTTCCACGTTGTCGAAGACGATGAGCCTGTCGGTGGGAGCGGCGGACTTTAGGTGGTCGAGGCAACGGCGGACGATTACGTCCTGAGCGGGTTGGTCGCTCGTGTCAATCTTTAGCCGCTTGGCGAGTTCGACCAGGTCGCTCTGGATAGTATCGGGTGATACCGCGTTTATCCATGCGACGAGGTTCCAGTTTGCATCTTCGCACTGTTCGGCGAGAGATGTAGCAAGCTGAGTTTTCCCGCAGCCGCGCATGCCCATCAGAACCGTGCGTCGTTGCGTTGGATCAGCGATCAGCGCATTCAAATGTTCATGCTCGTCTCGCTCGATATAACGATCGCCTGTCACCACTTCCGGTCGGCTACCGAAAAAGACGCGCTCGGTATGGGATGGCTTGCTTAGAGCTTCAATTGCTTCTGTTAGGCTCTGAAGTATTTGGAGGATCTGGCTGAACAGTTGACGATTCTCGATTTGACTAGCGTTTAACTGCTCTTTGATGTCAGTGCATTCGCCGAGCAGTGATTTCAGTGCGATAACAACGAAGCTGTCAGACCAAGGCGCGATTTCAACGTAAGCAGCCGCAACTGCCCTAACGAGCGCGTCAAAATACGGTTCGGCTTGCTCCTCGATTTGCTGGCGGTATTTGGCTGCGCGTGTCCTTAAATAATTCTCAAAGCCGGCTGGATCGCGCACAGCAGATAGTACGACGAGGTCTTGTTCAGCATCAGTTGAAATGAGTGCAGCGACTGCTGTTTCGGCCTGTGTCAGGAGTGAGACATCAACTCCGAGGTCAAGACGTTGCTGACGCGCTTCCTTGACCTTAATTGTTAGGGCATCCGTGATGTGCTTGCCGAGGGCACTGTGATCCTTGGCAAGTTCCGGTGACGAAGAACCGGCATCCTTCACTGCCTGCCGGGCTTTGGACACGAGTGTTGCGACGCCGCGGAACGATGGCGCGGCGGCGAAACAAAAGATCTCCAAGACCAAATCCGCGAGAGAAAGGCCGATCATAGCCAGTTTGTCAGAACGCGTCACCATGGATGTAGTGTATATCTCTTAGTCCTTGCGTTCTAAACACTTGTCAGCTATATGAGGTGTGGGGCCGGAAGCTCTTGCTTCCGGCCCCACACCATGCCTGTCTGCCTGTTTGTCAGCGCGCGCTTGCTGTGCCCGCACGCGCGCCAGAGTTGACCGTCAGAGCGTTGGGTGCTCAGGCCTCGTGGATGCGCTCCTCGACGACATCCTCGCCGGCGACGAGCTTGCCGGAGGCACCCGCCCCCAGCTGCTCCATGGCCAGGCGGCCCACCATCTGCTGGTTCGTCGTCGTGCGCTGCGAACGCGCACCCGACAGGAAACTGAAGAACCAGTTCACGAGCGTGCCCACCTGCGACTTGAAGCCGACGATGTAGAGCAGGTGCAGGAAACACCAGGCCACCCACGCGGTGAAGCCCGTCATCTTCGTGTTACCCATCTTCACGACCGCCTTGAAGCGCGCGATCGTCGCCATCGACCCCTTATCGAAGTAGGAGAACTCCGTCGCCCTCGGCTTACGGCCTGCCAGGCGCGCCGCCACCGTGTCGGCGGCGAAGCGCGCCGACTGGATGGCGCCCTGCGCGACGCCGGGCACGCCCGGGAACGCCATCATGTCGCCGAGAACGAAGATCTCGGGGTGCCCGGGCAGCGTCAAGTCCTTGTTGACGGTGACGCGCCCCGCGCGGTCCACCTCGGCGCCCGTCGCCTCGCCCAGGGCCCGGCCCAGCGGGCTCGCAGACACGCCCGCAGCCCACACCTTGCACACGGACTCGATCCGCTCATCTTCGCCGGACTTGTACTTCAGCGTCACGCCCTCGGAATCCACGTCGGTGACGAATGCGTTCATCTTCATCTCGACACCCAGCTTGGCCAGCGCCTCCTCGGTCTTATGCCCGAGCTGCTCGCCGAACGGGGGGAGTGGGTGCTCGGCGCCGTCCACCAGGATGACGCGAGCCTTCGTCGGATCGATGTTGCGGAACTCGCCCTTGAGCGTGTGAGAGGCGAGCTCGCGGATCTGTCCCGCCATCTCCACGCCCGTCGGGCCCGCGCCCACGACGACGAAGGTGAGGAGCTTGCCCACCAGAGCAGGATCGGTCTCGATCTCCGCCAACTCAAAGGCACCGAAAATACGCGCGCGCAGCTCGAGCGCGTCATCGATCGTCTTCATGCCCGGCGCGAACACCGCGAAGTGGTCGTTGCCGAAGTAAGACTGGCCCGCGCCCGCCGCCACGATCAGCGTGTCGTACTCGGTGCGCTCATACTTGTTGTGGTTGCGCCACTTCACGACGCGAGCCTCGACGTCGATCTCCTCGACGAGCGCCTGCAGGACGGTCACGTTCTTCTGCTTCCGCAGGATCTCGCGCGTCGTGGGGGCGATGTCGCCCTCGGAGAGGATGCCGGTGGCCACCTGGTAGAGCAGGGGCTGGAACAGGTGGTGCGACGTGCGGGCCAGGATGGTGATGTCGGCGTCGGCCTTCTTCAGTCGACGAGCTGCCGTCAGGCCAGCGAAACCGGAGCCGATGATGACGATGCGATGGCGGGGCATAAGACTCTCCTTCAATTAAGTAAGGCTAATCTTACCTAAATGTGGTGCGCATAAATTGTGAAGTCTCGCGCACTCGTCTCTAGCGTTCCGACACCGAGAACAGCTCCGCTGCCGCGACCGGATCCGGCTTGCCTGTCGTCGTGGTTGGGAGCGCCTCGACGACCAGGACACGGCGCACCTTCTCCCACGGTGCGAGTGAATCGCGCAGAGCCTCGGACAGTGCGTCGGCACTCAGCGACGAGGCCTGGGCGCGGCCCTTTGGAGAGGCGACGATCAGCGCGGCGACGATCTGCCCCCAGCGCTCATCCGGCAGTCCCACGACAAGCGCATCCGACACGACGTCCAGCGAGCGTAGAGCCCGCTCGACGCTCGGGGGAGCGACGAGCTCTCCGGCCGTGTTGATCATGCGGTGGGCGCGCCCCACCATGTGCAGCCACCCGTGGGCATCCCGAGTCGCGAGGTCGCCGGTGCGCAGCCACTCATCGCCGCTCACGACGCCGGGACCGCGCACCCAGATCTCGCCCATCTCATCGACGCTGGCCTCGCGCTCGTCGCTGGCCATGACGCGCAGGTCCACGTAGGGGAAGGGAACCCCCAGCGATCCGGCTGGCGCCGAGGAATCGGGCGTGGCAACCGTGCCAGCCCCGGAGGTCTCGGTCATGCCCCACACGTGAATGGGGGACAGGCCAACCGCGCGCATCGCCTCCGCGAGGTCCGCCGTCATCGCGTCGCCACCGATGAGGGGACGCATCCACGACGACAGGTTCCCGCCGCCGCGCTCAAGCTCGTCGAGGATAGCGCGCACGATCGCGGGCACGGCGAACATCATCGTGATCCCATAGCGCTCGATCGCATCGATGACGCCGCGCGCGTCGAAGGAACCAGGGAAACCGAGCGTGACCAGAGTGCCGCCGTGCGTCCACACGTCCATCGACGTCCCGTTGAAGCCTCCGATGTGGCTGGCGGGCGCGCACACGCCCACGACCGACGAGGTCGGCGCGTAGTCGAAGCCCTCGCGGAAATTCGTCGACCCCCACCACATGACCTCGTGGGTGAGCTCGACGGGACGCGGCGTCCCCGTCGACCCGGAGGTGAACAAGATGGCCGCCAGATCGGTGCCGCAGCGCGCGGGAGCCTCCTCGATGGGCGCGGTGCGATCCGCCCACGCCGCCAGATCCGCGAACGACGCGACCTGCGCGCCCGCGCCGGACAGGGTGGGAGCGTGGGATGCCGAGGCCTCGTCGTGGAACACCCACGAGACGCCCGCCTGCTCGCACATCGAGGCGAGTGCGGAGGCGGGCATGCGCGGGGAGAGCGGAACCGTCACCGCGCGCAGCCACGAGGCCGCCACGGCCGCGATGTAGTGCCACGGCGAGTTCGCCCCGACGACGCCGATGCGCGTCCCCTCGCCGATGCCCGCCTTCGCGAAGGCACGAGCCAGTCGAGCGACCGTATCGGCGGCCTCTCGCACGCTCCACTCGTCGCCGGTGGCCGCATCCACCAGGGATAGGCGGTTCGGGTGGCGGCGAGCCGCTGCGAGGAGCGCCCGCGCAGGGGAATAATCGGGGGTCACGAGGCCGAGGAGGCCCTGGCGGCCATCGCCGCGTGACGCTCCGAGCGCTCCTTCAGACGCGCCAGGACGGAGCCAGCCTCCTGCAGCGTCGAACCGGAGTTCTCAATGTGGCGCAGCTGCTCGGGGATCTCGAAGCCGCGAGCGCGCATGCCCTTGGCCCACAGCAGGCCCGCGCGGTACGAGGAACGCACGAGGGGCCCCGCCATGACGCCCGCGAAGCCCATCTCCTCGGCCTCGGCGGCCAGCTCGACGAACTCCTCGGGGTGCACCCAGCGGTCGATCGGGTGGTGCAGGGGAGAGGGACGCAGGTACTGCGTGAGGGTCAGCAGGTCACAGCCCGACGCGTGCAGGTCACGCATGGCGGCGCTGATCTCCTCGCGCGTCTCGCCCATGCCGAGGATCAGGTTCGACTTGGTGACCATGCCGCCGTCGTGGGCACGCTTGATCATCGCAAGCGAGCGATCGTAGTTGAAGGCGGGGCGAATCTTCTTGAAGATGCGCGGCACAGTCTCCAGGTTGTGCGCGAATACCTGCGGGCCGGCCTCGATGACCATGTCGATCGATTCGGCCTGACCACGGAAGTCATCGACAAGGAGCTCCACGCCCGTGCCAGGGTTGAGCTCGTGGATGAGGCGGCACGTCTGCGCGTACAGCCACGCGGCGCCGTCGGGCAGATCGTCTCGGGTCACGCCCGTGATCGTCACGTAGCGCAGGTCGAGGTCCCGCACGGACTCGGCGATACGACGCGGCTCATCCTTGTCGTACTCCGTGGGGCGGCCAGTCGCGATGTCGCAGAAGTCGCAGCGGCGCGTGCACAGCGCACCGCCGAGCAGGAAGGTCGCCTCGCGGTCCTGCCAGCACTCGTAGATGTTGGGGCAGCCGGCCTCGGCGCACACCGTGTGCAGGCCCTTGGCGTGCGAGAGCGAGCGCATGTCCTGGTAGTTTTCGCCGGCCTTGGCGGTCGTGCGGATCCACTCGGGCTTCTTCTCGATCGGAGTTTGCGAGTTACGCACCTCGATGCGCAGGAGCTTGCGTCCTTCGGGATCGGGCAGGGTGCTCATAGCGTTGACCTCGTCGTGTAGGAAACGGAAGTGGGAGCGGTCGCCAGGCAGGGGGAGATGTGCTCCACCATGCGCGGGAGGAGCTCGGATGCGGCGTCGGAGACGGTCGTGTGGATGCCTTCCCACGACAGGGAGGTCACGTCGGCGTCCGTCAGGCCGCAGGGGATGATTCCCTCGAAGGCGCGGGCCGGGTCGATGTCGACGTTCAGAGCGATGCCGTGCAGGGTCGCTCCGCGCGCTACCTTCAGGCCGATCGCGCAGATCTTGCGGTCGCGGCGTCCCTCCTCGGTCAACCAGACGCCCGCGCGGCCCTCGACGCGGTGAACGGGAAGCTCCCAGACCTCGCGCACGGTATCGATCACCGAGGCCTCTACCGCGCGGATCCACTGTACGAGGTCGACGGGCTCGCGCAGGCGAACGACGGGGTAGACGACGACCTGTCCGGGACCGTGCCACGTCGCGGAACCAGCACGATCGGTACGGATGACAGGGATCGTCGTGGAGGGGATGTCCTGCGGCTTCGTGTGGCGGCCCGCCGTCCACGTCGGCGTGAATTGAGAAACGATGAGCGTGTCCTCGCCGCCGGCGAGGACCTCCTCGTGCAGGGAGCGCTGCAGCGCGTCAACCTGCGTGTAATCGACCAACCCCTGGTCGAGTAGGCTCAAAATCTGCACGTTGTGATCATAGTCGCGGGCAGGGTCCCTTGCTAGATGGGGGTCCGGTATGCTTGACGCATGCAGTCTTCGTCTCACCTCAACGGCCCGACGACCACGGCCGATACGTCCGCATCGAAGTGGAGCGTTGGCGACGTTATGGCTCTCATGGAGTCCTGGTATCCGGCGGCCACGGCGCAGTCCTGGGATCGCGTTGGACTCATCGTCGGTGACCCGGCATCCCCCGTGCGGTCGATTCTCCTCGCTCTCGATCCCACCGCGGCTATTGCTCAGCAGGCCGTTGCCGGTCCGTCCGGTAACGGGCAGCCCTACGACATGGTGATCACGCACCATCCGCTGCTCCTGCGCGGCGCGTCCTTCCTGCCTGTGACCGACCCGAAGGGCGGCGTTGTCACGACTCTCATCCGCTCCGGTATCGCCCTGTTCAACGCGCACACCAACGCGGACGTCGCCTGTGACGGCGTCGCGACGGCGCTCGCCGACCTGATCGGGCTGCGCGATACCGTGCCGCTGGAGCCGTGTGGAACCGACGCCGAGGGACACAACATCGGCCTGGGGCGCGTCGGCACCGTCGACGAGACGACGCTCGGCACCTTCGCTGACCACGTCGCATCCGTGCTGCCTGCGGGCCCCTCCGGTCTCTTTGTTGGTGGCGATGAGAGCGCCACGGTGCAGCGCGTAGCCGTGCTGGGCGGCGCGGGGGATAGCGCGCTCGAGGCGGCTCGCGCCGCTGGAGCTGACGTGTACCTCACGGCGGATCTGCGCCACCACCCCGCCTCAGAACACCTCGAGGGCGGCGCTCCCGCGTTGCTGTGCGGATCCCACTGGGCCACGGAGTCCCCGTGGCTCCCCGTCCTCGCACGCAAGATTCGTCAGGCCGCCCGCGCCGCCGATGTGGAACTTCGTGTGGAAGTCTCTACGATTGTCACCGAGCCATGGACCAGCCACCGAGTCACCCAGGGAGAACTAGCGTGAAAGCATCGCACACCGACCAGCTCGAGCTTCTCGAGCTCCAGAAGCTCGACCAGAAGGAGTCGGCGCTGCACCACAAGCGCGATTCTCACCCCGCGCACGCGACGGTTCGCGAGTTCGCCGGCCGTGTCGCTGACCTGCAGCGCGCCGCGATCAGCCAGAGTGCTGTCATTGCGGACACGATGCGCGAGGTGACCCGCATCGAAGACGAGATCGCGAAGGTTTCTGAGCGTCGCAAGCGCCAGCAGAGCCGTATCGACAACAACCAGGTGCCCCTGCGGGACATCTCGGCCTTGGAACACGAGATCGCCCAGATGGACCGCCGCCTCGCCAAGCTCGAGGACGATCAGGTGGAGGCCGAGGAACGCGTCGAGGCCGCCCGCGCGGCCCAGGAGCAGATGAAGGCCGAGGCGCAGGCTATCGCCGCCGACATCGAGGCGCTCAAGGCCCAGTTCGAGGCCGACGTCGCCGACGCGGATGACGAACTGCGCCGCGTCATCGCCACCCGCCGCGAGCTCGCCGATCGCCTGCCCGCAGACCTGCTTGAGGAGTACGAGGATGCGCGTCGCCGCAACGGCGCTCTCGCCGTCATCGAGGTCCGCGACGGCTACGGCATCGGCGTCGCCGCCGACCTGAGCCCGATGGAACTCGAACGCATTCGCCTCACGCCCGCCGACGAGGTGTTCCTGACCGAAGACACGGCACAGATCGTCGTGCGCACGGCGGCGAACACGCCGCGCTGAGCCTCAGGCCTCGATCACGTAGGCGTCCGCCAGGTAGAATCCCTGCCTACTCTTCGTGACCGTCACCCGTACCTGGGTGGCGGTCACGGGCTTTTCCAGGGTGAGAATGCGCCGGTAGCCCACGCAGTGCACGCGAGCGATCTCGCGCTCAACGTCGCCGTCGACGCATGCGGTCACCACGGCCTCGTCGACGCGCTGTCCCTGGGCGATGTCCTCCTCGAGAACGATCGCGCCAACCGCGCGCGGCGCGTCAAAGCGCAGGGTGACGGCGTCACCCTCGTCCTCGCGGGATGCCTCGATCCGGCGCGAGCGGAAGTCAGCGATCTTTTCGCCGAGGCGCGCCAGGACCTCGACGTCGGCATCTGCGAGGAGGCCGTCGCGGTTCGGGGGAACGTTCAAAAGGAAGGTGGCATTACCGCCGACCGAGCCCTTCCAGATCGAGAACAGCTCGTCGACACTGCGCACCTGGGAGTCTTCGACGTCATGGTGGAACCAGCCCTTACGCGTGGAGGTGTTGACCTCTGCGGGGTACCAGGCGAGGGGACCGGAATAGTCGGCCAACGCCTCGCGCGAGCCGAGATCCTCGTCGCCGGAGGCCACCTGACGGGAGAACTCGCCGTCGTCGGCCTTCTGGGACTTCTCTGCGGTGCGCTCCGCCTCGCGCAGGGAGGCGGGAACGACCGACCACTCGTTGGCTCGAACGGACCCGGCCTCGTTGCCGCACCAGCGCACGTCCGGGCCACACACGGAGATGACGGCCTCGGGAGCCAACGCGCGGACCGTGTCGTAGATGCGCTGCCAGTCGTAGACCTGCACCTTGCCGTTGGTGCCCTCGCCGCACGCGCCGTCCAGCCACACGGAGAAGACCGGGCCGTAGTGGGTGAGCAGCTCGATGAGCTGGTTGATGTAGAAGTCGTTGTAGGCGTCGCCCTGGCCGTAGGTCGGCTCGGTCATGTCCCAGGGGGACAGGTACACGCCGAACTTGAGGCCGTGACGCGCAGCCGCGTCGGACACCTCGCGCACGAGGTCGCCGCGCCCGCCCTTCCACGGCGAGGACTCCACCGAGTGCTTCGTGTAGGCCGACGGCCACAGGCAAAAGCCGTCGTGGTGCTTGCACGTGAGGATCACGCCGCTCATGCCGGCGCGCACCAGGGCGCGCATCCACTGATCGACGTCGACGTTGCCCGGGTTGAACAGGGCCGGATCCTCGTGGCCCTCGCCCCACTCGCGGTCCGTCATCGTATTCATGCCGAAGTGGATGAACGCGTAGATCTCCATTTTCTGCCACTGGAGCTGACGGTGGGTAGGCCGAATATTGGCCAGGTAGTCCTCGTTGATCATGCCTATGGTTTCCGCTTGATGGCCGATGCGTCGGCCGGTCCTGCACCCTGCAGGTTCCGGAAAAAGGATAGCCTACCTCTCAGTGCGTGACCAACGTTACTGTGCGTGTCGATCCGCCCATTTTCGTCTGCTTTTCGGGGCCGAATTCCACGTTAGTCACGCGGTGTTCGTTGCCCTTCGCGTCCCCCAGTGACAGCGAGTACGCGGCCTCCTCCAGGGCCTTCTCTGCCGCCGCCGTTTCCTCCGCCTCGTAGCCCCCGGAGGCGAGCAGCAGGCCCGTGATGGCACCGCGCCAACGCTTCGCGTCGTGGGAGATCACCGAGCGTTTACCGTCCGCCTCACGCACGACGCGCAGCTCCCAGACGCGCGCCCACGGGGCCTTGCACGCGGCGCGATACGGGCCGGATCGGCCATCGATGATGATGCGCTCCGATGCCTCGGTGGACAGCGCCTCGTCAAGGCGCGGCGCCCACCAGGTCGACAGGACACCGAGGCCGGGCAGCGACACGCCCATTGCAAGACGGTGGTCGGGAACGATGTCGCTAGGGGAGAGGACTCCAAAGAGTCCAGAGAAGATCGACACGTGCGCTGCGCCTGCGCTCGACCATGCGCCCGGCGCGCACTCCTCGATCGCCTCGTAGAACACTCCGGTGAACAGGGACGAGGCTGGGGCGCAGGGGGCTGAATTGAGCGCGGTGTTGACGGACAGGTCGATCCGCACGCCAACCTTGAGGATGGCAGCCGCTTCAGGGCCGTCCCCGAGAGCAGCGAGCGTGTCGCACACGGTGCGACGGCTCGCCGCAAGGCCGGCGCGCGAGAGCGCGTTGACGTCCAAAGACGGGCCCTGCGCGGGCGCGTTCTTCCCCTCCGACGGGGGCAACCAGATCAGCATGGTGACCACCCTATCGCGGGGGCGCGGCCATGCGCGCTATGATCGATGCGGATCTGTCGGCTGGGCGGCCGCGCGCGGAAACGCTCGAGGAACGTCCGGGCTCCACAGGGCAGGGTGATGGCTAACAGCCACCCGGGGTAACCCGCGGGACAGTGCCACAGAAAACAAACCACCGGTGCGCATGCGGCGGTAAGGGTGAAAAGGTGAGGTAAGAGCTCACCAGCGGCGCGGGTGACCGCGTCGGCTAGGTAAACCCCACCCGGAGCAAGACCGAGCAGCAGGCAGGGCGGCCCGCCTCATGCCTGCGGGTAGGTTGCTGGAGGCCGTCGGTAACGACGGTCCTAGATAGATGGTCGCCACCGCACGACCGGTAACGGCGTGCGTGACAGAACCCGGCGTATAGGCCGACAGATGCCAGAAGGACCCCGACTCGTGTCGGGGTCCTTCTGCGTGCCCGGTGTGCCCGCGATCAGGCGCTGTGCTGCGCCGCGTAGTAGGCGGCACCGACGATGCCGGCGGTGTTGAGCAGCTTCGCGGGGATCATTGGGGTCTTCAGATCCAGGAGCGGCATGAACTTCTCGTGGTTTTCAGACACGCCGCCGCCGACCACAAAGAGGTCGGGGTTGAGCAGGAACTCGACGTGGCTGTAGTAGCGCTGGAGGCGCTGCGCCCACTGCTCCCAATTCAGGCCTTGGAGGGTCTTCTGACCCGAGGATGCGTTCTTCTCCGCGTCGGTGCCGTCGATCTCGAGGTGGCCGAGCTCGGTGTTGGTCAGTAGCGTGCCATTGACGATGATTGCCGAGCCGATGCCGGTGCCCTGGGTGGTGAAGACGATGACGCCGTCGCGGCCCTTGGCTGCGCCGTAGGCGACCTCGGCGATGCCCGCCGCGTCCGCGTCGTTGAGCGCGACGACGGCACGGCCGAGGTAGCGCTCCATGAGCTCGTCGACGTCGACGTTGACCCACGACTGGTCGAGGTTCGCCATGTAGGGAATGACGCCGCCAAAGACGGGGGCAGGGAAAGTCACGCCGATCGGAACACCGACCTTCACGCCGAGCTGGTCGACGACCTCGCGGCACACCGCCGCGACGGCGTCGGGTGTCGCAGGGTTGGGTGTGGGGATTCGAACCTGATCGCCGATGTACTCTCCGGTTTCCAGATCAACGAGCGCGCCCTTGACGCCCGATCCGCCGATATCGATGCCGCATGCGACCTGAGCCATGACCCCTCCTCGGGTGATGAAATCTTGTTGTCCGCGGGCCCCTGAAGCCCGTCGTACCCGAATTGTATGGGATGTCACGACTAATAGCGAGGCCCGCCTCAGACTGTGAGAGTCGGAGGCGGGCCTCGAAGTATCTGTGTCACGGAAGGGTGAGGATTTCGGCCCCATCCTCGGTGACGACGATCGTGTGCTCGAACTGGGCCGTGCGCGAACGATCGGCGGTGACGATCGTCCAGTCGTCGTCCCACTGCTCCCACTCGACCGTGCCGAGAGTCAGCATCGGCTCGATCGTAAAGACCATGCCGGGTTCCATCACCGTGTTGTAGGCAGGTGCTGCGTCGTAGTGGGGGATGATCAGGCCCGAGTGGAACGCCTCGCCGACGCCGTGTCCGGTGTAGTCGCGCACCACGCCGTAGTCGAAGCGTTTCGCGTAGGCCTCGATAACGCGTCCGATCACGTTGATCTCGCGGCCCGGGCCAACGGCCTTGATGCCGCGCATCATGGCGTTCTTCGTGCGTTCGACGAGCAGGTGGGATTCTTCGTCGACGGTGCCGACCTCGAACATTGCGCAGGTGTCGCCGTGGACGCCATCCTTGTAGGCGGTGATGTCGATGTTGATGATGTCGCCGTCTTCGAGCGGGCGGTCGTCTGGGATGCCGTGGCAGATGACCTCGTTAATGGAGGTGCAGATGGACTTGGGGAAGCCCATGTAGCCCAGGCACGAGGGGTAGGCGTCGTGCGCGATGAGGAACTCGTGGCCGATGCGGTCAAGCTCCTCGGTGGTGACGCCGGGTGCGATGGCTGAGCCGACGGCCTCAATCGCGCCCGCCGCGATACGTCCGGCCTCGCGGATCTTCGCGATGGTGTGGGGGCTCTTGATCTCCGAGGCGGTGACGCGCTCGGGGCCGTCGTGGAACATGTATTCGGGGCGCTCGATGTGCTCGGGAACCGCGCGCATTGGTGAGACGCGGCCGGGCTTGAGCGTGCCGAGGGGCGCGCGACGGGCGAGTGCGGATGCTTCCATGTGTTGTCCTCTTCTCAGCGGGAGCGTCAGTCGTTCTTGTAGTTGTCGGGGCCAGGGAAGGAGCGCTCGCGTACAGCCTCCACGTAGTCGGACGCCGCCTCGCGCAGGGCCTGACCGAGCTGGCCGAAGGTACGAACGAACGACGGCGTCCACTCGGAGTAGCCGGCCATATCGGACCAGACCAGCACCTGGCCGTCCGTGTGTGGGCCCGCGCCGATACCGATGGTCGGGATGTTTAGGCTCTGGGTCAGTTCAGTGGCGATCGAAGCAGGCACCATCTCGAAGACGACGGCGAAGGCACCGGCCGTTTCGACGGCTTCGGCGTCTCGGCGAAGCGCATCGGCACCGGCTCCTCGGCCCTGCATACGGGGTCCGCCCAGGGTGTTTTCCGACTGGGGCGTGTAGCCCAGGTGTGCGCACACGGGGATACCAGCCGAGACGAGGCCAGCGATGATATGGGCGCGGCTGCGCCCGCCCTCAAGCTTGACCGCGTGCGCGCCAGCCTTCATCAGGCGAGAGGCGGAGGCAAAAGCGTGCTCGACCGTGTCCTCGTATGTGCCGAAGGGCAGATCGGCCACGATCATGGCGCGGGAGGTTGAGCGAGCAACGGCGGCGGTGGCGCGCTCCATGTCCTCCAAGGTAACGGGCAGCGTCGAGCTATGGCCAAGAATCACGTTGCCGAGTGAATCGCCGACGAGCAGCATGTCCACGCCCGCGGCCTCGAGGATGGGCGCGGTGAGAGCATCGTAGGCGGTGAGCATCGTGAGGGGGATGCCCTCGGCCTTGGCGCGCGCGATGTGCTGGACGCGCACGCGCTTAGCGGAAAACAGGGCTGGCATCTGCGACGAGGCCGGGGCGCCGCCCTCCGGTTGTGTAATGTGGGACACGGAAATCCTTTGGTGAGCGAATGGAGCGCGAGAGCGCATTCACGTCTTACAGGGTAGCGCGCCCGTGGGTCCGGTGAGCTGTGAGGATAGGCGAACGGGTAGGATGGTGGGCGGTGCGCGTGATGCGCGCAGGAATGACCCCAGATGGAAAGAAGAAGGAAGCAGGACATGGCTGGCAATGCCCCTGACCTTGATCCTCTTGACGAGGCAGCCGTCAACGCAGTTCGCGAGGCCGGCCTCGCCGATATCGAAGCCGCGGATTCGCTTGACGCCCTGAAGGCCGTCCGAGCTGCGATTCTTGGCGATCAGGCACCGCTCGTGACCGCGAATCGCACGATCGGCTCCCTTGAGCCCGCGCGCCGTGGTCTCGCCGGTAAGAACCTCGGGCAGGCGCGCAAGGCGCTGACTGAAGCGCTCGAGGAGCGCAAGGCTGTCCTCGCTGCCGAGCACGAGGCTCGCATGCTCGTCGAGGAATCCGTTGACGTGACGCTGCCGACCACGCGTCGCCCGGCGGGTGCTCGCCACCCGCTCGAGACCCTGATGGAAGAGGTTGCCGACTTCTTCGTGGCGATGGGCTGGGATATCGCCGAGGGTCCGGAGATCGAGCATGAGTGGTTCAACTTCGACTCACTGAACTTTGATATCGATCACCCCGCGCGCCAGATGCAGGACACGCTCTACATCGATGGCCGCAGCGTCGGTGCCGAGACCGAGGACGGCGCTCATCTCGTGATGCGTACGCACACCTCTCCGGTTCAGTCGCATGCGATGCTCTCCCGCGGTGTTCCGCTCTATGTGGCCTGTCCGGGCAAGGTCTTCCGCTCCGACGCGCTCGACGCGACCCACACACCGGTGTTCCACCAGGTGGAGGGCCTCGCCGTCGATAAGGGGCTGACGATGGCTCACCTCAAGGGCGTTCTCGACCACTTCGCCAAGGCCATGTTCGGTCCCGAGGCGAAGACCCGCCTGCGTCCCTCGTACTTCCCATTCACCGAGCCCAGCGCTGAGATGGACCTGTGGTTCCCCCAGAAGAAGGGCGGGCCCGGCTGGATCGAGTGGGGTGGCTGCGGCATGGTCAACCCGAACGTGCTGCGCGCCAACGGCATCGATCCCGAGGTCTACTCGGGCTTCGCGTTCGGCATGGGTATCGAGCGCACGCTGATGCTGCGTCACGGCATCGCCGACATGCATGACATCGTTGAGGGAGACGTTCGCTTCTCCCAGCAGTTCGGAGTGAATGGAAGGGGTAACTGACATGCCTATGGTTCCGCTGAGCTGGCTGTCTGACCACGTTGACGTCCCCGAGGGTACGGACGCGCAGGCGCTCGCCGCTGCCCTCGTGAAGGTCGGCCTGGAAGAAGAAGATATTCACCCGGCGCGCGTCACCGGCCCGCTCGTTGTGGGTCGCGTCCTCACCCGCGTGGAGGAGACGGCCTCGAATGGCAAGACCGTGAACTACTGCCGCGTGGACGTCGGCGAACATAACGACGCCCCTGGGACCGGCAAGGAGCCCTCGGATCTGCCGAGCCGCGGCATCATCTGCGGTGCCCACAACTTCGACGTCGACGACCTGGTCGTCGTGTCGCTGCCTGGTGCGATTCTGCCCGGCGACTTCAAGATCGCCGCGCGCAAGACCTACGGTCACGTCTCCGACGGCATGATTTGCTCCGCGCGCGAACTCGGACTGGGGGAGGATCACGACGGCATCATCGTGCTGCCGAAGTACTTCCCGGACCGTGAGATTCCCGCCGTCGGCACGGATATTGTGTCCTGGCTCGGCCTGGGCGAAGAAGTCCTTGAGATCAACGTGACCCCGGATCGCGGTTACTGCTTCTCCATGCGTGGTATCGCTCGGGAGTACTCGCACTCGACGGGCGCGTCCTTCCGCGACCCGGGCCTGCCGGGCGTGATCGCAGCTGAGCCGCCGGCCGCGAACGCCGACGGTTTCCCGATTGTCTTCTCCGATGATGCCCCCATTCGTGGGCGCGTCGGCGTGGATCGTTTCGTTGCTCGCATCGTGCGCGGTACTAACCCCAATGCTCCGACTCCGCGCTGGATGGTCGAGCGTCTCGAGGCCGCCGGTATGCGCTCGGTGTCTTTGGCCGTCGACATCACGAACTACGTCATGCTCGACCTCGGCCAGCCGATGCACGCCTACGACATGGGCGACCTGGCTGCTCCGATCGTCGTGCGCCGCGCCCGCGCGGGCGAAACGCTGGTGACCCTGGACGAGGAAAAGCGCGAGCTCGACCCGCAGGATCTGCTCATCACCGACTCTCCCGAGGCAGAGGGATCGCGAATCATCGGTATCGCCGGTGTCATGGGCGGCGCTTACTCCGAGGTCGGCGAGGCCACGACCGACATTCTTTTCGAGGCAGCGCACTTCGATTCGGTGTCCATCGCTCGTAGCTCGCGCCGCCACAAGCTGCACTCGGAGGCCGCGAAGCGCTTCGAGCGCGGCACGGACCCGCAGCTTCCTGCTGTGGCCGCCCAGCGTGCCGTTGAGCTCCTCGTCGAGTACGGAGGCGGCACGGTCGATGCGGGCGTCACGGACGTGGATGAGCGCGGCGAGGCTGTCGTTATTTCGCTGCCCGTCGGCGAGGTGGAGCGCTTGACCGGTGTGGCCCACAGCCCCGAACGCATCGCCGAGCTGCTGCGCACGGTCGGTTGCGTCGTCGAAGGCCCTGACGATGGCGCGTTTACGGTGACGGCTCCCTCGTGGCGTCCCGACCTCACGCTCCCGGCCGATCTGGTTGAGGAAGTTGCTCGCCTTGACGGCTACGACAACATTCCCGTGATCATGCCGACCGCCCCTGCAGGCCACGGACTGACGACCGCGCAAAAGGCTCGCCGTCTGGCCGCCGCTGCGCTGGCTGATGGGGGACTGGTCGAGGTCGAGTCCTACCCCTTCGTGTCAGACACCTGGGATCGTCAGGGCATCCCCGCCGATGATCCGCGCCGCGAGGCCCTGCGCCTGCGCAATCCGATGGCAGATGATGCGCCTTGGTTGCGCACGACGGTGCTCGATACGCTTCTCGATGTCGCTGGCCGTAACGTGTCGCGTTCCAACGCGGATGTCGCGATCTTCGAGGTTGCCAAGGTCGCCCGTCCCGCAGGAACCGTTCCTGCGGACCTGCCCAGCGCCGAGGAACGTCCCTCCGACGAGGTGATCGCGGCGCTTGAGGCCGGTATCCCTGCCCAGCCCTGGCACATTGGTGGTGTCCTCACCGGTCAGGCTGTTCCGGCCGGTGTCCTGGCGACCGCCCGCGCTTACGACTGGGCTGATGCCCTCGAGTATGTGCGTCGTGTGGCCTCGGGGCTCGGCGTTCGCGTCGAGGTCACCCGCGCCTGGATGGACGAGGTGCCCGCGCACAAGGGTGCTCCGATGCCCGCTCCGGCGACGGATCCCGCTGCGGTCGCGCCGTTCCACCCCGGCCGCGTTGCGCGCGTCTTCGTGCGCGCTGGCCGAGACCTCGTGGATGTCGCTCTTGCTGGCGAGCTCTCGCCCGCCGCGTGCCGCGCGTTCGGCCTGCCGGCCCGTTCGTGCGCGTTCGAGATCGACATCGATGCACTGATTTCTCAGATGAGCGAGCAGCCCATTCAGGTCAAGGGTGTTTCGACGTTCCCGCTGGCCAAGGAAGACATCGCTCTCGTCGTGCCCTCCGATATTCCCGCGTCGCGCGTCGAGCAGATCGTGCGTCAGGGCGCGGGGCAGCTCGCCGAGTCCGTGACGATCTTCGACATCTACGAGGGCGACCAAGTGCCCGAGGGCTACCGCTCTCTCGCCTTTGCGCTGCGTCTGCGCGCGGCCGACCACACGCTGACTGCGAAGGAATCCTCGCAGGTCCGCGAGCAGGTCGTTGCGAAGGCATCCAAGGTCCTGGGAGCGTCGTTGCGCGCCTAAGGTCCATCAAGCGATAGGCCGGTCGAATCGGCGGTGTGGCACCCCACTCATTTGGGGCGTTGTGCCCATCGGTTCGACCGGTCTTCGCTTTACGATGGGTACATGCACATCCTTGTTACTGCAGCATCAAAGCACGGGGCGACGGATGAGGTCGCCGACGCCATCGCGAAGCGCCTCGAAGCGGCGGGCTTTACCGTCGATCGCGTCGCGCCCGCTGACGTGGTCACGGTTGAGGCCTACGATGCCGTGATCGTCGGCTCTGCCGTTTACATTCTCCAGTGGATGCCCGAGGCACACGACTTTATGGAGCGCTTCAAGGATGACTTGCGCGACAAGCCGGTCTGGGCCTTCTCCGTCGGTATGAATGGCGTTCCGAAGCACTCCGAGCAGGATGGCAATCGTGTCGGCCCGCTGCTCACCCACGTGAACTGTCGTGAGCTGCGTACGTTCCCGGGACGCTACAAGCCGACGCTCCTGTCGCTGCGCGAGCGCTCGATTGCGCGCCTTGCCGGTGTTGTTGAGGGCGACTTCCGCGACTGGGACGCGATCAACGCATGGGCTGACGGCATCGCGGCTCAGCTGCGCGCCTGAGAGCATTGATAGCAAGCGGGTGAGGGACATCCCTCGCCCGCTTGTTTATTTATATGCGTTCATGTGTATAATCATGCATATGAGTGCAACACCCGCATTTCCGAGCACGAAGAGTGCGCGGCACGAGATGATCCGTGATCTTCTGGCGTCTGAGTCGATCGGTAGCCAGGAAGGACTGCGCGCTCGCCTGGCCGAGCGGGGGATTGATGTCACTCAGACGACCCTCTCGCGCGATCTGATGGACCTGCGCGCGACGAAGATCCGCGATGCGTCCGGCGCACTCATATACACGGTGCCCGACCATGACGGCGGGCTCACCCACGACGTTGAAGCCGCCAACGTCCGTCTGGCGCGCTGGTGTCAGCTTCTCCTCGTTACCTCCGTAAAGGTGGGAAACCAGCTCGTTTTGCGCACCCAGGTAGGTGCAGCCAACCTGCTCGCGTCGTCGATCGACGCTGTGAGGCGCGACGAGATCGCCGGAACAATCGCCGGCGACGACACGATCCTCGTTATCTGCCGCAGCGAAGAAGGCGCAGCCGAGGTCGAACGCTCTTTGCTGTCCCTCGCCGAACCCGGCGCACTCCCCGAAAACTAGCCCCGGCCTCGTTCTGACAGACGCCCCGGGCACCACGAACCCAACAATTGGAAGGAACCCACATGTCGAGTAAAGATCGCGTCGTCCTGGCGTATTCAGGCGGCCTGGACACCTCTGTCGCCATCGGATGGATCGGCGAGCAGACCGGCCGTGAGGTCGTCGCCGTTGCAGTCGACGTCGGCCAGGGTGGAGAGGATCTTGAGGTCATTCGTCAGCGTGCCCTCGACTGTGGCGCTGTGGAAGCGTACGTGGCAGATGCCCGCGACGAGTTCGCAGAAAAGTACTGCATGCCTGCGCTCAAGGCCAATGCTCTCTACGAAGGCAAGTACCCACTCGTGTCGGCGCTGTCGCGTCCCGTCATCACGAAGCACCTGGTGAAGGCAGCCCGCGAGTTTGGCGCGACGACCGTCGCACACGGCTGTACGGGCAAGGGCAATGATCAGGTCCGTTTCGAGGTCTCGATTACCTCGATGGCTCCCGACATGGACTGCATCTCTCCGGTTCGTGACCTTGCTCTGACTCGTGACGTTGCGATCGAGTACGCCGAGAAGCATAACCTGCCGATTGAGACGACCAAGCACAACCCCTTCTCGATCGACCAGAACGTGTGGGGCCGCGCCATCGAGACCGGCTTCCTCGAAGATCTGTGGAACGCTCCCACGAAGGACGTCTACAACTACACCGACGATCCGACCTACCCGCCACTGCCGGACGAGGTCGTCATCACCTTCGATAAGGGTGTCCCGGTCGCCATCGACGGCCGTCCGGTGACGCCGCTCGAGGCCATCCAGGAAATGAACCGTCGCGCGGGTGCTCAGGGCATCGGCCGTATCGACATGGTCGAAGATCGCCTCGTCGGCATCAAGTCTCGCGAAATTTACGAGGCGCCCGGTGCGGTCGCGCTCATCGAGGCGCACCAGGCCCTCGAGTCCGTGACGCTCGAGCGCATGCAGCGCCGCTACAAGCGCCGGCTGGAGCAGACCTGGGGAGAGCTCGTGTACGAGGCCCAGTGGTACTCGCCGCTGAAGAAGTCGATGGATGCCTTCATCGAGCACACGCAGGAGTACGTATCCGGCGACATTCGCATGGTGCTGCACGGCGGACGTGCGACCGTCAACGGGCGCCGCTCCGAGTCCTCGCTGTACGACTTCAACCTCGCGACCTACGAGACCGGCGATACCTTCGATCAGTCCTCGTCGCGCGGATTCATCGACATCTACGGGCTGCAGTCGAAGCTTGCAGCTGCCCGCGATGTGCGTTTCGGCGTGAACATGGGTTACTGAACGATAGGTTGAGGGCGTTCTCACAGAGAATGTCTCAGTTGGGTTTCAAGAGGCGGGAGCGGCGAGAAGGCCGCTCCCGCCTCCCTTACTGTTTCGTGTATGACGAATGAAGCGAGCGCTGTGAGCGATGTCGTGGGGAGTGATCGTGATGATGCCCTGCGCACGCGCATGATGCGCTACACGGTTGCTGCAATGTTCTTTGTCGGCTTCGCCGGCAAGGGCGTTCGGGGCATCTTCGGGGACATCGGTTCGCTTGTGCCAACGCTGATCCTGCTTGTGGCGTTCGTGGTGCTCTTTCGTAGCTCCGGGCGCTCGCTGTTGCTGCGTCGCTTTCCAACCACCACGTGTCTCTTTGTCGCCTGGTGCGCGCTGTCGTGCGCGTGGTCCGTTTCTCCCGTTGTGAGCGCACAGTACGTCGTCCTGTCGGTAGCCCTGACGTTGGTGTCGATAGCCGTGGCAGTAGCGCTCCCACTGACCGAGCTCGTGGGCGCCCTCATCCTCGCGTTCCAGTGGATTATCGGTTCATCGTTTGTCCTTGAGGCTTTGGTTGCATTCTTTGGCAACGGCCCGCTCGCCCCTCCCATCATGTGGGGGCGAGGCCTGCTTCCCGCCTCCTACTACTGGATCGATGGCATGCTCCTCAAGGGAGGGCCTATCCAGGGTTTTCCCGGTAATAGGAATCCCCTCGCATTTGTCGCGTTGTTGCTGGCGGTCTGCCTGATTTTGCGATACATGCAGACACGTTCGGCGCGCCTATCGACGGTGCTCTGGCTGGCGGCATGTGGCGTCGTCATGCTGTTGACCCAGTCAGCGACGGTCGCTCTGTCGACGGTCGGGTGCCTGGTCGTCATCGCGGGCTTGGTCGTTCAGCGCCGCGTTCCGGTGCACCTGCGCCTACGCGTCGTCGGCGTGTTCGCGGGCGTCGGCGTTCTGGCCGCGATTGGAGCGTTCTTCTGTCGCCACATGATCGCCGACGCTTTCGGGCGGAGCCCCGACATGAGTGGGCGTTCCGTCATCTGGCATGCGGTCGCGCCGCTTATCGCGCAGCGCCCAATCGGTGGCTGGGGATGGTTCATTGGTTGGCCCACGGACATGGAGCCTTTTGCCTCTCTCGTCATCCGACCTGACGGGACGCCGACCAATCAGGCACACAACGTGTACGTCGAAGCGGCGTTGACGACCGGTTTTGTGGGCGCTGCCATGATCACCGTTGCTATCGTCTGGACGCTCTACCGCGTCGTCAAAGTCGCGGTGGCCCACATCGACGACAACCTGTGGGACGTCATTCCGGCGGTTATCATCATCGCAATGTTCATTCAGTCGTTTACCGAGTCGCGTCTGCTTTTCGAGGGGAACTGGATGACCTTCGTCATCATTGCGACGTGGGTGAAGGTCCGAGGCGAGGTTCCCGTGGTCTGGCCGTCGGCGGCCCGCCAACATCTCGAATATTCTTAAAACATACGAAGCTCGTCGTCGTCCCCGACCCAGGAGGAATCTCATGTCGCAGTCCGAAACGCACGTCTCCCTGTGGGGTGGCCGTTTTTCTGGAGGGCCTTCGCAGGCGCTCGCTGCCCTGAGCGTGTCGACGCACTTCGACTTCCGCCTGGCCCGCGTGGATATCGCGGGCTCGCATGCGCACGCTGATGAGCTGCACCGTGTCGGTCTGCTGACCGACCAGGAGTGCGCGAACATGCACGACGCGCTGGCACGCCTCGACGCAGATGTCGCCTCCGGTGCGTTTGTGCCCGCGCCCGACGATGAAGACGTCCACACCGCGCTTGAGCGTGGCCTCATTGAGCGAGCCGGAGCGACGCTGGGTGGCAAGCTTCGCGCTGGCCGTTCCCGTAACGATCAGATCGCCACGCTCATCCGTGTGTACCTGCGTGAGGAGGCACGTCACCTGGCCGGTCGCGTTCTTGATATTGCTCAGGCTCTTGTCGGGCAGGCCGTGCGTTCCGGTGACGCCGTGATGCCGGGCCGTACGCACATGCAGCACGCGCAGCCCGTCCTCGTTGCACATCACCTGCTGGCACACGTCTGGCCGCTGCTGCGCGACGTTGCGCGTCTGCGTGACTGGGACAAGCGCGCGGCTATCTCCCCATACGGCTCCGGCGCGCTCGCCGGTAATACGCTTGGTATGGATCCGCGTCGCATCGCGGCCGCGCTCGGCTTCGCTGACTCCGTCGAAAACTCGATTGATGGCACAGCCGCTCGCGACGTGGTCGCCGAGTTCGCCTTCATCTGCGCCCAGATCGGCATCGACATTTCGCGCCTCTCGGAGGAGATCGTCATCTGGAATACGAAGGAGTTCGGCTACGTGACGCTGGATGACTCGTACTCCACGGGTTCGTCGATCATGCCGCAGAAGAAGAACCCCGACGTCGCGGAGCTCGCCCGCGGCAAGGCCGGCCGCCTCATCGGTGATCTGACTGGTTTGCTCGCGGTCCTCAAGGGCATTCCGCTCGCCTACGACCGCGATCTTCAGGAAGACAAGGAGCCGGTGTTCGACCAGATCGACACCCTCGACGTCCTGTGCCCGGCTGTCGCCGGCATGATCGACACGATGACGATTCATCTCGATCGCCTCGAAGAGCTTGCCCCCCAGGGCTTCTCGCTCGCCACCGACATCGCCGAGTGGCTCGTCAAGCAGGGCGTTCCGTTCCGCGATGCGCACGAGATCTCGGGCGCGTGCGTGCGCCTCGCCGAGGCTAGGGGAGTGGAGCTGGCTGATCTGACCGACGAGGAACTCGCCCAGGCCTCGTCGGCCCTGACGCCCGAGGTTCGCTCGGTGCTCACCGTCGAAGGCTCGGTGGGCGCCCGACGCGGGCGTGGTGGCACCGCCCCGGAGCGCGTCCGCGAGCAGATCGCCGAGGCCGAGGCGGGCCTTGTCGATGCGCGCGAGTGGGCGGCGACGCCGCTGCGCTAACGCCCGCAGACGCAAGCCGATACACTATGACGGTATTCATCCGTCGAATCCGCAAGGAAGGACAACTTTCGTGACAGACATTCTGGACGAACTGCAGTGGCGTGGGCTGCTCGCGCAGCACACCGACCTCGAGGCGCTCCGCGAGCACCTGAATGCCGGACCTGTCACCTTCTATTGCGGCTACGACCCGACCGCGCCGTCGCTGCACCACGGACATCTGGTTCAGCTGATCGTGATGCGTCACCTGCAGCTCGCCGGCCACCGTCCGCTCGCGCTCGTGGGTGGCGCGACCGGGCAGATTGGCGACCCGCGCCAGAGTGGCGAGCGTCAGCTGCAGTCGACCGAGGTCGTGAAGGGGTGGGCGGATCGCCTGCATTCGCAGATTTCGAAGTTCCTCGACTTTGAGGGACCCGCTGCTGCCACGATGGTGAACAACCTGGACTGGACGCAGGAGATGAGCGCGATCGACCTGCTGCGTACGATCGGCAAGTACTTCCGCGTGGGCACCATGCTCAACAAGGACATCGTTGCCCGCCGTATTGCCTCGGACGAGGGCATCTCCTACACCGAGTTCTCCTACCAGGTGCTCCAGGCCAACGACTTCCTCGAGCTTTACCGCCGTAATGGCTGCACGCTCGAGACCGGTGGTAACGACCAGTGGGGAAACATGGTGGGCGGAGTCGACCTGATCCGTAAGGTCGAGGGTGTTGATACCCACGTGATGACGACTCCGATCATCACCAAGGCCGACGGTACGAAGTTCGGCAAGTCCGAGGGTGGTGCCATCTGGCTCGACCCGGAGATGATGACCCCCTACGCCTTCTACCAGTTCTGGCTCCAGGTTGCGGACGACGACGTCGTGCGCTTCCTGAAGATCTTCACGTTCAAGTCGCGCGAGGAGATCGAGGCGCTCGCCGTTGAGGTTGCCGAGCGTCCGCATCAGCGTGCCGCGCAGAAGGCGCTGGCGGCCTCCGTCACCGAGCTCGTGCACGGTGCCGATCAGCTCCAGCGCGTTCTCGCCGCGACCGATGCCCTGTGGGGCGGCGGCGACATCCGTGATCTCGACGAGGCAACGCTGGCCGCCGCGACCGCAGATCTGCCGCGCGCGTCCCTCACCATCGGCGAGTCGACCGTGGCTGACGCTCTCGTCGCACTCGGATTTGAGAAGGGCAAGACCGCGGCGCGGCGTACGATCTCCTCTGGAGGCGCCTCCATCAATAACGTCAAAGTTGAGGATCCCGAGGCTGTTCTGCGCGAAGAAGACGTTCTCGCCGGTGGACTGGCTCTCATTCGAAAGGGTCGCAAGAACCTCGCGGTGCTGGAGCTGAGCTAATCTTTCTGGATAAGAGGCTGCCCGATGAGAATCGGGCAGCCTCTTTTCGTTGTGTTTGTGGGGTTTGTGGGGTGTGTGTTGGGGGTCACGGTGTTTTGGGTTGACTTTGGGTGTGGGGGTGAGTAGATTATTCACCTGTCGCCGCGAGCTTGTGAGTGGGTTTGTGGTGGTGGTTCACTGCTTTGGTGGCTGGGTTTGTGGCTTGGTTTKCTGGGGTGTGTGGGTGTTGTTTGTGAACTCGATAGTGTGTTTGTTTGTTTTTTATGCCTGTTTTTTGTTTTTGAGTGTTTTTGGTTGGGATTGCTGGCCGGACTGTTTTGTTTGGTTGGTTTTTCTGGGCTTTAACGTTTGTGTTTTTGTTCGGAGAGTTTGATCCTGGCTCAGGACGAACGCTGGCGGCGTGCTTAACACATGCAAGTCGAACGCTGAAGCCTAGCTTGCTGGGTGGATGAGTGGCGAACGGGTGAGTAACACGTGAGTAACCTGCCCTCTTCTTTGGGATAACGCCCGGAAACGGGTGCTAATACTGGATATTCACTGGCCTTCGCATGGGGGTTGGTGGAAAGGTTTTTTCTGGTGGGGGATGGGCTCGCGGCCTATCAGCTTGTTGGTGGGGTGATGGCCTACCAAGGCTTTGACGGGTAGCCGGCCTGAGAGGGTGACCGGTCACATTGGGACTGAGATACGGCCCAGACTCCTACGGGAGGCAGCAGTGGGGAATATTGCACAATGGGCGAAAGCCTGATGCAGCGACGCCGCGTGAGGGATGGAGGCCTTCGGGTTGTAAACCTCTTTCGCTCATGGTCAAGCCGCAACTGTGGGTTGTGGTGAGGGTAGTGGGTAAAGAAGCGCCGGCTAACTACGTGCCAGCAGCCGCGGTAATACGTAGGGCGCGAGCGTTGTCCGGAATTATTGGGCGTAAAGGGCTTGTAGGCGGTTGGTCGCGTCTGCCGTGAAATCCTCTGGCTTAACTGGGGGCGTGCGGTGGGTACGGGCTGACTTGAGTGCGGTAGGGGAGACTGGAACTCCTGGTGTAGCGGTGGAATGCGCAGATATCAGGAAGAACACCGGTGGCGAAGGCGGGTCTCTGGGCCGTTACTGACGCTGAGGAGCGAAAGCGTGGGGAGCGAACAGGATTAGATACCCTGGTAGTCCACGCTGTAAACGTTGGGCACTAGGTGTGGGGGCCACCCGTGGTTTCTGCGCCGTAGCTAACGCTTTAAGTGCCCCGCCTGGGGAGTACGGCCGCAAGGCTAAAACTCAAAGGAATTGACGGGGGCCCGCACAAGCGGCGGAGCATGCGGATTAATTCGATGCAACGCGAAGAACCTTACCAAGGCTTGACATGCACGGCGGCACTGCAGAGATGTGGTGGCATTTAGTTGGTCGTGTGCAGGTGGTGCATGGTTGTCGTCAGCTCGTGTCGTGAGATGTTGGGTTAAGTCCCGCAACGAGCGCAACCCTTGCCCTATGTTGCCAGCACGTGATGGTGGGGACTCGTGGGGGACTGCCGGGGTTAACTCGGAGGAAGGTGGGGATGACGTCAAATCATCATGCCCCTTATGTCTTGGGCTTCACGCATGCTACAATGGTTGGTACAGAGGGTTGCGATACTGTGAGGTGGAGCGAATCCCTTAAAGCCAGTCTCAGTTCGGATTGGGGTCTGCAACTCGACCCCATGAAGGTGGAGTCGCTAGTAATCGCAGATCAGCAACGCTGCGGTGAATACGTTCTCGGGCCTTGTACACACCGCCCGTCACGTCACGAAAGTTGGTAACACCCGAAGCCCATGGCCTAACCGTTTTTGCGGGGGGAGTGGTCGAAGGTGGGATTGGCGATTGGGACGAAGTCGTAACAAGGTAGCCGTACCGGAAGGTGCGGCTGGATCACCTCCTTTCTAGGGAGCCCAGTTTTGTGGGGAACAAGCAGCGTGGCCTGTTGGGTTGTGTTGTTTGTTTTCTTGTGCCTGCATGTGTTTACTGCCCAGTGTGGGTGGTGGGTGTGGGTGCGTGTTTGGGTTGGGCATAATAAGTTATACGAGCGGACACACTGTCGGGTTCACGTTCAACACCGTGTGAGCGTCTGCCACCGTGTGGGGTGGTGGGTGCCTGCGCAGCCGGCCTGAAGGGTTCTTTTTTTGGGTGTGGGTTGTGTGTGGTGGGTTGTTTGTGATTTGTATAGTGGTTGCGAGCATATTTGTTCTGTACTGTTTTTTGTGTTTTGTTTAGTTTTGTTGGGCATTCGGTGGATGCCTTGGCATCAAGAGCTGATGAAGGACGTTGCGGCCTGCGATATGCCTCGGGGAGCTGGCGAACGAGCGTTATTATCCGAGGGTGTCCGAATGGGGGAACCTAACCTGGGTTGTGCTGGGTTACCATCATCTGAACGTGTATAGGGTGGTGGGGGGAACGCGGGGAAGTGAAACATCTCAGTACCCGCAGGAAAAGATATTCCGTGAGTAGTGGCGAGCGAAAGCGGAGGAGGCTAAACCAGATGCGTGTGAGAGGCGGCGGCCGTTGCGTGTTTGGTGTTGTGGGGCCATGTTGGATCCTTCTGCCGGGGGATCGCGCCAGGTGTTGCCCGGAGTTGAACAGTCTGGGAAGTCTGACCGTAGAGCGTGAGAGTCGTGTAAACGGACCGGTTGCTTCTGGTGTGGGTGTGGTGCCCGAGTAGCGCGGGACTCGTGAAATCTCGTGTGAATCTGCCAAGACCACTTGGTAAGCCTAAATACTACTTGATGACCGATAGTGCATAGTACCGTGAGGGAATGGTGAAAAGTACCCCGGGAGGGGAGTGAAATAGTACCTGAAACCGTGTGCCTGTAAGCCGTCAGAGCCTTGTGGGGTGATGGCGTGCCTTTTGAAGAATGAGCCTGCGAGTTAGTGATACGTGGCGTGCTTAACCCGTGTGGGGTATGCGTAGCGAAAGCGAGTCTGAAATATGGCGTGTGTCGCGTGTTCTAGACCCGAAGCGGGGTGATCTACCCATGGTCAGGTTGAAGCAGAGGTAAGACTGTGTGGAGGACCGAACCCACCAGGGTTGAAAACCTGGGGGATGAACTGTGGGTAGGGGTGAAAGGCCAATCAAACTCCGTGATAGCTGGTTCTCCCCGAAATGCATTTAGGTGCAGCGTCGCGTGGTCCCTGGTGGAGGTAGAGCTACTGGATGGCCGATGGGCCCTGTGGGTTACTGACGTCAGCCAAACTCCGAATGCCATTAGGTGTAGCGTGGCAGTGAGACTGCGGGGGATAAGCTTCGTAGTCGAGAGGGAAACAGCCCAGATCATCAGCTAAGGCCCCTAAGCGTGCGCTAAGTGGGAAAGGATGTGGAGTCGCGGTGACAACCAGGAGGTTGGCTTAGAAGCAGCCATCCTTGAAAGAGTGCGTAATAGCTCACTGGTCAAGTGGTTCTGCGCCGACAATGTAGCGGGGCTCAAGCGTACCGCCGAAGCTGTGGCAACGACACGTGATGCTGGCGCCAGGAACTGGAGTGCTGGTGTGTTGTTGGGTAGGGGAGCGTCCTGCACGAGGTGAAGCCTGGAGGGAACTTCTGGTGGATTGTGTGGGAGTGAGAATGCAGGCATGAGTAACGAATCTGCGGTGAGAATCCGCAGCGCCGATTGACTAAGGGTTCCAGGGCTAGGTTTATCCGCCCTGGGTTAGTCGGGTCCTAAGGCGAGGCCGACAGGCGTAGTCGATGGACAACCAGTTGATATTCTGGTACCGCGTTGTGACCGCCCATGCTGAAGTCATTGTGCTAACCAATTTGCTCACGCCGCCACGTGACCTTCGGGTTTTGTGGTGTGTGTGGGTCTTGGGGCCCCGGTGATTGTAGGCAAGCGTGTTAACAGGGGTGACGCAGACAGGTAGCTGCAGTGCGCCGATGGTTGTGCGTATTTAAGGTTGTGGCCCGTCTTCCAGGTAAATCCGGGGGGCATTGTGGGTGAGAACTGATGAGGGACACACGCGTGTGTGGACTTGTGGTGATCCTAAGCTGCCGAGAAAAGCCTCGACGTGAGGGCATGACGCGCCCGTACCCTAAACCGACTCAGGTGGTCAGGTAGAGTATACCGAGGCGTTCGAGTGAATCGTGGTTAAGGAACTCGGCAAAATTCCTCCGTAACTTCGGGATAAGGAGGACCCCGTGACTTCCCCACGCCGTGCGCGTGGGTGGGGTTGTGGGGTCGCAGAGAATAGGGAGAAGCGACTGTTTATCAAAAACACAGGTGCGTGCGAAGCCGTAAGGCGATGTATACGCACTGACGCCTGCCCGGTGCTGGAAGGTTAAGAGGAACCGTTAACACCCCCCTTGTGGGGTGTGAAGCGGTGAATTTAAGCCCCAGTAAACGGCGGTGGTAACTATAACCATCCTAAGGTAGCGAAATTCCTTGTCGGGTAAGTTCCGACCTGCACGAATGGCGTAACGACTTCTCCGCTGTCTCGACCGCGAACTCGGTGAAATTGCAGTACGAGTAAAGATGCTCGTTTCGCGCAGAAGGACGGAAAGACCCCGGGACCTTTACTATAGCTTGGTATTGGTGTTCGCTTGGACTTGTGTAGGATAGGTGGGAGACTGTGAAGCTGCCGCGCCAGCGGTGGTGGAGTCGTCGTTGAAATACCATTCTGGTTCAAGCGGTCACCTCAACCTTGGCCCGTGATCCGGGTTGGGGACAGTGCCTGGTGGGTAGTTTAACTGGGGCGGTTGCCTCCTAAAATGTAACGGAGGCGCTCAAAGGTTCCCTCAGCCTGGTTGGTAATCAGGTGGCGAGTGCAAGTGTACAAGGGAGCTTGACTGTGAGACCGACGGGTCGAGCAGGTGCGAAAGCAGGAACTAGTGATCCGGCCATGGCACGTGGGTGCGTGGTCGCTCAACGGATAAAAGGTACCCCGGGGATAACAGGCTGATCTTGCCCAAGAGTCCATATCGACGGCATGGTTTGGCACCTCGATGTCGGCTCGTCGCATCCTGGGGCTGGAGTTGGTCCCAAGGGTTGGGCTGTTCGCCCATTAAAGCGGTACGCGAGCTGGGTTCAGAACGTCGTGAGACAGTTCGGTCCCTATCCTCTGTGCGCGCAGGAAATTTGAGGAGGGCCGTCCCTAGTACGAGAGGACCGGGATGGACGAACCTCTGGTGTGCCAGTTGTACCGCCAGGTGCATGGCTGGTTGGCTACGTTCGGAAGGGATAACCGCTGAAAGCATCTAAGCGGGAAGCCTGCTTCAAGATGAGATTTCCACGCCCCCCCTGTGGGGTGAGAGGCCCCCGCCAGACGAGCGGGTTGATAGGCCAGAGGTGGAAGCACCGCGAGGTGCTCGTGAGCCGACTGGTACTAATGGGCCAACACTAAACAACAACCCACACAACACGTGCGGGTGAACAACAAGACAGGCAACAAAACAGCCGCAACCACTATACAAACCACGATCAACCCACACCCCCCAAAAAAGGGGGAGACGTGTTGAACACCAGTCTTGTGGTGGTCATAGCACCGGGGAAACGCCCAGCACCCATTCCGAACCTGGAAGCTAAGCCCGGCAGCGCCAATGGTACTGCAACCGCCAGGTTGTGGGAGAGTAGGACACCGCCACAACACAC